>JAYFQF010000018.1:0-15736 GCA_034927285.1 Peptococcaceae bacterium
CGATCAGCGAATCCATATTCGGGCTTTTCTGAAGCAGGGATTTAAAGCCCACGGTATAAAACCTGTATCCTACGCAAACCACCGGAATCACCAGCAGCAGTTCCAGCAAAGCATAGACCAGGGGATAGCCCATGGGATCAAGCCAACCGGGAAAAGGCAGACGGACCCACCTGATCATGGGCGCCATGGCAATATAGAGAAGGGGCAAGGAAAAGACGGCCGACAGAGTAAACTTCCTCCACAGAGTCCGGATCTCTTTCTGCTTCCGTTCCCGGTCCTCATCCACGGTATTGGTCTTGGAAGCTTCCAAGGCTTTATAACCGGCTTTTTCAATCGCTTCCCGGAGGGCCGAGGCCCGGACCCGCCGGGGGTCGTAGGAAACCGCGGCCTTCTCGGTGGCGAAATTCACCGAGGCGCCGGATACCCCTTCTATTTTGGCAAGGGCCTTTTCCACCCGCTGAGCGCAGGCCGCGCAGGTCATGCCCTGGACAGGAATAATAATATTGCTGCTCTCCGTTCTTTCCGCCACCTGATAGCCGATTTTGGTTACGGCCTCTTTGATCGCGGTAAGCGGAAGGCTTTCATCATATTCCACAAACAGCTTCTCGCTGGCCAGATTTACCGAGGCTTCCTTCACCCCTTCCAGCTTACGGACAGTTTTTTCGACTCTTTGGGCGCAGGCCGCGCAGGTCATGCCCCGGATACTTAATACCTGATTTTCCATTGATTTCACCTCGCTGCTGAAATTTATCGTACCGATGAACGGGATTATCCTTTGCCGCCTGATTATTTAAGATAAGCGGCTGAAGCTAACGTTCCTCGGGTTCATCGCTCTGTCTCGGTTTTTCCCGCATCAGCACCGCCGCCACGATAAGTCCCATAACAGGCAATATGCAGTGCCAGTGGCTCAATAAAAATTCCATGTGCGTATCTCCTCCCAAGCTTTTTGTTCAATTGCAGCAAGACGGGCTTTCTCCGCCTGAATCAAAGGTTTCCGGAGGCCAGATCAGGGGCTGATGATTCCCGGCTTCCTCCTTGATTTGGTCCGCGTCAATTCGTCCCACATCCTCCACCACCTTCACATAGCCAAAAAAGGTACTGTTTCCGTTGGAAAAATCAAAGCTTTCCGCAGGATACAAATACAGAGGATTTTCTGATGGTTCCAGAAAAAGCTGGGTATTATAGGCGGGCACAAGAAGAATAGAGTTCGCATTAAGAGAAGAGTGATTATTGATTATCCACTCTGTTTCCAGACCGGCCTGCACCACCACAACGGCAGGGTCAAACCCGTCGTCCGTCAGTTCGATAGCCACCTGCTGGTAATTGCCCTCCTGCCGGGAAACCGGCGCCGCAACAGCCAGTTTATCTGTGGGTATCGTAAAGTTGGCCGGCACCGGCTTTTTCGGCGTATTGGCGGCGGCTATTTCTGCTCCGGCTTCCACAACGGTAATGGAACTACGGATCATCCCCATCCAGCAGCTATAAGGGAAGGTGCCCGTTTCGGCAGGGAGAAATTCAATGACGTTCTCTCCTTCCGTAAACCGGTGCTCGATCCCGTATTCCCGGATGATTATCCTGTTGTTGCAGCCATTGATGCTGCCCTTGGGAGCGTCAATGATCCATTTTACCGGCTTACCGGCCTCTACGGTAATTACCGGATAACGCCTTGAAGAAAGGGTACTGTTTACGATCTGAACTCCATCTTCTACGACAATCCCCGGCCGGTCTCCGGAATCCTCCGCCGAACCGAAAGCAAAGGACGGCAGGGCAAGGCCCGACAGACTGAGGCCCTGGGAAAACATGGACAGGCCAAGCACCGCCACCAGCACGGCCCCCGACGCCATGACCTTCTTGGTGAACCGCTTACTCAAAACGGAACTGAAAGCTCCCAAACCAAACATCAAAGGAACAGTGCCCAGGCTGAAAATCAGCATGGACAGCGCGCCTTTTAGCGGACTGCCGGCAGAAAGGGCGTAAAGCTGCATGGCCTGCAAAGGGCCGCAGGGCATCAGTCCGTTCAGCAGGCCTACATAAAAGGGGCTGTTGCTGCGTCCCCTTCGCTGATCGACCTTTTGCGCGATGGCTTTCGGGATATGGGGATTCAGCCTTCGCAGTGCCGGAAACAGGCCCAGCATGTTGAGTCCCATGATCGCCATAAAAACGCCCGCCAAGATCTGGACAACGCCCCGGAAGCTGCCGGAAAAAGCGACTACCGATCCAAGGGCGCCCACAATTCCGCCCACCGCGGTATAAGAAATCACCCTGCCCAGATTGTACAAAAAGCTTGGCCGCAAAACCTTCAGCGGGCCTTGCGGGAGATCTTCCGCCGCCCGGGGAATGCATTGGGAAAGGTTGATGCCCCCGCACATCGCCAGACAGTGAACCGAAGTAGCAAGGCCGATCAAAAACAGCATGCCGTACCCCATTTTGGTTTCGGCCGTAGGGAAAGCGTTAAAAATACCGCTTAAGCCAGATTGCCGCAGCAGCAGAAATAAAGCCAAAATCATGATCAATATTCCGGCCGTCCGCTTTGAATCCGCGGTCTGCCGCCTGTCGGCCAGCACCTCATAGTCCAGCTTTTGAATCACCGAGATCACCTCTTTGAGGGAGATCAGATCCGTATCATAGGTGATCACCGCTGTCCCGGCACTGTAGCTTACTTCGGCTTTTTGAATTCCCGCGGTGCTCAGCAATTTCTTTTGAATTTTGTCCTGACAGTGAATACAGGTCATTCCGCCGATCAACAGCTTTTTTGTTTTCAGTCCTGATGCCATACCGAAAGACTCCGCCTCCTTACCGTTGCTGAGGCTATTATACCAATAAAATATATAGAAATTGTATGGATATAAATTAAACCCCTGCCTTTCCGGCGGCATTGTGCCCTTTCCCATAAGCCCATATCAATTATGGCTTTGTGGGTATTCTGAAACATTAGCTGCCTTTCTTCCGGATGCGCAGCTTTTTCTCGGACTTATCGGACTGCTGAATAACCGCGCCCAAGAGGGAACATTTGCCAAGGATAAACGAAACCGCACTCACAGATCAAAAAGTCTGTGAGTGCGGCCGGCTGCTGCCGTTCTTGTTTTCAGAATATTTCTTTACCCGTTTCATTTCACCCTTGCCGCCAAACATTCTGTTGATTTTCTCATTTTCAAGCTGGCGGGAATTTAACCCGGCGTAAGATATTTCCCGCTGCAATTTCTGATAGCTCTCAAACCGCTTTTCGGACAGGGCTCCGTTTTCGATTGCTTCTCTGATGGCACAACCCGGCTCTGTTCCGTGGGAACAGTCGCCAAATTTGCACCGCGTTGCGATTCTTTCAATATCCTCAAAGGTTTTTGACAGGTTTCCCGTATAAATCTGCAATTCCCGCATACCGGGCGTGTCGATGACAATACCGCCGTTTGGCAAGAGCAGCAGCTGGCGGTGGGTTGTGGTGTGTCTGCCTTTGTCATCATCTTCCCGTATCATTTTTGTCGCCAGCAAGTCCTGACCCATAAGGCGGTTAATCAGCGTGGACTTGCCAACTCCCGATGAGCCGACAAAGGCAATGGTCTTTCCCGGTCCGGCATAAGTGTTAACCGCTTCGTACCCGTCTCCATTTTCGGAAGAACAGGAAATAACATCAACGCCCATGCTCACCGAGGAAATTTGGTCCAGCTTCGCCGGCAAATCAATACACAAATCGGATTTTGTCAGAACGATCACCGGGGTCGCCATACTATCCCAGGCGATTGTTAAATATCGTTCGATTCGCCGGATATTAAAATCCGCATTGAGCGACATGCAAATGAAGATCGTGTCAATATTGGCCGCAATGACCTGCCCGGTATTTTCCGCACCGGCGGCCTGCCGCGATAAAACGCTTTTGCGGTGAAGGACATGATGGATGATCGCGTTGCCGGCGCTTCCGTCCATCCGGTCGATCATCACCCAATCGCCAACGGCGGGAAAGCCGGCTTGGTCGCCAGCCTGGTAAGCATATTTTCCCGAAACGCTGGCTCCTGTTTCTCCGTATCCGCTCATTACTTTGTATAATTCACGATGTTGCTCGGTAACCCTGGCGATAAACAGGCCATTATATAAGGCCGCCTCCTGTTCGAAGCATTCGTTCAGTCCGTAGTTTTTTAAATTGATATCCAATATGGTTCAATCCTTTCGCAAAGTATATGCGTGCCGAATAGCCTTGCACAACAAAAAAAGCGCAGTTACCCACTGCGCTGCAAAACAAACAAAAGAAGGTGATAAACAGGCGCTTCTCCGTCATTCCGTAAGGCATTTGGGCACACAAAATCAGCAGGTCAAAATCCCGCCTCTGTGATACAAATTACTGCCTTATCGGACGACCGTCATCCACACACCTCTTTCTTTCATTATATAATAGATTAATACCATTTCGCAGAATTGTCAAATCCCTGTCATTGCACCATTTTCCTGTGGATTTCCCCCAGGATCCAGATCGCCAGAGGGATAATCACCTGAAACGGCAAGGCATAAAAGGGATAGTAATCGATAAACAGGAACATTTCCATTGTATTGTCATAGACGATGGCGCAAAGGGCCAGAACCAGCATGCTTACCGGCATAATAAAAATCTTATGATCTTCCGCTCCAAAAAGCCCGGCTAAGCCCTGGGAGGCCGCCAGCAGGCAAACCGTGATTTTCGTGATTCCCGCCAGGATGAAGTTGATGGAGATCGACCCTTCCACTCTTGCCAGGAAATCCCCGATGCTGATGATCCGGGCCGCTACATAGGAAGGGAAATACTGGATCTCCATCATGGGAGCTCCCAGCAGGCACAGATTTCTGGCAAAAATTAAAAGGAACAAAAAGCCGGTGATCAGCAGAGTATAAAAATATAATTTATATGGATTGTCCTTTTTTTGAAAAGCTCCGGCCAGGAACAAAAACAAAACCGGTTCCATAAAGGGAAAAGAAAATATCTGAAAGGCGCTTTCGGCGATGGCGGCCGGCTCATGAGTGAAGACAGGCAAAAAATGGCTGATCTCCATTTGCGGGATGGCCAACAGCACGGTAAATAACACGATAAACGAAACGGGAAATAAAACAAAGGCCGACCACTTGCCAATTGCCGGCATGCCGCCTCTGGCCAGGTAGGCCGTAATCAAAATCATCACCGCCATGATCGGCAGCTGCGGCGTTTCAGGCATGGCGGCAATCTTGATGAATTCCGAAAAATTGCGTAAAACCAAGGCGCAAAGATGGACGGCATACCAGACAAGCAGGCCCGCCACGATCTTACCGCCAATTTTGCCAAGCAATTCGTCGATAATCTCATACAGGTTTTTTTCGGGAAACAGACGAATTATCCGGGCGTATACCATAAGGCCGGGAACTGCCAGCAGCATCGCCAGCAGCACGGAAATCCAGGTATCCTGACCGACTTTTGTGTTGATCCCTATGATAACGCTGCTGCCAAAGTTAAATAAGATCATGCTGAACAGCGCCTGGTTGAATGTAACACACTTTTTGCTCATGAACTGTCCTTTCGAAAATAAGGCAAAGAGATCAGGGAGCCCGTCTTACTTTACAAGTCTGAACACAGCGTCCAGTAAGCCCGTGATCCCTTTGGCCGGCGAAGGAACGGGAATCTCAAGGCTATAAAGGAGCAATATACAAAAGCTGGCCAGCATCATAAAATAATACATGATCTTTATCTGCTTCCCCGCCTTTTTCAGGCCGGCGCCTTTCCGGGCGGTTAAGGATTCAATAACCATGACCGCCGAAAATAAAAACAAAACGATTACAGTCAGCACTTTTCCCCCTTGTCTACCGAATAAAGACGCTGTTCAGGAGGTGTACCCTGGAGGAAACCTCCACCTGGACAGTCGGAAAAAGCTCGTCCCAATCGCCTTCCAGCTGCCGCCACAGCTGATAATCCTTTCGGTAAATCATCTCTCCGAAGCCGAAAATATCGGAATGATAATCGGCCTGCACCTTCCTGATGACCTCCTGGATATTCTCTTCAATCATTTGTGAGGCCCGCTCTTCCAACCTTTTGATCTGCTCCGGGCTGCCGGTGTCAAAGCCCGCCGGACTTTCCGCCAAAAACACCGCGGTGTCCGTTTCCACCTTGAATTTGATTTGACCCTCTTCCCGGACATATGACTTTTTGGTTCTGGAATTGGAAATTTCCAGAGAAGCATCGTCGCGCTGGTTACCGGTCACCGGCAGCGTCAGGATACCGCCCTGGACGTGATCCTGAATAAACAGGACGTATTTTGACTCATAAGGACTTAAGTATCCCAAAAGCTTATCTTCCTTAAAAACGGCCATGCCATTGGCTTCGCAGATTTTCTCCTTATCGTTCATCACCTTGCGGAAGGCCGGCAGCGTCAGAGATATGCCTTTTCCCTTCAGCTGATTATAGGCCTGGAACATTCTGATGTCCGACGTGGATGAAGTGGCTTTATTATCTTCTTTAATGATATCATGCACGTGGAGGGATACGGCGCCGCCCTCCTGTTCGCCACTCATCAGAATTGCCGCCGCGCTGTCCTCCTGAGATACCAAAAGGCACATGGTTTCACGGCATTCCCCATCCCGTAAAAACCATTCGATCACGCTCATAATACCTCTTTCCCGGGCAATCCCCTGACTGACCACAATGATGTTTGAGCTGCCAAAATAAAGCTTGTCCTCCAGCCTGCGTTTAGCATTTCGGGCGGCGTCGAACAGCGTGCTGCCTTCCGCCTCGACGATCTTCCCTTTTAACCCGTTTTCTATCGGAGAGGTCAGGTCGGCAACTTCATAGGTAACCCTGTATTTATCGGCTTCCTGATCAAAATCTACGGCGATCCCCAGGACCAGGGCCATCTGATCCAAGCCCTGGTAGTTCCAGCAGCCGCACAGCATAAATACTAACGGCAGGCATATCAGAAAACAAAGGCAGCGTCTGATCATTTACTTACCTCCGGATTGGCGCGTCCTGTCCCGGGTCAGCCTTTCCGGCCGGCTGCGCATCAATTGCCAGGGAGCCCTGATCAATAGATCCTTGCCGGCCTGGGGCCGGAAGCTGCCGTCCAGAGTCAGCTGTTCAACGCCAAAGGAGGTCAGGCCGTTAATATAGATAAGCAAAGCCGACAAACCCATAGACAGGCCGAAAAAGCCAAAGGAAGAGGCCAGAAGCAGCAGAAACAGGCGCCAAAAAATAATGGGGGTATTCAGCTTGGGGATCAAAAGGCTGGTAATGCCCGTTATCGCCACAACGATGATCATCGGCGCGGCCACCAGCTCCGCTTCCACAGCCGCCTGGCCGATGACCAGCGCTCCCACGATGCTCAGGGCCTGCCCGACGTTGGAGGGCATGCGAATACCCGTCTCCCGCAGAATGTCGAAGGCCAGCAGCATAACCAAAGCTTCAAAGGCCGCCGGCAGCGGCGCTTTCTGCCGTTCAACGGCCAGGCTGATCAATAGCGGGGTAGGCAGCATCTCCTGGTGGAAGCCCACGACGGCAATGTACAGCCCGGGCACCGCTACCGTCAGAAAAAAGGCCGCAATCCGCAGGATCCGGGCAAAGGAGGTATAGTAATAGTTCAGGTAATAGTCTTCGTTGCTCTGGAAATTTTCGATGAATAGGTAAGGAACGGTCAGCACCGCCGGCGTGCCGTCCAGAAAAATCGCGATGCGGCCCTCCAGCAGTTTGCCGATCACCACATCGGGCCGCTCGGTATAATTCGTGCTGCGAAAAGGAGTATAACGCTGATCCCGGATGAGCTCATTGATATAATTGGTATCGAGTACGCCGTCAATGTCGATCTTCTCCAGCCGGCTGAAGACCTCCTTAAGGACGTCTTTGTTTACCAGACTGTCGAAATAGCACAGACAGGCCGTGGTTTGGGTGCGCCGCCCGAGGAAAAAGGTTTTGATCTTCAGATCCTGGGTCCGGGCCCGCTTCCTGATCTGCGATACGTTTTGCATCAGCGATTCGGTAAAGCCCTCCCGGGGGCCGCTGAGGGTTTTTTCATTGTCCGGCTCGGCGACGGAGCGCAAAAGAAATTGCTTGGTATTGAGAATGGCGGCCTGGGCGCTGCCTTCGGCAAACAATACGGTGTCGCCGTAAGTGACGTCCTGTATGATGCTTTTGAAACTGTCGGTGGTTTTTGACTCACTGACCTGAACCACACATGACAGCAGCGTCTCCATCGAAAAATTCTCCCGGCCGGCCTGAGACAGCATCAGCGGTTTTACGATGTTGTCGTTGATGACCTGGACATTAACCATACCGTCGCAATAAACGAGATAATAACGAAGGGAGCCGTCCCGGCTTTTAATTTCCCGGTAGCGCAAAACGTCCACGTCGCAAAACAACTCCTTCATGACGGCGATGTTTTGATCCAGAGACGAAGAAAGCCTGCGCTCTTCAAGGGGATCGTTCAGCCGGGATATTCCCTCTTTCAGGGGGCTTGCTTTTTTTATGACGAAATCAATCAGGAACCGGAACATCATTTCTCCTTGTTTTTGCTCTGCTCAGCGCCGGCGGCATTCATGGCCGGCTGCCGGGACGGAGGATAACTCTGCGGCCGGCTTTGATCCGGCTTCGCTATAGTATGGAAAATCCAAGGAGATTTTATTCCGCCGCTTCAGGACAGGCGCAGCCCCGCTTCTTCAGCAGCGGCGTTTAAGGCTTGAATTCCCCCGCTTCACAGGAGAGAATTCTTACCGTTCTCCCCGCAATCCATATCCGTAAGCCTAAATTCATATTGACAAAATTTGATTTGATGTGTATTATGAATAATGCATCAAATATTTTTGATCTGAGGTGATCTCTTGGCTACGTCTCATGAAGAGCACGCAAAGGTGTTCAAAGCATTTTGCGATGAAAAACGTCTGAAAATACTGGATTTACTGCGGGGAGGCGAAAAATGCGCCTGCGTCTTGTTGGAACAGCTGGACCTGGGACAATCAGGACTTTCCTATCATATGAAGATTTTGGTTGAGTCGGGAGTTGTGGAGAGCCGGCAGGAAGGCAAATGGACGCACTATAAAATAAGTGAAACAGGCGGCGCCTATGCCGTTTCTCTGCTGAAGAACCTGACAACGCCCAACGCGGTCCGGGAAGAAAATATCTGCTGCAGATAGCAAAAGCCATCGTCACGATGGCTTTTATAAAACATATTGCATCAAAATTATTTGATGTGTTATCTCTTTATGTTATCTGTTATTGAAAGCGAGGATTATTTCCGCAATGCAGATCTTAAAAACAGCCTGGGACTTTCTTCAATACCAGATCCTGGGCATGAAATGGCTGGATCAACTGATCCAAGGCATACTTTCCGCTATCGGCTTTGATATTTCCGGCCGTTGGGCCCAAAGCATTGTTTTTTTTCTCTACGACGTGATTAAAATCACGGTGCTGTTATGTTTTCTGATCTTTCTCATCAGTTACATCCAAAGTTACTTTCCGCCGGAACGCAGCAAAAAAATACTTGGACGATTTCATGGCCTGCCGGCAAACTGCGTTTCGGCGCTGCTGGGTACGGTGACGCCGTTTTGTTCCTGTTCTTCTATTCCATTGTTTATTGGCTTTACGTCTGCCGGGCTCCCGGTGGGAGTGACCTTTTCTTTCCTGATTTCTTCCCCGATGGTGGATCTTGGCTCGCTGCTCTTGCTGATGGGTGTTTTTGGAGCAAAGGTAGCCGTAATCTATGTGGCTGTCGGCCTGGCCGTCGCTGTCGTCGGTGGTACGATCATTGAAAAGCTTCATTTGGAGAAGCAAGTCGAGAGTTTTATTCTGACTGCCGGCAGCGTGGATATTGAATCGCCGGACCTGACCGGGAGAGACCGGCTGATTTATGCCAGGGAACAGGTGCTGTCCACCTTTAAAAAGGTTTTTCCCTATATTCTGATTGGCGTGGCAATCGGCGCTGTTATCCATAACTGGATTCCTGAGGAATGGGTGGCCGGGATACTGGGAGGCAAGAACCCGTTTGGCGTCGTGTTGGCAACGCTTGTCGGGGTCCCGATGTATGCCGATATTTTTGGCACCATTCCGATTGCTGAGGCGTTACTATACAAAGGAGCTGAGCTTGGCACTATCCTCTCCTTCATGATGGCCGTCACCACGCTGTCGCTTCCCTCCATGATCATGCTCCGTAAGGCGGTCAAGCCGAAGCTGCTGGCGATATTCATCGCCATATGCACTATCGGGATTATCATCGTCGGTTACTTTTTCAACGCCGTTCAGGGGTTGATCATATAAGGGCATTCAAAAAATATTACAAAGGGAGAGAATAAGTATGCCACTGTTCGGAAAGAAGAAGGCAGAAACAAGCTCCTGCGGCCGCCGGGGCACCTGCGATACGGAGAACACCGCCAAGGCCGGAGAGACTAAAACCGGGGGCGCCAAGGTGAAAGTGCTGGGGAGCGGCTGCGCAAAATGCGACCAGCTTGCAGCGGCCGCAAAATCAGCTCTTCAGCAGTTGGGAATGGATACGGCGATCGACCATGTAACCGATTTCTCCCAAATCGCGGCCTATGGTGTTATGTCGACTCCCGCCCTTGTCGTAGACGAAAAAGTAGTTTCTTACGGCAAAGTGCTAAAAACCGAAGATGTCGTAAGGATCCTGCAAAAAGTCAGATAGTATTTCGGGAGGCTTCAAATGAAACAGAAAAATAACGGAATCGGCTTCTTTGAAAAACACCTGACGCTATGGGTCATTTTTTGCATGTTCGCCGGCGTGCTGATCGGGCGGTTTTTTCCCGGTTTGCCGGCATTTCTGGCTCGTTATGAGTACGCCAATGTTTCTATTCCTCTGGCCGTATTGATTTGGCTTAGGATCTATCCCATGATGCTTAAGGTCGACTTCCAGAGCATTAAGAACGCAGGAAAAAACCCAAGAGGCTTATTGGTCACCTGGGTCACCAACTGGCTGATCAAACCATTTACCATGTTCGGCATCGCCTGGCTGTTTTTCTTTGTCTTTTTTAAGGCCCTGATCCCGGCGGATCTGGCCGAAGCCTATCTGGCCGGAGCTATTTTGCTTGGCGCCGCGCCGTGTACGGCCATGGTATTTGTCTGGAGCCATCTGACAAAGGGCAATGCCGCCTACACAGTGGTTCAGGTGGCTACCAACGATCTGATTATCCTCGTTGCGTTCACGCCGACGGCAGCCTTACTTCTTGGCGCGGGCGGCGTGAATATTCCATGGGCTACCCTGATCCTGTCGGTGGTATTGTTTGTCGTCATTCCTCTGGCCGGCGGGGCAATCACACGGAATTACATCACAAAAAAGCATGGATTGGATTACTTTGAGAAAAGCTTTATTCCAAAATTCGGCAATATCACCATTGGGGGGTTGCTGCTTACACTTATCACTATTTTTTCTTTCCAAGGTCAGATCATTCTCGAGCATCCCCTGCACATCATGTTGATCGCCATACCGCTGATCATCCAGACCTTCCTGATTTTCTTCGTCGCTTATCTTGCCGGCAAGGTACTAAAACTTCCCCACAGCATAGCCGCGCCTGCCGGGATGATCGGCGCATCCAACTTCTTTGAACTGGCGGTTGCGGTTTCCATCACCCTGTTCGGCGCACAAAGCCCCGCAACTCTTGCAACCATAGTGGGTGTTCTTACCGAGGTGCCCGTCATGCTGATCCTGGTCAGAATTGCCAACAATACGAGAGGATGGTTTAAGGATGAGTAAACCAAAGGTGGCTTTTGTCTGCGTTCATAACTCCTGCCGAAGCCAGATAGCCGAGGCCCTTGGAAAATATTTCGCTGCCGACGCTTTTGAAAGCTATTCCGCAGGGACAAAATTAAAAGGCCGGATTAATCCGGACGCAGTACGTTTGCTGAAGCAGATCTACAGTATCGATATGGAAGAAAATCAGCGTCCGAAACTGCTTACGGAGATTCCTCCCGTGGATGTGGTGGTGACGATGGGATGTAATGTGGAATGTCTCTATCTGCCCTGTAAGCGCCGTGAGGATTGGGGACTTCCCGACCCGACGGGCAAGAGTGACGCGGAGTTCATCTCCGTAATCCGGGCAATAGAAACCAAAATCGCGGAGCTGGCGAAAACGCTGATCTGCTGATCCCGCCATTGATCTTGCCATTGATCTTGCCAAATTATTCTATCTTTTCTCCGCAATACGGACAATAAGTAATCCCCCATTCCTTCAGCGGCAACGAATGTCCGCAATGATTATTCTCATCCGTATCTGCTTCACATGCTTCACCTTCCCGCCGCATAGCAGCGGCCTGATCTTATGTTCAAACTAAATTCAGCTGCCGGTTTTGTATAGCGTTTTTTTACACGCCTTTCTGGATCAGGGCCCCTCCTCCGGTTTATATTTTATTGGCAGATTCGCGCAAATGCGATAAACTCCACATCAATTCTAGATAAAACACAGGTAAAGCAAAAAAGGCGTTTATGAAAGAGATTGATGAATATTAAAAATGGATACCCCTTAAGGAGTATCCGTTTTTAATTTGTCTGGGTTTTTCCGCCGGTCAGGCCTGTTTCCGGCAGGGTTATTTTTGGGTCTGCGCTTCCACCAGCCGTTTCCCGCAATAGATTTCCCGCAGGCGCGGCTTTTCAATCTTGCCGGTTGGATTTCTCGGCACTTGGGCAAATATGATTTTGCGTGGCCGTTTGTAACGCGGCAAGTCCCCGCAAAAATCCATGATCTCCCGCTGTGTGCAGGTCATCCCTTCCTTAAGCTCGATGACGGCGGCGGCAATTTCGCCGACGCGGTCGTCGGGAAGGCCGATAACGGCCACATCCTTAATCGCTTTGTGGGCCCGGAGGAAATCCTCGATCTGTACAGGATATATGTTTTCTCCCCCGGTGATGATGACGTCTTTTTTTCGGTCGACCAGATAGATGAAGCCGTCACTGTCCATATAAGCCACGTCTCCCGTATAAAGCCAGCCGTCTTTGAGGACCTCCGCCGTGGCTTTGGGATCATTGTAATAACATTTCATCACGCCCGGGCCTTTAACGATCAGCTCCCCCACCTCGCCCTGGCTGACGGGGTCGCCGCTTTCGTTTACGATGTCCACTTGCCACTGATACCCGGCCTTACCGATAGCGCCGACTTTGTCGATATTTTCCACGCCTAAATGGACGCAGCCCGGGCCGATGGATTCGCTCAGGCCGTAGTTCGTGTCGTATTGATGGCGGGGGAAGATCCGCTTCCAGCGGTTGATCAGGCTCGGCGGGACAGGCTGCGCTCCGATGTGCATGAGCCGCCACTGATCCAGGCGATAGTCTTCCAGCCTGACGTCTCCGTGGTCCACGGCATCCAGTATATCCTGGGCCCAGGGTACAAGCAGCCAGACAATCGTCGCTCTTTCTTCGGACACGGTCTGCAAAATCCATTCCGGTGAAACGCCCCTGAGAAGAACGGCGCGGCTGGCGGATAATAAGCTGCCGAACCAGTGCATTTTCGCGCCGGTGTGGTAAAGGGGCGGGATACATAGAAATACGTCGTCACGGGTTTGGGAATGATGCTTTTGCTCGGTTATGCAGGCAGAAACCAACGCCCGGTGCGAATGTAAAATCGCTTTCGGAAATCCCGTGGTTCCGGATGAAAAATAAATTGCCGCATCGTCGTCGTCCAGCAGTTCAACCGCCGGCGCGGTGGACGAACAATAAGACACAAGCTTGTCATAACTGTCGGCAAAACCCGGCGTGTCTTCCCCGACATAAAAAAATGTCTTGACTCCCTGCAGATGGTCAAAGATCTGCTCGATCCGCCCAATAAATTCCGGTCCGAAAATCAGAGCCTTTGCCTCCGCCAGTTCCAGGCAATATTTGATTTCTTCCGCCGTATAACGGTAATTCATCGGCACGGCAACGGCTCCGGTTTTCAGAATGCCGAAATAAATGGGGAGCCATTCCAGACAGTTCATCAGCAGGATGGCCACCTTGTCGCCTTTTTTGATTCCGCGGGTGAAAAGCAAATTCGAAAAGCGGTTTGCTTTGGTATCAAATTCTTTCCACGTCATTTCACGCCGGTATTTACCGGCGGAGCTTGTCTCGATGAGGTTATATTCCCGCCAGGTGATCGCCCGGTCCGGCCGGTTGGCGGGATTGATCTCAACGAGACTGACCTCCGAAGGATAGAGTCTCGCGTTCTTTTCAAGAAATTCGGTGATGGCCATTTATCATAACTCCTTCACTATTAAAAATAAAACAATAACATCCGCCGTTTAAATAAAAAAACCGTCCTCTTCATCAAAGAGGACGGGGCAATACCCGTGTTACCACCTCATTTTAATGCAGCCTCACGGCGTACATTCTCGTCGGGTATGGCATAAACGCATACTCCAGCGTGATAACGGACGCTCCGTTGCAGCCTACCGGTGTCAACTTTCGGTGCACAGCTCTCGGAATGTATTCGGACTGCCGGTCCCTGCCGTCTTTCACCAGCCGGCGGCTCTCTGAAGGGCCTTGGCAATCCTACTTCTTTCCGGTCATCGCCTTTTATACTTGGGCAGATTGTATCACAGAGGATACTATATGTCAATATCGGGCAGCTTTTCTCGCCAGTCTTTCTCTGGCAGCCTTTCCCGGCTTCGGTAACAGCAAAAACTAATATTACGGCGGCGACGGCAAAATCGAATTTCTTTATGCCTCTTTTCCTGCCTCTTTTTCCGCCGCTTCCGCCTCGGTCTCCGGTAAGACCATTCTCTTCAGTTCGGCAACACTTACAATTAAAGTGTCTTCCGGTATTGTAAGCTTAACATTTTCATTTTTAGCAACCTCTAAATCCCCTACCTTAACAGAGCTTCCGGCTTCCATTCCCTCCAGGTCGATGATCACTTCCGGCACAAAGTACCTGGGCAGCGCATGATAAGGAATTTCTTCAAGATGTTGTTGGATAAGGTTCTGGTTCTTGTCTCTGTTGGCCAAAACGACTTTGATCACGCTGTTTACCGCTTCATCGGCAACAATATGCTGGAATTCGATTTGTTCAACTTGACGGCTGATGGGATCGCGGCTAATCTCTTTACATAGAGCATTATATTTTTCGTTATCTACTTCAATGGTAAGGGCGCTTCCCTTTGACGCCGTGCTGAGAAAACGATTAACATCAGCCAGGGGAATCTGAATCAGAATAGATCCTTTTAAATTACGCCCGTAAATCGATGCCGGAATGATTCCCTCTCGTCTTAACCTTTTTGCCTTTATCCTTTTATCTCTGCGCTGGGCTTTTAAATTAAACATGATCCTTCCTCCTAACCTGATTGATAAAATTTTAATTGCAAAATTTTATTTATTATCTAGTATAGCATAAATAAAAACTCCTAGCAAACATAGCGGCTTTGAGATAGGCAAAGACGCATCGACTGGGATTGGACATTCCCGACTGACGCAACGGATCTTATCCTTTGAATACCGGGCGGCCCCGGCGCAGATAATATACTCATCATCGTTTCTCAATCAATAAATATCTGCCAATGGAGGAATAGAATCGGATTCCGATCAGACCCGGATGAGGCTGGTATAAATAGTGAGTTGGTACAAATCGTATGAATAATGAAAAGAGGTGTGCTATGTCGGAAATTTATCTTGCGGGCGGTTGCTTTTGGGGAACAGAAAAATACCTTTCGTCGATTCGGGGCGTATTATCCACCCAGGCCGGCTACGCCAACGGAAAGACGGAAAACCCCACCTATGAGGAAGTGTGTTACCGGAATACGGGGCATGCTGAGACGTGCGTACTTTTGTCCCACAAAAACCCACAAACATCTCCACCGTCT
>JAYFQF010000016.1:0-101966 GCA_034927285.1 Peptococcaceae bacterium
GAATTTGCATCTGACGATGCTGAACTCATTTTAGTGGCTATCCTGTCAATGCACCATGGCTGCGGTGACCTTGCACCACTTTAGCGGTTTGGCTGCACCATTCGTGCGGTCTACACGCACCGTTTCAGGCGGCGTATTCACAGAACAAGGACGGCCGCGTATTCCTGCCCTTCCGTGCCGTGTTCGAAGCCTTCGGCTACTCTGTGGAGTATGCCAACGGCACCATCACTGTTACCAAATAATTGATCCGCTAAATCGAATCAATGATGTACTAAAAGAGAAGGAGTCCTTCGGGGCTCCTTCTTTTTACGGTCGAAAAAGGACAGCCTTTTTTACCAGGCTGCCCTTTCCCATTTTATTTTGCGCTTACTCTTATTCTCTTACTATCTCAGCAATCACCGTTTTCATCGCCACGAGTCGATTTTTCGCCTCCGGTCGGGTGTTGCCGCAAGCCTCCAGATAAACTTTCAGCTTTGGCTCCGTACCCGAAGGCCGGAAAGCCAGCCAACTGCCGTCGGCACAGACAAACTTTAGCAAATTGGCTTTCGGTAATCCCTGGAGCCCCAAAGAATAATCCCGGCATTCCGCCACTTTCAGCGTCTTTAATCGCTCTGGCCAATTTCTGCGCAAATCACCAATGATTTCTTGCTGGCGTTTTCCTCCTTCTTTCCCCGGCATGGGAAGAGAAAGGGTTTCCGCTAAATAATATCCCCATTGCTGGTAGATTCCCTCCAGTCCCTGCCAAAGGGTCATCCCGCGGCTGCGATAATACAGAGCAGCCTCAGCGATCAGTAAACACCCTACTGCCCCGTCCTTGTCCCGCAAAAAATTTCCCGCCAGGCAGCCGTTGCTTTCTTCCATAGCAAAAATCAGCTGCTCCTGAGCCCGATTGGAACGAGCCTCCATCTTTTCGGCAATGTACTTAAACCCGGTCAGCGTCTCTTCAAACCCGACGCCGTATCTTTCCGCCAAACGGCGGATAAGTCCGGTGGAGACGTTGGAGCTATACACATAACCGTGAAGTTTCCCTGCGGCCTTTTGCTGTTGTGATAATAAATAATGGCAAATCAGAACCGCCTGCTGGTTACCGGTTAATAACTGAAATTCGCCGACCCTATTTCGCGCCATTACGCCGAAACGATCGCAATCCGGGTCGGTGGCCAAAATTAACTCTACTTCCGGCCCGGCCGTTTTTCGGGCCAGATCATATACCGCCTCGATCTCGGGATTGGGATAAGGAGTTGTGGCAAAATCACCGCCAGGCCCTTTCTGTTGGGAAACAATCTCCAGGGAAAAGCCTGCTCTTTTTAAAACCGCAGACACAATCTCAAGACCTGTTCCATATAAGGGCGTGTATAGAATATGGAGGTTTTGAGCCTCCTGCCGTAAAAGCCCGGGATTCAGTGAAAGAGATAACACCTGCCGGTAATAATCCTCCAACAACTCATCAGAAATGAACTGCGCATCCCTTCCCAGCTGAATTTGCGAAGTATCCAGATCCCGGGGAAAATCAAACAAGTCCCAGGCTTCAATTTTGGTCGTAATGGCTTTCGCTTCTTCATCGGTGATCTGGCCGCCATAATGGGAATAGACCTTATATCCATTGTATTCCCGGGGATTATGGGAAGCTGTGATGACAATGCCAGCGCCGGCCTTTAATTGTCGGATGGCATAGGAAAGCAATGGCGTAGGCCGGGGAGAGTCAAAAAGGTAAACGTCAATTTCATTATCCCGTAAAACCCTGGCCGCGCACTCAGCAAATTCCCTGGAGTGTCGTCGGGTATCATAGGCAATACAAACCTTGGGCGCCCGGCCCGCTGAAAGCAAATATTCGCTGAGGCCCTGGGTAGCTCTGGCTACCGTATGGAAATTCATTCGGTTATTTCCCGCCCCCATCAGACCTCGTAAACCACTGGTACCGAACTTCAGCTCCTGTTTCATAGCGTCATCCAACTCCTCGGAACTCAGGGCGTGCAATTCCGCCTTCAGGGCATCGCCGACCTTGGAATTGGTCAGCCAATCTTTCGCGGATTTTAACGTCATTGGTTGGATTCTCCTATCTATTGTTCAATTCGTCCAGCTGCTGTTGCCATTGATCAAGGTATTCCTGAATCTGATTATTAGCCGGTACCGGAGTCCATTTTCCCAGGGCTGCCTCTTCCATCTCCGTTGAAACGGCCAGCCCCTTCTCCAGCCAGCTTCTTCTTTCCGCCGTCTGATCCTCTTTCGTAAAGTTAAGTAAAATCGTATCGATAAGCTTAACCCGCTCCAGCCAAGCAGAAGAATACATGGGCTTGTTCTTCACCATCTGCCGGGAAATCTCATCTGCCTTTTCAAACTGCGCTGTGCGGTAATAGTAATCCGATAATATTCTCAAGGTGTTTTGATTATGACTGCCCAAAGCAAAAGCCTGATCTGCCAGAATCAAAGAGCGGTTATAAGCGTCTTGGGTTACTTTCCCATCCGAAACCAACTGAAAGGCCAGGCTGGCTTTATATTCTGATTTCCAGGGATCCTGTTCTGCCGCTTTTTGGATGTAATAAAGAGCAGCGGTGGATTTCTCTTGCCGGGCAGCATAGGCATACCGCTCGGCATTTAAGGCCCCACCATATATCCGCCAGGGGAGCCAAAGGGTAAAAGGGAGAGCGAAAAGCAGGCAGCCTGCCGTGAAAATAGTAACACTCTTTTTCCTTCGTTTAACTTCAGAGGATGGTTTTTCATCGGCTAAACCTTTTTTGCCGGCAGAAGCTTTTCTGTCGGTAGAAGTTTTTATACCTGCAGAATTTTTTATATCCCAGGAGTTTTTCTCTTCCCCGCGGTAATCCAAAGCTGACAACACTAAAACAAAAATTAGTAAATAGCCATAGAAAGCCAGGTCTACGTCGATCAAGCTGTGGCCAAATACAGCCAGCGCCACCAAAACCAACGTAATCTGTTCGGCTTTTTTCTCCTTCCAGGCGATCAGCAGGGCCTTTAATAATAGGATGCCAATCCCCGCCAAGGCGGCGATGCCCCAAAGTCCATGCTCGGCGATCATCTGCAGGCCGAAAGAATGAGCGTCATTGGATACATAATAGTACTTTTGATATTGAGGATAGACGTACTCCCAATTCCCGCCGCCGATGCCGGTTAGGGGATAGTCCTTAAGTATATCCAGGGCATCGAAATAAAAGGAAAAACGCATATACGCTGTGCGGAGATAAAGCATCCGTTCAAGGGCCTGGATTATACCTTCTGAAAGCAGCGGCCGGGAGAGGCGGATTTCCTTTACCATCTTTCCCTCGTTGTCAAGAATTCTTATCGAGGTAATTGTAAGCTCGTCAGTCGCCGCCCTTCCGTCCACCAAAAGCCGTTGAGAACAATTTGCGCCAAGGCTGAAGGGGAGAGATAACCGGGATTCACTCACAAAATCCTTAAGGGAAACCTTTAATGCTTCCGGATATTGATTCAAGATTATCTCCTGCCGGTTCTGGCTTTGGACCAATATCTGGCTATCATTGACCCCTTCCCCAATTGGTTCCGAAAAATCCACCTGCAACAGATATTTCCCTTGTTCCAGCGAAAACAATCGGACAAGCTGTTCCGAGCCTTGATCTAAAACAGAAGGAGCGTTGCCAAACCAAAGCAGCGAAGAAAAACCCATGGCGACAATTACGATAGCGGCAGCAATGATTAACGCCGGCCTTTTCTTGCCGGACTTTGCTTTTACCTGCCCCTCAGCCGGCTTTCCTCTTAAAGAGAAGAGAGCTTTTTCCCCTGCCCAGGCGCTTAGGCCAGCTACGCCCAAGGCAATCAGCCAGAAAAGACCGGGTGAGATATTCCGCAAAGGGGCGGAAGGAACAGCAAAAAGCCCCAGCAAGGCCGCCGGGATTATCGTGATCAGCGCGGCAGTAACAGCTGGAAACCGCTTCCCTCCAGGAAGGAGGAAAAACCATAATAAAAGCAATGCAAAGGCCACCAAAAAACCGCCCCGGCTCAGGGTCAGAAAAAAGGCCAGAAAGCAAAGGAAAGCGGCGGAGAAATAAAGCCGGCGCCAATACCTTTTCCCGGTTTCCACAAATAATATCTGATGAAGAGCGCAAAGCCAGCCGCCAAATAGATAGATTGCCGTTGTATTCGGATATTGAAAAGCGGCGGATAAACGCTGATCCACGATCATGCTAAAGAAGAAGCCGCTGCCTTCCGGCGGCAATTCGCCGCCGTTAAAAAAGCGGTTAACAGCATTAATCAGATGATTTCCCCAAAAGGCGTCCAGACCCAGCAAAGCCATAGCCACAGCCGAGATCAAAAAAGCGCATATCAGCCATTTCTTCAGTTCTAAATGATGACGAAACTCCAGCATAGCCAGCATCAGCAAAAATAGCGCCGCATATTTGCATAAAGTCACCAGAGCGCTGTGCTTATCCGCTGCGCCGATCAGGGAAACGGCGGCTGCAAGGCAAAATAAAAACAAACCCAATGCAGGGAGATATTCTTTTCCGTCTTTCGGAGACCTATCGAGACTTTTCTTAAGAATAACGATAAAAGAAACCAGAGATACGCCCATCAGAACCGGCAACACCTGACGTTCATAAAGCAGGCCCTGATTAAATAAAGCAAGAAAGATCATCAGCAATAAAAATCCACAGCTGGCTTTTTCAAAAAAGTATTCATTCTTTTGCGCCATTTACCTGCCCCCGCCACTTCATAATAAGCTAATTATATCACATGCCGGCAAAGCAAAAAAGAAGGAGCCCCGAAGGACTCCTTCTCTCTTCATGCATTTCCTTTATCTAATGAATTAGATGCAGGTGATAACGCCGTTAGCGTACTCTACAGCATAACCGAAGGCTTCGAACACAGGCCGGAAGGGCAGGTAGACACGACCGGCTTTGTTCTGGGCGGGAGCATCAATAGCCACTTCGGTGGTCACGTTGTTCTTGGTCACCTTGATGGCGGAAGCACCAACAGTCACTTCAACAGTGATTCCATCTTTTACCAGCTTAGCGGTCTGAGTAGCATTGTTCCAAACGATGTTTTCATCGCCAGTGATTCCCATGGACATTCCGATGTCACGGACACCCAGGTAGGTACGGCCATTTTCAATGAAAGGAGTAGAGGTAGAAACGACGGGTTTGCCGTCAACCAGATAGCTGGAAGAACCGATCATGAAGATGATGTTCTTGCCGGTAATCCCGCTGCCAGCACCAAAGGTAACGATAGCAGAGCCAGTGTAAACAGTTGTTCCGTTTATCTCCAGAACCGCCTGGACTTTTACATCACCGGCTACATTGGAGATAATTTCAAACTCATATTTACCGCTTTCCTGAACATCGTCCTTAAGGCTAGTGGCATTATTGGTGCTTACAATAGCGCCATCGGGCTTGGAAAGAACAACATAGCTGTCAGTTGCGGTAGCTGCAGAACCGGAACCTAATGCAACTGCTTTGCCGTCAACATCGATTAACTGAACAGTCACGGTAGCTTCCTGCCCAACAGTGTTAGAAGGAGCAGCCGTTAATTTTAAAGCAGCAGCAGCTTTTACAATGGTAATCGTAGCGGTGGCCACCTGTTTGCTGTCAGTATCGATAGCAGTTACCGTAACCACGCCAGGATCTTCGGAAATTACTTCAATTTGACCAAAATTGGCACTGCCGGAATTGTTATCGACTTTAGCCAAAGTCGCATTATCGACAGTAAACTTTACGTTACTTGCAGTAGCATCTTTCTTGTAGCCCTCAGCGTCAACCAGTTTTACTTCAGGAACATCAGTTTTCGCTCCAGTAGCGGCACTAGAAGATTTAGCGGCCAAAGTAGTGGTATCATACTCTAAAGTCATACCGGTTACGTCGCCCATTTTCTTCACGTTGAATTTGTAGGTAATGCTCTTGCCGTTAATCAAAGCCAATTTAATTTCATAGTCACCGGCTTTGTTAATCTTAGCTTTGGGGATTACGATCTTCAGGTTACCGTCATCAAGGGTGGCGGTGTAGTCAGTGCCGGAAGCAGGAGAATCCTTGATCGCTGCACCGGAGGGCTTAGTAAGAACAGTTAATTCAGCACCAGCCAAATCATTGCCTGCAGTAAAAGCAGCAGAGTTAGGGGTAATCTTATTACCGTTGCCATCATAGAAGGTGTATTTCAGAGTCACATTAGATTCGTTTAAAGCGATCTTCTGATTATCAGAACTGGCAGCCTTAATGCTGTCAATCGTAGCAGCACCGAATTTAACGTAAACAAAGCCTTCTTTATCACCGGACTTTGCGGTAACTTTGTAAGTGCCGGGCTTAGTGGCGGTGATCTTTACCTTAGCTTCGCCTTTAGTATCGGTGGTCTTATCAGTAGCAGTCAGGGTAGCGCCGGATTTATTAATACTGAATTTCACATCAGCGCCGGAAACAGGAGAAATCCCTGCTTTTACATTGGCTATAATCTCATAATAGCCAGAGCCATTGGCAACCTTACCAGTATAGGCAGTATCCTCAGTAGTACCATCTTGACCGGCAACGACAGTGAAACCGGTAGCGGTTACCGCAACGGCGTCGGTATCGGGAGTAGTAAAGGCTAAGGAAGTAATATAGTTGCCGCTAGAAGCATTAACCAGAGCTTTAGAATTTACATAAGTAGCATCACTTACACCATTCAGGTAGTCCTTGATGGAGAAAACTTTAGGAGTCACGGCTGTATTGGTGGTATCAACTAAACCGACTGCCACTTTAGTGGTGCCGGCAGCGCTGGAAACGATATTAACGGTAGTCCAACCGCCAGTAGCACCAGGAATAGTAGCAATACCGTTCACAAAAGGATAGTAGGTGCCGTCAACATAGATTTTATCAACGCTGGGACGGGAAGTAGCGACATAAAAGCCTCTAGTAACAGGATCGCCGCTGGCGTTGATCAGGTTTACATCGAATTCCAGTTCATCCTCACCGTCGGCAACGGCGGAATCGGTGCTGACATATACTTTAGATACAACCTCATCTGCCGCAGCGGGAACAGCAAATACAGCCATCGGCAGAATGCTGATCAGCATCGCAGCCAAAACAACTAAGGCTAAAACCTTTTTCTTCAAGAGAAATCCCTCCTTAAATTTTAGGGTCGTGCAATAACTCTTCACGATTCCTGTTCTTTCGGGGGCTTCCTGGATTTAACAATTAGGTTTATGCAATCTTTCCTATCAGAAGTAGGAGGTAAACCTTTCTTAAATGCAGGACATTTCCGAATGACGGGAATCGCAGTTTTTGGCTGAAGCCCTCAGCCGGGGGTCAGGTCCCTGCCGGATCACCGGTGGCCAGACAGCTCAGCCCGGAACCTAAAGTCTGCTGAGCCGCCTTCCCTTATTCTAGTGGCCGAATCACTCCCTCCAAAAAATATTCAATGTGCTTAAAATTAAAAAGTGAATACGCAATTTGAATATCGCGGGGGGAACCCCCACCGATATAGTAATTATAGCATACCCCCATTTTTGGTCAATAAGTCCAGGCTCCGAAACGGTGAACAAAGTGTAAACCTTTTGTTGCTGCAAAATAAACTTCTTACCGTCTGGGGGTCTGTAAAATTCAGCGCCCCTAAATAGCCGGAAATCTAAAATTTCGCATCCGCCCTACTCAACAAAATCCAGAGTTGAGCATTTAGACAATGGCAATTTTACCGGCTTGCCTTCTTTAGCTGATTTGTAAATGGCCAATACTACTTCCAAGGCCCTTCTGCCGGCGGCGCCATCCACATAGGGAGACCTATCCTGCAGAATTGCCTCCTGCATATCCTTATATAGCCTGGTATGCCCATTGCCGTATACATTCACCGTTTGCTCAACAAGCCCGCTTTTCAGCTGTTTGTCTTCAGGCCGCTCATCGGCAAACTCCCAAACCTCAATGGTATTAGCGGATTTTCCTCCCGCTTTCATGGTCCCTTTTTCACCGAAAAGGTAAAGAGTCTCTTCTAAATTCCGGGGATAAACATTGGAGGTGCCTTCGATGGTCCCCAGAGCCCCGCTTTTAAACCTGACGACAGCCAGTCCCACATCCTCGCATTCCAAGTAGGGGTGAAATTGATTTGCAGTATAGGCGAAAATCTCCTCAATCTCATCCCCCATCATCCACCGCAGTAAATCAATGCCATGAATGGATTGATTCATCAATACTCCGCCATCCTGAGCCCAGGTCCCCCGCCAATTGGCCTGATCGTAATAATCTTTATTCCGGTTCCAGCGCACATGAATGGAACCGTGGGACAGCTTGCCCAGGCGGCCTTCCTCCAGAGCCTGACGCATATGCTGAATCGATTGATTAAACCGGTTCTGATGGCAAGTGCAGACCTTAACCCCCTTTTTCTTTGCCCGGCGGATAATTTCATCTGCCTCCTCCAAAGACAAAGCGATGGGCTTTTCAATAATGACGTGGCAGCCGGCGTCGATGCAGTCCAAAGCTATGGCGGCGTGTTTGCCGCTTTCCGTCGCAATAGCCACCAATTCCGGCCTGGCTTCCTCAATCAACCGGCGATAGTCTGTATAGACCGGAACTGAAACTTTCACCCCTGCCTTTTTCATCAGTTCTTTTATGTTTTCACTCCGCAAATCACAGAGGCCTGCGATTTCAAATTGATTATTTAAAGCTGCAGTCAGGTGATTGATGGCGATCCTGCCGCAGCCCACCAAAGCGTACTTCAATATTCCCCACTCCTTATAGAATAAATTTTCTTATGCGGTTTGTTTTCCCACAAGTTTTTTTAAATAACTTTTCACGATTAATTCCGCCTCCGCCAATTCTTCTACTTTAAAAACCTTAAGCGCCGCAAAGTATATGCCCGCTCCTACCGCTCCGTCGATCAAAAGCAGTAAAAGTATTCCCATATTCCCTGCCGGCAGAACAAGGACAAGCGACCGGTTCAGGATCAGCACAATCGCCGCCATCAAACCGGAGGCCGCTATCATTTTAGCCAAATTCCCAAGCAGATGTTTGGCTCCAATATGGCCTATTTTTCTGTGCAGTGAATACAGTAAGGCCGCGCACCGAATATTATTGGCAACAGACGTTGCTAAAGCCAAACCAATATAACCAAGGGGCTTAATGAAAATCAAATTCAACATGATATTGGTTATAATCCCGATGATATTGCAAACCACAGCCGATTTACTGTCTCCTAAAGCATAAAACTGGCGGTTTGGTATCTCCGAGAGGCTTTGGCCTACGATACCCAGGGAATAAGCGGCCAGCACCAAAGCGGTAGTCTCAGTTGCGGGGGCATCAAAGGCGCCTCGCTCAAAAACAAGTTTTATTATGGGCTTTGCCAAAATCGCCATTGCCGCCGATATCGGTACCGCCAAGAGCAAAATGTAATTATTCGCTTTCGCCGCTGTTCGCTTAAAACTATGCAGACCGTTGTCGACCGACTGTTCAGCCAGTGTGGGAAAGGCTGCCGTTGCGATAGAGACAACAAAAAAAGTCAGAAAGAAAATACTCAGCTTATTTGCGTATTGGAAACTGGAAATCATCCCCTCGCCTAAAAGGGATGCAAAATTCCGGTCAACTAAAGCGTTTAGCTGGACGACCAGCTCTCCCCAAAACACCGGAATAGCCATTTTAAAAATTTCTCTATTTGAATCTTCCCGCCAGGCTATCTGCCGTGTATAACGGAACCCTTTCCTTTTGATCAGGTAGATTCCCCATATCGCCGGTAAAGCCAAAGAGAAAACATATCCCAAACCTAAAATATAAGTATTTCCGCGCCAAAGAGCAAACGAACCCATTATAATGATGTTTGCCGCTAAGGTGGTGGCCCCATTATAGAAGAAAATGCCCTCACCCTGAAGATAGGAGTTTGATAAGATTTTCCAGGTATACAAAAAGTAGGCAGGCAAAATAATCCTGGCTATCAATACAGTTGTATCTAATGCCTGGCCTTTAAATCCAATAGCAAAGAGCTGAACAATTCCCTGAGAAAAAAAGCAGACTACGATGGATAATCCGAAAATCATTAAACTTACGATATTCAAAATATTGCTGGTAAGAATCGAAATATCTTTTCCTTCTGTCTTGCTTTTTACTAACGCGGGCAAAAACGCCACTCCCACGGCCATCGTAATCGTACTAAAAATAGTAGCGATCATTCCCGTAGCGGTAATATAGCTGTCTGCTACAAATGATGTACCTAAATAATAGGCCATGACCAACTCGCGAATAAAGCCGCTGATCTTTGTAAGAACTGAAAAAAGCAGCAGAACAGAGGTAGCCCTCAAAATTTTGTTGTTCATTATAACACCATCTAAAGTTCTTCCAGAGAAACATCAAATTGACACATAATACTCAAGCCCCTTGGCATCTTGATTTGGCCTAAGGTCAAAGGACTTCGATATTTTTGAAAGCCAAATTCTTTAAAGCATTTTTTGTATCAAAGATGAATTTTGCATCCTTCAGCATTGCAGAATAATCTATTTTGGTGTGTGCTGTCGTGATTAAAACCAAATCGGCATTCCGCGCAGCTTTTACCGGTTCTGAAGAGGAGTGCTTTATCATATCATTTACTTTGCAATCCTTTACATAGGGATCATAATAGGTCACCTGCGCACCGGATTGCAGCAGCAGCTCAAAAATTTTAATTGCCGGACTTTCCCGGCAGTCGTCAATATCTTGCTTATAGGCCACTCCTAAAAGAAATATCTTGGCTCCGTTTAATGATTTTTGAAAACGGTTTAATATTTGGCTGGTCCGTTCGACACAATACTCCGGCATTCTATCATTGATCATCATGGAGCTTTCAATCATCGAGGTATGGAATCCATATTCCCGTGCTTTCCAGGACAGATAATAGGGATCCAGGGGTATACAATGCCCTCCCAATCCGGGGCCGGGGTAAAATGCCTGGAAGCCGTAGGGTTTCGTTTTTGCCGCCTCGATGACTTCCCAGATATCTACCCCCATCCGGTGGCATAAAATAGCCATTTCATTGATTAAGCCAATATTGATGTTTCTGTATGTATTCTCTAATAGCTTTTCCATCTCAGCCACTGTGGGTGAGGATACTTCGTAAACCTCCCCTTCCAGCACAGCCCGATACATGGCCGCGATAACTTCCCGGGCCTCTGCCCCGATAGCGCCGATTACTTTGGGGGTGTTTTTGGTTTTATATAATTTGTTGCCCGGATCCACCCGTTCAGGAGAAAAGCCCAAATAGAAATCCTGTCCGCACTTTAAGCCGGAGCCTTCTTCTAAAATCGGCTTAATTAGTTCTTCCGTGGTTCCCGGATAAGTCGTGGATTCCAAAACCACGATCGTCCTTTTTGTCATGTATCTGGCCACTTCCTCAGCGGAAGATTTCACACAGCTGATATCCGGCTGCTGATGGCGATCCAAAGGAGTCGGAACACATATGGCAACGAAATCCAGTTCTTTGATTCTGCTATAATCCGAAGAAGCGGAAAGCATCCCGCTTTTAACCAGATCGCCCAATTCCGCATCGACAATATCGCCGATATAGTTTTTGCCCTCATTAACCATATCTACTTTGGATTTTTGGATATCGAAGCCCAAGGTTTTGAATCCTGCTTTGGCCTTTTCCACCGCCAAAGGCAGCCCCACATAGCCAAGACCTATGACACCTACTTTAATAAGTCTTTTCTCTATTTTTTTTATCATATCATCTTTCATTTTCCACAATCCTTTTATATAATTCTAATAATCTATTTTCTTCCGTTGACCAGTTAAATTCGGTAAGGAATGCCTTTTTCGCCCTCTCTCCCATAGCTTGCGCAATCTCTGGATTATTTTTTAAGTATTCCAGTGCTTTTGTTAATTCATTTATGTCGTCAGGCGTAACTGTAATAGCGCAATTATACTTTTTCACCAAATTCTTTTCAACATAAGATGACATACTAATCACTATCGGCAAACCCGCCGCCATATATTCGTAGACTTTTGTTGCAAAAGTATCACCTTTATTATACTGTCCTATATTTAATAATGTTGATACGCCAATATCTGCTTCGGCCAATATATGATATATTTCCTCTCTCGGTATCTCGCCATAATATTTCACACTTTTCCACTCGTTCGTATCTTTAACTTCATCATAAAATTGGGGAGGGGAGAATTCTCCAGCCAAAATCACCGAAACTCCTGCTTTAGCTGCAGCTTTAACAAAAAAAGAAACGCCCCGAGCATAAGTCAGCGATCCCACATAACAAGCCTTAATCCCTTGATTTGGAAATAATTTGTTTTTTATTAATGCAATTTCGTTACTAAACTCTACACTTGGCGCGTTGCCAACAATCACCGTCAACCGGCACCTTTGATCAAAAAAATTTTTCCCTTCCATAGTACAGGGGATTATAACTGCATCCAGCCTTTTACATACATAAGTTTCATAATTTCTATATAATATTCCTATCAGGTTTCTTAAGCATCGGGGTATCCACTGTTTTGTTTTAATTTGTTCACTATAATCTTCATGGCTGTCAAATATTACCTTTTTACCTTTTCTTTTTAATTTAAGGCCCCACGGCAATAATTCCGGATCATGAAAATGATAAATATCCGCATCTATTGCAAGAGCTGTTTTATATACCTTCCTTGCAGTAAATAATATCCTTTTTATTCTATTAGAAGGGGCAGCGTCAATGCCAACAATATTTACACCACATTTTATCTGGCTTTGGCCTTGAATAACTAAGAAAGTTTCATACCCGGCTTTTGCCAAAGAACAACACTCTCTATGAAATATCCTACCGTCAAACATTAGATGAACACTACTCATATGACAGACTTTTACCATCTTTTCACTCCACTATCCTTCAACAATCTTGGTATTACATAGATCATATGCTTTTCCGCATAAATTGCATACAGCATTATTGTTTATAAAATGGAGTTGCTCACCGCATTTACAAACATATCCTTTGATTTTTGCAGGATTGCCATATACCATCGCGTAATCCGGAACATCTTTAGTTATTACAGCCCCTGCCCCAATTAATGCATATTTTCCGATTTGATTTCCACAAACAATTGTTGCATTGGCGCCTATACTCGCCCCTTGCTTAATAACGGTTTTTTTGTATTCGTTCTTTCGTTCAATAAACGCCCTAGGATTAATTACATTCGTAAATACGCAGGAAGGGCCGAGGAAAACATCATCTTCACAGATCACTCCTGTGTAAACAGAAACATTATTTTGTATTTTAACTCCATTCCCCAAAATAACCCCAGGAGATATTACGACATTTTGACCAATATTACAATTGCGACCGATCCTGGCATCTTTCATAACATGTGAAAAATGCCAGATCTTTGTCCCTTGTCCAATTTCGCAGCCTTCATCAATATAACTGGATTCATGAACAAAAAATTCTTTTTCCATTATTCTATTGCCTCCAAAACCGACTGAATAACAATATCCTGATCTCCCCTTGTCAAATAAGGATGCATGGGCAAGGAGAAGGTCCGGAGGCAATAATTATTGGCGGTTTCATATATCTCCCCATAAGAGGCATAAGACGAGAATACAGGTAATTTATGTTGGGGCGTAGGGTAATAAATCATATTGGGAATATTTCTTCCCGTTAAAAATTCGATTATCCTATTACGTTGTTCATTATGTTCAGCTAGTAAGGTGTATTGCGCGTAAACAGAAGTATTGCCACTATTAATATGCGGAACAGTGAGTGATTGCTTAAAGGCCTGATTATATCTTGCCGCGACCTTTTGGCGCAGATCGATCTCCCTTTCTCGGAAAGCCTCAAACTTGGCCAGAAGGATAGCCGCCTGGATAGTATCCAGCCTTGAATTCAATCCAATCCGCACATTATCATATTTTCCTTTTGGTCCTTTGCCGTGTATCCTCAGTGATTTACATAAGCCTGCAATGTTATCGTCATTGGTAAATATTGCTCCTCCATCGCCATAACAACCCAAGGGTTTAGCGGGAAAAAAAGAGGTGATCGCAGCGTTGCCAAAAGAAGCGGCTTTACGCCCCTGGTCGCTTGCGCCAAAACTTTGAGCAGCATCTTCAATTAATAGCAGGTTATACTTGCGGCATATCCATGATAACGTCTCATAATCCGCTAAATTTCCCAGGAAGTCTACAGCTACCACTGCTTTAAGATTTAATCTCCCTTCCTGTGTTACGGCTTCTATTTGTCTTTCCAGACTCTCAGTTGAGATATTATAGGAGATGGGATCTATATCGCAAAAAACCGGTGTAGCGCCCAACATACATGCCGGCTCGACACTGGAAATAAACGTGACGTCCGGGCAAAATACGGCGTCCCCTTGGCCGATTCCATACGCCATGTAAATCATTTGTAACGCGTCTGTTCCATTTGCGCAAGTAATACAATGTTTAGTTCCCACATATGCCGAAAGCTCCCGCTCTAATTCGTCAACCTCCGGCCCCATGATGAATTTACCATGATTAAGGACCTTTTGAATATTATTATCTATTTTTGCTTTTAGCGATTCATATTGCGCCTGCAAATCGATAAACTGCATGCTTACTCCCCCACATCTTTAGCATTAACTATTCTTGAAATAGTTTAATATTATTTCGCAAAGCGTTATCGGCTATTTTTTCTACAGCCATATCTCTCACCTGTTTTTGTATTATTTCTTTGGAAGTATCTTTTACCCGCCACCAAAGCGGATGGGTTAAAAGTTGGATAGAGGCTCCATTTTCTATCGCGTTAAAAAGCCTCTCTTCTTCCCAAAACTTTCGTCTGTTGCTATCTGAAATATAAGCCATCTCTTTAAAAAAAGATGTTTCGTAGGCATTAATCAAGCCATCAATTTCAATAGCCGGATTCTCCAAAAATTTTGCCGGCCGATGGAAGGAAAACACAGGATCAAGCGGAAGATATTCTTGATAAAAATCAAACATTTTTTTTATATTTATAATCATTTCATCCTGATCAGAAAACATAGTGCCATCAATGTGTAGTCCTATGATTCCTCCTAAATTGCGAATCCCTGATATTATATCTAATATTTGTTTACTTAAAATATTATAAAAATCATTATTCGGCTGGATAAACCAAGTAGAAAAGGCTCCTAGCTGTGATTCAATTTCTGCCATATTAAGAGAATTATAAATATCTATATCTATATCATGACGTAGAATAACCCTCTTAATCGTGCAATCTCTATCAAATGAAGAAAACGAATAGCCCTCTTTTATTAAAAAAGCAAGAAGGTCTCTATAATAATTAAAACTGAATTCACCATTTAAAATTTCATGCATTCAATTACCCTCTTATATATTTTATCAGAATTCAATCCATGCTGCTCTAGTAAATAATTATAATCGCCCGCTTCAGAGAAGCAATCATTAATTCCTAATCTTAATAAGCGAGGTTTCTCGTTTTTTAACGAAATATACTCAGCCACCGTACTGCCTAAACCGCCGATTATGCTATGTTCCTCAATTGTAACAAGCAGCTTCACCTTCAAAAGGCGGTCGATTATCTCTGTATCCAAGGGCTTTATTGTGTGCATATCAACTACACTGGCTGTTATGCCCTGCTCACTTAATTCCCCTGCCACGTCAAGGCCGACCTTGACCATTGTGCCATTAGCGATAATGCCAATATCCTTTCCTTCTCTCAAAAGAACTCCTTTTCCTATCGTGAAGTCATAGTCCTCCGTATAAATGACCGGTAAATTAGCAATCCCACTTAATCGCAGGTAAACCGGACCTTCATAACGCATTGCCGCATTCACACACTTTATTACTTCCGCTCCGTCAGCCGGCGCCAGAATAGTCATGCCGGGGATTTCTCTGGCCAAAGCAATATCCTCAATCGCATAATGGGTATTTCCGAAAAAGCTCATTCCCAATCCGCCGGTTAAGCCGGCAACCTTCACATTTAAACCCATGTAACCAACCACCGATCTTAAGTAATCCATGGCTCTCATGGTAGCAAACGTAGCAAATGTGCTGGCAAAGGGAATAAATCCATCCATGGCAAGTCCGGCCGCGATCCCAAGCATATTCTGCTCAGCAATGCCGGTACTGAAATAGCGTTCCGGATAAGTTGCCTTAAACCGGTCTAAGCCAGACGTATTACATAAATCCGCCGACAAACAGACCAGTCGTTCTTCTTCTTTAGCCAGATCTAAAATCGCTGCTCCATAAGTTCCTCTCATGCCCAGCATAGACCATAATCTGCAATTCTTTTTATTGATTTCCATCATCTTATTCTGCTCCCAACTCCTGCAGAGCTTGCAGATATTGTTTTTCATTTAATGTGGAATGATGCCATTCCCGGAGGTTTTCCATAAAAGAAATTCCTTTGCCTTTCACCGTATTTGCAATGACTACTTTAGGGCTGTCGCATCTCTTTTCCAGGGTCTGGACCAAATCTTCTATTTTATGTCCGTCAACCACTTCAACGTCCCAACCAAAACCACGCCAGATATTTTCTAACGGTGCAGTATGAAATACTTCGTCGCATCTGCCGTCGCTTTGCAAACCGTTGCGATCAACAATTACAATTAAATTATTCAAGCCATAATGGACGGCGCTCATCGCAGCCTCCCATACGGCGCCTTCATTGCATTCGCCATCCCCTACCAGGGTATATATCTTGTTCCTTCGTTTATCTATTTTTGCGGCTAAAGCCAACCCCACAGCTACCGATATTCCCGTCCCCAGGCTTCCGCCGCTGCACTCTATTCCATACTGGAGGTTTCTTACCGGATGCCCCGGAAAAGGTCCGCCGTTGTCTTCAAAGCTGAATAGTTCTTCTCGGGAAATCAGCCCCGCTTCGTATAATGCCGTGTAATAGGCTAAGGTTCCATGACCTTTGCTTAAGACAAACCTGTCGCGTTCCGGATCATCCCTCTTTTCAGGATTAAGAGATAAGATTTTACCATATAAAACAGCTAAGATCTCTATGGGCGATAGGCCTCCACCTAAATGGGCGCCATTTTCTCCTGCTTTGTAGGCCAACTTGATCGCATTGATTCTCATTTGCTTCGCCATATTTTGCAGCTGACCAAAATTTTTATTATTCGCGGTTTTCAATCTACATTCCTCCATCAATCCGGATTACTTGACCGCTTATATACTGTGCATGATCTGATACTAAAAAAGCAATTAAATCCGCTACTTCGGAGCTTTGCCCGCTGCGGCCTGCTTTGCATTTTAATACAACATTATTCCTTGCCGCTTCGCTTAGCCCATTAACCATATCTGTATCAATAAGTCCCGGAGCTACGGCATTAACCCTAATTCCATGGGGAGTCAGCTCCGCAGCCATTGATTTTGTAGCGAAAAGCAATGCCGCCTTACTTGAACCATAGGCCATATTGCCAGCCACCATATCGATAGCTCCAATAGAGGCCAGATTGATGATACTTCCCTTCTTTTGCCGCAGCATTGCTTTTACTATATATTGGCATAATTGGATTTGCGCAAAAAAATTCACCTCAAACATACAGCTGAAGGTATCCATCGATAGCATTTGGAAAGGCGCTTCTTTGTGATTTATGCCAGCAATATTGACTAAAGCGTCAATCTTCCTTTTTTCACTTAAAACCTTTCCTGCTCCTTCTTTTATTTCAGAGCGGCTGTTCATATCTATATATACCGGCTTGATCCATACATTTTCTCTTGCGGCAAGTTCCTTCATCTCTGCCTCAAACTCTTTATCCGGCTTTCGCGCGCAGGCCCAAATATTCGCTCCTTCTTTTGCGAACGTTTCAACCGTAGCCCTGCCGATTCCCCTTCTCGCGCCGGTAATGATTACGTTTTTCCCTTTCAGCAGTTCCATGGCCGATCCTCCATATGCTCAGAATGCTCCGCCGTCTACTCGAATAACCTGACCTGTAACATAAGAAGAATCGTCTGACGCTAAAAACAAAACCGGATTGATCACTTCTTCAGGTTTGCATAGGCGTTTCATTATGCTTCTCTTCAAGGTTTCCTCAATATTTTTTTCCGTCATGCTTTGATTAAGCATTTCTGATTCAATCATTCCTGGGGCTACCGCATTGGCTCGTACCCCATATTGCCCTAACTCTTCCGCAATCGTTTTCGTCATACAAATCAACGCCGCTTTACTTGCCCCATATACCGATCTCCCGGGGTTTCCATCCAGAGCGGCCGCAGACGCAATATTAATTATACTGCCATATCTCTGGCGGCTCATGGCCTTGGAAATATATTGGGTAAACAAATAGGGGCCAAAATAATTAATTTGCATAACCTGACGATTCATTTCTGCCGATGACATCTGAAACAGCGCGTTATACGTTATTCCCGCGTTATTAATTAAGACGGATATCTTTTCTTTTTCCGCCAATATCCCTTTTGCCGCCTGCTTTATTTCTTCATCATCAGCCATATCAAAATAAACCGGCTTAGTCCAGGTTCCCGTCAAATCAGCTAATTTTTTCAGCCAGGCTTCAAATTCATCATTCTTTTTTCTCGCGCAAGCCCAAACATTGGCGCCATTTTGGGCAAATGTTTCCGTTAATCGCTTACCCATACCGCGATTGGCTCCGGTAATAACAATGTTTTTCCCTTTCATCATCATCTTTCTCCTAACCGATTCCGCCGTCAATCCGAATTACTTGACCTGTAATATGAGAGGCTCCCCCGCCGGCCAGGAACGCGACTACTTTGGCCACTTCTTCAGGTGTTCCCAACCGTTTTAGTTTGCAGGGCATAACCAGTTTCTGTCTCTGTTCTTCTGTCAATGCCTGAGTCATGGCCGTATCGATTACGCCCGGCGCCACGGCATTTACCCGGATACGGTAATCTCCCAGTTCCAATGCCATGGTTTTCGTAGCGGAGATCAAGGCTCCCTTTGCCGCGCTATACGCCACCTGTCCCGCATTGCCATCGATTCCTGTAATTGACGAGACATTTACGATGCTTCCACCGCCCCGGCGCGTCATAATTTTTACGATTTGCTGAGAAAACTGCATCTGGGAAAAGAAATCTATTTCAAAAACCCGATGGAAATCTTCCATAGAAGTCATCATGAACAACGCGTTATGGGTCATTCCCGCGATATTTACCAATGAGTCCACCGGCAGTTTTGAAGTAAAAATCTCTTTTACCGCTGTCTTGATTTCTTCAGACTTCGTTAAATCAAAAACCAAAGGTTTAATCCAAACACCATATTCTTCTTGTAATTGCTCAATTTCTTCGAATACTTCCTTTTTTTCATACTGGCAGCCTGCCCAGATATTCGCTCCTTCTTTTGCAAACTGGCGCATGGTGGCGTTGCCAATTCCCTGCAGACAGCCGGTGATCACCGCGTTTTTCCCTTTCAGCAGCATACTCTTCCCCCTAACCAATATCTACATATCGACTTAACGTGGAAATCAAGTCAAAGCCATCCCAGAAAAGGCCGATATACATGGCCTGCCCAACGGGTACGATTCGATCTACCCCCGGCAGGCGGCTTTTTAAAATAAACTCTCGCAGAGTTTGGGCGTCTGTCCCGAAGTAGGTGATCGTCTGAAATTTATCGGTAACAACCTCTTCTAATTCACGGAGACTTTCCAGGGGATATTCATAAAAATATCCGCCCTTGCCCCTTAAAGCCTCCAGGTCTTTTTCCAGGGAAGAAAGCTCCAGCCGGTATAAAAAGCCGTCCTTAAAGCTTATCGACTTGATCTCGGGGCGTTCTATCGCGTCCTCAAACATTTGCGTATATTTATCTATCGCCACAGCCCCTTGCATTTGATAGCGTTCTCTGGCTAATGAACCCACTGCCCGCCAAAATATCTGCCGGGCTTTTGGGTTATCATTTTGCCAAAAGATGACCTGGGGAGAGGAGCAGGCATTTTGATCCATCAAAAAAGTATCGTTATAAAATTGCCCGGCTAAACGGGACAGGCCTTTTTCATCCAACGCCAATATCGCGTTTCCGTTTAATATGGCTGCTGAATAGCGGTCCGCAAAGCAGATATCCAGGCACCTGGGCTTCGTTGGGATTTGCCTTAAATCAGAAGTCGTCTGATCCCCTCCCCAGATTATCCGGATATCCGCCTGCTTGGAAAAAGCGGTGGTTATCTCGCCAAGCCGGGAAGGATAGCGGATAAACTGCTGATAGCCGTTAAGCTCCGGATACTCCGGAAGCAACTCATTAACGGCCCGGCAAATGATTTCAATCTGGGGAAAGGGTTTAGAGGGTACCCGCACGATATTTCCATTTCCGGCCAACAGGGAAAATACGAAAGAGAAGGCAAAATTTACGGGAATATTGGCGGGAGCTATATGAAACGCTATGCCCCGGCCCAGGCGGTGATGGCGTTCCGGCCAATTTTCTTTTAGCTTCTCGATGTTTCCTTTCCTGCACCAATAGGCAAAAGATAATACGTCCGGATAATCACGTCCTGTTTTCATCAGCGCCTGGGAAAGTCCATGCAGAAAATCACAAGCAGCCGGCGCAAAAGGCATCAGGGGCGCACCCTTAAAGTTCTCTGAACCAACGAGATATTCAACGTCTTTCATAAGTATCGCTGCACCCCCTGATTTCTGCGCCCTTAATTCGTCCGTACACTTTAAAATACTTTCCCCGGCGGCCGCAGGGGCAATCATCAATCCCCAAAATTTCGCCTTCATCCTCGGTCAGCAATCGATGTCCCGGATAACTGACCGGCAGAAGAGAATTGCACTGTATTAGGCCCTTGCCACTGGATTTAACCGACATATCTAAAGGATCCCGGATGATAACATCAGAGAAAACCGAAGCATGCAGATGGCCTGCCGGGCATTCCATGAAAATTGAGCCTGTCTGCTCAACCATACCGTAATAATTATACACTTCTTTAATGCCTGTGACTTCTTCTATCCGGGCCTTGAACAGATCATTATCCACAGCCTCGTCTTTTAGTTTTTTCCAGCCGCCGCCATGGATCAGCACACCATCCAGGTCTAATTTAACCCCCGCTGATTCGAGAGCTTTCACAAAGTATTGCCAGATCATGAAGGTAAATCCAAAGAGCAGCACCCGCTGGCCTTGATACTTCTCACAAAATTGATTTAATACGGGCAAATCCAATTCCATTTTTTCATCCAAAGCATAGGTCATGCCCCGTCCCAGCATAGAAAAGCCCAAAATCCCCGCTCCCCGGGCCGAAAACATATTGCGGTTTTTTAACACCGCATTGGAATCTACCACCAACATCGGCAAACGAGTCTTCCCGATAAAATCGGAAACAATTTTAGACAGAGCTTTGCTTTGCCGGGAAGATGTTTCCCGGTCCAGATAGATCTTTGATACGGCCTGGCCGGTAGTTCCGGAAGAGGTCATCGTTTTGATCACGGCTTCTTCAGGAACAGACAACAAATCATATTCTTTAAACAGGCGAACCGGCAGGGGATATTCTGCCGGTATTTTATCGGTTATTTGGCGATATAAAGCGCAGCGCTCCCGATGATGCTCCGTCAGTTCATTCAGCATCAAAACAAAGAGCTCCTCTTTTTCTACCTGTGTTAATCCATATAGCGGTAATGAAAACAGCTTTTCAACATCCATCATTCTGAAGTCCTTAACTTTAATCAATAATCAATTGCGAATATAGCACTTTCCCTGATTCATTGCGGGGGATCCGGGGAATCTGCCGGTAAGAGAAAGCGCTGCGGTTTATTCCAGTCAGTTCCGCTGCCCGCTGAACTAATAGAGCTTCGTCATCGTGCGTCGAAAAAAGGCACAAATGATCATCTTCTCCAGCGCAGGCTACTTCAAAGCCGTCTTTGTGCAGCAACCCTTCCAATTCATCCAGGTTCACCCGATTGCCAAACATCTTCAGAAACCGTTTTTTTCGGCCTACGATATAATAATATCCGTCAGCGTCCCGTTTGGCCATATCACCGGTAAATAAAACGCCCTGCCTTTCATCCCCCAGAGACAAATCTTCAGGGCAGTTGGCATAGCCCAGTGTGACATTGGCGCCCTCATAAACCAATTCGCCAACGGTATCAGCCGTTTCAATAATATGGTTTTCCCCATCCACCAGGCTGATTTTCCCCCCGGGGATCGGCAGGCCGATGCTGCCAGCCTTTTCTGCCGCCTGATCAGCCGGTACATAGCTCATTCTGGCGGTGGCCTCTGCCTGACCATACATCACGATAAAGTCGATGCCTTTTGCTCTCAGTCCTTCGGCAAATTCCGCGTGCATCTCTTTTCCCAGCTTGCCTCCCGCTTGGGTGAGATAGCGGATATGCGGCAAATCCATCCTTAAAAACCGAAGCTTTTTCAGCATTTCATAAGTATAAGGAACACCGCCGAAGGTAGTGGCCCGTTCTTCTTTCAACAGTCGCCAAAACTCTTTTTCCATAATCGAACATTCGGTTAAAATGACGGCAGCCCCCATTAGCAGGTGGCTTTGGATAATCGACAGGCCATAAGTATAATTCATCGGCAAAGTGGTTATCGCCCGGTCGGTAGATTGAATATGAAGATATTCGGCGATTGACGCGGCATTGCTGCTGATATTTTGATAAGATTGCCGCACTAATTTGGGGCTGCCGGTACTGCCTGAAGTAGTCAGCAGCAGCGCTAAATCTTTATGGAGCGCCACCTCTTGAGTATAACCCGTAGAGATCAGGGCATAGCCTTCCGTTTTGTAGATGATTTTGCCAGGATAAAACCCTTCCGGCGCCCAAAGATATTCAGGCTTGTACAACTTCAGCAGACTGTCAAACAGTTCACTTGCTAAAGTTGAAGCAATTAAGGCGGGAACAGCTTTTTTTTGCAGAAGGCCCAAATATCCTGTTACGGTAGCGACATTGTTTTTACACACAACGAAAACAAGCTTGCCTGCGGGGACATGCTGAGCAAATTGTTCCGTAGCATTTTTCAAACTGGCATAGCTGATTGATCTGCTTTCTTCAAATAACGCGATGTTAGCCCCATAGCGATCAAGTTCTTCGTAGAAGGTCATGATCAAAACCTCACATCGTATTTTTCAAGAATTTCTTTTCCCTTATCATAAGAACTGAAGTCGATGATATCCTCCGTATCCAGCATGATATCAAAGGCGTCCTCAATAGCGGCCATTAATTGCATATGGCCTACAGAATCCCATTCGGGAATGGATTGGTAAGTAAGACCTGGTAATTTATCCTCTGTAATATTTAAGTTCACTACAAATACTTCATTATACTTTCTTATATCATCCATTTTATTTCCTCCGTTAATCAAGCTTCTGAATTATCCTGGCCGGGTTACCAAAAACTTTTACCTTATCCGGCACATCCTTTATCACATTGCTGCACATCCCCACAAAGCTGCCCTCCCCAATCGTTACTTGGTTCATAATTACAGATTTAGGGGCAATATAAGCTCCCTTTTTTATTCGGCAACTTCCACCTACTGCTACTCCTCCAATGATCATTACATTATCTTCAACAATAACATTATGAGCTATATGTACCAACTTGTCTATTTTCACATGGTTCCCAATAATTGTATCATCTATGGTGCCTTTATCAATACAGCTGTTTGCTCCAATTTCTACATGTTCGCCAATCCTGACCCCGCCATAATGTGGTACCCTTTTATGATTTCCATCATTTTGAATATAAAAGCCAAAGCCGTCTGCGCCAATAACAACTCCTGAGTCAATAATACTGTCCCTTCCAATACTAACTTTACCTTCAATGGATACATTATGATAAATCATTACGTTATCTTCAATTGTGACATTTTCATCTATATTGCAATTATTACCGATAAATACATTTCCCCCTATTTTTGATGTAAGAACAACAGAATTACTCCCTATCCCAGAAGAAAAATACTTCTTTAAAGGAAAAAAGATTTCTAAGATAGAAAAAAAGATCTTTTTGAGGTCGCCCTCAACTTGAATGAAATTGATTTGATTAGATAAAGCTCTTTCAGAAAAAGCACATACCACTGTTAACCCAGATACTTTTTCGAGAGCAGTAAAATCAAAGGTATTAATATGTTTTATCCAGGTAAGGCACTCCCTTTTCGGTTGATTCAGGGAACAAAAACCCAAGATTTCGGCTTCTTCATCCCCCCACAATGAATACTTAATTTGCCTCTTATATAGAAAATCCAATATATCTTTAATCTTCATGATAATTTGCATTCTCCGCTTTCTATGACTTTAATTAGTTTATCGGTTAATTTTTTAAAATCATAATCTCCGGCAGCCCTCTTTGCGTTTCCGCACATTTCTCCATAGCTTTTTTCATCTAATCTTACAACTTTCACGATTGCATCCGCAAGATTTTGTACCGTTCCATCATCAATAACAATACCGCAGTTATATTTTTTTATTAAATCATAATTGCTTGGTATGTCAGATAATATAGGTTTCCCGGCTGCAAAGTAATCAAACAATTTATTGGGGCTGCAGCCAAATCTTAGAAGTCCCGTTAAACGACCATGCATAAGATTTAAATTACTTTTGCTTAAAATATAAGGTATGTATTTTTTTTCAATTTGACCTTTAAATACAATATTGGCAAGGTTTCTTTCATTAACTAATCCTTTTAACTCCTCTTCTTCCGTGCCCGAGCCCCAAATCAAAAAACGAATTTCTTTTCCGCTTTCGTTTTTTCTAAGCTCCTCCGCAACATCTATAATAGCTCCTACATTATTTACTTGGCGAATAGAGCCACAATATACCACCTTAAAGGTTTTTTCATTATCCAGATCCGGATCAGTAATACTGAATGTCTTTGACTGTTCATTGAACTCTTGAAGGTTTATTCCATTATTAATATAAAACACCTTTTCTAAAGGAATCTTATTTTCCCAGCCACGTTCTTTGATATAATCTTTACCGCCTTCGAACGTAAAAATAATTTTATCAGCCTTCTTGTATATCCATTTTTCTCCTTTATATAAAAGATTAGCCAACATGCTGCCTTTCTTTAACTTCCCGTATTCAATTAATGATTCGGGCCATAAATCACGTATTTCTATTATGCAGGGCACCTTATATCTTCGAGCTATAAATATACCCGATATACACGTTAACGGCTGTGGTGAAGATGCAATTATCACATCAGGTTTCGATTTATGAGATTCCGCATATTCCTTTGTTACAATAAATAACTTCATCATATATGACACCATATTGATAACACGCTTTAGTCCATTATCAAAGTATTTTGGTGTATTTATAAAAACAAAGGGTACTCCTTCATCACTTTTTTCTTTATATAGCTTTCCTTCCGTATCAAATGTCTTTCCTAAATAATGTAACTGGTTAGAGGAAAATACTGTTACTTCTCGATTGCGTTGGATTAAATTTTTACCAAAGTAATAATGTCTTAATAGCCTTCCTGTACAAGGAGTACAACCATAATGATTAAAAATCCAAATATTTTTTTTCACTGCTTTGCTTCCCATCATGTTTTTTGTATGAGTGTATAATTAAATTTTCTTGCTGTGTTCCCCTTTTCAAGGTTTCCTCATTTATTCTACCTGAATTATATAGATAGACTCCAAAATCTGTTGACGAAGCACTCCCTTCTTCATTAATTCCTTCTTGCAGTAAAATAATTTTTATCGTTTTAATTAATATTTTAAAATCTTGAATTATGTTGATTTTTTCAACATATCGGCAATCAAACGCCAGCTTTTCTTCCCAACTGATTAGATTCCTCCCATTTACCTGAGCCAGCCCAGTTATTCCGGGTTTTACTTCCGCTCTTTTTCTTTGTGTATCATTAAAAAAAAATGCGTCTCGAATTAATAAGGGCCTGGGGCCAACTAAAGACATATCTCCTTTCAATACATTAAATAATTCCGGCAATTCATCTAAACTGCTTTGCCGTAATTTCTTTCCGAAACTCGTTAATCTCATATAATCAGAAAGGAGATTGCCCTTTTCATCTTTCTCATCTGTCATTGTTCTAAATTTATACATGAAAAATATCTTTTCATCTTTGCCCGGCCTGGCCTGCTTAAATAATACCGGGCTTCCCAAATTTTTTCTTACCAAAATCATCAGCACAAGAAACAGGGGTGATAATAAAATAAGTCCTGTAAGAGCTACAATTAAATCTATTAAACGTTTGCCGAATCTTTTATACATTAGAACATATCCTCGATCAATTTTATTATCCTTTTTTGCTGCTCGTCCGTCATTTTCGTATCAGAAGGCAAACAAACCCCCCGGTTAAATATCCTTTCGCAAACCGGCGTACTCGCGATCTGAACAAAAGGATAATTTTTATAAAACGGTTGAATATTCATTGGTTTCCAGATCGGCCTGGCTTCAATATTTTCCTCTTCCAGTCGATTCACAATATCCATAGGAGAGATTGAAGAATCATCCGAAATAAGTATTGTGCTGAGCCAGTTATTGGCCCGTACCCCTTCTTCCTCTTTTTTAATGCTGATCTCCTTTATCTCTTCAAATCCTTCTTTGTATCGCGTTAGAATCTCTCTTTTCTTTTGCACCCTATCTTCCAGCGCAGACAGTTGTCCTCTTCCGATTCCAGCGCAAATATTCGACAGCCTGTAGTTATATCCCAATTCTTTATGCTCATACCAAGGCTTCTTTTCCCTTGCTTGGGTCGCCCAAAAAAGAGCCTTCTCTTTTTCTTCTTTGCGATGGACCAGCAAGGCGCCTCCACCCGAAGTAGTAATAATTTTATTGCCATTAAAAGAAAGCACTGCGTAATCAGCTATCGTTCCCACGTGTTGGCCATTCATTGTTGAGCCCAATGCCTCTGCGGCATCCTCAATAAACGCAATGCCATACTCTTTACATATCTCGGCAATCCTATGGCTTTGGCAGGGAGTGCCATATAAATCAACAGCAATTAGCGCTTGGGGAATTCCATATTCCTGTATCGCTTTAATCAACGCGTCCGGATCCATATTCCAGGTAGTTTGCTCACTATCAATAAAAACAGGGGTTGCATTTTCGTATATTATCGGATTACAACTGGCGGAAAAAGTAAGAGACTGGCAAAATACTTTATCCCCACTTTTTATACCGCAAAGTTTTAACGCTAAATGTAGCGCAGCCGTGCCTGACGAAAGCGCCAAAGCATGCTCATAGTTGATATACTTTTCCAGTGCTTCTTCAAAACCGGTCACATTTGCCCCTAAGGGAGCAATCCAGTTAGTATCAAAAGCCTGCTGAATATACTGCATTTCCTTACCGCAAATATGAGGTGAGGCTAAATAAATTCTTGGGTTACTCAAAGGAATTCCCCCTATAAGTCAATCGCTTCCATTAACTCAGTTTTTAATCTTTTCTGTTCCGTGCCTGTATATGATAACTCTTTTATATAACTTAGCTTACTGTAAAATTCTTCTGTATTTATACTTTGATGTTCCATAACAAAAATCTTCTCTTGTTCTGTTTTCCTCACTTTTTCCTTTTCAAAGAAAATCTCTTCATACATCTTCTCCCCAGGCCTTAAACCAGTAATTTCAATCTTTATCTCTTTTTCCGGCACATAGCCTGAAAGCCTTATCATTTCACAGGCCAAATCATATATCCTGATTGGCTTGCCCATATCCAAGACGAAAATTTCTCCCCCTTCAGCCATGGTAGCGGCAATCATTACTAAAGAAACAGCCTCAGGGATTGTGATGAAGTAACGCTCAATATCCCGATGAGTTACGGTAACCGGTCCGCCAACTTTTATCTGCTTTTCAAATATTGGAATTACGCTTCCATTTGATCCTAAAACATTGCCAAAGCGTACACTGGTAAACATGCAGCCTTGTCCATTCAAACATTGGGCCAAAAGTTCGGCTACACGCTTAGTAGCCCCCATCACACTTGTGGGGTTGACAGCCTTATCTGTGGATATTAATACGCATTTTTCCGCACAATATTTTATACAAGAATGAAACACATTTTCTGAGCCAATAACATTATTCTTTATCGCCTCAAAGGGATTTACTTCCATCATCGGTACATGTTTATGCGCAGCGGCATGAAAGACTAAATCAGGTTTATAAATTCCAAATACACAATCCAGTCTTTTTACATCCCTTATCGACCCTAAACATAATTCATATTTATCTCGAGGATACCTTTTTTTAAGCTCTTCATTAATCTCAAACAGCCCGTTTTCATTGATGTCAAAGATTATCAGTTTTTTACAGCCATGCTCTAAGGCCTGCCGGCAAATTTCGCTCCCAATTGAACCAGCCCCCCCTGTAACTAAAACAACCTTTTCATTAAGGCATTGAAAAATTAAATCCTTATCCAGCTTTATGCTTTCTCTGAATAATAGATCTTCCAGCGATATCGGTTTCAATACTTTTCTGTTACCTGCAATAAACTCCTGGATCGCTATGCTATTTCTAAATACTTTTAATTCTACTTTTGCTTTTATGCATTCTTGATGGAGTTTGGTTAATTTATCACTTTCAATAGAAGGGATAGCTAAAATCGCCACTTGAATTTTATACTTTTTTAGCAGGCTACCTATCTCATCGAGAGTTCCTACTATAGGTATCCCGGCCACCCGCATCCCTACCTTTTTGCCATCATCATCCACAGCAATTGAAGGAATGAGATCATCATCAATGCTTTCCTGAAGGCGCTTTATTACCATTGCGCCGGTAGCGCCTGCACCAATAATAATTGTTCTTTGCATATTGCCTGACTTCTTAATTAATAGCCAGTGGGCAAATCTTGGGCACAGCCTTATTCCTATGGTAAACGCAAAAACCAAACCAAAATATATTATGGTAATTGACCCTGAAATATTCCATAACATTAAATATTTAAACGAAAAAAATGTCCCCATGGAACATAAACATGTTAGCAATTGCCTGAAAGCATCGGCAAAACCAAAATATTGCAGAACCGGACGGTATGATCCGATTATTACTCCAAATAAAGATACAGATGCTGCAGCCATTGGCATGTTAAACTTTAAGGTTTCCAGATAAAGTTGAGGGATATTTCCATCAAACCGAAGCCACATAGCAATATAATATGCTATAATACTTAATATTGCGTCGGCAAATAAAAAAAGCCATTCTTTTCTAATTTTCATAAAAAACCTTCGTATATGTATTTTTAAATATTATACCATCTTGATTCTTCGATGTAAAATTAGTCACTGGCTAATTTTATTTGTCTTTTATATAGAAAGGCATATGATACTGCAAACATTAAAATCGAACAAGACCATAGACATCCACTAAACAATGTCGGAATTGCATTGCCTAAAATGAAAACAAACATATACCCCATTTTCTCATCCTGACGGCAATATATTAAAAGTTTTATTATTAAAGAAAATATTATTACTAGACCACTTCCTCCTACTAAAAAACCCAAGTCGCTAAATAGCTCAAAGATAATATTATGGGGATACATTCCATATTTTTTCAAAAAACCCATTGGACCTAAACCCCATAAATTTGATCTTGCTTCAAGAAATGCTAATTTATATAGAGTCTTTCGATCCTTAATTCCAGAAACATCTTTAGGTTTTTCTATTACAACTTCTTCTTCATCTGAATTATCTTTTATCTTTTTTTCTGCACTTTTATCTATAATTTCTTTTTTTAAATTTTCATATACTTCTTTTTGCTCATTTGATGTGCTTATTTCCCCGGTGGATAAATTTTTCAAATAAGCATGCATACGTTCCGCCCCAGGTAATTTGGTCCCTGTCATGCTTATGAAAAAAATTATTACTATAATACAGCATGATATCAATGAGTTTTTGATATGTTTTTTTGCCCATAGGGTATACATTAAAAGGAGGATTATAAATCCCAAAGTACTGAATATTGCTCCCCTAGTTCCTGAACCAATTATAATTACCCAGTATAATGAGATTACGAGCAATCTATATATATTCACCTTTTTCTTTAATTTCAGCTCTAATAAAGGCGTTTCTCGAACATAATTAATTAATTCCGCAAATAAAAAAGGTAAAAATGAATACGCGATATTCATATAATTCATTACGCCTAGATTCCTTGATCCTGTAATAATATAATAGAAAAAAGTGAAAATCCCCGGAAACAACATTATCAAGTTAATTTTCTCAAACTTTTCCAAGACATCTTCTTTATAATATACCGCAGTTAATATACCTGAAGCATAAGCGCTTAATCCATAAATTCCAAATAATTTTAGCTGCTCGTAAACCAAGCCTTTTAAGCCATATCTTGAAATTGCAATTATAAAGCACGCAATAAAAAAAAACGGCAGAACTGAACTTAAAAGGATTTCCTTTCTCTTATTTTTATTTTCTATAAAACACTCGATTCCTTTTACACCTACGATGAAAAAATATAATAAAGAAATAACAACAAAAATAATTGATCTTATGTGATTTTTCTCTGAACCCAGTAATCCAAAATAAAAAAGGATCCAATTCGCTAGTATATTAATAACAAAAGAGCCTGCAATTATATATCCCCAATTTATCTTATCTAATAATAACTTTATTTTTTCCATTTTAATTCCTTTCGTTTATGTGCTATCATAATTGTTACCCTTCTTACTTCGCTTACGAAAGTCCTGCTCCCGGAATAGTTCCTAATTTAAAAACTTCATCCGCATTAAATTCCCCACCAAGAATCACATAAATACAAGATATATTTATCAAAATATCAATATCAGTTAATCTCCGATTAAAGCTTCGTCAAATTCTCCTCCCTTTTCTCACCCTTTTTAGCTTAGCGATACAGAATAAAACCAACATATCTAATACAATCCACTAAATCATTTTGGCAACAGGATAAACCGCCAAAGCTTCCATCCCGGGAAGCTTCTTTTTTATCCACGGAATAACAAAGGTGGTCGCTAAAAAAGCGATTACAAAGAACACCTTGTTTTCTGTATCGTACATCACTGCGTAGCATCTGCCAATTATGGGTGAGAGCAAACATCGCTAACATGTACTGAATCGTATTGCTCCTATCCCCTTAAATACTGCGAAGGTTACAATATTTTTCTACCGACTCTCTATCGGTATATGTACTCCGCTAGCCCCTTTAAGAAGAATGTTTGCTGCCTCAAAGGAGCTCCTTGGCTCTCTATATCTTCTGATGATATTTGTTTCAATGAAATATCATATTTGTACACCATCCAAGTTAAAATCATTAACTGTTTTGCTCTGTGATCAGATAGATAAGATATGGCCTCACAGTCAAACATTCTATATAATGAGCTTGCGGGCTCGTGATTTTCACCAATCATCACCAGGGGCCTTATAAGACTTTCTCTCGCCCAGGAAATCTTCCCATCTCCAAAGCTATCCATATAGCCTAACAAGCCATTCACGATAAAAGCATGATGTACAATATCATTATACGATGAAGCTTGACCATTATAAATATACTGCCAAATCGGGAATCCTTCGCTTGATATCTCGACATTTTTAATTATTGTAAGAATCGCTTGGTCGATCCTTGCCCTGACCATGTTTAAAATATCCTCATCAAAATAAGCAGCTAATCTTACAATTACTTTAGAAAAAGTGCCGGCCAATTGGGCAGATGTATTGGTAACATTAATCTTATCGCACTCAGAAGTACTATACCAATAATATGCCCCCCATTTATCTTCTGTCCAGTATTTTGTATTCCAAATTATTGTAATATCGCATAGGATGTCTATAATTTCTTTTTCCATTTCAGGTGACACGATATCTTTTCCTACTACTTGCAGCAAAGCTGAACATACATCTGAAATTTGTGTTGCATATACATGGTCTTCTGGATTTATGCTGCCATCGCTAAATGCATCCCAGGATTCCTTCATACCCCAGCCGGGCTCTCCATCAGAATTATCATCCTTATGGTCTATCAAATAACTCACACATGCTCTGATAATTTTTAAGCTTTCCTCATTTGGCTGCTTTTTGTATCGGATCAGTTCACTTTCCAGTACCTTAGCTGCTTCCTGGTGTGTTGAACATAACGATTCCAAAGATTGATAAATGCTGCCTTCGTCAGCAGTATTTATCAATTGGTTCAGAAGCTCAACATAAGCACCCTCCCACTCGGATCGCGAAACCCCTACCGCTTCTGGAATAACTCCTAATTCAAAAACCTTGTCCGCATTAAATTCCCCGCCGAAAATCAGCATCAAGACAATATCCGGTTTATATTCATCAATATATTGATAAATATCTTTTTGAAAGCGCCCTTCCTGGGGATCCACAGATACAATGCTTTGGAAATATAGGCTTAAGAATGCTGAATATGGCCTGCCAAAGGAGTCGGCTATAATAAGGACCCGCTGATCACAGGGGGCCAGTTCATTCTTGATGACCATTTCGCAATACGCATTATTTAAATAACTGCAATAATAATCAGAATCAGCGGGATTGCTGATTAAAGCTTCTTTAAACTCTCCTTCTTTCTCCAATACGATTTCTTCACCAACGATATGTTTAAACTTATACTTTGTTTCATATTCAGGAAATAAATATACAAAATCATCTCTTCCCGAATAGCCTTCACCAGTTCTTCTTCCCAGCGAGCCTACAAAGCTTTGAGGATAATTAATCGATTTTATTTTTTCTTTCAAATTGCTTTTTTCTTTTATGTTTCCCTTCTCAAGAAAAAAATCTATCGTTTTATCTGCCGCCATAAACGCTGTCTCTATCTTCCAATGATGATCGGTCTTATAAAAGTCTTCCGGGGTAATGTACTCTCTTAAATCCAATATTTCCGTTCCCATATGATTTAAATATTCCAAGAAGCTATCTGTATTCTCCCTTGAGAAATCTTCAACATAAGCAGGCAATAATTCCTTATTTGTATCAGCCTTAAATGGCGCCTGAACATATAAAAATTCTGCCCCTTTCATCATTGAATATTTTCCGAGGCAGTTTATTTTCCCGGCTTTTCCTTCTAGGCCCTCAGCCTTTGTATCCAATGTATGAAGATACCCCTTACTATCCCTCACAACCGTCCGGCCTGACCCGTCTGTGATATTCTTACCTAAAACCCGGTTCAGAAATCCATCCGCATTAATAAAAAATGTTTCAAATGGCAACTTATTTATTATTCTTTTTTCTACTGACACTTTAATATCTTCTAGATGGGCAAAATTCAAATTTAGCCCGCCTAATAAAAGAATAGAAAGATAGAGTACAGAAAAAATAATAATTATTCTATTTTCCTTAGATAGATTCCTTAGCCTCATTTAATCCTCCCTAAAAGCCAAAATAAATAAATGGGCTGTACGTCATTCTTTTGATTTTAGCAACACAAAATACAACCAACATGCCCAATATAATCCACTGAATCATTTTAGCAGCAGAATAGATCGTCAAAGCTTCTCTCCGGGGGAGCTTCTTTTTTATCCAGGGAATAACAGGGGTAACTCCTAAACAGGCGATTACAAATAGCACCTTGTTTTCTATAGCATACATTACTGCCGTAGCATCGACCAATACATTGTGGGTAAGGCCAAACATCGCTAATCCATACTGAATCGTATTCTTTACGCCTATCCCTCTGAATACCGCGAAGGTTCCGATAATCGCAATTATAACATATAACCGATATATGATCTGAGCAACCGGTTTTTTGAATTTCTCCGGTTTAATCATATATTTTTCTATTAACAGCAGGAAAAAATGCAATAGTCCCCAACCGATAAAATTCCAACTGGCCCCATGCCATATGCCGGTTAAAAGCCAGACAATGAAAAGATTTCTTACCTGTTTATCGGCCCGGCACCGGGAACCGCCCAGGGGGATGTAAATATACTCTTTGAACCAGTTGCTTAACGAAATGTGCCACCGCCGCCAAAAGTCAGTCATTGATTTCGCGATGTATGGATAATTGAAATTCTCGGGGAAAGAAAATCCAAAAATCCGCCCTATGCCGATTGCCATATCCGAGTAACCGGAAAAATCATAATAAATCTGCAAAGTAAAGGCAATTGCGCCAATCCAGGCAAATGAAACGGATAATTTCCCCAAATTTGTAATTTTAAATGCCTCGTTGGCAATTAAGGAAAGCTGATCGGCTATTAACATTTTTTTCGCCAAGCCAACAATAAATCTTTTTAACCCGCCACTAAGATCCTCTTTTCCCTCTCCTTTAATCGCCCTCTGCTCTTCTTCGCAACGCACCAAAGGCCCTGACAAAAGCCTTGGGAAAAAGGCAATCAATATGCCTGCGTCCACAAAGCTTTTCTGGGCCTCACCTTTCCCCCGATAAACATCGATCAAATAAGATATTGACTGAAACAGATAAAAGGAAAGCCCTAAAGGAAAAGAAAATTTAGGTACACTTAGCGACAAATTGATAATACGGTTCGAGTTTGAAATAATAAAGCCGGAATATTTAAATACAACAAGCAAACAGACATTGATCAAAACAGCAAGGACAGTAATTTTTTTTGCTTTCTTCTTATCCCCGACCTTAATCTTCTCAATTTTCAAAGCGAAACGATAATCAGCCAGAATGACAAAGAGCAGCAGAAAAACATAATACGGTTCTTGCCAAGAATAAAATGCTAAGCTGGCGATAAAAAGAAAACAATTCCGCAGAGACGTTTTTTTGAAAACAAAATAATATAATCCAATTGTTAAGGGAAGGAAAAGAAAAATAAATGTCGCGCTGTTAAACTGCATGCTGATTCACTCCGCTTGTCATTCTTTATCCGAAAAACCCATTCTCACCTTGCAAGTTTAACATGCCGCTAAAATAATGGCAAACAATACAGGCAAATCGTGTCATCCCCGCAGCCGCCAAATCGGAAACTGCCGGAACCCCTCCTGCTCCTCAGGACTCAGCAGCCCATAATAATACTCGCAATCCTGGTCATTCCCCAATAGAATAGCGATTCCCAGCTGCAAGGCGGCCCATGGCACTCCGGTGCCAGGGCTGCCTTTTTCTTTTTCCGTACCGCCGGCTCTTTGCTCAGTCTCCCGCCGCAGGCGGTAAAGCCGCTCCCGGGCCTCTGCCGGCAAGGAGCCTTTGCGGGCCAGGCACTGGAAATAATTCAGTTCTTCCTCCGGCCGGCCCCGCTGCCGCACCAGATGCCGCCCCACGCTTTCACAAACGGTCAAAAGTTCCGGCCGGGGCTTTTGGTCATAGGCTCCCAGCATATCCAGAAGCGTCAGGTTCAACCGGTCCAGATAGTATTCCGTAGGTTCTATGGACAATAAATCCTTTTCCAATACATCGTAGTCGATATTCGAAAGTTCGGCATAACCGGACCGGTCAATAAGCAGATACGGGCTGATGGCCACCTGGCCGATATCCTCCCGCTCCACCCGGCAGTCCCATTTTTTATCGGCAAAGGCGCAGCTGATGCGATAGGTTCTTTCCCCCAGTTCGGGAAGCCGCTCCATGGCCAGGCACAAGGCCAGGTTTCCCAGGTTTTTTCGTACCAGAAAGGGCAGCTCCTTCTGCTCCAGCTTGATGACTCCTTCATTTTGCCAGGCCAGATCTAAAACCTGCAGAAAAGCCCTTTCCCTTTCTTTCATCCGGCCGGTTTTTTCCTCCAGCAAAAGATCGTAATTTAATTCTTCTTTTACTCCGTAGTAAGCCAGCATCCGCTCCATGCGTTCCATTCCCTCCAGGAATTTCGACACTTCCCGGATCTGCTTTTGGCTGAAGCCGTTGAATTCAAAAAGGCTGCCGCCGATTTCCAGCCTGCAGGCGCCGCCCATCGCCAATACACAGCGGGCGGCCCGGATCCTTTGATTCAGCCCGCCCCGGAGCTGGTAGGACAGCTTCTTTTGCACCGTATCCGCCGTAAAACAGCCGCCGAAACGGAAGCGATATCCTCCTGCCAGCACTTCCAGATCCACCCGGTCGAAAAATCCTTCCCCGTTGACCTTTACCGTCAGGGGGGCATGAGGCACCTGAAGGATTTCCACGATGACCTTTTTCAGCGGCACCTTGATTTTTCCTCCTGCCAGGTCGCCGTAAAGATACAGCTCTTTGCCGAAAAACCCCGGCCAGGGGGTTTCATTTTCCTCCCGGCGTCTCACTTCCACAAAAGCCGAGGAGTAGCGCTCAAAGTTGGTCAGGCCGGGCTGCCCCGCCCTCAGCGTTGGACTGGCCTCCACTGTGCCGAACTGCATTTTCCGGTTCAGCCTGAAGTTCCAGCATATCTCTTCGAGTTTTTCATACTCCCGGGGCAGGGCCTTCATGGTTACGCTTTTCTTTCCGCTCCGGCTCTTTTGCGCACTTTGCTTCAGCAGCTTTTTCAGGTCGTAAGGCAAAAGGGCGGCGTAATAAAAACGATAGCGGTCATGGTCGTGGATCAAGGCCACAAAGTATAATACGCCGCCGTCCCCCTCATACTTCCGCAGGTCCTCCAGCCGTAAAAGCTCCGCCACTTTTTCTTTATCCAGCTTTTCCGGTTCTTTTACCCAATGGCTTTTTACCTGCACCCGTATGGGCCCGATATAGTTGGCGTTGGTTTTGGGCGTGTTCTTATACAGCCGGATTTCCCCGTCCCAGCAAGGAGTTTTATCCTCCCGCTTGAAATCCCCCACCAGCCGGGGGCTGCGGTTCAGTAAATCCGTCAGCTTCGTTATACTGATACGTTCCAGGTCCTCGTTGTCAAACATAGGCGACACTCCCGTTTGCTCCGTCAATTCTTTACCTTTTTCGCCAAGCTCTTCCCTTTTCCTGCCTTTGCCCTCTTTCTCGTTCCGGCCACGGTGTGGATAACCGTCAATAAAATCACACTTTTATGATAAAATAGTGATTAAAAATCACATAATCATGTATATTTGATTCCCGTTGCCTTTAGTATAATAAAAACCTGCCCCATGAACAAAGCTTCTGCCTTTACTTTTACCCTTACCTTTACATCTGTCCCCCTGACCTCCCCTGGCTCATCTTATCCGGCAGGCCTTTTTCTGTCTTTCCTCCTGTCTTCCTACTGCCTTTCTTCCTCCGCCGCCCTCTCCCCCTGGCCGCCGATGGAAAGCCGCCCCGTCTCCGGCGCCCCGCCAAACTCCCCGGCCATATACCGTCGGCAATAGCTGCCGGTACGCCGGAAATAGTAGTTCCGCCGGCTGTCCTCGGCGAAATCCGCCAGGGAATACAGAACGGTGCCGCCGTCCTCATCTTTCTCCGCCAGCCACACCTGATCCTGCCGCAAGGCGTCGTTATAGATCTGCCAGACGTCATGAGAGGTAAAAATCAGCTGGGCGCAGCGGGGATTTTGTTCCCGGTCGCCAAAGAGCCGCAAAAGCTCCCCCAAAGCCCGGGGATGAAGTTGTCCTCCCAGGCCGTCCACCGCCAGCAGGCCGCCGCCCTCCAGTACAAAACGCAGCCGGGGATACAATAAAAGCAGGGTCCGCAGACCGGCGCTTTCCTCCCGCCAGGGTACGGAAATCCGGCCGCCGGTGGTCCCCTGCCGGTGTATAATGACAAAATCGGCTTCGGTTCGCACTTCCGCCACGCTGCCGTCAAAGCTTCGGAGAAATGCCGCGGCCCGCCGCAGCATTTCTTCGTCTCCGGCCATTTCTCCCAGGGTCTGGCCTTTCAGCTCCGCCAGCTCCGGCGCCGACTGCAGGCAGGCAAAATCCCAATGCAAAAACCAAGTATATACCTGGACCAAGGTCCCCTCACCCAGCAGGGGAGCCAAAGAAAGCAGCAGGCAGTTTTCATTCAGGCGCTGCCGGATGGCCTCCTGAAACAGCGCCAGCTCCCGGTAACGCCGGCTGATTAAAACGGCGGAGCAGTCCAGCTTCAGCCCTTTGCGCTGAAACAAGATTTTTTCCTGGCCGGAGTAGCGGGCCCGCCGGCTCAGCCATTCTTCCGCCACGCCCCCTTCCTCCAGCACAAATCCATATTTGTAAATCTCCCGCCGGCAGCTGTCTGCGGCGATAAACTCCACCTCAAAAAGGCTTGCCGCTTCCAAGCCGGCTTCCGCCCCGCCCGGCTCGCGCTCCTTATTTCCCAGACCCTTCATGGTTACGCCAATAAGTCCTTCCGGCCTTTCTTCCGCCGCTCTGCCGCCGCTGCCGGCGCCGCCGCCCCCCTCGTCCCGGGTCTGAGGAGCGCGGTCCCCAAAGCCAAATCCCTCCGGCCGCAGGCAGCCCCTTTCCGCCGAGCCCAAAACGCAGCGGGCCATAAAGGCCAGGGCCCCCAAGACATTGCTTTTGCCGGCGCCGTTGGGTCCAAAAATCGCCGCGGCCCCCAAAAGCCGCCGCCGGTCCACCGTCAGCACCCGTTCCGACTGGCCGCATTTGGCCGTGGCCGCCAGGCTAAGGCAGGTTTCCTCCCGAAAGGAGCGGTAGTTCCTGAAGGTAAAATTGATCAGCATCATAAACGCCTCCGCCCTGGTCCGAATTTGCGGCAAGGAACCATCGGACCCGACTTTGCCGGTTGAAGCGCAAGATCCCGGATCAAGCTCAATTAAAGGCAGCGCCCCGGATCGTTTCCCCGATGATTAAAAAAAGACGGCAACTCCGCCGTCTCTTCTTGCCCGTTCCTATTTTATTGCATTTTGTCAAATTATTTTTCTACATTTTGCAATTCCGTTACCGGCAGCCCTATCTCACTGTCCGGCTTGTCCTCCGCTTATTCGCTGGCCCGTTCCGCTTTTTTCATCCTTCTTTTTCTTTTGCCTTCTTTTTTGCCTTCTATCTCTTCTTTTTTGCCTTCCATCTCTTCTTTCTTTCCTTCTATCGTTCCGATTCTTTTGCCTGGCGTTTTACCGCCAGGGCAAACCGGGGCAAAGCCCAAAAACGACCCAGCCGTTTAGGGTTCTGCGCAAAACGGTAGGCCCATTCCATGCCGATTTTCTGGATCCAGCGGGGAGCCCGCTTCACCCGGCCGCTCAAGACGTCGAAGGAGCCGCCTACGCCCATGCAAAGGCCCGCGCCCAGCCGCTGCCGGTTTTCCTCCACAAAAAGATCCTGCCGGGGAAAGCCCAGGGCCACAAACAGCAGCTCCGGCTTCAGCCCGCTGATTTCCTCCAGGATCTTCTTTTCTTCTTCCTTATCAAAATAACCGTTATGCCAGCCCAGCAGCCGCAGTTGGGGCCATTCCCGCTTCAGCCGCTCCGCCGTGCCGGCCACGGATTCCTCGGCCGCCCCCAGAAGGTACACGCCCCAGCCCCGCCGGGCTGCTTCGGCGCAAAGCCGCCAGAGCAGGTCCACTCCCGTAACCCGCTCCACCCCGGGACTGCCCAGCTGCCGGGCGGCCTTCACCGTCCCCACGCCGTCGGCAGTGATCAGATGAGCGCTGTGCAAAAGCTCCGCCTGGGCGGCGTTTCGCGACGCGGCGTAAAGGATTTCCGCATTGGCGGTCACTACCCGCAGAGGCAGGCAGCCGATACGCTGCGCCGCTCTGCCTGCCCCTTGTCCAAGGGCTTCTCCGGCCGCTCCTATTTCTCCGGCGGCTGCTTCCCCGGCTGCCGCTTTTTCGCCCCTGGCCGTTCTTTCGCCGCCAACCGCTGTTTCGCCGCTGCCGGCGCCCTCGGAAATTCTTCCGGCATCCGTACCAGCCGCCGGGTCCTGGACGCCGGGGCCGCCGGCGGCTTCGGCCGGCCCGCTTCGGCCTTCTTCTACCTTTTCGGCCAGGTAAGCCACAGTATCCGCCATGGATAGCCTGGACACCGGGAACCCTAAAATATTGACTTTGGAGATGCTTCGTCCCATCTCTTTTCCTCGGCCTTTCCTCAGTTTTTTCTTTCGTTTTTTCCTCGGTTCATTCTCTTTTCTTCTTTTTTCTTTCCGGCTTGTCCCCTTTGCCGGTCAGGCTTTTGCTTTCGCCAAAACTCATTCTCCGGCCTGACGGAACCTGTTGCCTATACCTTTGACAGCTCATCCTTGAAAGCGGGCCGGTCGCTATATCGGCCCAAAAGCTTTTCTTTGATTTCCGCCGCACACTCTTCGCCGCCGTTTTTTTTCAGCTTGCGGATAATGGCGCATACCTCCCGATACTCCTGCCGGTCCCTGGCTGAGGCGGCCTTTTCCTTAATATATTCCGCATACAGGTCCCAGACCTCCTCCCGAAATTCAGGGACAAGCTGCTCGCCATAGATTTCTACCGCCCATGAATTCTCCCGGACGTATTCCAGAAGCTTTTGCTTTTCCCCCTCCTCGATGAGGATATCCGGATACACGTAAGAAAACTTTCTTTTTTGATTTTCCATCCTAGCAATGATTTGGGGATAAACGGCAGGCCACTCAGCGGCGTCATAGGTCTGCTTCAATTCCCGGTAATGGTTGAAGCTGCCCTCCAGAATAAACTCCAGGGCGGTTTGCCGCGTCTCCTCCAGCTTGCCGGCAAGCCGGCAGGCTTTGTACCGATACTCCTTCCATTGCCTTACCAGGCTGGCATGGGCCTCATCCTCTTTTTCCCCTTCCCGGGAAAGCCGGATGACTTCCTCATAATCCTTTCCCGCCAGAGCGCCTTCAACGGCCATTTTCCTGAAGGCCGGGTACCGAAGGTTTCGCCGGATAAACTCACAGGCCTTTTCTTGTCCTTCGTATTGCAGGATCATTCGGTACCGGATAAGCTCCACTTTTTCCGCAAAGGATCTTCCGGCCCAGGTATCCTCTTTTCCTTTTTCCGCCAGCTTATCTAAATCTTTTTCCAGTTTTTTTCGGGAGGCCGGCGTATCCGCCAGGGTGGCGGAAATTTCCAGGAGTTCCAGCCGCCAGTTGCTCCAGTTAGTATACCGCTTATTTGCCGCTTCTTTCAGCAGCGTTTGGAAAATGCTCTCTTTTTCTGCCGGAGTCAACCCTTCAGTCCCAACTATTTCGACAATGAAGCCAAAGCTTTCGCTGATTACCTCTCCCACCACACCGCCGGAATCGTCGGCCCGGCCCAGCAGCCGCATCATCTCATGGGCGACGCAAAGACCAAGGGCCAGAGCCTGGAGGCTTTTCTTTTTTTCCAAAACGCTCCGGGCCTTTTCCAGCACCATTTCAGCGCCCCTGACCGCCTCAAAAGTATCGCCGTAGCGCACAAAGCCCTGCCGGTCCGCATGGTTTTCGATGCAGACCCGGATCAGGGCCACGGCTCTGGCAATTTCCTCTTTGTCGTCACCCTCTTCAAAATCCAGTTGGATCCGCCGCTGAATTTGTTCATCCCAGACTGCCAGGTTCAGGAGGAACTGAACCAGTTCTTCCTTTGTCCTTTTGGAAAGTATGGCTTCCAGATCCGGCGTTCTTCTTGTCTCCGGACCGGAACCCCCGGCTGATTCAGGGCCCGCCGCCGGGAAGACGCTTTCCGGGGCCGTGTTTTCCGGACCCGTGTTTTCCGGGGCCGTGTTTTCCGGACCCGTGTTTTCCGGACCCGTGTTTTCCGGGTCCTGGTCTTCCTTAAGCTCCCGTAAGGCAAAAAACACCGCCGCCTGATGCTTGCAATGCTCTCCCAGGTCATAGGGGCAATCGCACCAGCTGTCCAGGATGCCGCCCTCATCATCAAGCTCAACTTCCACAGTATACGGCCAATTGCCTTGAACCGCCGCCCGGTACAGTTTTTTTTCTGTTTCCTCCAAGGAAATTATCCGTCCGCCGGCGTAATAGTCGTAGCCCCTGGCAAGGATCTTTTCATCGATAAAACCTTCAAAGTCGTCAAGATTCATCTTTTCTGATCCCCCTTCTCCGCTTATTGCAGCCGCCTGGCGCCCACCCGGCAGACCCTTCTTTCCCCGCTGTCTGTATTCTGGACATATTTCGGACGTGCCTTATCCGGTTTCCGTGATAAAAAGGCGGCCGCAAGCAGGCACCTTCTCCCCGGCGTCTTCCTTGAGACATTTAAACATGGCATAGCGGCCGATCTTGGCGCAAACAGACATCCGAAGTCTTACCCCGGTTAAAATTCCCGCTTTTCCTTCACGGATAAATAAGGGCTGTCCGCCAGGATAAACCGCCAGGGGTACTCCCGGGCCTCGCCGGCGTAGTCGATATTGATGCGGGGCGTCACGGCGATTCGCTCCGATCCCCGGTCCGGCCCCCATTCCACATAAAAAGGCGGTCGGCAAAGGTCGGCGCCGTAGCTCTCTTTGTCAATGCCCAAAGCCTGGCAGAGCTTGCCGGGGCCGCTGCACAAAGCGTTGAGCTTTTCCTGCTTCCGCCGTTTTTGCATCAGCGGAATTCCTGCCAAAGGCTCCAGGGCCCGCACCAGGGCCATTTCCGGAAAGCCTTCCTCCCGGGTGACGATATTCATGCAATAGTACATGCCATAAATCAGATATACATAGGCGTGCCCGCCCGGGCCGTACTGCACCGCCGTCCGGCCGCCGTCCCGGCCCCGGTGCTTATAGGAATGGGCCGCCGCGTCCATGGGCCCGATATAGGCTTCCGTCTCCACGATCCGGCCTTTGACGGTCCCCTCAGGGCTTTCCATCACCAGCACCTGGCCCAAAAGCTCCCGGGCCACAGTAAGGGTGTCGCGCAGATAAAAGTCCCGTTCTATGATGGCCATCCGTTCCTCCCGCATCGATTTTTGTCTTTATTTTAGGCAAAAATTTGCCGCTTATTATACCATGAATTCTGCTCCCGACTCGGCCTGCTCTTTACTTGCCGCTAACCGCTCGGCCCGCCACGTAAGGTAAATTATGATGTAATTCGCTCCGCTTATTATAATTTTCGGTCAGTGCCCGTTGGCCGAAGAAGGAAAAACAACTCAGCTTTGTTTACCGGGATTTTATCATGTTTTTTCTGCAAATCCCGGTAAATTTTTTCAAAGGCTCTCCGGGAGAAGATATTCCTTCGCTCTGTCCCTGTATCAAGGACAGATTTGCGAAATCCCCGCTAAAAACAGGGCTAAAGTACCGTCACCAAAGTAAAATCTGCCCTTTGGGCGGATTTTACCGGGATTCGCTTTAAAAACAAAGCGATTTTCCGGTAAACATAGGTCATCAGCCTTGAGGAGCTTGAGGGGCCTGTTGAGGAGCTTGAGGGGCCTGTTGAGGAGCTATTAAAGGGGCCCATTGAGGGGCCCTGCTGAGGAGCTATTGAAGGGGCCCATTGAGGGGCCCTGCTGAGGAGCTTGAGGGGCCCCATTGAGGGGCCCTGCTGAGGAGCTTGAGGGGCCTATCGGGGATCTGCTGAGTGCCCCTATGGTGTGATTCGCTTTGCTCATTATATCATTCTTTATTCAATTGGCGGAATTTTGACAGGCAAAAACGGCCTTGATGTATAAAATGCTTTATGTTATCATAGAATTACAAAAAGGAGTTGTCGCTTCTGGAAGAGCGGCAGGTTCCGAAAGTTTGATAAACGGAAAACCGCCGGCAACGGCGGTTTTCCGTTTACTTAAACCGTTTTAAGTAATTGGCAAATGCCACCAGGAAAGTTAACAGAGCAAAAAGCTCAAGCCAACTCACCATAGGCATCACCTCCCCTCGGGGAAGTGAACCGGCCGCCTAAGCGACAACTCTTCTTCATTTTACCATGAGCTGCCGACGGCTGCCAATGCCGCCCGTCAAAAGACGGGCTTTTTTCATCACTGACAAAAATTCCTTTTGCGGTTCCGTGCTCCACGTTCAGCCCCGGGGCCTGGAAGTTCCCGCGCAGCGGCATGAATTCAGGATATTTTCACTATTTTGATCTAAGATCTAAACATTTTTGATTTGGAAAAAAGCGTCACCTTACCGCTTGCAAAAATCCACCTTACAGTTAGTAAGAACATGGATCCGGCCAGGATGAAACGGACTGAAATTCTGATTATCCCGCATCCCCCGGCCGGCTCTGTCTAGGCCGCGTCGCTGCTCTGCCCGTCTGCTTCTCCGGCTTCCTGGCCTGTCAATTTCCCGGCGTCCAGAGCCGGGGCGGCGAATACCTCCTGGATCAGCTGCTTTACCGCAGCCTCGTCCAGCACCCAATAAGAAGCGCCGCTGATGGTCTTGGCGTCGCCGGGCAGCATCACCGTCTCCAGGTTGACCTTGCTCATATCGCTGAACTCCGTGGCCAGGGCCACCATCTGGGCGGCGGTCATATCGGTGGTGAGATTTTCCATCAGGGAAGAAACCAAACCGGGCAGCTTGGGGATCGCGGCCACGCTGAAGGCCTGCTTCATCAAAGCTTCCAGGAACTTCTGCTGGCGGCCGATCCGGCCGATATCCGCCGTGGGGTCTCCCCGCCAGCGTACATACTGCAGGGCCTTGTCCCCGGTCAGCTTCTGCTGTCCCGGCATCAGATCGATGCCTTCATCCGGCAGATACATCCGCCTTTCCACGTTATAGTTTACGCCGCCTAAAAGATCGATACATTTGCTGAAGCCCTTGAAGTTTACTTCCACGTAATAATGCACATTCACGCCCAGCAGGTTTTCCACGGTCTGCTTCATCCGCTCGGCCCCGCCGGTGGCGTGGGCATAGTTAATCTTTCTGGTGACGTCGGTGCCGGCGATGGCCGCCCGGGTATCCCGGGGAATGGAGATCAGGTCGATCTCTTTGGTATCCAGGTTCATGGAGGCCAGAATCGCCACGTCGGCCCGGGCCAGTTCATTGGGGTCCCGCTGGTCCACGCCCATCAGCAGCACAGTCAGGATCTTGGGGATCTGCGTGCCGCCGGCGCCCCCCTCCTCCCCCTCGCCTATCGGGGAGGTAAAGCCGGTTTCCGGGTCGATCAAAAGCCCTTCTCCCTCGGGGATCAGGGTGGCCCCGTAAACCTGGCCGGCAAAATAGGAACCCATGGCGAACAAAAGGCAGATCAGGACGCCGAAAAGTATCTTCCAGACCTCCAGTCCTTTTTTGATCTCCCGCTTATTTACCCGCTCCAGGGGGGGCAGGTCAAAGAAGTCGGCTTTTATCGGCCCACCCTTGCGGTAAGCCTCGGCTCCCTCCTCTGCCGCCACCGCCAGCTCCGGATTTTGAGCAAGCGCGGAAGCCGCCGTGGCCTGAGCCGCCAAAGCCGCCGCTTCCAGAGGATCCCCACTGGCCGGGGCTTTAGCGGCGGATCCACCGGCGGCAGACCGGCCGCTGCCGGATCCGGGCCTGTTGGCGGCAAAACCGGACCCGCCGGCAGCCGGCCCGGCCTTCCCTTCCCGCCGGGACAGGTGGTGTTTAATCTGATCCAGAGGGAATTCCTCTGTGGCAAAACTGTCTTTGGCGCTCATTGATCGCCCTCCAAAGCATGATTGTAGTATTTCACTTCCACGGTCCGGGTCGCGCCGTCCCAGCTTACCGCCGCGCCCAGCCATTGGCTGACGAAACGCACCGGCACCATGGTCCGGCCGCCGATGCTGGCGGGGGCTACATCCATCTCCGCCGCCGTGCCGTTTAAGACGGCGGCGGTTTTATCCAGGGTCAGCAGGATACTGCGGTCTTTGGTAACATAGCTGATCTGCCGGGTCTGGCCGTTCCACTCCACAGAAGCTCCCAGCACATCGCCGATAAAGCGCAGCGGCACCATGGTCCGGCCGTCAATGATCTGGGGCGGCACGTCCAGGCTGCGGGTCTCGGCATTTTCACTGCCCGGGGCGTACAGCTGAGCGGTGGTTTTTTCCGGCCAGAGCAGCAACCGGCTGACCGTAAGGCTCTCCAGGTTTTGCAGGCTGGCTTCCAGGGTCTGAGCCCGGCTGTTTAGGCTCTCGATCTGCTGCTCTTTGGGCAGCAGGTATCTCTGCAACAGATTGTCCAGGCCTCCTTTGGTCAGCAGCACCTCGCCGGCCAGGACCGGCAGGCCGAACAAACTGAGGCTCAAAAGCAAAATTCCCGCCCCCAGCCGGATCTTTTTTCTGTCGAATTTTTTCACGGAACCTATCCTTTCCGCAGGAAATCAGTCGATCCTCAAAAAGATCAGGTCTATTTTATCATAGAATAGAGCTTTTTGCTAAAGGAAAGCGAAGGAACCGGCAAAAAAAGCCCCCTATATGATGAACATTCTGTGAACTTTTTTCTTCATTCCACCCGGATCAGCTCGTATTTCCGGCTGCCCAGCCCGATTTTTTCGCCATGCTCCAGGCAGGTGCGCCAGTCGGTGCCGGGGTTTACCCGGCAGAAATGATCCTGGCCGGGATGTTCCGGATCCGCCGGACACTCCGCCCCCTTGCTGCCGGGGATCACCGGCTGGGCGCAGGCCAGGTCGGCGCAGGCCTGATCCAGGGCCACCGGGTCAAAGGAAGCCAGAAAGCCCACGTCCGGGATAATCGGCAGATCGTTAAAAGGCATGCAGTCGCAGGAGGGGGAAATGTCGATCACCAGGCTGATATGAAAGGAAGGCCGGTCCTGGACCACCGCCTTGGCGTATTCGGCGATCTTTTGATTCAGCACGTCCTTGGCGCTGGTCCACTGAAAACGGATGGCCCCAAAGCGGCAGGCTCCCAGGCAGCGGCCGCAGCCGGCGCATTTATCCTGCCGGATCACCGCCCGGCCCCGGCTGTCCAGGCCGATGGCCCCCTGGCCGCAGTCTTTTACGCAGGCCCGGCAGCCCCGGCATTTTTCCGGATCCACTTTAAGCCTGCCGTCGCTGTGCATTTCCAGCTTGCCGGCATGGGAGCCGCTGCCCATGCCCAGGTTTTTAATGGCGCCGCCAAAGCCCGTAGACTCATGGCCCTTGAAATGGCTTAAGGACACTAAGACGTCGGCGTCCATGATGGCCCGGCCGATCTTGGCCTCCCGCACCAGGCGGCCGCCCTGCACCGGCACCGCCACGTCGTCGGTGCCTTTCAGGCCGTCGGCAATGATCACCTGACAGCCGGTGGTAAGGGGGTTATAGCCGTTTTCACAGGCGGCCTCCAGATGATCCAGGGCGTTTTTCCGCCGGCCCGCGTAAAGGGTATTGGCGTCGGTCAGAAATGGCCTGCCGCCCCGGCTTTTGACCAGATCCGCCACTACCTTGGCAAAATTCGGCCGCAGATAACCCAGGTTCCCGGGCTCGCCCAGATGAAGCTTGATGGCGGTAAATTTATCCCCGAAGTCGATATCGGCAAAGCCCGCGGCCAAAATCAGCCGTTCCAGCTTCTGCAGCAGATTACTGCCCCGTTTGGTCCGCAGGTCGGTAAAATAGACTTTTGACGTCATTTATTCACTCTCCGTCGTTTCGCCGGAGCTTACAGGGTGCCGAAAAGCCGGTCGCCGGCGTCCCCCAGGCCCGGGTTGATGTAGCCGTTGGCGTTCAATACCTCATCCACGGTGCCGCAGTAGATATGCACGTCCGGATGATCCCGGCGGATCCGCTCCACTCCGGCCACCGCTCCGATGATATTCATCAGTTTGATGTTTTTGGCTCCTTTTTCCTTGATGAAGCGGATAGCGGCGGAAGCCGAGCCGCCGGTGGCCAGCATGGGATCCAAAACGATGGTCAGTCCCTCTTTCACTTCTTCGGGCAGTTTACAGTAATATTCCACCGGCTCCAGGGTTTCGTGATCCCGGTACAGCCCGATATGGCCGATGCGCACCGTGGGGATCAGGGCCTGGATCCCTTTGACCATGCCAAGGCCCGCCCGTAAAACCGGCACGATGGTGATTTTGGGCCCCGTCAGCTTTTTGGTTTTGCAGGGGGCGATGGGGGTTTCCACCATAACCTCCTCCAGGGGCAAATCCCGGGTGGCCTCATAGGCCATCAACATGGCGATTTCGTCTACCAATTCCCGGAAGTCCTTGCTGCCGGTGTCTTTATCCCGTAAAAAAGAAATTTTATGCTGGATCAGAGGATGGTCAAAAATCGTTACATTGTCAAAATTCATGTCGCTTCTGCCCTCTTTCACTGTTATTGTGGCATTTCCTAACTAATTATTATATCGGAATCCGGCAGTGATGAAAACCCGTGTATTCTGTATTTTTACAAAAAAATATGGAAATCCCGCCTTTTACCACCAGGACTTCCATTGACAGCCCAAAAAGGAATTATTATGATTTAAGCAGCTGATTTCCGGGCCGGGCCGCCGCGCCCGTTCCGGGACAAGCCTATGATTCAGAGAAGAGTCGGTGATTTTATGTACAAATTATTCAATGTGACCGGCGGCCGGGGCGGCGACAGCCACCTGGTGACCGGCGGGGAAAAGACGGCGATTTTCGATACCGGCATGGCCTGGTGCGGCCTAAACGTCGTGGACAACATCAAAGAGACCTTCCGGGCGGAAGGCAGCCCCGGCCGGCGGCTGGATTGTGTTTTTTTGACCCATTCCCATTACGACCATCTGGGGGCCCTCCCCCTGATTTTACGGGAATGGCCCGAGGCCGTGGTTTACGGCGCGCCTCATGCCCGCTGGGTGCTGTCCCGGCCCAACGCCATCAAAGCCATCCGCAAGCTGAACCAGGGGGCCGCCGTCTTGTTCAATCAGGGGCAGATGCCGGAATATGACGACGGGCTTTTGCGCATCGACAAAGAGGTAAGCCAGGGCCAGGTGGTGGATCTGGGGGATTGCCCGGTGGAAACCATCGAGACCCCGGGCCACACTAAATGTTCCCTTTCCTTTTTGGTGGACGGGGAGCTGATGATCGCCAGCGAATCCACCGGCTATACCAGTAAAATGGGCCGGGTCAACGCCACTTACATTATCGGGCATAAAGACGCCCTGGCTTCTATCCGGCGCTGCCAGGAACTGGCGCCGAAAAAAATCGTTTCGCCCCACTACGGCCTTTTGGATGAGGCGGCTGCCCGGCTATACTGGGCAAAGTGCTGGAACGCCACCTGCTACAGCCGGGACTTTATCCTGGCCAGGGCCCAAAGCATCAGGGAAGAAGGCCGGGAGCCCTCGGTGGAGGAGATCCTGGAGGCCTGCTACGGTGAGTTTTATGATGAAGTCTGCAAATATGAGCAGCCTTACCGGGCCTGGCGCCTGAATTACAGCGAGGCCATCCGCACGGTGCTGCGGGAATATCCCGGCGGTCTGGTGCCGCCTGAACTGGCGGCCCAGCCCCGGCTGACGGAGAACACCGGAATGCCGGAGAGCGCCTGCCCAATGGAAAGCGCCGGGACGGCGGAAAACGCCCGAATTTCGCAAGGCAGTTCTTTTTCCGGCCCCAAAAAAGCATCCCCTGTCCCGGAAAAGAGCTCCCGGGAAGAGGATGCCATGGGAGGAAGCGATCTGAAAAAATCCGTTCTGAAAAAGTCCGTTCCGGAAGAATCCGTTCTGAAAGAGTCCGTTCCGGAAGAATCCGTTCCGGAAAAATGCCGGCCGGGGAAGGAGGCGCCTCATGCCTGAGCTTCCCGAAGTAGAAACCATCCGCCGCAGCCTGGAACCCTGCCTGGCAGGCTTAAGCATCACCGGGATAAATCCTCTTTATCCCTCGGTGCTGCTGCCCGACGCCGGCATGTTTTCCCAGGTATTGCCGGGCTTGGAAATCCGCCGGCTTTGCCGCCGGGGCAAATATCTGATCGTAGACTTAAGCGGGGACTGGAGCCTGGTCATCCACCTGCGCATGACCGGCAAGCTGCTCTGGAAGCCGGCTCCCCAGCCGCCGGCGCTCCACACCCATGTGATCCTTTCCCTGTCCGACGGCTCGGAGCTGCATTTCCAGGACGTCCGCCGCTTCGGCCGCTGGCGGCTGGTGGAAACCGCAGAGCTCTGCCGGGTACCGGGCCTGTGTACGTTAGGGCCGGAGCCCATCGACGGGGATTTTTCTCCCCAGGTTTTCAACGCCCAACTGGCCCGGCGGCAAAAAGGGAAGCTGAAAGCCCTGCTTCTGGATCAGACCGTAGTGGCGGGCCTGGGCAATATCTATGTGGATGAGGCCCTGTTTTTGGCGGGCCTGCACCCCTTGCGCACCGCCGGCAGCTTAAGTCCGGAGGAGACGGCGGCCCTGGCCGGGGCCTGCCGCCAGGCATTAAATATCGGCATCCGGCACCGGGGCACCACCCTGCGGGATTATCTGGACGGCCGGGAGCAGCAGGGCGATATGCAGAATTTTCTCCAGGTTTTCGGCCGGGAGGGCGAGCCCTGCCCCCGCTGCGGGGCGGAAATCCGCCGCATCAGGGTGGCCGGCCGCTCCAGCTATTTCTGCCCGGTGTGCCAGCCTGAAGAAGGCGGCTGCGGGCAAGGAAGAGTGACTGAATGAGCGGCGCAAGATAACTGCAGGTCTGACGGCTGAATTCACAACCTGAATTATGACGTACATGCGGGCTGCAGTCCGCGGTTCATCCGCTGATGGCTGCGGTCCTTAATCATGAGACACAGAGTGGGGCATAAGGCCATGCGCTGATGGCTGCAGCCCTTGATCATAAGACATGGACCGCGGCATAGGGTCCATGCGCTATAGCCGCAATCCCGGTTTTTTTCGCTGCAGGACCGTCCGCTGGGCGTACTTGCCAAAAAAATGATAACCGGAGCCGCCTTCGCTGATGAGATCCAGCAATTCGTCGGCTTTTGTTACCTGGATCCCCCCCAGCATGGTCACTCCTCTGGCAAAAAAAGCGTCGGGCAGCATGCCGGCGGTGGGGCCGGTGACCAAAATTTCAGCCCCGGGTTTTGCCATAGCCAACAATCCCGCCAGGGTATCGTTTAAGATGGTCACCCCGGTAATCACCAGCAGGTCCGCTTCCGGCACACAGCTTTCCGCCTGCCCTGCCGGGACATAATAGGGCAGCTCCCGCTCCTTGAGGGTCCGGGAATCCTGCTCCAATACCCGGAAATCCGCGCCGGCAGCCAGCAGTTTTTTCAGCATCGGCACTAACGCGCCCACCACCACGGTCTTGGGATAGCGGGCCACCTCCAATTCATCGAAAGCGTCTCCCGTTAAAATTTCATAATCCCGGAGGCTGTCCCCGGGGCCGGCTTTTTCCCAGGCCGCCAGGCTCAGGGCGTTTAAGACCGCGATCCCCAGGGTGCGCCGCAGGATATTATCACAAAAGAGATCCTCCAGGTATTCCCTTACCGGCCTGCCCCGGAGCCGTCCCGACAGCGGCATGGCTTTTGCGGAGCTGGGGCAGCATACTGCCCCGGGCATTTCCTTCACCGGGGTGAAGCAAAGGCCGCCCTGCCCTGTGGACAGCTTCACTCCGGTGAAAAACAGGCCCAAAACGGCTCTTTCCACAAGGAGGTGATCCAGTTCTTTTCCCAGCCTTTCCTCTACGGCAAAGACCGACTCCCGGAGGATGGAGGTTTCTTGGTTCATCTTTTTTCTCCCCCCTCCCGGCGCCCCGGCGGATTATCTTCTCACTATCCGCCGGGCGTACCGGGAGGTTTTTTCGTTCTTTAGCCCTGAGGCGCCGAAGGCGCCTTGCTCTCAACGTTTTGCTCTTGCTCCCAGAGCATGTTACTCCAAAGGGACCTCAGCTTACTGGCCCACAATGGCTTCCAGCTGGGCATCGTTCAGCTCATACCGGAAGAAATGGCTGTAGAAATAGGAGATTTTCTCCTTCAAGTCTGCTGTGCTTTCCAGCTCCGGATACAGCTTATTCATGGTCCAGAACACGGTCAGGGGCTGTTCCACCGTCCGGTTGCCCCAAACGTGGGCCACGGTGGGGATACAGTAGATGGCTTCCTCTTTTATCGCGGCGATATCGGAGTATAAAGGATCGGCCATCAACGTTTCTTTCATGGAAACGTCGGTGGTGATCATCATGTCCGGATCCCATTTCAGTACGTCTTCCTGGGTATAGGTGCAGCTGCCCTTTTCATTGTCCCAGCTGTTCTGGGTTACGCTTATCCCGCCGGCGGCCCCGATCCACCACTCGGCAATGATATGGGGCTGGGTCAGCTTGTCGATATTGCCGTACAGTACGGTTTTCTTGGTTTCTTCGGTCAGAGATGCGGTCTTTTCTTCAGCTTCGGCCACCATCTTGTCAAAATAGGCCAGGTAGTCTTTGGCAATATCCTCCCTGCCCAGAGCCTCGCCCAGCAGCGTTACCGCCGTATTGATGTCTTCCGTCTGCTTCCATTCAAAATAAATCACGTTCAGGCCGTTGGATTCCAGAGGCTCGATGAGATCCTTGGACATCACCAGGCAAAGATCGGGGTTTAGGGTCAGCACCTTTTCCATCTCGATCTCGCCGTCGGCATTCTGTAAGACCGGCGCGCCCTTGATTTGCGGGGCAAACTCATACTGCATGGCCCATTTATCGGACTTGGTGAAGCTGGCGGTCATCTCATTGCAGATTTTATCGCCGCAGCCCATCAACTCGACAAAGGCGTTGATTACGCCGATGGAGCCAAAGGTGGCGATACTGTCGATTTCCTTGGGCAAGGTGACGGTGCGGCCCGCCATGTCGGTAACGGTGACCGTCTCCGCCGCCGTGCCGGAAACCTCTCCCGAGGATCCGGCATCGGGTACGGCCCCTCCGTCCCCGGTCCCCGCTTCATTGGCAGAGGCGCCGCAGCCGGCCAGCAAGGCCATGGTCATCATCAGAACCAGGGCAAGAGCAATCCACCGGCTAGTTATTGTCTTTCGCGCTTCAACTTTCATTTTTCTTTTCTCCTCTTTTCAGTATGGGGACGCAGACCTTTTGCAGGCCGCCTCCCCCGGTATTCTTTAACACGGCCTCGGTCACACAAACCGGCACGTGATAAAGTCTGGTGAGGGTTTCGCTGGTCACCACCTCTTCCGGGCTGCCAAAGGCCATCACGGTCCCATCCCGCATCAGCACCGCTTTGCCGCAGGCCAGGAAGGCGTGGTCCGGGAAATGGGTAGTCATCAGGATACCATATCCTTCCCGGGCCAAATTGCCAATCATGTTCAGGATTTTGATCTGGTTACTGTAATCCAGGGCCGCCGTGGGCTCGTCCAGGATCAGATATTCCGCCTGCTGGGCCAAAGCCCTGGCGATCAAAACCATCTGCCGCTCTCCTCCGCTTAAGGTTTGAAAATTTTTGGCGGCCATTTCCTGAATCCCCAGATGCTCCATGACCTGGGCGGCGATTTTCCGGTCCTTTGCCGATACCGAGGCTCCCAGCCTCATGTGGGCCACCCTGCCCATTAAGACCACTTCTTCCACGGAGTAAGGAAAAGTCAGCTGGCTGGATTGGGATACATAGGCCAGATGAGCCGCCCGTTCCCTGGCCGGCATCCGGGAAATTTCCTTGCCGTCCAAAAGGATCCTGCCGCCTTTCGGGCGGAAATAGTTCAGCAGGCATTTCAGCAGAGTGGTTTTTCCGGTGCCGTTTGGCCCCAGCAGACACAGACATTCTCCCCGCTCCAGCCCAAAGGTGACGTCTTCCAATATCGGCCGCTCCTGTTTATAGTAAAACTTCAGCCGGTCAATCTCGATCATTCCCCGGCCCTCCTTCCGGCCCGGATAAGCAGGAGCGCAAAAACAGGCGTCCCCACCAGGGCCGTCAGGACCCCCAAAGGCAGCTCCACGCCGCTGACGCCCCGGATCAGATTATCCATCAGCAGCAGAAAAAAACTGCCGATCAAAAAAGACACCGTCATCAGGCGGGAATACTTTGCCCCGGTAAAGATCCGCGCAATATGCGGAACCACCAGGCCTACCCAGCCGATGATCCCGCAGACGCTGACGGATACCACCGTCATCAGCGTCGAAGTCAGAATCACCACAACACTGACCTGCCGGACATTAACCCCCAGGGCCATGGCCTCCTCTTCCCCGGTGGCCAAAACGTCGATCTGGTGCCGGAACAGGAAAAGAAACAGCAGACAAAAGGCTGTCACCGGCAGCAGCATGGCCACATCCGTCATATCCCCCTTGCCTAAGCTGCCCATCAGCCAAAAGGTGATGGAAGGCAGCTGGCTGTCGGTGTCGGCATAAGTTTTTATCACGGAAAGCAGGGCCTGAAACAGACTGGATACGATGACCCCGGCCAGCACCAAGGTGGTAATTTCCGTTTTTCCGTAAACCGAGCCGATCAAATAAGCGACGGCCACAGCTAAAAGCCCGAAAAGCAGGGCGCTGAACTGGATCTGGGCCCAGGAGCCGCTTTGCAGCATGGCCAGGGCGGCGCCAAAACCCGCTCCGGCGGATACCCCCAGGATATCCGGAGATACCATGGGGTTTTTAAACAAGGTCTGGTAGGAAGCGCCGGAAACCGCCAGGCCCCCTCCCACTAAAATGCCCAGAAGGATGCGGGGGATCCGGACCTGAAAAATCACCTTTTCCACTGCCGGCTCCCAGGTAACGGCCACAGTCATTACCCGGGAGCGCAGCACATTCCATACCATTCTAATGGGGATCGGATAAGAGCCGATCAGAAAAGAGAAGAAAAACAGCGCCGTCAGCAGGGCAAGCAGCCCCGCCACCAGTACGCCAAAGGAAATTCTCCCTTCCCGGGTTTTATTTCCGGGGGTTATTGTTTCAGGGATTTCCGTTCTCCTCATCTCAGCCTCAGCCCCAGCCGGGCCGCCATTTGCCTTTTTTCTTCCCGGCTGTCATTGAAGTCAATTTCTCCGGATCCTGCGTCGGGCCCGGCCGTTTGCCGCCCCTGCCAATAAAGACCCCGGTGCTTGGGCATCAAGGCGCAAAGCTCATTGCCGGCGCCGGCAAGAATCCCTTGTTCTCCTTCTGAAGCGTCCCAGCCCGCGGCGATCCGGATATCCGTGCCGCGCAGCACCAGCCGGGTCACCGCCACCAGGGTGCAGGCCTCCTCCAGGGAACACCGGGGATGATTTTTCATGGGGATGGACGGATCCGGCCGGAATTTGGAGATATAGAGGCTGACCATGTGGGGAAATTGCTTCAGATAAAACAGCGACTCCACATAATCCTCGGCCCGGCTTTGGCCAGGCCCCAGTCCGGCCATGATGCCGGAATGCATGGTAAGGCCGGCGTCGCGGATCTTCCAGGCAAAGTCTTCTTTTTGCCGGAAGCTGTCCCCCGGCTTCAGTCTGGCAAATTCCTTCGGGTTCGCGATCTCAAAAACGGCGCCGATTTTCACAACCCCCAGGCTTTTCAGCTTCTTCATGGTTTCCACACTCATGGCGGCGCCGCAGTTTACGGTAATTTCCATGTCCCGGATGCCGGCCTGCCGGATGGCCTCCAGGAGGTCCAGGACCTCCGTTCCCGAACTTCCCAGGCTTGTCCCTCCGCTGAGATGGAATTCCCGGATGCCCTCTTTCTGAAAATAACGGGCCGCCTGGATAACGGCCGCCGGGGAAGCCGCTTTTTTCCCCGGTTCTCTCCAGTAAGGGCAATACAGGCAAAGGGGTTCCAGGCGGCAGGGCAGCACACTGGAAATTCCGCCGGTCAGGCGAAAATAATCTCCGGTTTCCTGTTTTCGCACCAGCCTTGCAGTCTCATACAGCAATTCCCGTTTTTCCGGATCCTCAAAGGCCGCCTGAAGCAACAGCAGCGCCTCATCTTTTTCCGCAGGACACTTTTCCGCTTTTTGCAAAAGCTCCCGGTATCGCAAGTCCATGGGTATACCCCCATTATTGTTCAGTTTATTTTCTCGGATCAGGCTTTTTTCAATGCGTTATATTTTTTCAAAAACAACGAGGTTATCATACCATATCCTGTCCGAATTGTCATTACCTTTTCTATTCCTTCCTGCTTTTCTCCCGAGAGTTTTCCCAGGCTTCTGTCAGGCTTCTCTCAGGCTTTTCTCCTCAGGTTTTCCCTTAAACCTTTTTCTCAGGTTTCCTCTCAAATTATTTCCCGTAACTCCTTTGCATACCATTGTCCTTACTTTTGCCCACCCTTTTGCCGGCAACTTTCTCCCTCTTTATTTCCTACTTATTCCACGGTATAATAGGAATATAGTTGAGCGGTATATTTAAGCGAGGTGATCCCATGAAAGTATCTACCAAAGGCCGTTACGCTCTGCGTCTGATGCTGGATCTGGCCTCCCAGCGGGAAGGCGAATATATTTCGCTGCGGGATATTTCCCTCCGTCAGGGCATCTCCATGAAATATCTGGAACAGATCGTGAGCCTCTTGTGCCGGGCCGGCTTTATTAAAAGCCTCCGCGGCCCCAAAGGTGGCTACCGTCTGGCCAGAAAGCCCAGGGAATATACTGCCGGCCAAATCCTGCGGGTGACTGAGGGCGACCTGTCGCCTACCGCCTGCCTGCAGGATGAGGTAAATCTTTGCCCCCGGGCTGTCGACTGCGGTACCTTGAACTTCTGGACCGGCTTTTTTCAGGTGATCAATGAGTACGTAGACAGCGTGACCCTGGCAGACCTGCTTTAAGCTTTAACTCTTTCTATCTATCTTTTTTTATCTCTATCTCCCCCTTTGTTTGACCCTTTCCATCCCTTTGTTTGATCCTATGCATCCCTTTGTTTGGCACTTTGCCTACCTTTCTTTAATCTTTTTCCCCCTTTTCTTTGACCCTTTATATCCCTTTGTTTCGCTTATTGACAAGTTTCCTTTTCTTCCGTATACTTTAATCCAGTAATTCGATGGGAATTGAGGTGTTTAATAATCATGCACAATGTTTATGCGGATAACGCAGCCACCACCCGAGTCAGCGAAAAAGCCGTGGAGGCCATGCTGCCCTATCTCACCCAGATTTACGGCAACGCTTCCAGCCTGCACACGCCGGGCCAGAAAGCGGCGGCCGGTTTGGCCCAGGCCCGGGAAACCATGGCCCGCCATCTGAACTGTCAGCCCAAGGAAATCTATTTTACCTCCGGCGGTACCGAAGCCGATAACTGGGCCATCACTTTTGCCGCCCGGCGGGGAGCAAAAGCCGGCAAGCAGCATCTGATCACCACCGCTTTTGAGCACCATGCCGTTCTGCACACCATGGAAGCCCTGGAAAAAGAGGGCTTTTCCGTTACCTACCTGCCGGTATACAGCGACGGCATCGTCCGTTTGGCGGACCTGGAAAAGGCGATCCGCCCGGACACCGCCTTGGTCACGATCATGTACGCGAATAACGAAATCGGCACCATTCAGCCTATTGCGGAAATCGGCGCGCTCTGCCGGGAAAAAGGCGTCCTTTTTCACACCGATGCGGTGCAGGCCGCCGGACATCTGCCCATTAATGTGAAGGAACAAAATATTGACATGTTGTCTTTGTCGGGCCATAAGTTCCACGCCCCCAAAGGGGTGGGCCTGCTGTACTGCCGGCAGGGCCTGCCTTTGCAGAACCTGATTTACGGCGGCGGTCAGGAGAGAGGCAAACGTCCGGGAACCGAAAACGTGGCCGGCATCGCGGCCATGGCCGCGGCTTTTGACCACGCCTGTACAAATATGACGAAAAATGCCTCCCACACCCAGGCTCTGCGGGACCGGCTGATCACGGAGCTTGCCAAAATTCCCAAAAGCCGCTTAAACGGCCATCGGGAAAACCGTCTGCCCGGTAATGTCAGCTTTTGTTTTGAGGGTATCGAAGGCGAGTCTTTGCTGTTGTCTCTGGATTTGAAAGGCGTAGCCGCTTCTTCAGGTTCGGCCTGTACTTCCGGCTCCCTTGACCCCAGCCACGTACTGCTGGCCATCGGTCTGCCCCATGAGATCGCCCACGGCTCCCTGCGGCTTTCTCTTTCCGAGGAAAATACCATAGAGGATATCGATTACATTCTGGAGGTGCTGCCGCCCATCGTGCAGCGGCTCCGTGATATGTCCCCGGTGTGGGAACGCATGATGAAGGAGGCCTGAATATGGCATACAGTGAAAAAGTAATGGAGCATTTTGCCCATCCCCGCAATGTAGGTAAAATGGACAACGCCGACGGCGTCGGCGAGGTAGGGAACGCCAAATGCGGCGATATCATGAAAATGTACATCAAGGTGGATGACGGTATCATCAGCGATGTGAAGTTCAATACCTTCGGCTGCGCCTCGGCCATCGCCACCAGTTCCATGGCCACTGAGCTGATTAAGGGCAAGCCCATCGAGAAAGCCCTGGAACTGACCAATCAGGCGGTGGTGGAAGCCTTAGACGGCCTGCCCCCGGTAAAAATCCACTGTTCCGTGCTGGCGGAAGAAGCGGTGAAGGCAGCCATTGCCGATTATTATGAGAAAAACGGCATTCCTTACGATAAGGAAGCCTTCAAGTCCTGCGAAAGCTGCGACCACTGCCATTAAGCGCAGGTAAAAGAAGTTAAATCACTGCTTAAGTCTGTTAGCTCACTGCAAGAATGTACCGGAGAGCCGCTTTTCGATGTCCGCCGCTGAATTTTTTCCGGTTCCGGCATCGCAAAAGCGGTTCTCTTTCGTCTTCCAGTCCCGTTAAAACGGCTTTTTTCTGCCACCCTTCGCCGCTAAAGCGGCATCCTTTCGGCTGCGGCAATGCCCAAGCGATTTTCTTCCGGCTTTATGAAGACGTCATCCCTTAATAGGACGTCTGATAGAACGTCTGATTTATGCCGGTCTGTTTATCGGATCGTCTGCCGGCCCCTCTGTCTTGCAGGAGATGCCTGCCCCGGTTTTCTCTCGTTGATACCTGTCTATTTTATTTACTTCCTTTTACCGGCCGGGCTGGATGCATAACCCCTTTCAACCGCCTGAAATGAAAAACGCTCCCCCAGAGCTCAGATGTTTTTGACAGCATCTGACCCCTTGGCGGGAGCATCTTATATGCATCCGATATTTTCTTCATTCCGCAAAATTTATTTTTCAGTCAGCAACTGCCAGAGGCCGGCGCTGACTACGTCCCGAAGCAGCACCTGGTCATAGTTCCGGATAGTCGCCGCCACGGCATTGATTCCGATGCTGCCGGCTCCGGCGTCATTGGCTCCAAAATTTTCGGGGGAGGCGCTGCCGGCTTTGACGCTGCCAGTTCCGGCATCATTTGCGGCGTCAAAGCCCTTGCCCCGATATTCCGTCCAGGGAATATTGCCGCCGTCGCCCTCCACCGCCGGCATTTTCCCTGCGGCTCCGGCTTCTTCCGCATAAAGGCGGATCAATACGTTTTCTCCTTCATTGACGATTTGACGGCGCAGGGCAGCGGCCCGACGGCTGGCCGGCAGGCAGACGTAGGTCTGGCAGACCAAAGAACGCAAAGGCCAATGCCGGCAGCAATGATTTTCCTGATCCAGGAAGCAGCAGGCCCCGTTTTCCTCCCGCCGCAAGGTAATGTCCACCACGCCCCGGCGGGATCTGACCCGGCCGAAGCGTTCCAAAAAGCCGGCGATTGTGGCAGCGTCGTTCTCCTCCGCAAGTCCGGCCGCCGCTTTTTCCAAGCCCAGAAGATAGGTCCGTACATCCGACGCCGTCAGGGGCACCCGCTCCCAGCAGCAATTGGTACAGCCGCCGCAGGGGGCCACCCGCTCTTCCTGAAACCGGTTCAGTTCCTCCAGATAATCCTGAACTGTGGATGCTTCATCCAAAATCTGCACATCATATCCCCAGAATCCCGGATCCAGTTCTTTTAGCTCGACCAATACCTTTTTCGGCTTCTCTGCCTTCAATCCCTTTTCATTCAATCCCTTTTCCGCCGATCTCTGTTGTTCCAAACCTTCTCGGGGTCTCTTTTCGTTCTCTATCATTTTTTCCTCTTTCTTGCCACGCCATCCGGTGATCCTTCGGTGATCCTTCGAAAGCTTTTTCCGCGTATTCTGTAGAAATTCTGCGGGAATTGTCCTTGTATAGACCAAACTTATTATATATAATTATGGTAAAATACAAATAAAAATTTTTGTTAAATCTAAAGGGGGCGTCCGCTATGCTTTCCAATGAAGAGTTTTGCCAAAAACTTCTTGCCGCTTTGCCTTCCCAGACCTTGGAGCTGAAGCGGAAAAAGTTCCACAACCTGAGCTTTGGTCCGGATAACCACATCTGGATCGTGACTGAAGGTCTGGTCATGACCCTCCGCAGCGCCGAGGACGGCCGCTTTAAAGGCAATGGCCTTTACGGCGCCAATACGATCCTGGGCCTCAGCGGTTTCTACGGGGTAAATAAGGACGTCACCTGCTTCACATTAAGCAGCGCCACTCTGCGCTATGTACCGACCAAACTGGTGATCCAGCTTTTACAAAACGACGTGGAGCTCTGCTATGCGGCCATGGTGTACAGCTGTCAATTGTTCGGCCGCGTGATGGACGAACTGGAGGCGGCTACCTTGCTTTCTTTGGAAGAACAGATCACTTCCTTTGAAAAATCCTTAAAGACCATGGATCTGCCCGATGATTTGTCCGTGACGGAGACCTGTATCGCCATGGCCATCGGCGCTCATCCCGTCAGCGTCAGCCGGGCCAGGAAACGGCTGAAGGATCAGCACAGTGATTTTCAGCTGCCCGAGGAATAGTTCCGGGTAAATGGCCCGGAAAAACAAAGACCCGGAAAAACAAAGATAAGAAAAAGGAAAACAGAGATAAAAAAAACCGCCTGCTATATGGACTTCCTGCCAAAAGCCCGGCATGTCAGAGATCGGCATGCCTAACCGATGGAGAGGTTCAGTGCGGCGTTTTTTTATTTCCAGGCTTCAGCTTCCGGGGAAACCTCCAGGGCTCAAGAGGGCTTAAGCTTTTGGAGCGAATCCCCTAAAACTCAATATATTCCAGATCGTTTTCCATTTCAATCATCACCCGGTCGGAGTCGATCTTGGTCATGTCCGAAATCTTGGATAAAGGCTGTTTTACATAAGTGCCCTGAGCGGTAACCGCCACCGTGCCGTCAGGCAGGAGCATCTCGCCCCGGGCCTTGAAGACCCGGCGGCTGTTCTCGGTAACTTCGGCCACGACTTTTAACGGAGTATCCAAAGGAGCGGGCTTCTTATAGCGGATAGTGATCTCCGCCGTCACGGCCCAGGAATCCGGTTCAATGGGCAAAATGGCCCGGCCCAGGGTTTCGTCCATAATGGAAGCCGATACGCCGCCATGCATCCGCTGGGGATAGCTTTGAAAAAACTCTCCCGGCTTAAACAGCGCCACTACCCGCTGATCCTCCAGCTCATAAAACTGCGCCTTGATGCCGGCGGGATTATCTTTGCCGCAGCCAAAACACATCTCGCTGATATACTGCTTTTTTACAACCTTATACTTCATCTTTTCTTTCGCTTCCTGTCCTTCACCAATCTCGGGCCCAGCCGCCCGCCGACCATCCCAGCTGATATCTCCGACGGTGCCAGCGCCGGTTTTCCGGGCTCTTCATCACTTCCGGGACTGTTTTTCAGGACTTTTATCACTTTCCAGGGCTTTTCAGGGTCTTTTATTACTTTTTAGAGCTTTTTGAGGCTTTTCAGGCCTCTCCTTCGCCCTCTTCCTTATCCTCTTCCGCTTCTTCCGCGGTTCTCAGTTCCGCGCCAGCCTCAGCCACCTCCACGGCCACAGCGCCGCTGTCTTCCCATTCCGGGAAAACCGGCTCGTCAAAGGTACCGTCCTGGACTATGCCGGGCAGATGGGTCCGCCGCCGCTTAAAAGGCAGCTCCCGTTTAAGACACTGGGGACAAATCCCGAAAAACTCCAGATAATGATGTTCGATCAGATAGCCGGTCTGCTGAGAAATCAATTCCTCGCTCATCTGTACGGGGCAGAAATCCACTTCCACCTGGGCCTGACAGATCCGGCAGGTCACCATATGTTTATGACTTTTGCTGCTTGAGGTATAGCGGGCGGTGCCGTCGGGATAAACCGCTTTGGAGACCTGTCCTAAGTCAATCAGCCGGTCCAGATTGCGGTAAACCGTGGTCAGTGCCATGTTTGGACACTCCACCTGGCATCTTTTTAATATCTGCTCGGCAGTCATCGGCTTGCTGGTATTCGTAAAAATATCCAGCAGCTTCCTCCGTTGTTTTGTTTGCCGAAGTTCTTTGTCGCCGGCCAATCTTCTTCCCCTCCAAAAAATCGCTTTCTTCCTGTCTGAGTTACACCAGGAAGGGCGGATTCTCCCTCTATCACAATAGGATACCAATTTTCGCCGGGAAATGCAACTAATTTGCAACAAAAGCCCTGTTCATTATTGATTCATCCTTTTATCTGGCGGCTCCCTGCCGAAGCAGCTCCGCGGGGGGACGGTTCTTTACTCCTCCTCGGCGCCTTGATCGCCGCCGGAGTCGTCGCCGTTCAGGCCCTCTTCGGCCAGCTGGTCCAGGACCTGCAGAGATTCTGCCTCCGGCAGGGAAGCCACTCCCTTCAGCCGCCGCTGGATCTGCCGGGTCCTGACCCCCACCAGCTTATCCAGTTCAGAATTAGCCTGCTCCAGCCGCTGCTGGGTAGCCGATAGAACCTTCTCAAATTTATCAAACTCCGTCTTTACCGCGCCCAACACCTGCCAGACTTCGCCGGAACGCTTTTGAATCGCCAGGGTTTTAAAGCCCATCTGGAGGCTGTTCAATAAGGCCGCCAGAGTGGTGGGCCCGGCGATATTTACCTTATAGTCCCGCTGCAGGGTCTCAACCAGACCCATCCGAACCACTTCGGCGTAAAGGCCCTCCACCGGCAAAAACATAATGGCGAAATCCGTGGTCTCCGGCGGATTTAAATACTTGTCCCGGATATCCTTGGCGAAGCTTTTCACCCGCCGTTCCAGGACGGCGGCGCAGCCGGCCACCGCCTGGGAATCGGCGGAATCATAAGCCTCTATGAGCTGATGGTAGGCGTCGGCGGGGAACTTGGCGTCAATGGGCAGCCAAACCGTGCCGTCGTCGGCCCCCGGCAGCTTAATGGCAAATTCCACCGTCTCCCGGCTGCCTTTTTTCGTGGTCACATTGGCCTGATACTGCTCCGGCGCCAGAATCTGCTCCAAAATAGCTCCCAGCTGGATTTCGCCCAGAATTCCCCGGGTTTTGACATTGGAAAGTACCTTCTTTAAATCTCCAACGCCCACCGCCAGGTTCTGCATCTCGCCCAGCCCCTTATATACTTCCTCCAGCCTTTTACTGACCAGGGCAAAAGATTGGCCGATGCGCTCCTCCAGGGTCTTGTGCAGCTTCTCGTCTACGGTGGCCCGCATTTCTTCCAGCTTTTTTTCATTATCCTGCTGCATAGCCGACAGTCGCTTATCCGTATCCTGCTGCATAGCCAAAAGCCGGCGGTCCATATTCTCGCTGGTCTTTTCCAAACGTTGGTCCAGGGCCTCCCCCAGATTGGCCAGCCGGGTTTCCTGGCTTAAGCGCAGCTGCTCGATACGCTTGTCCACATTCTCCCCGGAGGCCTGCATCGTCTGGCGATAGGCCTCCAAAAGCCGGGCCGTCTCCCGGGAAAGGGCCTCCAGATCGCCTTTATGGGCCTCCGCCACCGAACGCAATCCGCTGGTGATCGCCTCGTTGGTCATATGCTGCTGATTTAAAGCCCGGCTTTCGTTCTCCTGACGTTGAATCCGCAGTTCTTTCGATAAACTGTTCCAGATCAAAAGCACTGCGGCCAGGATGGCCAGGGCCGCCAAGATAAAAACCAGTATAATATGCTCCATGAGGATTCTCCTTATCTTATATCTTAATACTGTCATCTTAATACTGTTTATATCTTAATACTGTGCCAGGGCCTGCATGATACCGGGCCAAAACCTCACGATGCCGGATATCCGGCTAATGCCCGCATAATGCCGGATACCGGGCTAATGCCCGCATAATGCCGGATACCGGGCTAAAGCCTGCTTAATGCCGGATACCGGGCTTAAAGCCTGCTTACGCCATACCGGGCGAAAGCCGGCATATGCCGGGCAAAAACATGATCGCTGATCCCTTTGCGGCGTAACCGGGCCACAGACTTCCCATTAATGATTGTATCATATAATCAGCCGCCGCCGGTTAGTCCAACCAAAATTACGGTATCATGAGCTCCGCGAATTTCACCATAATTCACCGCTCGTGGCGGGACCGGGCGACTGATGAAATTTAGGAGCCGGCCGCGTTTGAATCGGAAATTCATGGTATAATGAGGCCACGAATCTCACCATAATTCACCGCTCATGGCGGGCCGGACGGCTTGAAAAGCCATAGGGCCGCTGCATTTAGGCAGTGTTTAAGCGTTTAAATGAAGAATTCATCGGGTCCCTCAATAGGTTCCTCACGGCTGATGACCTATGTTTACCGGAAAACCATTTTGTTTTTAAAGCAAATCCCGGTAAAACCTTCCCCAAAGGCCTGGTTTGGCCTTGATGCTGGCGACCTGGCCGGGGTTAAGTGGTGATTTCGAAAATTCGTCCTTTGAGGGAGAGCAAAAGAAAAGAATGTCTTCTCTTTAAGGACGGCTGAAGAAATTTACCGGGATTTGCAGAAAAAACATAAGAAAATCCCGGTAAACATGGCTGGACTAGACGTTCTTGACTTCTTCGGCCTGGGCTTCTTCAGCCTTTGCTTACCGGTCGGAAATAAAGAGCCGGCGGAAAAAGCAAAATGCGGCCTTTGCGCGTCAAAAAACAAAATTTATGGCATAATAGACCAAAGGAATTATGCCGTGCTTCGTCCTCGGCGGCGGGCCCGCATTCAAACGTTTTTTTTATCATAACACAAAAGGGGTGTCATTTTATGCACAATTCCATCACGGATCCAAAAAAATTCCCCACCCAACAGCAGATGGAGCTTTACGCTTTATTAATGGTGAAAATGGGGATCAATCTGCAAAAAGGCATGCGGGTAGTGCTGCAGGCTCCCACCTTTGCCTGGGATTTCGTCCGGCTGCTGACGGAAACCTGTTATAAGGAAGGCGCCCTCCGGGTCTATCATGAGTTTACCGACGACGTGCTGACCGGCATCCAGCTGCGCTACGGCGGGTTGGAGGCGGCGGAGTATCCCGGCTATGAAATGGACTTTTTCCTGGACAAATTCCGGGACAACGGCGCCTACATCCGCCTGTATTCCCCCATTCCCCACGCCCTGGACGACGTGCCGCAAAACGTGGTTGACGCTTACACCGTCTCCAAGACCATAGCCCGAAAGGAAATTCAAAGGATCGTGGGGGACTTTGCTTCGCCCTGGCTGATCGCGGTCTACCCCAATCTGCCCTGGGCCAGGCAGGTTTATCCTGACTTAAACGACGAAGCCGCTTTGGCAAAGCTTTGGCAAGATCTTTTTGACTTCACCTTCGTCACCGGCGGCCGGCCCCTGGAGGCTCTGGAACGGCTGATCCTGGAAAGCCATGACCGGGTGGAAAAGCTGAACGCCTTTGCTTTCGAAAAGCTGGTCTACTCTTCGCCTACGGCAGACCTGACCATTCAGCTGCCCAAGGGCCATGTCTGGAACGGCGGCGCGGAGATGACTGCCGGCGGCGTCCGCTGCATGGCCAATATCCCCACCGCCGAGGTTTACACCAGTCCCGCAAAATATGGCGTCAACGGCTGGGTAAAAAATACCAAGCCTTTGGTCAACGATGGCATTCTGATCGACGACTTTCGGCTGACCTTCAAAGACGGTAAAGTGGTAGACTGGAACTGCGGCAAAGGCGAAGGCCAGCTTCGGGCTATCCTCACCGCCGACGAAGGTTCTTCCTATCTGGGCGAGGTGGCCCTGGTGCCGGTGGATTCCCCCCTGGCAAAAGCCGGCGCCGTATATTACAACACCCTGTTGGATGAAAACGCCTCCTGCCATCTGGCTTTAGGAGATTCCTTCGCCCTGTCCCTTTCTGCCGATGCGGATCCCCAGGAGCGGGCCAAGTTAAACCATAGCGACAAGCATGTAGACTTTATGATCGGCTCGGCGGAACTGGACATCCGGGGCGTCTGCGCAGACGGCAAAGAGGTACAAATCTTTCACAAAGGGCTTTGGGCTTTCTGAAGCTCCCTGCCCCGGGCAGGCTTCGGTATGCGGGAGCCCAGGCAGGCCTTTGACCAACGCATACCGAAGCCGATATCTTCAAAAACCAGACGGGACATGGGATTCTTTCAGGAGGATACATTGTTCCGCTTTTTTTCTTTCGTTTCCTTAATTTCATCCATCAATCCGCTCCTCCGGCTGCATACATTAAACAGATACACATAAATCTAAGGAGGACGTTATAGAATCATTTAAGAAGGTATTTAGTAAACAGCAGATATGCCCGACAGAGTGGTGATGCAAGCATCCCCGATATTCTTTTATTGATATCTGCGGAAGTTTTAACATTTCGTTTATTTCCAGTGCCCCCTATTTATGGTATACTGGCATAAGTTATTCTTGATTAACTCCGACGAAAGGATATTTCTTCATGTCTGTATCCGAGGCCCCCGGAGCCTTTTCCAAAAGCATAAAACCGCTGGCCGCGGCGCTTTTGGCACTGTTGCTGTGCTGCTTTTTTCCTGCCCGGCCCGCTCTGGCGTTAAGCACCGGCGACCTGCAGTCCACGGCGGTAGTGTTGATGGACGCGGACACCGGACAGGTGCTGTTTCAGAAACAGATGGACCAAAAACACAAGCCGGCCAGCATCACAAAGGTCATGACCTGCCTTTTGGCTCTGGAAAAAGGAGACCTGAGCGACAGCTTTACCATGTCTTACGACGCGGTTTTCGATGTGCCCAGAGATTCCTCGAATGTGGCCCTGGATGTAGACGAGGAACTTTCCTTAAAGGACGCCCTCTACGGTTTGATGCTGGAATCTGCCAATGAGGCGGCCAACGGCATTGCCGAATATATCAGCGGCTCCATGACGGATTTTGCCAAGCTGATGACAAAACGGGCCAAGGAACTGGGCGCGAAAAATACGAATTTTGCAAATGCCAACGGACTGGAAGACAAAGAACACTACACCACGGCCTACGATATGGCCATGATTACCAGGGAAGCCGTCAAACAGCCGGGGTTTCTCACCGTCGTAGGCACCACCCGCTATGACATGGAGCCCACCAATAAGCAAAAGGATATCCGTAATTTCAATAATAAAAACAAGATGATCTATGCCAACAATTCCTTCTACTACGAAGGGATCCTGGGGGGGAAAACCGGTTATACCAGCGCGGCGAAAAACACCTTGGTGGAAGTGGCCCGGCGGGAGGGGCGGACCCTGATCGCCGTGATGCTGCAGGCGCCCAGCGCCAACGCCACCTTTGACGACGCCAAGCTTCTGTTGGATTACGGCTTCGATTATTTTACCGCCTACCCCTTTTCCGATGAAGATTATCAGGAAAACTACAGCCTGCTTTTACATAAGGACGTTCCCGCCGACCAGGTCAAGCTGGACTATGCCGCTCCCGCGATGCGGGACGACGGCTCCAGCGCCGTGGAGGTAAAAATCAGCGTACCCACATCCTACAGCAAGCTGATGTACCCGGATCTGGGCACTTACACCCTGACCACGTCCCCGGCCGGGGACGCTTCAGGAACCGGCTCTGAGTCTGCGGACTCGGCGAAAACAGAATCCGCCGGCACTTTTTCCCGGCTCTTCGGCGGTCTGCCCGCTACGCTGCGGGTGATGTTAAAAGGACTTTTTTACCTGGCCCTGGTTTTGATACTGGCCGCCTGTTTTTTCCGTACCCGCCGTTATTTCCGGAGGCAAAAAAGGGCCGCCGCCAGGCAGCGCCGCCTGGAACGGGAGCAGCAGCGCCACCAGCAGGAGTATCATGCCCAGGGTTACGGCCGTGCCCCGGCCTCGGGCTTCCAGTCCGGCGGCAGCCGCCACGGCTTGCAGCAAAACCGCGGCTCCCAACAAAGCCGCAGTTCACAGCCAGGCCACGGTTTGCAGCAAAACCGCAGTCCTCAGCAAAACCACGGCCTGCAGCAGAGCCGCAGTTCCCAGCAAAGCCGCAGCCGGCAGCCGGATAATTCCCAAAGCCGCAGCCGCTATTATTAAGCGGCAGTTTTTGCCGGGTTCTGTTCAAATATGCCCATTATCCCAGCGAGCTTAAATCGGCGCCGGGGTGGCGGTAGGCACGTCGGCCGCCAAAGAACCGGCCTGCCATTTCGCCGTATTCTACGGTTTCTCTAGGGCCTGCCGGCCACTGAACTGCCGGCGAAATTTTATCCGGTTGTCCCCCGCAAAAAATTCTTGCAAAGACTTGCTCTCCCATGTATAATGCTAATCAAGGTTTTGGAATGCGCCATGTTAGGGCCTTTGGGCATCGTAGCACAGTAGGGCGGTTCCTCACCGGATTACGATAGGCCGGAGTTTGGCCTAAGCCAAGATGTAGAACGGAAGGATGGTTTAAATGAACAGGTATTTTATGTGTTTCAGGCATTGTATGTTCCTGCAGCGTCCTCGTTGCGCGGGAGCCGGCGGCCTGTTTTTTTATTGCCTTTGACAGATGATTTTTTCTCCCGGCCGGATGCCGCGCCAAAAAAGTCTGCGGTCCGGCCCTAAAAAAATAATTTGTTGGAGGGAATAGAAATGATCGTTAAACTTTTATTAGTCATCGCCTTTTTTTGTTCCATGGTGGCGGTGGGCATTTACTCCCGCAAACATGCCACCGACGTCTCGGGGTTTGTTTTGGGCAACCGCTCCGTAGGTCCCTGGCTTACCGCCTTCGCATACGGGACATCTTACTTTTCCGCCGTGGTCTTTGTGGGCTATGCCGGTCAGTTCGGCTGGAAATACGGCCTGGCTTCCACCTGGATCGGCCTGGGCAATGCCGTCATCGGCAGCCTGCTGGCCTGGGTCATCCTGGGCCGCCGGACCAGGATCATGTCCAATCACCTGCAGGCGGCCACCATGCCGGAGTTCTTTGGCAAGAGATATAACAGCAAGGCGCTGAAAATCGTCTCTTCCGCCATTATCTTCATCTTCCTGGTCCCTTACACCGCTTCCATTTATAACGGCTTGTCCCGGCTTTTCGCCATCGCTTTTGATATTCCTTACAGCTGGTGTGTGGTTCTGATGGCTGTGCTGACCGGCGCATACGTTATCCTGGGCGGCTATATGGCCACGGCTATTAATGACTTCATCCAGGGCATCATCATGCTGGCAGGCATCGTGGCCGTCATCTGGGCCGTGTTAAGCGGCCAGGGCGGCTTTACCGAAGCGGTCCGCCAATTGGCCCAGCTGCCCAGCGATGTGCCCGTTACCCTGGGCCAGCCCGGCGCCTTCACTTCTTTTTTCGGCCCGGATCCGCTGAACCTTTTGGGTGTGGTGATCCTTACTTCACTGGGCACCTGGGGCCTGCCTCAGATGGTCCATAAATTCTACACCATTAAAAGCGAAAAGGCCGTGTCTACCGGCACCATCATTTCCACCCTCTTTGCCGTGGTCATCGCCGGCGGCAGTTACTTCCTGGGCGGCTTTGGCCGGCTTTTCGACAATCCCGCCATCTACAATCAGCAAGGGGCCGTGGTCTACGACAGCATTATCCCTTTTATGCTTTCTTCTCTGCCGGATATCCTGATCGGCGTTGTGGTGGTGCTGGTGCTTTCCGCTTCCATGTCCACCCTTTCCGCCCTGGTGCTGACCTCCAGTTCCACCTTGACTCTGGATTTCCTGAAGGACAATATCATCAAAAATATGAATGAAAAAACTCAGCTTCTGCTGATGCGGATTCTGGTGGTCTTTTTCATTCTGGTTTCCGTGGTTATCGCCCTGGACCCCCCCACCTTTATTGCCCAGCTGATGGGCATCTCCTGGGGGGCTTTGGCCGGAGCTTTTCTGGCGCCCTTTCTCTACGGCTTATATGGCAAATGGGTCACCAGGAAGGCGGTCTGGGCCAGCTTTATTGCCGGCGTAGGCATCACGGTTTCCAATATGTTTTTTCACTTCATCGCTTCCCCCATTAACGCCGGCGCCCTGGCTATGCTGGCCGGGCTGGTGATCGTTCCTTTGGTCAGCCTGTTTACCCAGAACCCCTACTGCTCCACCATCGACGCCACTTTTGCCTGCTATGAGGAAAAGGTTCTGGTGCCAAAGAAGGTAGCCCTTGCCTACGGCATCGAAGGCGAGACGGCAGAGCAATAAGGAATCCGACTCTTGTCCAATACGGCACAATACTCAAGGCTGCTTCGGCAGGTTTTCCAAACCCGTCCGGAGCAGCCTTACGCTATCCCTGACCTGCCTTATTCTTTCCGGTTCCGCCAGACCATCGGCCATAACGCAGGCCTCGGCCATAACGGCGCCGGCCCGCTATTCTAATGTTTTTCCCGGGCATACTTCTGCTTCGTGGCCTCTCCGCCCCGGAGATGCCGCTCCGCTTTGTTCTGTTCCAGAACCGCCTTGGCTTTTGACGCCATTTCCTTGTTGATGGTCGGCAGTCTTTCCGTCAGGTCCTTGTGGACCGTGGATTTTGACACGCCGAACACCTGGGCCGTCTGCCGAACGGTAGACTCCGTATCCAACATATAATTGCATACTTCCAGAACTCTTTTTCTTATATATTCCTGCATCCTGCCATCCCCCCGCGCCTGCCCAAATTTTCCTTACATATTATGTAAAGAAGCGAGGATGTAGAACCAGGAAAGTCCTTGACAAATCCCTCCGGCAAGCATATGGTTTATTTCACACCGGCATGGGCAAAGGGCTTTCGCTGTGGTAAACTATCTCCATAAGCGTATTAATCAGCTTGATCGGAAGGAACCGGGGCGCCGAAAAATCAGCCGGCGCCGCTTTGCCCGGGGTTTTGCATCAGGGGAGGAAGAACCAGCCATGCGCGCAAGAGAAAAAGGGATCCTCATCGGCCGGATGGCCCCCGGCCCATTAAATAAAATCAGCGATGTGCCCGGCGTCCGGGTAGGCCACTATACCCTGGATACGGAAAAGTATAAGACCGGCGTTACCGTTGTGCTGCCCTGTCCCGACAGCCCTTATGACAGGCCGCTGACCGCCGCCTCCTTTGTATTTAACGGCTTCGGCAAAACCACCGGCCTTTTACAGGTGGATGAACTGGGCAGCCTGGAAACCCCCGTGGCCCTGACCGGCACCCTGAACGTGGGGCTGGTTCACGATGCCCTGGTGGAATACACCATCCGTCAGAGTCCCCAGCCGGTAAAAACCGTAAACCCCCTGGTTTGTGAATGCAACGATTCCGGCTTAAGCTTCAGCGCGGACCGGCCGGTGAAAAAGGAGCATGTTTTTGCCGCCATCGAAAGCGCCGGCGCAGATTTTGCCGAAGGGGACGTGGGAGCAGGCAAAGGCCTGCGCTGCCACGGGCTGAAGGGCGGCATCGGCAGCGCTTCCCGGATCGTGAAGCTGGAGGGCGCCGGAAAATCCCCGCAGGAGGAAGCCCGGCAGGGCGGTGTGCCGTCACAGGGGCCCTCCCCAGGGGAAGCCCTGCCCGAAGCATCGTATACCCTGGGGGTACTGATCCAGACCAACCACGGCAGCTTGCCGGATCTATGTCTTGCCGGACTGCCGGCAGGCCGAAAAATTGCCGCCAGGCTTCAGGCTGAGGGAGAAGACAAAGGCTCCGTCATCGTGGTGGCGGCCACCGACGCCCCCTTATCCGACCGGCAGCTGCGCCGGGTGCTGAAACGGGCAGTTACGGGGCTGGCCCGGGCAGGCTCTTATTTTGGTTCCGGCAGCGGCGACGTCTTCGTGGGCTTTTCCACCTGCGCGGCCAACCGCATCCCCCGGGAGGGGCCTGCTCTGCGCATGGTTCAGCTATTGGCGGAAGATCAATTGGACCTGTTTTTCCGGGCTATGGCCGAAGCCACCGAGGAAGCTTTAGTGAATTCTCTGCTGGCTGCCGGACCCGTGACCGGCTTCGACGGCCGCCGCGTCCGCAGCTTGCCGGAGTTTATTTGACTTCCAGCGCTTAAATTACAGGACCGGCAAAAAAAGCAAGGCCCCATGTCCCGCGCCATCCTTATTCCCGCCGAATTCACCGCCGTCTTTACGCAAGGGTTTCGGCCCATGAGCAGGCACCAAACGGCCTCTCCCCGCATAAGCAGTAATTGGGGCACGAAATTATACTGGAGGTGCTTTCCTTTCCATGGAAGAACGATATTATGTCATCGTTTTCCCCAACGCCCATACTGCTATGGCCGCGCAAAAGCGATTAAACGACAGGCAGATCCCTATCTTCATGATGCCTACCCTGCGTGAGCTTTCCGACAGCTGCGGCCTGTCCATCCGATTTTTGCCGGCGGACCTGTACCGGGTCCGGCAGGCTCTTGCCGAAGACGACCTTCTGCGGGAGCGGTGCCAGCTTTACCTGGTCCGGCACAGGGACAACGGCCGCCGCCTGATTGAAAAAGCTTAATCCCTCTCCCCGGCGAAACGAAAGGGCGGACCGTATCTCGTTTTTACAAAACGTTTTACGGCCCGCCCTTTTCCAAAACGCGCTCTTCAATTTAAACGTAACCTCAGCTTACCGCCACGGCCCCTTAGGCTTTGCCCCGCTTATCTTGTTTGCCTCTGCAAGGCTTGCTCAAAGCGGGCCGTCTTTCCTGGCGATCAGCCGCCGAAGGGGTTTTTCGGCTTCAATTCGCCCGGGATCTCAACGGCCGCCTTGCCCGGTTACCGGCCGCTCAGGCGGGCCAGGGTACAGCCGGTATAATAATGCAGCAGGATCTGCTGATCGTTCAGCCCTTTTTTGGCGTAATCGTTGGCTCCGTATTGGCACATCCCCACCCCGTGGCCATAGCCCTTGCTGGTGATTTCCAGGCCCTGGGCGGTAACGGCCGCGCGGAAATTTGCCGAAGGCAGCTCCAGCCGGGAGCGCAGCTCTGTCCCGCTGAACTCTTTGCCGGAAACGGAAGCGCTCAGCACCCGCCCCGAGGCGCTGCGGTCGGTGACCTGGCAGAGCCGGGACCTGGAACCGGCGGAAGCGCTGGCCGTAACTGCCTCAAGCTGGGTCCCCAGACGCTTATCCGCCTCTTCCAGGCTGATAATCGTGGTTTTGGAGGAGTAGGGATCCTGATGCCCGCTGCAGGCCACCGATTGCAGATACGGCACCGCGCTGCCCCAGACATTGACCGGATCTTCGGTTCTCTCCCCGCCGCAGGAAGAATGATAAAGGGGGTCGATGATCTGGCCCTGGTAAAGCAGCACCACGTCTTTTGTCTCCTGCACCGCCTGCCGGATCCTGGCTTCCTTTTCGCTGAAGTTCTTTCCCCAGTTGGCTTTTCTTTCCGCTTCGCTGAGCCAGGTCTGATTAATATTCGTATCGTTGGTGATATCCGCTTCCGGTTCGATTTCCGCCAGGGCGGGGCTGGCCCCCTTGACGATCTTGCTGACGGAGTATGTGCGGGCCGCTATGGCCTGGGCCTTTAATGCCTCCAATTCAAAAGAGGCTGGCATTTCGCCGGCCACCACGCCCACCAGGTATTCTTCCAGATCCATTTCCAGCAATTGCCCGCTTTTGTACTCGTAAAGGCGGATTTTTTGCCCGGAAGCGTTTTCACCGCCGCCCTCGCCGGACCCCAGTCCGAAAATCCTTTTCCAGAAGCTGGCGCCGCTTCCGGAGGCGGCTGCATCGTCCGGCTCCGGAAGTCCCGCGGCGCCGCCGCCCTCGCCGGCGGGCAGGCTTACTTCCGGCAGGTTGCGGCTGTCTACGCTGAGGGCGGTGCCTTCCCGGGGCCGGATGATTCCCTGGCTTTCCAAAGCCGCGGTACAGTATGGCACTACCCACCAGATCAACGCCGCAAAGATGAGGCAGCGGATCAGGGGAAAGCGGGAACGGCCATAAGCTTTGCCGCGCCGGCCTGTGCCGGCGATGCTCCTTTGGCGGCCAAAGCGCCCCCCGGGGCCGTCCCGGCCGCCCCTGCCGGCGCCGGGGTACCCGGCTCCGGGATAAGCAGCCCCGGCGGCATGGGCAGACCGGGTATAATACGGCTTGCCTGCGGCCGCCCCGGCGCTTTTAGGCCGGTTAGCCAATTCAGACCGCCCGGACACCTTGGGTGAGCGGCTCCAATCGGGCTGCCGGAGCTTTCCTTCCCGCCTGCCCCGCCGCGGATCCCGGCTTCCTTTATCCCCCTGGCCTTCCAGGGGACCGCTGTACCAGGGCACGGCAGAAGCGCCGGAACCGTGTCCCGGCCCGGGCTCCGCCCCTTCCCCGCCGCCGATCCTCCGGGGGCTTTGATGCCTGCCGGAGAGCTCGGGTCCAAAACACCTTCGCAGCAGCCTTTGCAGACCGGAAATGCCCTCCACAACCGGAGGCAGGCCTGACGCCGCCGGGCCCTCCGGCCCTTCGTTTCCCCGGGCCCGCACCGGCTCCGCAGCCGCCGCAAGCTTTGGGGTACCAGCAAGTATTGGGCCGCCGGCAGGCATTGGGACGCCGGCTTCTTTCTCCCTGCTTTGCCTGGCGGCCAAAGCCTCCAATTCTTCCTGGCAGCTGCGCCTGACCCGGCCCTGGGAAGGCGACCAAAGGCCGAACATCTTCAGCTGATATTGCCGCCAGCGGCGGTGGCAATTCCGGCGCAGCTGCTGTAGACTCAATATAAAAGGCGACCGGTTCAGCGGCCTCCTGCCGGATTCTCGTATCTGCAAGGCCTCTCCCTCCTTTGGCGCCGTTATTATCTTTATGCGCCAGGAGAAGCCTTTATTCGGCAGGGACAGGCCTATTCTGCATCCGGCTCACGCACCTGCATATGACTGTGTATACATTCTACTTAACTTTTTCCTATATAATTAATATCTATTTTACGATAAAATAAATGATCAGAATAGCCTGATTGAGAAGACTGAAAAAAGGACCCGAAAAAACCCGGCCGGCGCATGCTTTGCGCCGCCGGGCAGAATCCAAAAACGAAGTTGGACCAGGTATTTGTAATATCCGGTATTTTTTCCTTTCGCTGCCGGATGCGCGGCCGCCTGCGGTCTAATCCGCCCGGTTTATCCGGCTGATTACCGCGCCTACCCGCTGCAGCTTCCCCACCAGATCGTCATAGCCCCGGTCAATAAAATGGACATTAGAAATTTCCGTCCGTCCTTCCGCCGCCAGGCCGGCGATCACCAAGGCGGCGCCGGCCCGCAGATCCGTGGCCTTTACCGCCGCTCCCTGCAAAAGCGTGGGCCCCTGCACCACGGCGCTGCGGCCGTTTATCCGGATATCGGCGCCCATGCGCCGCAGCTCTTCGGCATGCATAAACCGATTTTCAAACACGGTCTCGGTGATGACGCTGGCCCCGCTGGCCTTGGTCATCAGGGCCATGTATTGGGCCTGCATATCCGTAGGAAAGCCGGGATAGGGCAGGGTCTTGATGTCTGTGGCTTCCAGCCGGCTCCGGGCCTTGATACGCAGGCTGCTTTCCCCTTCGTAAATGTGGCAGCCGGCTTCCTCCAGTTTGGCGATTACCGGTTTTAAATGATCGGCAATCACGTTTTCCAGGGTCAGCTGGCCGCCGGTCATGGCCGCGGCGATCAGGTAACTGCCGGCCTCGATCCGGTCGGGGATCACCTGATGCTCGCTGCCGGAAAGCTCCGGCACCCCTTCTATCTTCACGACCTTGGTCCCGGCTCCCCGGATGCGGCCGCCCATACTATTAATAAAATTGGCCAGATCCACGATCTCCGGCTCTTCGGCGGCGTTTTCGATGACCGTATTTCCCGTGGCCAAAGCCGCCGCCATCATCAGATTTTCCGTAGCGCCTACGCTGGGGAAGTCCAGATAAATCCGGGCCCCTTTTAAGCAGCGGTTCTCCGCCAGGACATAGCCGTGCTCCTTACGGATGGTAACGCCCATGGCTTCAAAACCCTTCAGATGCAGGTCGATGGGGCGGGTGCCGATGGCACAGCCGCCGGGCTGGGAAATTTTCGCCCGGCCCAGGCGCGCCAAAAGAGGCCCCATCACTAAGACGGAAGCCCGCATCTTCCGGACGATCTCATCGGAGGCTTCCCAGCGGTCGATGGCGGAAGCATCCACATAAAGGTCCCGGCCCAGCCACTTTACCTTGGCTCCCAGACTTTCCAGCACCTGACAGATGATTTCCACATCCGCCAGCCGGGGAGTTTCGATGATCCGGCAGGGCGTGGAACTGAGCAATGTGGCGGCAATGATGGGCAGCACCGCATTTTTTGCTCCGCTGACGGTAATACTTCCTTTCAGCGGATGCCCCCCTTCGATAACGATCCGTTCTGCTGACATCAGCTTCCCCCTAAAATTTCTGAAATCGATGATTGGATTAACTTTTGCCGATGGACCGCTTTTTATACCGCCAAAAGCACTACCAAACTAGTATTATATTATATCACAGGAAACTCCTGCCGTCTAATGACCCTTTCCGTTCATTTGCGACGGAAAATCAACTTTGAAAATTGCCGGAATCTGGCGAATTTTTAATTTTTCTTATTTCGCCAAAATACTGATAATTTACGTTTATTCCTATATATACGCAAGGCTTAACCCAAGTTAAAAAAATCACATTCATCGTAAAATATTTGTGCAATAAGGTACAAATATTGATAAATAAGGTTTTTTTACCTTGAATTGATTTTCGTGAGAGGCTATAATGTTAAACATATGGTATAAGGGGAGGTTTTATCTTTTTTTGAGATTACCATATCTATTTTAAGGCAAAGGCAGGTGAGAAGATGTCATTAGAAGCAATCAAGAAAATCGCAGAGACGGAGTCGGAGGCGGAAAAACAGAAGGCGGAAGCCCGGCTGGAGGCCAAACGGATTCTAGCCGGCGCCGAAACCGAAGGCCGTGAAATCGTCTCAAAGGCCCAGGCCGCTGCGCAGGCAGAGGTCGGTGAGTATTGCCGGAAAGCGGAAGCGGAAGGTACGGCCGCCGCGCAAAAGATTGCGGAAGAAATCGACGCCCAATGTCAAAATCTGACCGGCAGCGCCACGGGCAGGATGGAGGCCGCAGTCTCGATTATCGTAGGAAGGGTAGTGAACGGCTGATGTCAATTGTTGCAATGTCAAGGTTGTGCGTCATCGCACCCCGGAACGTTCGTCGTCCCCTTCTGAAGGAGCTGACTAAATTGGGCTGCGTGGAGGTTGGCGCCTCCGCGGAACACTTGACCGATCCGGAATGGACCGCGGTAGCGGAGAAATTCACCGAGACGGATAATCACGCCGCGGCTCTTTCTCATCTGACCACAGCCCATGATATCCTGGCAAAATACGCTCCCCGGAAGGCCGGCTTCCTGACTCCCCGCAGGATGGTCTCCGAGTCCGTTTTCCAGGACGGCAGCGTGCTGGAAAAGGCCCAGGCCGCCGCAGAACGGATAAACGGCTATGGCCGGGAAATATCCGCCCTGTATTCCGAAGAGGGCCGTCTTGCCGCCAGGAAAGCCTCCCTGACCCCCTGGGCCGGGATGAATGTTCCTTTTGGCGCCACTTTCGGACACTCGTTTAAGGTATTGTTTGGCGTTACCCCTGCCGCCGGCGTCACCCCCGGTCAACTGGCCGCCGAGGTGGAAGCCGAGCAGGCCGCTTATCTGGAACTGGTCAACAGCGACAGAGAGCAGAACTATTTCCTTTTGGTGGTCCATAACGACTCCTATGAGGCCGTGATGGATATCGTCAAGACCAAGGGTTTTTCCATCGTCAGCTTCAAGGACACGGAAGATACCGCCGCCGAAAATATCCGGCAGCTGGACGCCCGGTTAAAAGAACTGGAAGTCCAGCGCCAGGCTGCGGTGGCCCGTATCCAGGCCCTGGCGGATATGCGGGAAGCCATCGAACAGGCCATCGACGTGCTGAGCATTGAAAACCGCCGCGATCAGGTGTTAAATAGCCTGGCCGCCACCAAAGAAACCGTATTCCTGGAGGGCTGGACCCCCGGGGAAACCAAAGCAGCCGTTACCGCCGTTTTGGAAAAGCATGGCTGCGCTTACAGCTTCAGCGAGCCTGCGGAAGGGGAGGAGCCTCCCGTCTTGCTTCATGATCCCAAATTGATTGAGCCCTTCGGCATGGTGACGGAGCTCTACGCGCTGCCGACCTATGAAAGCAATCTTGACCCCAATCCCTTCATGGCCCCCTTCTTCTTTATTTTCTTCGGCCTGATGATGGGAGACTTAGGCTATGGGATCATCATCACCCTGCTTTCCTGGCTGATCCTGAAAAAGGCCCGGCCGCCGAAAGAAGGCGGCATGTATCAACTGATGAAAATCGGTCTTTACTGCGGCGTTTCCACCATGATCTGGGGAGTTTTGTTCGGCAGCTTCTTTGGAAACGTGATCCCCGCCTTTACCGGCGCCATGCTGGGGCATGAAGTGGTTTTCCGCCCCTTGTTATTCGATCCCATGGCCGATCCGATGTCGCTGTTTTATTTGTCTTTGGTCTTTGGCTTCGTGCAGATCCTTTTGGGTATGGGGCTGCAGGCCTTCCAGCTGATCCGCCGGGGCCAGGTTTTCGACGCCATTTGCGATGTCGGCTTTTGGTACCTGATCCTGGGCGGAGTGCCCATTTGTCTCCTCGATACGAAGGCGGGCCTGATCCTGATGGCCGCAGGCGCTTTGGGAGTGCTCTTTACCGCCGGCCGCGCCAAAAAGGGTTTCGGCAGGATCACCGGAGGCCTGGGCAGCCTTTACGGCGTTACCAGCTATCTGGCGGATATCCTGTCTTACTCCCGTCTTCTGGCCTTAAGCCTGGCCACCGCCGTGATCGCCCAGGTCATGAACACCATGGGCACCCTGGCCGGCGGCACCCTGGCCGGCTGGATCCTCTTCATTCTGGTTTTTACTGTTGGCCACGTCTTCAATCTTTCCATCAACCTTTTAGGTACCTTTGTACACACCAGCCGTTTGCAGTATATTGAATTTTTCGGGAAGTTCTTCGAACCCGGCGGCAGAAAGTTTGCCCCATTATTTAACAAAACAAAATATGTGGAAATCGTTAAGGAGGGTAAATAATTATGGAATGGATTACAGCAATCTTCAGCGGACGTACATTGGCTATCCTTGGGGCCGCTTTATCGATGGCTCTGGCCGGCACCGGCTCGGCGAAAGGCGTAGGCATCGCCGGCGAAGCCGCCTCAGGTGTGTTGACGGAAGACCCCGCTAAATTTGGTCAGACTCTGCTTTTACAGGCTCTTCCCGGTACCCAGGGTATTTATGGCATGATTATTTCTTTTTTGATTCTCTTAAAGGTCGGCCTGATCGGCGGCAATCCTGTGGAGCTCACCACCGCTCAGGGCCTTCAGTTCCTTTGCGCCGCGCTGCCCGTAGGCATCGCCGGCCTGACTTCCGGTATAGCGCAGGGCCGGGCTTCAGCCGCGGCCATGGGGATCATCGCCAAACGCCCCGAGGAATTAGGTAAAGCCATGATGTATCCTGCCATGGTGGAAACCTACGCCGTACTTTCCCTGCTGATTTCCTTCCTGATGTGGCTGGGTATTGCTGTTTAATAGAATAACCAATAAATATAAGGGGGATTTCTACCATGAACGGTATTGAAAAAATCACCGGCAAAATCGCCGTTGATGCCAAACAGGAAGCGGAAGCCATCCTGTCCCAGGCCCGTTCCGAAGCAGCAGCCATCGCCGGGAAATACCAGGCCCAGTCCCAGGAGGAAGCCAAAAAAATTCTCGTTGCCGGTGAAGAACAGGCAAAAGAAATCCGGCGCCGGGCCAAGGCCGCCGCGGAACTGGAAGGGCGCCAGAAAGTCCTGACCACCAAGCAGGAACTGATCGCTCAGGCCTTTGACAAGGCCCTGGAAAAGCTGCTGTCCCTGCCCGCTCCGGAATATACCGCCCTGCTGGCTCAACTGGCGTCCAGGGCCGCCGGAAGCGGAAGCGAAACAGTCGTCATGTCCCCCAAGGATCGCGAGGCCCTGGGCCAGGCTGTGGTGGAACAGGCAAATAAACTGCTGAGCCAAAGCGGTAAGGCCGCGGGTCTGACCCTGAGCTCTGAAACCAGAGACTTTAAGGGCGGGCTGCTTCTGAAGTCCGGCGACGTGGAGGTTAACTGCACTCTGGAAACCATCGTGCAGCTGTCCAAAGAAGAGCTGGCCCTGGATGTAGCCGCCGCATTATTTGCTTAAGCGGAAAGGTTGTGGGTAACTTGGCAAAACACAGCATCAAAGATACCGATTATCTTTTCGCCAGTGCCCGTATCAAAAGCATGGAGAAAAATCTCCTTTCCCGGGAAAAGCTGGAGCGCATGAGCGAGGCGAAATCCCTGGAGGAAGCCTTCAAGATCTTAAATGAAAACGGCTGGCCGGAGGTTTTGGCCCCCACTTTGCCCGCTACAGAAGAGATGCTGGCGGCCCGCCGCAGCGAGGCCTTTGCTTTGGTACGAAACATGGCGCCGGATAAGCGGCTGCCTGATGTGTTCCTGATCAAATATGACTACCATAATATTAAAACCATCCTGAAGGGCGAGGCCACCGGCCAGGACCCTTTGCCTTTGCTGATCGAAGCCGGACGCATTCCCGGCCGCAGCCTGCTGGTTATGCTCAGGGAGGAAAACTACGCCGATCTGACCAAGACCATGGTAAGCGCTATCGCAGAGGCTAAGGATGTGCTGGCCAGGACCCAGGATCCCCAGCTTCTGGACTTTGTCCTGGACAAAGCCATGTACCGGGATATGCTGGATATGGCCGGAGAATTCGGCTCCGACTATCTCACCGGATACGTACGCCTGATGATCGACAGTGTAAATCTGCGTACCGCCGTTCGTCTGCGCCGCATGGGCAAAGGCATCGAGCTTTTGCGCCACGCCCTGATTCCCGGAGGAAATATCGGGTCTTCCCGGCTGCTGAACGAGATCACTCCGGATCTGATCGAAACGATTTTCGGCGCTTCCTCCCTGGCTCCCGCCGCCGTGGCCGGCGCCGCCGCCCTGCGGGGAGAAGGCTCCCTGGCGGCTTTGGATCTGGCCTGTGACGACGTTTTGCTCCGCTATCTCAAAGGGGCAAAATACGTCGCCTTCGGCGCGGAGCCTCTCATCGGCTATCTGGCGGCGGTGGAAGCCGAGCTGACCGCCGTCCGTACCGTGGTGGCCGGCCGCCTGGCGGATTTGAGCGCTGAAATGATTATAGAAAGGCTGAGGGAGACATATGTATAAAATTGCTGTTATCGGCGACCGGGAAAGCGCCCTGGGTTTTAAAGCATTAGGTCTGGAAACCGTATTTGCAGACACCGCAGACCAAGGGAAAGAAGCCCTGCACCGCCTGGCCGGCGAAGACTGCGCCGTGATCTACATCACGGAACAGCTGGCCCGGAATATGCAGCAGGAAATCAGCCGCTACACCGACGAAGTAAAGCCGGCCATTATTTTAATTCCCGGCAAAGGCGGCTCCCTCGGTATCGGTATCGACAGCGTCCATAAAACGGTGGAACGGGCCGTCGGCGCCGATATTTTGAAAAACTGACCCGGTGATCCGGAAATCTAAATGAAAGCAGGTTGATGACAATATGGATACAGGCAGAATCTTAAAGGTCGCCGGTCCTTTGATCACCGCCACCGGCTTGAAGGAAGCCAACATGTACGACGTGGTTCGGGTTGGTTCTCAGAAGCTGATCGGCGAGATCCTGGAAATGCACGGCGACCAGGCCTCCATTCAGGTTTATGAAGAAACCGCCGGCATCGGCCCCGGCGATGTGGTGGAGACCACCGGCGCCCCCCTTTCCGTGGAATTGGGGCCCGGCATGATCGAAACCATTTACGACGGCATCCAGCGCCCTCTGGAAGCCATCCGGGCCATCGCCGGCCCCAGCATCACCCGGGGCATCCAGCTGCCTTCCATCAGCCGTGATAAGCTGTGGAAATTCGAACCTTTGGTAAGCGTGGGGGATCAGGTGACCGCCGGTGATTTCATCGGCGACGTTCAGGAAAATATCGTCATCCGCCACCATATCATGGTGCCCGTAGGCGTAGCCGGCGAAGTAGCGGAGATCCGGCAAGGGGAATTCAAAGTGGACCAGACGGTCTGCGTGATCAAGCAGGCCGGAGGCTCCCTGAAGGAGCTTTCCCTGATGCAGAAATGGCCCGTCCGTATCGGCCGGCCCTACAAGGAAAAAACTCCTCCCAACACTCCCATGATGACGGGGCAGCGGGTCATCGACACCCTTTTCCCCATCGCCAAGGGCGGTACCGCCGCCGTACCCGGCCCCTTCGGTTCCGGTAAGACCGTGGTCCAGCATCAGCTGGCCAAATGGTCCGACGTGGAAATCGTGGTCTACATCGGCTGCGGCGAGCGGGGCAATGAGATGACCGACGTTTTGCGGGAGTTCCCCGAGCTGAAGGACCCCCGTACCGGCGAAAGCCTGATGAAGCGTACGGTTTTGATCGCCAACACCTCCGACATGCCCGTGGCGGCCCGGGAGGCTTCCGTTTACACCGGCATCACCATTGCCGAATACTTCCGCGACATGGGCTATTCCGTAGCCGTTATCGCCGACTCCACCTCCCGCTGGGCCGAGGCCCTCAGGGAAATGTCCGGACGTCTGGAAGAAATGCCCGGCGAAGAAGGCTACCCTGCCTACCTGACTTCCCGGCTGGCCCAGTTCTATGAGCGGGCCGGTTCCGTAAAATGCCTGGGCAGCCGGGACCGGGAAGCTTCCCTCACCGCCATCGGCGCCGTGTCGCCCCCCGGCGGCGATATCTCCGAGCCGGTGTCCCAGGCTACCCTGCGTATTGTCAAGGTATATTGGGGTCTGGACGCCAGCCTGGCTTACGCCCGCCACTTCCCGGCTATCAACTGGCTGAACAGTTACTCCCTTTACGAGGGCCGCCTGGAGAAGTGGTTCAATGAAAACGTAAATAAGAACTTCATGGCCCAGCGGGCGGAAACCATGCAGATCCTGCAGCAGGAAAGCGAATTGAACGAAATCGTCCGGCTGGTAGGCATCGACTCCCTTTCTCCCCAGGACCGGCTGACCATGGAAACGGCCCGGATGATCCGGGAAGACTTCCTGCAGCAAAACGCCTTTGTGGAGACCGACTCTTATACCTCTTTCGGTAAGCAATATAAGCTTCTGGAAGTCATCATCACTTACAATCATCTGGGGAAGGAAGCGTTGAAAGCCGGCGCCAGAATGGAAGACATTTTCACCATCCCCGCCAGGGACCGGATCAGCCGGGCCAAGGATGCGGACCAGTCGGTCTACGAAAAGGTCTACGGGGAAATCCTGCAGCAGATGAAAGAGCAGATCAACGCTCTGACCGCACAAGGGGGTGACCGCTAATGATTAAGGAATACCGCACAATACAGGAAGTGGCCGGTCCGCTGATGCTGGTCAGTGAAGTAGAAAACGTCACCTATGACGAGCTGGGGGAAATTCAGCTGCCCGACGGCTCCATCCGCCGCTGCAAGGTGCTGGAAATCAACGGCACCAACGCTTTGGTCCAGCTCTTTGAAAGCTCCGCCGGAATCAACCTGGCCGGTTCCATGGTCCGTTTTCTGGGCCACGGCACCGAGCTGGCCGTATCTGAGGATATGCTGGGCCGGGTATTTGACGGCATGGGAAATCCCATCGACGGCGGCCCCGCTATTTTAGCCGAGAAAAAGCTGAATATTAACGGCGTAGCCACCAATCCGGCGGCCCGGGACTATCCCAACGAGTTCATCCAGACCGGCGTATCGGCCATCGACGGCCTGAACACTCTGGTCCGGGGCCAGAAGCTGCCGGTATTTTCCGGTTCCGGCCTGCCCCACGCCGATTTAGGGGCCCAGATCGCCCGCCAGGCCAAGGTGCTGACCGGCGACTCCAAATTTGCCGTCGTATTCGCCGCCGTAGGCATCACCTTCGAGGAAGCCGACTTCTTCATCTCCGACTTCAAAAAAACCGGCGCCATCGACCGGACGATTCTGTTTATGAACCTGGCCAACGACCCCGCTATCGAGCGTATCGCCACCCCCCGTATGGCCCTGACCGCCGCCGAATATCTGGCCTTTGACAAGGGGATGCAGGTGCTGGTCATCATCACCGATATCACCAACTATGCCGAGGCCCTGCGTGAAGTGTCCGCCGCCCGTAAAGAGGTGCCGGGCCGCCGCGGTTATCCCGGCTATCTTTATACCGACTTAGCCACCATGTACGAGCGGGCCGGACGCCGGCTGGGCTTCGAGGGGTCCATCACCATGATCCCCATCCTGACCATGCCGGAGGATGACAAGACTCATCCCATCCCCGACCTGACCGGTTATATCACGGAAGGTCAGATCATCCTGTCCCGTGAGCTTTACCGCAAAGGCTTAAAACCCCCCATCGACGTTTTGCCCTCCCTTTCCCGTCTGAAAGACAAAGGGATCGGCGCCGGCAAAACCCGGGAGGACCACGCCAACACCATGAACCAGCTCTTTGCCGCCTACGCCAGAGGCAAGGACGCCAAGGAACTGATGACTATCCTGGGCGAAGCGGCTCTGACGGAAGTGGATAAGAAATACGCCAGATTCGCCGACGAGTTTGAGAAGCGCTATGTTTCCCAGGGTTATGAAACCAACCGGACCATCCAGGAGACCCTGGATCTGGGCTGGGAGCTTCTCACGATCCTGCCCAAGAACGAATTAAAGCGGATCAAGCCGGAAATGATCGAAAAATACTGGCCCGTCAAAGAGTAAGGAGGGGGTTTTATGGCTCGCCTGAATGTAAACCCCACCCGGATGGAGCTGACCCGGCTGAAAAAGCGCCTGGTCACCGCCCGCCGGGGCCATAAGCTGTTGAAAGACAAGCGGGATGAACTGATGCGCCAGTTCCTGGAGATCGTCCGCCAGAACCTGGTCCTCCGGGAAAAGGTAGAGGAATCCCTGCTGAAGGCCCATAAGAGCTTCACCGTAGCCTCGGCGGTCATGTCGCCGGAGATGCTGGAGGAAGCCCTGATGTATCCCAAGCAGTCGGTATCTCTGGAGCTCAGCCTGAAAAATATCATGTCGGTAAACGGTCCGGTCTATGATTTCCAGACCAAGAGCTCCGATCCCTCGGAGATTTTTCCCTACGGTTTTGCCACCACCAGCGGCGAACTGGACGACGCGGTCCTTTATCTCTCCGAGACCTTCCAGGCCATGCTGGAGCTGGCCCAGATGGAAAAAACAGCCCAAATGCTGGCCCAGGAGATCGAGAAAACCCGCCGCCGGGTAAACGCCCTGGAATACGTCATGATCCCCCAGCTGGAAGAAACCATTAAATATATCCTGATGAAGCTGGATGAAAACGAGCGGGGCAACACCACCCGTTTGATGAAAGTCAAGGATATGATGCTGGAGCAGGCCCGGGAGGAAGCCCGCCGCCGCGACGGAGCGGTCCTGGCGGGAGCCGCCGGGAAATAGCGCAAAAAAGTCCAGGCATACTAAAAAAAGCTTTCCCCAAAGGTCCCGAGGACCTGGGGAAAGCTTTTTTTATTCAGACAATCCCGAGCCGGCAGCAGGGTTTATCCTCTGCGTACTCTATCGTATTTTTATTGTAGTTTTCACTAAAACAAACAGTTTTACAAGCGTTTTTATCTATACTACCATAAAGGCAAATCCCGGTCATTCTATATAGCCAAGCTTGGGAAGCCATAAAAATATATCATTGCTGTGGATTAATAAACGATGAGGAGGAAGAATTATGGAAAAGTTCAGTCAAATGAAATTCGGCACTCGCGCGATCAAAGCGGGAGAAGGTCCGGATTCCGCTACCAAGGCGCTGAATACGCCCATCTATGAGACAACGGCCTATGCCTACGCTTCTACCCGGGACTTTGAAGCCGGCATCGTCGACGCAATGAGCTGGCAGCCGGGGGCATGCCTCTACAGCCGGACCACGAACCCGACGACTATGGCCCTGGAGCGGAAAATCGCTTCCCTGGAGGGCGCCGAGGACGCCGCCGTCACCGCTTGCGGCATGGGCGCCGTGAATCTGGCATTGCTGAGTAATCTGAATGCCGGCGACCATTGCATTGCTTCCAGTGACATCTTTATCTGTACAAGGACTTCCCTGGATGATATCCTTCCTTCGAAGGGCATCGAGGTAACTAAAGTTGACGTTACCGATGTGGCGAATATCGAAAAGAATCTTCGTCCGAATACCAAGGTCATTTATATTGAGGAATTGTCTAACCCTCGTCTCGAACTGGCAGATCTCTCCAAGATCGCCGGGATCGCACATAAAAATAACATTAAGTTCATCGTGGATAACACGTTCCTGTCTCCCTATCTGCTGAGGCCTCTGGAATTTGGCGCCGATATGGTGGTTCATTCCGGCACCAAGTACATCGTCGGCCATGGCGACGCTCTGTGCGGCGTTGCTGCCGGCCCAAAAGAGATGGTGGACCGGGTTCGCTATTATAATGATAACCTGGGCACCCACATCAGCCCCTTTGATTCCTGGCTGGCTCTGCGGGGCGTGCGTACGCTGCACCTGCGGCTTAAGGCTCAGTCCGAGAATGCGCTGGCCATCGCAAAGTACCTGGAAGCCAGACCGGAAGTGGAGTTCGTGTTGTATCCCGGTCTGGCAAGCCATCCTCAGCACCAGTTGGCGAAAACGATGCTCAAAAAAGGGTTCGGCGGTATGGTCTCCTTCCATCTGAGGGGTGGTTACGAGGCAATGGAGAAGTTTGTTGACAGCGTTCAGATTCCGCCGATTGCCACCAGCCTTGGCGATGTTCAGACCCTGATCCATCCAAAGCAGCATGACGGCAATTTGATTCGTCTTTCTGTCGGCTGCGAGGAAATTGAGGACCTGCTGGCGGATTTCGACCAGGCCTTCGCTCAGCGCTAAGTCTTCTGATAGGAAAAAACTTGACCAAAGCAAATGCCGGGTGTTCAATTTTTCAAAAACAGAACTCATTGTTCGCCCGGCATTTGCCTTAAGCATTCGATTCCGCTCCCTGCCGCGGACACAGCCCGGATAGGTTTTCTTAGGTTTTTTTCGCACTCTGGTTTTCCCCAGTCCAGACCCCGAAGATATGCAGCCATCATACCATTCAATCCGTAAATAAGTGAGGAGGGAATATTGTGGGTTTTGTGACATTTCTGGAAAAAGCGGTCGGCTTTTTATGGGGGACCCCCTTAATCGTTCTTGTCCTTGGTTCCGGAGCCCTGTTTACTATCGGGTCCGGCTTTTTCCAATTCAGGCATTTTCATTATTTCATGAGTAAGACCTTTGGCTCACTTTTCAAGAAAGAAGAACACGAGGTAGGGGCAGGCCATGTGAGCGCTTTTACCGCAATTGCAACCGCTATTGGCGGCGCCGTGGGCGTAGGCAATATCGGCGGCGTTGCCACCGCCATCGCGGTGGGCGGTCCCGGCGCTCTGTTTTGGCTGTGGGTAGCCGCCCTTCTCGGCATGGCGCTGAAATCCGCGGAGGTAAGCCTTGCCGTATACTATAGAAACATTGATGAAAACGGCGAGCCTTACGGCGGCCCCACCTATTATATCCAAAAGGGGATCAGCCGGCTGCTGCCCGCTAAATTAGCGAAGATTGCCACGGTCCTTGCCGTGGTTTTCGGCGTAGGCTTTTCCTGTAACTTTTTCTCCGGTGTGCAAGGCTATACCATTGCCGAAGGATTTACCTCCGCATTTAATATTCCCATTATCACATTCGGCATCATTTACAGCATTGTCGTTTGGATCATTGTCTTAGGCGGCGGAAGACGGGTTGTGGAATTTGCCGGAAAGGTTGTCCCGGTAATGATCGTGTTTTTTGTCGCGCTTGCCCTTGGCATTATTCTTCTGAATATTACAAAGCTTCCCGGCGCCCTGGCCCTGGTCTTCAAAAGTGCCTTTACCGGCACGGCTGCCGTCGGCGGCTTCGCCGGCGCGGCGGCCTCAAAAGCCATCCAGAACGGAATTGCCCGCTCTGTTTTCAGTAATGAGGCAGGGCAGGGTTCCTCGACCATGGTCCATTCTCAGGCCAAGGTGGAGCATCCTGTCCGCCAGGGACTTTGGGGCATGTTTGAAGTGTTCGTGGACACGATGGTGGTTTGCACCGTCATGTCTCTGGCCATCATCCTCAGCGGCGTATGGTCTTCCGGGGTCCAGGGCGCGGCATTGTCGGTTTCCGCTTTCGGCACGGTGTACGGAAACCTTGGCAGCAAATTCGTCGCCATCGCGATCCTGCTCTTTGGCATCACCACCCAGACCGGCTGGTTCCTTTACTATGACGTGCTGCTGCGTCACGCCCTGCACAAAAATATCAGGCTCAAAAATCGGATCATTATGTTCTTCAGATTGATCTATCCTTTGCCGAGCCTGATCACCATCATTTATACCACCAGGAACGGCCTGCCGACAGGTACCGTCTGGCTGCTGACCGACTTCCTCTGCGCCATTCCCACCACTCTGAATATCATATGCGTGATCGCTTTGAGCGGAGTCTATTTCAAACTGGTTAAAGACTACAAGGCCCGTTACATGGGAATCGGCACGGTTGATCCTGACTTTAAGGTATTTTATGAGGAAACCGGATATCAGGAAGGTTCCACCCTGGAAAGTTAAGCGGTGAGAGCCAATCTCCATCTTTTAGCGAAAGCCTGAGAAAAGCAGGTCCGTAAAGCTCACCGGGACTCTCCGGAAGTCTCGGTGAGCTTGGCTTAAAGTAAAATATTAATCGTTACGGGAGACAAAAGAAGAAAAAAAAGGGAAAACTATCTTCCCAGCCGGGAGACAAACAGATAAAATTAATTTGCCGCAAAAACGATGATGACCCACTGCCAAAAAATGCTGTGCTTCGAGGTATCGCAAGATGAACTTTATGAGTATGGAATATTTCATGGCGGTAGCCGCTAAGAGAAACATTACAAAAGCGGCCGAAGAACTGCACATCACCCAGCAAACCCTGAGCGCTCATATTGCCGCCATTGAAAAAGAACTGGCCTGCCGATTGATCGTCCGCAGCAATCCGCTGGAGCTCACTTATGCCGGAGAGGTATTCTTGCGGTATGCCTCCGATATTTACGAAAGCTATCAGGCCCTGTGGAATGAATTCAATGACTTGACCAACAATCAACGGGGCAAGCTGCTGGTAGGGATTAATTACGCAAGAAGACGCGCCATTATGCCGGGAATCATTGCGGCATTTCAATCTGCGTATCCCAATATTGAAGTGCGTTTGCTGGAAGGCGACAACAGTTCTCTGCATAAAGGCCTGATCAACAAGGATATCGATCTGGCTGTCGCCCGCTTCCCTGAATCCCTTGCCGGTATGGAGATACGCGACTTCTACAAAGAAGAAGTCGTCATGCTGGTGCCGGCCCAGTTGCTGCCAAAGGGCAAACCCGGGGATAGCTTCTATATAAACGATCTGTCTGAATTCAGCCTTTATCCGTTTATTCTGGGAAGTCCTCATGACGTCGCCAGTCAGATCGGCAGAAACATGATGATGAAATCCGGTTTCCAGCCGATTGTTAAAGCGCAGTCCGCTAATGTTGAAACGCTTCTCGGCCTTTGCGCCAGGGGCATAGGGATATGCTTTTGTCCCGAAAGCCTGGCACATGTGACGCTGACCGATAATCAGCTTCGTCAGATGCGAATCTATCATTTCAATACCGAAGCCACTTACCCGATTCGTTTCGGCTACCGTAAAGGTTCCTACCAATGGAGGATCATCTCTGAGTTCATCCGAATCGCTTTGGAAGAAAGGAGCGGGCGGCAATAGCCGTCCGCTCCCTGATTTTTCATCCAAAAGAAATGATCGTAAAAATTCCCAATTGAAATCGCTATAACCGTGCCCAGCGGGCGATGGCGTCGATGCTGCGGCGACAGGCCTGGCCGTCGCCGTAGGGGTTCACCGCCTTGGCCATAGCCAGATAAGCGCTTTTATCCAGCAGAAGCCGGGCGGCTTTGGTATAGACGCTGTGCCGGTCAGTGCCTGCCAGCATGGCGGTGCCGGCACTGACCGCCTCTGGCCGCTCGGTATTATTTCGCAGCACCAGCACGGGTTTTCCCAGGGCCGGGGCTTCTTCCTGGAGGCCGCCGGAATCTGTCAGGATCAGATAGGATTTATCCATCAGGTGGGCAAACTGCAGATATTCCATAGGCTCGGTCAGGAGAATCCGGGGGTGGTCCGCCAGGATTTCCTGGGCCGGACGACGGACGGCGGGATTTTTATGCATCGGAAAAACCACCGCCACATCGTCGAAGTCCTCTGCCAGGCGCCGCAGGGCATGAAAGATCTCTTCCATGGGTTTGCCCAGGTTTTCCCGGCGATGGCAGGTCACCGTCAAAAGCCGGCTGAGGTGGCCCTGATCCAGCATTTTTTTCAACAGCTCATCCACCCGTCGGGTATCCTCCGTGGGAGGACAAGGCTGGCGCACCGCCCATTGCAAGGCGTCGATCACCGTATTTCCGGTAATATAGATCCGCCCTTCCTCCACCCCTTCCTGCATCAGGTTGGTCTTTGCCGTCACCGTAGGCGCCAGATGCAGGTCGGCGATAACGCCGGTAAGCCGCCGGTTCATCTCTTCGGGGAAGGGGGAATATTTATTTCCCGAGCGCAGTCCCGCCTCCACATGGGCCACGGGGATCTGTCCATAAAAGGCGGCCAGAGCGCCGATAAAGGTAGTGCTGGTATCCCCGTGGACCAGCACCAGGTCCGGGCTGCTCTGCTCCAGCACCTTCTCCAGGCCCTTGACGGCTCTGGCGGTTATATCGTAAAGAGTCTGGCCCGGCGCCATGATATTCAGGTCGTAGTCTGCCGTTACGTTAAAAATCTCCATGACCTGATCCAGCATCTCCCGGTGCTGGGCGGTCACCGCCACCCGGCAGGCAAAACGGGGATCCTCCTTCAGCGCTTTCACCAAAGGCAGCATCTTGATGGCCTCCGGCCGGGTGCCGAAAATCGCCAATACCCGGAAAGGTGCCTTATGATTTACCACAGGTTCTCTCTCCTATTCCAAATGATCTTTCCTGCCAGGGCCGTGGGAAGGCAGCCCTCCATCGGCTTTTCCCTGCCGCAGCCCTACTCCTCCTGATCCACCATATACCCGGCGGCGGGATCCTTGAGGCCGCCGGCCATGTAGCCTTTTCTGTACATCTTTTCCACGTGACGGCGCATAGCCAGATCGATATCTACATCAAACCGGTCTTCCAGGACATACATCATGGTTACGGCGGTCTGGGCCACATCCACCAGTTCTTCCACGATCAGCTCAACGACCTTCTGCTGCTCCAGACGGCTGGGTTCGCCGCTCATGCCCCGGTATTTACCGATGGCCTGGGCCAGCTCCCCCGCTTCCTCCATCAGCTTAAGGGCGGTGGACTCCAGAGTAGGGCTCAAAGCATCCAGGCAGGGCAGGGAAATAATTTTACGTTTCATTGAAAACATCCTCCACATCAAATGGCAAGCCTGGGAAAAGCAGGCGGCGGACAAAGGCAGGAAAAGGTCTGCGAAAGCCTGCGCCCGGTCGAAAGGGCGGGCTCAAGGATAAGCCCGCAAAGCCCGGGGCACGGCCGAAAGGGCGGGCTTCCTTGTTTGCCTCTGTTTCCGGCGCCGCTCCAAGGCGTAAAGAGACGGACCCCCGCCGCGGCCCCAAACCGGGCGTCCACAGGGCGAGGGCCCGACGCTGCCTCAACAATTGGGCAGTGTGCCGCTCTTATATTTGTGACAGAATACTCCTGCCTCTTTCAGCAGCTGCCGGGACATCTCATCGGGATAATCACCCTCATAGATGATCTCCTGAATACCGGCATTGATCAGCATTTTTGTGCAGATGCTGCAAGGCTGGGTGGTGATGTAGGCCACGCCCCCCTCCAGGCTGATGCCATGGCGGGCGCCCTGGATGATGGCGTTTTGCTCCGCATGCACCCCCCGGCAAAGCTCATGACGCTCGCCGGAAGGTACGCCGGCGGCCTGCCGGCGGCAGCCGACTTCGCTGCAATGGGCTACGCCGCTGGGCGCGCCGTTATATCCGGTAGACAAGATCCGCCGATCCTTCACGATCACGCAGCCTACCTGCCGCCGAAGACAAGTCGAGCGGCTGGCCACCATCCTGGCAATCTCCATGAAGTAATCGTCCCAACCGGGCCGGGTAGACATTACAGCTTCCATTCTTCCGCGTAGATGGGGAAACGGCCGGTCAGCTCTTTCACCATTGCGCGGGCTTTTTCCAGGGTTGCGGGATTTTCCCGCTGGCTGATCACCAGGTCGATAATCTCGGCGATCCTGGCCATATCCGCTTCCTTCATGCCCCGGGTGGTGGTGGCGGGGGTGCCGATGCGGATGCCGCTGGTGACAAAGGGGCTTTCAGGATCGTTGGGGATAGCGTTTTTGTTTACGGTAACTCCCGCTTCATCCAGCAAATGTTCGGCTTCCTTACCGGTGATATTCTTCGCTCTTAAATCTACCAGCATCAAATGATTTTCCGTGCCGCCGGACACCAGGCGGAAGCCGCGGCTGATCAATTCATGGGCCAGCACCTGGGCATTGACGATGATCTGCTGCTGATAATTCTTAAACCCGGGGGACAGGGCTTCCTTAAACGCCATGGCTTTGGCAGCGATCACATGCATCAGAGGGCCGCCCTGGATGCCGGGAAAGATAGCTTTGTCGATGGCTTTGGCGTATTCCTCCTTGCACAAAATCATGCCGCCCCGGGGGCCCCTCAGGGTTTTATGCGTAGTAGTGGTTACGATATCGGCGTAGGGTACGGGACTGGGATGAAGGTCGGCAGCCACCAGCCCGGCGATATGGGCCATATCCACCATGAAAAGGCAGCCTGCCTCCTTGGCAATGGCCCCCATCCGCTCAAAGTCGATGATCCGGGGATAAGCGGAAGCGCCGGCCACCAAAAGCTTGGGTCTGGTTTCCAGAGCCAGCTTGCGCAAAGCCTCATAATCTATGGTTTCGGTGTCGTCGGTGACGCCGTAAGGCACAAAGTGATAATATTTGCCGGAGATGTTTACCGGGGAACCATGGGTCAGATGACCGCCATGGGCGAGATTCATGCCCACCACAGTATCGCCGGGGTTTAAGAGAGCAAAATATACGCCGGTATTGGCCTGAGCGCCGGAATGGGGCTGCACATTGGCATGTTCGGCGCCAAAGAGTTCTTTGGCCCGGTCCCTGGCCAGGTTTTCTGCGATATCCACATACTCGCAGCCGCCGTAGTAACGTTTGCCGGGATATCCCTCCGCGTATTTGTTGGTAAGCACGGAACCCTGGGCTGCCATAACAGCGGGGCTGACATAGTTTTCTGAAGCAATTAATTCGATCTTGTCTGCCTGGCGCTGTTTTTCCAATTCCACAGCTTTAGCCAATTCAGGGTCCTGCTTGGCAAGAATCTCCGCCACGTAATCCAATCGACTCATCTCCTTTGATCCTCTTTTCCAATGAAAAACAGGCCGCAGCCTGGTTTTGCCCTATTGCCGCTTATATTGGGCCCGTTCGCCGCCAATCAGCTTAGGCCGCGTGCGCACCATTGTGACCCGGGCCTGACCGATCCAGGGCTCTGCCGGCCGCACCATCACGGCTACCGGTTTTAGGTGCATACCGATGCAGACCTCGCCGATGTCGATGCCGGCCGCCGCTTTATGGACGTCCAGATTCTCCACCACCACCGGATCCTCCAGGTGGTTAAACACCCAGGTGGACCAGCTGCCGCCGGCCTTGCGCACCGGTACTACCGTCACCGGCTCAAAACCGTATTTCTCGGCGGTTTCCCTTTCCACCACCAGGGCCCGGTTCAGATGCTCGCAGCACTGGGCCGCAAGGAACAGCCCTTTTTCCTTTAATAAAGGATACACCCCTTCAAAGACTGCTTGCCCTGCTTCTTCCGCGGGGCTGGTACCGATCCGCTGACCGATGATCTCGCTGGTGCTGCAGCCCACCACCACAATACTGCCGGGGGTCAGTTCCGCCGCGGCCAGCAGGCTTTCCATACAGGCCTTGGTCTGGGCTTTGATTTTTTCCGTATCCATAAGGTCGCCTCCTTTGGCGTCTTTATCTCCTGACCCCGTAAATAACCGCTCCGATAATCAGGATCAGTAAAAGAACAATCACAATCATGCCGGCGCTAAACATATTCACAACCTCCGTGCCTATTTCTCCAGGTCCATCAGCTTGTCCAGCCGTTTTTGATGCCGGCCGCCCTCAAACTCCGCCGTCAGCCAGGCGTCCAGGATCTCCAGGGCCAGGCCGGGGCCGACGACCCTTTGGCCCAGGGCCAGGATATTTGCGTCGTTATGCATCCGGCTCAGCTTGGCGGAATACACATCGCCGCAAAGAGCCGCCCGGATTCCCTTGATCTTGTTGGCGGCAATGCTGATGCCGATGCCGGTGCCGCATACGATAATGCCCTTGTCGGCCTGGCCCTGGACTACTTTCCGGGCCACCGCCGCGCCGTAATCGGGATAGTCCACGGAAGTCTCGTCAAAGCAGCCGCAGTCTTCCAGCTCGTAGCCGCCCTTGGCCGCCAGGTGCTTTTTGATCTGCTCTTTTAACGCAAAGCCTCCGTGGTCGGCCCCCAACGCGATTTTCATGGCTTTCACTCCTTTGATCATTTGTGATAACTTGGCTCGATTATGCCGATGTAATTCGCTATGCTCATTTTACCATAAAACTGTGATTAATCCAGGAGCAGGAGCCGGTTTCCAGCGGCTTTTTTCAGCCGGTTCATCACCGCCGCGCCCTGGCCGGCCATATTAACGCCTTCCACAAAAATCTGCCGGGCTTTTTCCGTGTCGCAGGCCCGTAAGGCGTCATAGAGCCGGGCGGCCATCTCCCGGGGCCGGTTACGGCTGCCCATGTCCCGGCAGTACCACCCCTGTCCGGCAAAGGGACCGTCCCCGGATTCCCGCTGCTTCAGCAGCCGCCAGGTTTCTTCGCAGAGCAAAAGAGCGGTCCTGGACTTTTCTCCCTCCAGGGCCTGGGCAGGCAGGATCCGGTTAAGAACATATGCGGCCACAGCCGCCGGTTCGCCTAAAAGGACCGTTACCGGCGCCTTGGGGGCATAATGGCGGTATTTCATACCGGGGGCCTTGGGGCCCTTAGCCTGACCGTCTTTTATACCGGACTCCGCCGAAATTGCCGCGGACTCGGTTTGCCGGTCCGGTTCCCCCAGGGGCTCCGGAGCATCAACCGGCTTTACCGGCCCTGTCGGCTGCTGTAATCCTGCTGCCCACAGGTCTGCCCACTTTGCCGGCTGCGGCGGCCCTTCTTTCGACAGTTCCGCCTGCTCTGCCGGCGAAGGGGCCATGCCCTCCAGAGGCCCCAATATCTGAGCCAGGGTTTCCGCCGTGATATCGCCGGGCCGCAGCAGGGCCGGCGGTTCCACGGACAGGTCGATAATGGTGGACTCCAGACCCACCTTGCAGGGGCCGCCGTCCAAAATCACGTCGATACGCCCCCCCAGATCCTCCAGGACATGGCCGGCGGCAGTAGGACTGGGCCGGCCGCTTAAATTGGCGCTGGGGGCGGCGACAGGCACGCCGGCCGCCTCGATCAGGGCCTGGGCCACCGCATCCGCCGGGAAACGGATGGCTACCGTATCCAGGCCGGCGGTTACTTGCCTGGGCACGCAATCCGCCGCCGGCACAATCATCGTCAACGGGCCGGGCCATAGCTTATTGGCGGCCCGCTGCGCCTTTTCCGGCCATTCCCTGGCCAGGGCCTTAGCCTCTTCCAGAGAGGCCACATGCAGGATCAGCGGATTATCGGAAGGGCGCCCCTTGGCGGCATAAATCCGGGCGCAGGCCTGGCCGTCCAGACCGTTGGCCCCCAACCCGTATACCGTCTCCGTAGGAAATGCCACCAGGCCGCCTTCCCTCAGGATACGGCCCGCTTCCCTGATCCTGGGATCCCCGGGAGCTTTGATCCGCCAAACCTGGGTCCTTTTATTTTTTTCCAGTCTGGATTCGCCCAGTGCAAATCCCTGCTCTGCCATTTCCTCACCCGCTTTTCTGCTTGCTTAGCCGGGCCGCCGGCCTTCCTTACCGCTTTTGGCCCAGCACTACCCGGTCGCGGCCGCCGCCGTCCGTTAAAATCGTTACGCCGGAAAAGCCCTGCCGCCGGAAAAGTTCTGCTACCGCCGGACCCTGAAGCCAGCCGATCTCCACCAAAAGCCAGCCGCCTGCCGTAAGGCGGGGCCAGGCTCCGGGCACGATCAGCCGGTAGCAATCCAGCCCGTCTTCTCCGCCCCAAAGGGCCAGGCGGGGTTCCGCCAGGACTTCCTCCGGCAGTTCCGCCATTTCACCCGTAGTGATATATGGGGGGTTGGACAGGATCAGGTCGAAGCCCTCTCCGTCCGCCACCGGCTCATACCAGGAACCTTGCCGCAGTTCAATACGCTGCGCTACGCCAAGGCGGCGAAAATTTTCCGCCGCCAGAGCCAAGGCTTCCGGCGCCAGATCCACGGCTACGCCGGTAAAGCCTTGCCTTATGGCCGCCAGGCTGCCGATAACGGCGCCGCTGCCCACCCCCAGCTCCAGCACCCGCCGGGGCCGCGGGTCCCCGGGCCCTTCTTGTGGAGATTCCGTTCCTTGGGTTTCCTTTTCTTCAGATTCCTTTTCTTCAGATTCCTTTTCTTCGGATTGGTTTCCTTCGGATTGGTTTCCTTCGGGAAGAGCTTTTCTCCCCCGGGCCCATGCAGGCTTCGATGCTTTTCTTTCTTCTGCCGCGGCCTTTAATTTTTCTTCCGTAACCTTTAATTTTTCTGCGGAGTCCGGCAAGGCCGCTTCCTCCTCCGGCAGCCGCTCCAGGGCCGCCCGCACCAGGACCTCCGTATCCCGGCGGGGGATCAGCACTCCCGGCCGGGTCAGGAACTCCCGCTCCAGAAAAAACTCGCTGCCCAGGATATACTGCATAGGTTCTCCTGCCCGCCGCCGGGCAACCCCCTCCTGAAATGCTTTATCACAGTCTTTGGTTAAAACCCGGTCCAAAGACAGCAAAAAGTCCAGGCCTGTTCTCCCCATAAAAAAGGAAAGAAGCGCCCGGGCTTCCCCTGTGGCAGCTTCTTTATCTTTATCCTGATTGGTCAGTTCCCCGACAGCCCAGACCAAGGCCCGGCGTCCGGTGGGAGACAGCTGCTCTGCCATCGCTTCCTCCTTTTTCGTATGTAGTCCAAAGCCCTATTCCCGGGATTGTTTCAACTGCTGGGCCTGATCGTAATTAATCAAGGCCTCGATAAATTCCTCCAGCTCTCCCTGCAGCACGGCCTCCAGCTTATAACTGGTAAGGCCGATACGGTGATCCGTCACCCGGCCCTGGGGAAAATTATAGGTCCGTATCCGCTCACTGCGGTCGCCGGAGCCCACCATACTTTTCCGGGTGCTGCTCATGCTGTCGGCTTGCTCCTCCACGGCTTTTTCCATCAGCCGGGAGCGCAAAACCTTCATGGCCTTTTCCTTATTTTTGATCTGGGATTTCTCATCCTGGCAGGACACCACCAGCCCCGTGGGGATATGGGTCAGCCGGATGGCGGATTTCGTGGTGTTTACCGATTGTCCTCCGGGGCCGGAGGAGCAAAAAATGTCCACCCGGACGTCGGCGGGATTAATCTCGATATCCACTTCCTCGGCTTCCGGCAGCACTGCCACCGTAGCTGCGGAGGTATGGATGCGGCCGCCGGATTCGGTTTCCGGCACCCGCTGGACCCGGTGGACGCCGGATTCATATTTCAAGCGGCTGTAGGCTCCTTTTCCTTCGATCAAAAGGACGACTTCCTTTACGCCGCCGATATCGGTAATATTCGAAGACATGATTTCCATCTTCCAGCCCTGCTTTTCGGCATAGCGGGTATACATCCGCATCAGGTCGCCGGCAAACAGAGCCGCTTCCTCGCCGCCGGTGCCGCCCCGGATCTCCAGCAGGACGTTTTTCTCATCGTTGGGGTCCTTGGGTAAAAGCAGGATCTGCAGCTGGGAGGTCAGGGCTTCCTTCTTTTCCTCCAGGTCGCCGATATCTGCCTTCACCAGTTCTTCCATTTCGTGGTCCAGCCCGCCTGCCTCCAGCATTTCCTTGTTGTCGGCCAACTGCTGTTCCACGTCCTTATACTGCTGAAAAGTTTCTACCGTTTCCTGCATGGCGGCATGTTTTTTGGTGCATTGCCGCCAGGTAGCCTGATCCTCGATAACTTTAGGATCACTGAGCTGAGCCGTGAGCCGGGCATAGACTTCTTCCATTTTTCTCAGTCGTTCAATCATGCGATTTCTTCCTCTTCCTTTGGCGTATCAACCGGATGATCAAAAGCCTCGCCATCCGGCGCCTTACCACCCGGAGCCTTGTCGTGCGGCGCCTCTTCTTTCGCCCCGGTTCCGGCGGACGCAGCAGCCTCCCCGGCGGTCTCCCTGCTCCCTTCCCCTTGAAGCGGAACAGGCTCTTCAGCCAGTTCCCCGTCGGCCTTCAGCACGCTTTTCAGCGCGGCAATGGCCACCTCCAGCTGGCTGTCGTCCGGCTCCTGAGTGGTCAGCCGCTGTAATTGCATACCGGGCCAGCTGATGGCCGCCACCAAAGGATGGTCCAGATGATTCCCGGCCAGGCGGATCACCTCATAGGCAATGCCGGCAATCACCGGCAGCAAAATCACCCGGGACAAAAGCCGCTGAATCATGCTCATCTCCGGCAGGACGGAATAAACCAGGATGCTGATTACCATGACGAACAGCAAAAAGCTGGTGCCGCAGCGGGGATGGAACCGGCTCATTTCCCGTGCTGCCGCGGCTGCCAGGGGTTTGCCGGATTCATAATTAAAAATAGTTTTATGCTCGGCTCCATGGTACTGAAAAACCCGCTGCACATCCTTCACCCGGGAAATTAAAAACATATAGGTAAGGAAGATCAGTATCCGCACCAGGCCTTCCATGACGTTTTGCATGCCGTGGCCCGGGACCCAGGTTTTAATGGCCTGAGCCAAAAAAGCCGGCAGCAAAAAGAAGAGCCCGACGCCTAAAGCCAAAGACAGCGCCACCGTGCCGGTGATCTCCATGGGGGAAAGGGTCTCTTCTTCCTCACCCTCGTCCAGGGCCTGATTTGCCGAGAAGACCAGGGTTTTCACGCCGATGGTCAAAGAGCTGACCAGGTTTACCGTCCCCCGGATAAAAGGCCATTTTAAAAACTTGGGCAGGCGGGGGTTGGACTTGATCTCCGTTTCCTCCACCATAATGCCGCCGTCCGGTTTCCGGATGGCCACCGCCATGGTTTTTTGGCCCCGCATCATCACGCCTTCAATGACCGCCTGGCCGCCGTAACAAAATTTTGGTTTGCTCATGTCTTCTCCTTCAGCCCGCCGGCTTATCTTTCTTGCCGCCGCAGGCATGCGGAACGACGTATCTTATCGGTGCAGAACAGTTTGAGATAAAAAGTAAGCAGAGCCTGTGGGCTCTGCTGGCTTCTTCGGTCTTAACAGTCTATTCAAGTCCGTACTTGCTCTTGAACCGTTCAACCCGGCCCGTTGTATATACAGTCCGCTGTTTAACTGTATAGAAGGGATGACACTGAGAACAAATTTCCACCTTCAGCTCAGGCTTGGTCGAGCCGGTTTGAAAAGTGTTGCCGCAGGCACAGGTTACGGTGGCGGTGTAATACTTGGGATGAATTCCATCTTTCATGTCTCTTTCACCTCTTTCCAAGGGGTCCGCCGACCCACACTTCAGGGAATTATTATAACACGCGAAAATCTTTAATGCAAGCCGTTTTTCGACAAACAAATTACCAAAAATCCAGGCTCCGGACTACTTTGCCGCCGCGCCGCCGGCGGCCTCCTCTTCCTGCTTTTGCCGCCGTTTGCTGGTCAAAATCATGCCCAGTCCCACCAAAGCCGCGGTAGCGGTAATGCCCGCCAGCACCCACTTGGCGATGCCGGCTCCTTTATTTGGATTTTCAAACACCGCGGTAAACCGCAGGGAATCCATGATTCCCTGCATCGTATCGGTCATTTCCTGGGATATGGGGCCGGTATAGGACTGAAGGGTAATATTAATCGCCTGTCCGTTAAAAATCGTATAGTACTGCCGGCCATAGATGGTGTTGCCCCCCGCCTCCTGGCGCAGGTCCAAAACCATAAATTTGCCTTTATCCTTCTCTTCGATCCGGTAACTGTCGTAGAGGAAGTTCTTTCCCTGGGCCGCCTTGCCCTCCAGCAAAAGCTCCGCCATCTCCTTCAGCTTCCGGTCCCCCAGAGTATTGAAATCGAAAATTTCCTGGCTGCCTTCATATTCCATCATGGTGACGATGACTTCATAGATGGGATTCAGGCTCATGGCATTCATGTAAACGTCTTTTTCCGTAAAATCCTTCCGCAATTCCTCCGGCGTCATCCCCATGGCCATCAGGGCGATGTCGTCTTCCGCCATGTGCCGGGTAAAAATCAGCATCCCTTCCGGGATTTCCAGAGTGAGATTCAATTCCGGCAATTCATAAAGTTTATTCTCTGCCAGCGCCGGCGCCGCCCCCACGTTCAGCAGCAACGCAGTCAGCAGCAGCAGCAACATTTTTTTCATTGCCCCAGCCTCTTTTCCCACGATTCGCGAATACTTCTTATTATTTTACCATAAGGGAACAGGATGGTCACCTTATTTTTATCTTCCGCTAAAGGCACTTCCTTTTGCCATAATTCCTTCCGCCACTTACATTCCGGTGGCACTACGGCAGGAACAAAGGCAAAGCCTGCCGGCCAAAAGCCTATTTAACCGTATTGGTCAGGCAGCCGATCCCTTCGATTTCGCATTCCACCACATCGCCGGGCTTCAGAAAGCGGGGCGGCACAAAGCCCATGCCCACTCCCGCCGGGGTCCCCATGGCGATGACCGTGCCGCTTTTCAGAGTCATGGCCTGAGACAGCTCGCTGATCACATGATCCACACCGAAAATCATCATGCCGGTATCGCTTTCCTGACGGGTTTCGCCGTTGACCCGGGAGGTGATCTTCAATAGCGGCGGCCGCCGGAACTCGTCGGCGGTAACGATCCAGGGCCCCATAGGGCAGAACGTGTCCAGGCTTTTGCCGAAAAACCACTGCTTATGCCTGGTCTGCACATTTCTGGCGCTGACGTCGTTTATAATGGTATAGCCAAAGACATGATCCCAGGCTTTTTCCGGGCTGACTTTTCTGGCTTCCCTGCCGATTACCGCCGCCAGCTCCACCTCATAGTCCAGGCTGTCCACCACGCCGGGGTGGCTGTCGATAAACCCGCCGCAGCCCACCGCCCGGTCCACCCGTTTGGCAAAATAGACGGCCTGTTCTCCCGCTTCGAAAGAACCTTTTTTAAAACGGGCGGATTCCCTGGCGTGCCCGGCGTAGTTCAGCCCCAGGCAAATGACGTCCTGGGCCGGCTCCGGAATCGGCGCGCAAAGGACGGCTTCGGCAAAAGGCACCGCCGGCAGGCCCAGGGACGGGGGATCCGCCGCAGCGGCCGCCTCCAGCCTTTGGCGATCTTCTGTGGATAACGCCGCGATCAGCTCCGCCAACGAGCGATAACTCCCTTGGCAGACTGCGCCGGCGGAACAGATAAACTCCCCGTTTTTGCACAGTACGCCGAAATCCTCCCGGCCATGATAAATATACGTTAAAAGCTTCATGATTCTCCCCGCTTCCCTTTTTCTTCATCTTTCATCCTTTATGCATCCTCTTATATCCTTATTTTAACAGAAATTTCCCCTTATTCCCATAGTCTGTCCAAAGTCTATCTAAAAGAGCTTTTCCAGGAGAATCTTGGCACTGTTCGGCCGCGCCAATTCTCTTTTTCCTCTCCTGTAAATAACCGCTGAAAATTTCATCTGGTTACCCGGCAACTGATGGCCGACCTGATTGGGGCAAGTGATGCCGGGCCGGCCGCGGGAGCGGATGCGGCAACTGATGCCGAAAACTAATTCCAGACCTGATGCGGCAACTGATGAGGGGTTAACACGGCAACTGACTCCAGGCCTGATTGGGGCTGATGCAGATCTGTCTCATGTTTACCGGGAAAATCGATTGTTTTTAAAGCAAATCCCGGTAAATTTTTTCTGTTGTGCCTTCAGGGTATACATTATTCTGTCTTTGTCCGCCAGGTAAAGATTCACTTTCCTCAGTGCCGGCCAAAAATCCGTCTTACCCTGACGGAAGCGGAAAAATCAGATCTCGCCCAGGATTTTACCGGGATTTCGTTTAAAAACAATCGATTTTCCCGGTAAACAAAGCCGCTCATCAAGTTGCTCATCATCACTGCTTATCAATTTTTAGTCAGGTTGAGCCCCGTTGAAGGAATCCCGGGGTTTTCCTTTACACCGCAGCGATCAGAAGCACAAAGCAGCACGCCTGACCCTTTTCGACGCCGTTTTCTTTACAACTCAACGGATCAGGGATACCTGTTTTTTCCCCGGTACATCTCACCGGCAACCAGCACTCCAGCCCAGAGGCTCTGGCAGAACTTCAGATCAGATCCTCTGCCAGCATTTCAGATCAGAATCCCTGGCAACGCTTCAGGAGGTCAAAACCCCTGGCAGCGCATCCAATAATCCCCGGATGGTTCTTCCTTGCTGTGGCGCCAGCTTTGTATTTAAAGGATTTCAGCAAATACATTATTTTTTATTACCATTTTGCTGAAAACATAGGTCATCACTGATGATGCTCAGAATCAGGATAAGAGCTGTTCTACACCTGCCTTAATTTTCTTTCTTCTCCCCTTGAATCTCGAAAAGAACTGTGGTAGAATTGCTTCAATCATTTTCAAATTGCGTTGATGGGGAAGAGTAGCCTGAATCCAGAGTTTCAGAAAGCCGCCGGTTGATGGAAGGCGGTACGCTGGGCGGGTGAACTGGCCCCGGAGCATTTCTCCCAACGAGTTCCCGCGCCCAAAAGCTTATCGGGCAGGGCGGCAGCCGGATTCCCGGCTGAGCGGCTCTATACCCGGCCGGCAGCGGCCCCTTATCCGGGGCCGGTTGAGCGGATCG
>JAYFQF010000004.1:0-139099 GCA_034927285.1 Peptococcaceae bacterium
TCCCTATTCCGTATGGATGCCCCTGGCGGCTCTGGTTAACGCTACCGACGCTCCGAACAAAGCGGCGCTTTTAACGGCCCTGAGCGCCGCCGGGATCAGCGAGGATGAGATTAATCAGGCGGCTTCCCGGATGTTATATGATCTGACGAACCAAAGAGAGAAAAAGTATGCCGAAGAGCAAGGCGAACAATTCCATGACCCGCTGAAAATCGCCAACGCGATTTTTGTCGGGAAAAACGTAAGCCTGAAAAAGGATTTTGCCCAGGTGTTTATGGATTATTACCGGGGCAGCGTGCTGAATGTGGATTTCGATTCTCCCCAGGCCGTCCAGGCTGTAAACAAATGGGCCGCTGAAAATACCGAAGGCCTGATTAGCGATATTGTGCAGGAATTCGAGCCTGAAACCGTAGCCGCCCTGGCCAATGCGATTTATTTTTCCGACAGGTGGGATTGGGAATTCGATCCCGAAAAGACCACGGAAGATGTATTCCATTCGCCTGGGGGAGAGACCAAAGCCTTTTATATGCTGCGTGAAGGAGACGGCCAACGATATTATGAGGACGACCGGGTCCAGGCCATGCCCCTGAGGTTTAAGACCGGCGGCGGTTTGTATATCATCCTGCCAAAGGATGGGGATGCAAAGGGCCTGCTTACCTCCATGACCAGCGAATACTTTGAGGAAATCAGCCGGGGCTCGAGCAATGCCTCGGGAAAGCTTCTGCTGCCCCGCTTTTCCATTGAAAGCCCCGTAATGCAGCTGAAGGATACCCTGACGACCCTGGGCGTGCCTTTGTTTGACAAAACCGCCGCTCCGCTCACCGGAGGTCTGCTGGAGGAAAAAATACCGGCGTGGCTTTCCAGCGCCGCCCATAAAGCGGTGATCGAGGTTGACGAAAAAGGCACTACCGCCGCCGCGGTGACGGTGGTGGCGGTGGGAGCCACTTCGATGCCTCTTCCTACCGAACCCTTTGAAATGAATTGTAATAAACCTTTTGTCTTTGTCCTGTACGGGGACACCTATGACGGCGGGAATCAGATCTTGTTCACCGGCATAGTGAACCGGCCGTAAGCGGCTTGCCGATCCTGATTCTGCGGCAGAAAAAAGCACCCGGAGCCCAACGCCTGTATGGCGGAAGGCCGGGTGCTTTTTTCTGGTTTATCCTATCGGCTGCCTGAAGTCATTGCTGAATCCCGGGGCTTATTTCGGTCCGGCACCCCGTGCCTGCTGCGGTTCAGTCCCGGGGCAGGCGGCTGCCCCGGGGGCGGCCGGCATCGCCGGCGCACAGCTGCTCTTGCATCACGGCGGCATAAAGCCGCCAGCCTCCGGCCAGATGAGCACAGTCATAGCCTTTCTGGCTCAGAATGCGACAAGCGATATAACTGCGCAGGCCGCTTTCGCAGATCACGCAAATCCGCTTGGCGGCGTCCAGCTTATCCAGGCTCATGCGCAGCTGAGGAAGAGGGATATTAATGGCTTCCTCCAGATGGCCGGCGGCAAATTCTCTTTCGCTGCGGACGTCGATGATCTGTACCCGGGGGTCCGAGGACAAAAAATCCAGGTCATGCCAGTAAAACTGCTCCACCTTGCCGGTCAGCAGGTTTTCGATAACATAACCCATCATATTTACCGGGTCCTTGGCGGAGGAAAAAGGCGGCGCGTAACAAAGCTCCAGGTCTGTCAGCTCATAGGCGGTCATGCCGGCCCGGATAGCGGTGGCCAGTACGTCCAGGCGCTTATCCACCCCGTCAAAACCTGTGGCCTGAGCCCCCAGAAGCCGGCCGGTGCCTTTTTCAAAAAGGACCTTCAGGCTGATGTTGGAGGCTCCGGGGTAATAGGAAGCATGGCTGGCGGACCAGGTATAGGCTTTACCGAAATCCAGTCCCGCCGCCTGGGCGGTTTTTTCGTTCAGTCCGGTGGCGGCCGCGGTCATCTCAAAAATCTTCAGCACCGAGGAACCCTGGCTGCCGTTAAATACGCTGGGAATACCGCAGATATTGTCGGCGGCGATCCGGCCCTGTTTGTTAGCGGGACCCGCCAGGGCGATCATGACAGGCTGGCCGGTAATGAAATGACGGACTTCCACCGCATCGCCTACGGCATAGATATCCGGATTACTGGTCTGCAGATGGCGGTCGGTAACGATGCCGCCTCTGAAGTTCAGTCTAAGGCCCGCTCCCCGGGCCAGGCCGCTGTCAGGACGGACCCCTGTGGAAATCAGTACCAGCTGAGCGGTGAGGATCTGCTTTTTCAGCTGGATCTCCAGGTTCTCGTCCCCCTGGGGCCGGAAGGCCAAAGGAGTATCATCGAAGATCAGCTTAACGCCTTTTTGGCGCAGGTAATGATGGACGCCGCAGGCCATGTCGTAGTCCAAAGACGGGATTAGGTGGTCGGAGCGCTGGACGATGGTGACGCTTAAGCCGGCTGCTACAAAATTTTCTGCCATTTCCAGGCCGATATAGCCGCCGCCGATGATCACCGCGGAAGCCGGTTTCTTTTCTTCGATAAAATTCCGGATAGCATAGGTATCCGGGATGGTCCGCAAGGTAAAGATCCGGGGATCGTCAATCCCCGGCAAATCGGGAACCGAAGGCTCGGCTCCGGGAGAGAGGATCAGTTTGTCGTAAGGCTCGTCATAAATCATGCCGCTGGACAGGTTTTTTACGGTGACCCTTTTTTCTTCGGCTTTAATGGCGATGACCTCCTGACGGATACGGACGTCCACCCGGAACCGGGATTTAAAGCTTTCCGGCGTCTGTAAAGTCAGGGCTTTTTTGTCGGAAATTTCACCTCCGACATAGTAGGGCAGACCGCAGTTGGCGTAGGAAATATACTCTCCCCGCTCAAACAGCACGATTTTGGCCTGCTCATCCAGCCGGCGTAATCGGGCGGCCGCTGAAGCTCCGCCGGCTACGCCTCCGATAATCACAACCTTCATGTCACTCTCCTTACTGCTGAAAACCGGAAATCAGCCCAATAATTTCAGGATTTCTTCTTTGGGTTTTACCCCCACGGAGGTGCCTTTGACCCGGCCGTCCTTAAAGGCCATCACGGTGGGAATCCCCATGATGCCGAAATGACCCGCCAACTCCGGCTCCTCGTCGGCATTGACTTTACAGACCTTTACTCCGGGGTGTCCCTCAGCGGCGATTTCCTCGATGATCGGAGAAAGGATTTTGCAGGGGCCACACCAATCAGCCCAAAAATCCACCAGCACCGTAACGCTGGTCTCCAGAACCTCCAGGTTAAAGTTATCCTTGGTCAAATGAATTACACTCATGGAAAATCCTCCTTTTGGTAAAAAAATAAACTTGCATTTATTATATCCTATTTTGCCCAAAAGTAACGGCTTTTCTGGAAAATACCTTTATATTTTCTTAACCCTGGATATAGATGGATAATTCCGGCGAAACTAGGAAAGGAAAAGCGATAAGGAAGTGATGGCCGTTGCTCTTTGAGTATATCATGCGAAAACTGCGTTATATGATCAGTTCCAGGCACAATCAGCAGGTAAGCGGCGACGAGGCCGCCAAAACCAGGGCCGGAAATACGGCGGAAATAAAGAAAAGCCTTGAAGAAAATCTGAAAGCCCTGAAGGCCGCCCTGGGCGATGCTCAGGATTTGAAAGTGCATTCCTTCAGGTTCGGGGCGGATAACGGTTTGGCCGGGGCGCTGATCTTTATCGACGGGCTGGTTTCAGACTCCATTCTCACCGAGAGGATCCTGCGTCCGCTGAAAAATTGGCAGGCGGGTGAGGGCCGGCTTCCGGCGGAAGCCGGGCTGCTGGACCTGTTGGCCCAGGAGGTGCTGTGCGCCTCCAGCGCAAAAAACGCCGTGTCGGTATCGGAGCTTGTGACAGGCTGCTTGTGGGGCGATACGGTCCTTTTGGTGGACGGCTGCGCCGGCGGGCTTGTGATTAATTCCAAGGGCTGGGAAAAACGGACCGTTTCCGAGCCCCAGTCCGAATCGGTGGTGCGGGGCCCCCGGGAAGGCTTCACCGAAAATCTGCGCACCAACACTTCGCTGATCCGTCGCAAGATCCGCAACGGACAATTAAAAATGGAGCAGATGACCGTTGGCCGCAAAACCCATACCGGGGTGTGCCTGATGTACCTTGAGGGGGTGGCAAACCCCAGGGTGGTGGAAACGGTTAAATATCGTATAGGCAAGCTTGATGTGGAATCGATATTGGAAACCGGCTATATTGAAGAGTATATCGAAGACGCGCCTTTTTCACCATTCAGTACCATAGGATACAGTGAAAAACCCGACGTGGTGGCGGCGAAAATCCTGGAAGGCCGGGTGGCCATCCTGGTGGACGGTACGCCTTTTGTGCTGACCGCTCCGATGATTTTTGCCGAGAGCTTTCAAACCGCCGAAGATTACTATAACCGGTCGCTGTATGCGAGCATGATCCGGATCCTGCGTTTTATCGCCTTTATGATCACGGTATTTGGGCCGGCGGTGTATATCGCCCTTGTTTCCTTTCAGCATGAGCTGATCCCCACCACGCTGCTGTTCTCTTTCGCGAAGGCCCGGGAAGGAACCCCCTTTCCCTCTTTTGCCGAGGCGATCATTATGGTGTTTGCTTTCGAGATACTGCGGGAAGCCGGGGTCCGGCTGCCCCGGCCGGTGGGGCAGGCCATCAGCATCGTGGGTGCCCTGGTCATGGGCGACGCCGCCGTAAACGCCGGTATTGTCGGCGCTCCCATGGTGATTGTCATTGCCATCACGGCGGTGGCCGGGTTTTTGGTGCCCACTCAAAATGACGCGGCTTCGCTGCTCCGTATCGTGATGATGGCTTTAGCGGCGTTTATCGGATTTTACGGCGTGGCCTTTGGCTTTCTTGGGATGCTGGTGCATCTGGCCACCCTGGAATCCTTTGGCGTGGCGTATCTCGGTGACTTTGACGACGCCGAAGACGCAAAGGATATTTTTATCCGTATGCCGCTCTGGTCGATGACTAAGCGGCCCCCGGAGATTGCCCGGGGCGATATCAGGCGCGGCCGGGGGTTTATTCCGCCCCTCCGCCCCCATGCGCCGGAGGAAGGTGAGGAGCCGTGACGTCTGCCCGTCTGAAACCCATTGCGGTCATGCTCCTGCTGCTGCCGCTGTCTGCAATGGGTTTAACCGGCTGCTGGGACAGCAGGGAAATCGAAGATCAGTTTATCCTTACCGCCATAGCTATAGATGTGTCCGATAACCCCGGCGAGATCAGCGTTACGGCGCAGGTGGCGGATATCACGAAAGGAGAGAGCGGTTCGGGCCAGGCCGGCAAAAGCGGCAATGCGTCCATCGTGATCAAAACTACCGGTGATTCTCTGATGACCTGTTTAACGGAGATGGATCGGGACAGCAGCCACAAGCTGTTATTTCATCATAACCAGATCCGGGTCTTCGGCATGGAAATGGCCCGGCAGGGAATCAAAAAACATTTGGATATGATTATGCGGGATCAAAAGGCCCGCCTGGAGGTTCCCCTGGCAATAGTTGACCAGCGCGGCGAGGAGGCCCTTACGGCCACCCTGGCCGAGATGCCGATTTCCGGGATTTATCTGGGAGAAGTGTTTGAAAACCAGGCCAAAATCTCCCCGCAATACCGGGTACGCTTACTGGATTTTGTGCAAAGGCTTCTGGATGACGCCGCGGCGCCGGTAATCCCGATCATCAGGGTGGAGGGGGAAGGAGGCAAGCAAGAAATCAAGATGGCCGGCATGGCGGTATTTCATAACGACCGGATGATCGGCCGTTTGACCAACGACGAAGCCCTGGGCTATATTTTATCCTTTGACAAGGTGAAAAGATGCAATATAGAAGTTTTTGAGGGAACCGACAGAGCCGGATTGCATATTGCCTCATCAGAGTGTAAAAGAGAGGTGACGCTGCGGCAGGACGGGGGCGTGCGGGTGTCTTTAATGATAGACGCGGCGGCGGAGCTTGGTCAGGTCTATGGATTTAAGAAAATGAAGCCTCCGGAGCTATTGAAGCATCTGGAAAAGCTGGCCCAGGAAGAAATAAAGGATAAAATTACCGGCTGCTTTTTGACCGCCCAGGGCCTGGACGCCGACATTTTCGGCTTCTGCACCATGGTATCCAAAAAATACCCCGGGCAATGGAGCGGGATGAAAGACCGCTGGGACCAGGTGTTTTCGGATATTGAGCTAAGCGTGCAGGTGAAGGTTAAGCTCTCCGGGACCGGCCAGATCGTCCAGTCTTTGGAAATGGAGGAAAACATGAAATGAAAATCGATAAATCCCAGATTTCCGGCAAACAGTTTATGTTCACCGTGGCGTTTTTCCTCCAGGCCTCCGCCCTGCTGACTTCCTTTCTTGCCGGCGTTACAAAAAATGAGGCCTGGATTCCGGTGATCATCGGCAGTATACTCTGCCTGCCCCTCATTTTTTTGTTCCGGACCCTGATGGTGATGTTTCCGGATAAAAACCTTTTACAGGTACTGGAGGAAGTATACGGGCGGGTATTGGGCAAAATCCTCGGGGCGTCCTACGTCTGGTTTTTTCTTACCCTTGCCGCGGCCAATATGATCGACATCGGTGATTTTGCCATGATTACCTTCGCGACGGAAACACCCAATGTGGTGCTGACGCTTATCTGCGTATTGGTGACGGTTTGGGCCGTCCGCCACGGCTTCAAGGTAGTCTCGCGGTACAGCAAACTTTTTACCATTGTAGAGTTTATTATCGTTGGGGTTTCTTTCGTCCTGCTGCTTAACCAGATGGACTTCACAAACCTGCTGCCCGTATTCAGGCAGCCGGCCGTCAAGTATGTGCAGAGCATCCACATCATCGCGACGATTCCCTGCGGGGAGCTTGTGATATTCCTGATGGTTACGCCCTGCGTAAAAAAGCTGACCCCCCGGGAGGCTACAAAATATTGGTTTGGCGGGTTTGCCATCGGCATGAGCATACTGCTGGCCGTACTGCTGCGGGATATTGCGGTTTTGGGGAACGCCCTTCATCTGTTTGCGCTGCCGGGTCTGGTAACCCTGCGTCTGGTAAACCTGGGCGAGGCGCTGAGCCGCATGGAAATCATCTTTGCGGTGGCCCTTGTGATGCTGCTGTTTTTTAAGATTACAGTACTGTGCTACGTTTCGGCGTTGGCCATTGCCCAGCTTTTTCAAACCACCCAATACAAGCGTCTCGCGCTGGTCGTCGGTATTTTGATCATGGTCTACGCCCCTACGTTGTACCCAAGCTCCGTGGAGCATACCGTCTCCGCGCAAACCATCGTGCCGTTTATCTGGACGCCCTTTCAGATTCTGCTGCCGGCGTTAACCTATATCCTTGCCAAAGTCCGCAAGCTGCCCAGGACGGCCGCGGAGGCAGTAAAAGGACAGGAGGTGCAGCGTATATGATCTGGGCGGTCATCGGCGGCTTTGCGCTTATTGCGTGGCTGGATTTCCTGCCTTTGATCCGGCGGAAAAAGTGGCGGGCCGCAGCGGCGTTTATCTGCGTATTTGCTGCCGCGCTGACGCTGGAGCTATTGACGGTATTAAATATCGAAATCCCAAGCACGTTGTCCGCCTGTGAGGACTTCATCCGGTGGCTGGGCCTGGGATATTCGCCTTAACCCGCTGCGGAACCGGTAAAAACGTCCCCAAGGGGCCAGGACAGGCGATGTTTTATGCGGGGCCCGGCTTCTCTTTTCCGGGAAAAGCATAAAAAAGTTCCTTTTGCCGATACTATGACCAAAAGTTTAAATGCAAAGGGGGACAAAGGATGACGGACAGACAAGGCCAACAATATACGGGCGCTTTGGACGCCGGCTATTTTGACTTCCAGGCCGCCGAAGCGGAAGCGGAGAAGGCCGGCCGGGAAAAAAGGCGGGAGCAAGAAGAAAAAAAACAAGGCAAGGCCGCAGATCCCGGCAAAGGGAAGGCGGAGGGCATGAGCTGGGAATTTTCCCGGCCCTTTTTCGGGGATGACGGCACGGATTTTGATTTTGACCAGGCCGACGACCTGCATCAGCGCCCCGGCGGTAATTCCCGGGATTTTGAGGAGCTTCATCGCCGCAGGAACTAGGGTCCGCCGGCAGCCGGCGGCAGGGTCCCGGCAGGAAAAACCCAAGTCTCTCCGCCGCTTTTCCTTGACGGAAATGGCCTTATCCCATACAATACAAGTATGGAATAAGGAGGCGGATTATGTCGCTCAATCTATCGGAACAAGCTCAATATCAAGAACTACGGGACGAAATCCGCAATATGATTTTGTCCCGTTTGAATGTAGGTCAAAAAGAGGCGGTTACCACGGGAAAGGGGCCGGTACTTTGCCTGGCGGGAGCCGGCAGCGGCAAAACCACCGCCATGGTTTACCGCATCCTGCACCTTTTGGCCTTTGGCCCGGAGTATGATCCCGGAGCCCCGGCGCCGGAATGGCTGACTCCGGAATCTATCGAGATTTTAGCCATGTATCTGGCCGGCCCCGAAGGCAGCCGGGGGGTGTTAAACCGGCAGATCCTGTCCCTGATCGGCCAGCAGGGGATTTCTATGTATAACCTTTTGGCCATTACGTTTACCAATAAGGCCGCCCAGGAGATGCGGGACCGGCTGGAAAAGGTATTGGGGGAATCTTTGGCCGATATGTGGGTAATGACCTTTCACAGCGCCTGCCTGAGGATTTTAAAACGCGAAAGCGCCCATCTGGAGGGTTATCAGAAGGATTTCTCCATCTACGACACCGGAGATCAGGAGCAGGTGATCAAGGAGATTCTGCGCTCGATGAACCTGGATGAAAAGCAGCATAAGCCCCGGGCATATCTGGCCTGGATCAGCCGGCAGAAGAGCGGCATGAAGCTGCCGCCGGAAAACCCCCGGGCCCAGGGCCAGGAATTACAGGAGCTGCAGCCCCTGATCTATGCCCGTTATCAGGAGAGCCTGCGCCGCAGCAACGCCATGGATTTCGACGACCTGCTGCTGGAAACCGTGATCCTTTTCAAAAGGCATCCGGAGATCTTAGCCAAGTACCAGGAAAAATTTCAGTACATTATGGTGGATGAATACCAGGACACCAATCATATCCAGTATCTGATCGTCAGTATGCTGGCCAGGGGGCATAATAATATCTGCGTGGTGGGAGACGACGACCAATCCATCTACAGCTTCCGTCAGGCCGATATCCGCAATATTTTGGACTTTGAACGGGACTTTCCCGGGGCCAGGGTGATCCGCCTGGAGCAGAATTACCGCTCCACCGGACGGATTCTGGAAGCGGCAAACCATTTGGTGGAAAATAATAAGGAACGGAAGGAAAAGACCCTCTGGACGGAAAAAGAACAGGGGGATAAGGTGTATTGCTATAACGCCACCGATGACCAGGACGAGGCGCGGTTTGTCTGCAGCCGTATTCAGATGACCCGGGAACAAGGCGGCGCCTATTCCGATCATGCGGTGCTGCTGCGTACCAACGCCCAGTCCCGGGTACTGGAAGAATGGTTCGGCACCTTCCATATCCCTTACCGGATCATTGGCGGCATGCGCTTTTATGACCGTAAGGAAATCAAGGATGTGCTGGCTTATCTGAAGCTTTTGGCCAATCCCGACGACCAGGTGGCTCTGCGGCGCGTTATTAATCTGCCTAAGCGGGGGATCGGCGACGCCACGGTAAACCGGGTGGTGGACCATGCCCTGGCGGCGGGGATCAGCCTGGCGGCGGCCCTTTTCGACCGGGAAGGCTTAGGTCTTTCCGCTCGCAGTGATAACGCCCTGGAGCAGTTCCGCCGCTTGTTTACGGAACTGCGGGAGCTGGCGGCCGGCCAGCCGGTGGGCAGCCTCACCGATTCCGTACTGAAAAAGACCGGCTACTGGCAGATGCTGTCCTCGGAGGATTCCTATGACAGCCGGGAAAGGCTGGAAAACCTGACGGAGTTCCTGCATAAAACCCAGGAGTTCGATACCCAGACCGGGGGTACGCTGCCGGACTTTTTAGGAGAGATCTCCCTGATTACCGATATGGATATGGCCGGCCAGGACGCCAAGGGCGTAGTCCAGGTCATGACCATGCATATGGCCAAGGGTCTGGAGTTTCCCCAGGTTTTTGTGCTGGGCCTGGAGGAAGGCACCTTCCCCCATTTCCGCAGCTTATATAATGAAAGTGAAATCGAGGAGGAGAGGCGCCTTTGCTATGTCGCGCTGACCAGGGCCAAGGAAAAGCTGTTTTTATCCAATGCCCAGCGGCGCCGGGGTTTTAACGGCCAGTATTCGCCTCAAAAGCCCTCCCGTTTTTTAAGCGAAATCCCGGATTACCTGAAGGAAGAGTTCCCCGACCGCTCCAAGATGAGCTTTAGCTTTGGCGGCGGCGGCGACTGGCGGGAGGAGGGCGAGGATTTCGGCGGATCTCCCGCCTGGCGCCGGGAAGGCGGCCAGGGCCTGGGCGGCAAAACGACAGGCGGCCAGGGGGCCGGCAGAGGGCCGGAGAGAAGCGGCCAGGCCGGCTTTTCCGGCGCCGCGGAAAGCCCGGCGGGAAAAAACGGCGCCAGGGAGGCTTTCAGGCCCGGCGATAAGGTGCTGCATAAAACCTGGGGCGCCGGCAGCGTAGTCAGCGTCAAGGGCAGCGGCGCCCAGTTGACCTATGTGATCGCTTTTCCGGAAAAAGGCCTGCGGACACTGCTGGCGGATTTCGCGCCCATTACCAGACTGCAATAAGGAAACCCGGGACCCAACCGAACTTGGGCTGCCGGCCTGAAGGCCGGTACTGAAAGAGAAGCGCCTTTTCTCATGAACGGCAGCCCGGGGCGGAAAACGAGGAGGAAGCCTTATGGAGGATAAGCAAAAACAGATGGAGGAATTGGCGGGGCGGCTGAACGAATATGCCTATGCGTATTACACCAAGGACCAGCCCCTGATTTCCGATAAAGAATACGACGTCTTGTATCAGCGGCTGACGGAATTGGAGGCGGAGACCGGCGTTATCCTGCCCCAGTCGCCGACTCAGCGGGTGGGGGACCGTCTGCTGCCGGGTTTTCAAAAACACCCTCATCTGGCCCCGCTTTGGAGTCTGGATAAAACAAAGACCCGGGAGGATCTGGAGGACTGGCAGCGGCGTAACCGGAAGCTGCTGGCCGACGCCGGATTGCCCCAGGATCTGGAATACGTGGTAACCATGAAATTCGACGGACTGACCATCAATCTGACCTATGACCGGGGCCGCCTGATCCATGGCGCCAGCCGGGGCACCGGTACGGTAGGCGAGGAGATCCTGCCTCAAGTCATGACCATCCGGGGACTGCCGCCGGCCATCGAAAGCCCGGCCTTGTGCGAGGTGCGGGGCGAGGCCGTCATGACCCGGGAGGCTTTTGACGCATATAATAAAGAAGCCAGGGTGCCGCTGAAAAACCTGCGCAACGGCGCCGCCGGCGCCCTGCGGAACCTGGATCTGGCGGAAACCCGCCGCCGGCATTTGTCGGCCTGGTTTTACGATATCGGTTATTGGCAGGGGGAGCCCTTCCCCACCTATTGGTCCCAGCTGGAATATCTGACGAAGATGGGCTTTTCCGTTCACCCTTTCCGCAGGCTTTGCCACAGCCTGGAGGAAGTGATGGAGGCTGTCCGGGAGATCGAAGAGCAGCGGGACAGCCTGAATTTTGATATCGACGGCGCGGTGGTGGCGGTAAATGACCTGTCCCTGCGGAGCGTACTGGGCTTTACCGCCAAAGCCCCCCGCTGGTCCATTGCCTACAAATTCGAGGCTCTGGAGGAAACTACCGTCCTCCTGGATGTGGAATGGAACGTGGGCCGCACCGGCAAGGTGACGCCCACCGCCATCCTGGAACCTGTCCAGCTGGGGGGCGTAACGGTAAGCCGGGCCACCTTAAATAATATCGACGATATCCGCAGAAAGGGCGTCTACATCGGCGCCCGGGTCTTTGTGCGCCGTTCCAACGACGTTATCCCGGAGATCCTGGGCGTGGCCGGAGAGAGCGGAGAGAGCGGAGAGGCAAAGGGACAGGAGATCCGATTGCCCAAGACCTGTCCTGTCTGCGGGGCGGAACTGGAGCAGGAAGGAGTGCACAGCTTTTGCCGCAACGCCATCGGCTGTAAGCCTCAGATGGTAAAGGCACTGGTCCATTTTGCCGGCCGGGAAGCCATGAACATCGCGGGCTTCAGCGAAAAGACAGCCCAGCAGCTGTTTGAGGCCCTGGACCTGCGCAGTGTAAATCAGCTTTATACGCTGAAGAAAGAAGACCTGCTGGGTCTGGAAAAGTTCAAGGACAAAAAGGCGGAAAATCTGTTGACCGCTATTGAAAAGAGCAAGGACTGCAAGCTGGAGGCCTTCCTTTTCAGCCTGGGCATCCCCAACGTAGGCAAAAAAACCGCCGCGGACCTGGCGGAGGCTTTCGGCAGCCTGGAGGCCGTGATGGCGGCGGACCGGGAGACTCTTTTGGCGGTACCGGAGATCGGCGGCATTATTGCCGACAGCATCTATCACTATTTCCGGGATCCTAAGATCAAAGAAGAGGTCGCCTCCCTGCTGGCCCTCGGGGTAACCCCCCGGGGTCCGGACCCGGCCCGGGCGGCGGCCAAAAAGGAAGGAGCCAATCCTTTTGCCGGAAAAAAGGTAGTGGTGACCGGTACTCTGGAAAACTTCGGACGCCGGGAAATCGAAGAAAAGCTGAAGTCCTTGGGGGCAAGCCCCCAGGAGAGCGTATCCAGGGCCACGGACTTCCTGATTTACGGGGAGAAGGCAGGCTCCAAACTGGATAAGGCCAAGGAATTAAACCGGTCCGGAGCCGGCCCGAAGATCCTGACGGAAACTGAGTTCCTGGCAATTCTTAGCGAAAATCAAGCTTGACAAAAGGAACAGGATATGAGCATTATTAATGGACAGATCATAAATTATCCAGGGCTGATCTGCCGGCTTTTTCTGGCGGTGAGCCTGGCGGACCTGGCCCTGATGGGCTGGGATAAGTACCAGGCCCAAAGAGGCGGCCGGCGTATCCGGGAAAGCGTGCTTTTAGGCCTTGGAGTCCTGGGCGGCGGCCTGGGTCTGTGGCTGGGCATGACCCTTTTTCATCACAAAATATCCAAGGCAAAATTTCGTTATTCGGCGCCCTTTTTGGCTATGTTCCAGTGGGGGGCCATCTTATATTTCGGAGGTTTGTTATGTTTGCAATAATCGTAGGCGGCGGTAAGCTGGGCTTTAGTGTGGCCCAGCTTTTAAACGAAGAGGATTATGAGGTGACCGTCATCGAACCGGTTGAGGACCGCTGCCGGATCCTGGAAGACCGGCTGGATGTGATCACCATCCAGGGCAACGGCGCCAGCATTTCGGTCCTGGAGGAGGCGGGCATCGACCAGGCCAGCCTTTTGGTGGCGGTGGCCGGCAGCGACGAGGTAAATATGGTTGCCTGCATGCTGGCCAAACAGGCCGGGGTGGCCAGGACCGTGGCCCGGGTACGAAATCCCGAATATCTGGAAGATAAAAACAGCGGCCGGAATTTCCTGTCCGGCATCGACCTGATTATCAATCCGGAACTGGTGACCGCCCGGGAGATCGTGAAGCTGATCGAAGTCCCTGAGGCTCTGGACGTGATGTACTGCTTTGACCGCAAGGCCATGGTGCTGGAACTGCCCATCCCGGAGGGATCTTCCGCCGCCGGCCGGCGCATCGACCAGATCAAGACGGAATGGCCCCTTTTGATCGTGGCCATTATCCGGAAAAAGAAAGTGCTTATTCCCCGGGGCAGCGACAGGATCATGGCCGGAGACACCATCTATCTTTTGGCCCGGACCGAAGAAATGGCCAATGTGGAGCGGTATCTGGGCCTGGAACGCCGCCAGACGGAAAAAGTGATGGTCCTGGGGGGCGGCCGCACCGGCAGTCATCTGGCCCATATCCTGGAGGACAAGAATTACGCGGTCCGCTTATTGGAAAAAGATTATCAAAAATGTGAGATTTTATCCGAGAAGCTGCGGCATACCCTGGTGATCCATGGCGACGCCACGGATCTCGATCTGCTGAAGCAGGAAGGGGCCGATCAGACCGACGTATTCGTCAGCGTTACCGACGACGATAAGGTAAATCTCCTGGCCTGCCTGATCGCCAAACATCTGGGGGCGAAAAAAGCCATCGCCCAGGTGCGCCGCTCCGACTATATCGGTTTGATCCAAAGCGTGGGCATCGACGTGGGCGTCAGCCCCCGGATCCTGACGACCAACGCGATCATGCGGTTTATAAAAAATAATAAGAATCTGCTGTCCGTGACTTTTCTGCGGGAGGAAGAGGCGGGAGTCATGGAATTTAACGTCTCCGAGAACTCCCGGGCCGCCGGCAAAAAGCTGATGGACCTCTATTTCCCTAACGGGGCTTTGGTGGGCTCGATTTTGCGGGACGGCGAGGTGATGATCGCCAAGGGACGCGACCGGCTGCAGCCCGGCGATGTGGTGACGGTTTTTGCTTTAAATCAGGTTGCGGATAAAGTGATCGAGTTTTTTGATTAGAGAATGACTGACCGCTGGATAAGGCGGGCGTTCTTTGGGAGCTTACGGTTTTCCTGGGGAGCTTTCAGAGGAGAAAAGGGAGGGAAAAGAGCGGTGGCTCTTGCAAAAAGTACCAGGCGGGTGCTTTCTTATCTGGGCCTGGTGTCCATCATCTTAGGTTTGTCTATGCTGCTGCCTATGCTGGTGGGGATTTACGACGGTGAGGAAAACTGGTATAACTACGGGATCCTGGGGGCTGCCGCCATCCTGGGCGGCTACTGGGCCTTCGGGCAGTTCAGGGAAGAAGGCGAAGTGACGGCCAGGGACGGCTATATGCTGGTGGCCTTTACCTGGCTTTTGGCGGGAGTCTATGGCGCTCTGCCTTTTTTGCTTCATGGAGCGGTTCAGGATTTCGGCTACGGCTTTTTTGAAGCGGTGTCCGGCTTTACCACCACCGGAGCCACGGTGTTCAGCGATGTGGAAAGCCTGGAACGCAGCCTTTTATTATGGCGCAGCCTGACCCACTGGCTGGGAGGAATGGGCATCGTGGCCCTTTTCGTGGCCATCACCAGCTTCCTGGGCAGCAGCGGCATGCAGATGTTTAAGGCGGAGACCACAGGGCCGATTAAGGAAAAAGTGGTGCCCAGGATCAAGGATACCGCCAAAATCCTCTGGTTAACTTATGTGGCGGTGACCATCTTTCAGATCGTGGTATTGATCTTATTGGGCATGCCGGTGTTCGACGCCGTCTGCCATGCCTTCGGGGCCGTGGCCACCGGCGGTTTTTCCACCAAGAATAACAGCATAACCTATTATCAGGACCCGGCCATTGAATGGGCCATCACCTTTTTTATGATCATGTCCGGGGTGAATTTCAGCCTGTACTATCTGGCGGCAAAAAAAAGGAGCCTGAAGGACTTTTGGAAAAACGAAGAGTTCCGGCTTTATCTTTTGATTATTACCGTGGCTTCTCTGATCTGCACCGCTGCCCTGTGCCTCCGGGGGGACAGCTTTTTTGCCTCGCTGCGCCACAGCTTTTTCCAGGTAGGCTCCATGATTACCACCACCGGTTATTATACCCAGGATTTTGACCTCTGGCCGGCGGCAGCCAAGCTGGTGCTGGTGCTGGTGCCCTTTGTGGGGGGCTGTGCCGGCTCCACCGGCGGCGGCATCAAAGTGGGCCGCTTCCTGATCCTTTTTAAGAATTTCAATGCGCAGCTCCGCCGGCTTTTGCATCCCCGGGCGGTCATCAACCTTCGGGTCAGCGACCGGGTGGTGGGCCAGGAGGTAGTGCAGGATACCCTGACCTTCTTTTTCATTTATGCGATGGTGACGGTTGTCGGCACAGCGGTATTCAGCTTTTTGGATATCGACCTGCTCAGCGCTTTTTCAGCCGCGGCGGCTTGCTTAAACGATGTGGGCCCCGGTCTGGGGCTGGCAGGCCCTACCCGTAATTTCGGCCAATTTCCCGAATGGGTGGTGGTGTTTTCGTCTTTTCTGATGCTGATCGGACGACTGGAGCTTTATACGATTATCCTTTTATTCACTAAAAATTTCTGGACCAACGATTAAAAGTCATCTAATGTTCACCCAATATCCATTGTTTTGCGAAAACTCCCGCCGTATAATCAGGTTGTCAGGAAGAGGGCAGGAGGTTTTCAAAAATCCAGTCATCGGATTCCTGAAAAAGCATAACGTAAAAAAAGAAGGGCCCGAAAGCCCGCCGGGGAATGGCCGCCAGCAAGGAGAAAAATCCGCTGCCGGCGCATTCCAGAGGCCTTCTCCAGATCAGGCCGCCACAGCTTTCGGACCCTTCGTCCAGTTTAAGGCCGGTGGGAAAAGCCGGCAGCGCTAATATGCCGAAATGGAAAGAAACCGGGATAGACCCCGGAATATAGGGTATACAAAAGGAAGGGATCTCCTCCGGCCCCCAAAGGCCCAGGAGGTCCCTTCCTTTTGTGTTCGTTTTATTTAATGAAGTTTTTCAACAGCTCAAGGTTGCCGGGCTGGCTGGCCACCACCAAGACGTCATAAGCGTTAAATACCGTGTCCGGGGATGGAGACAGATTGATTTGGTCCTGGCTTTTGACGGCCACGATGGTGGCCTTGGTCTGCTGCCGGAACTGGGACTGGCCGATGGTTTTACCGATCAGGGAGGAGCCGGGCAAAAGCTCCAACTCAAAGTTTTGCAGGGGATCGCTGTTTACAAAACGCTCGTTAAGGTCCAGGATCTGCCCCATCAGGTTATATATTTTGGCGTCCAGTTCCTGACGCTGGAGGACCAGCTGTTTCAGCTGGGTTTTCAGCCAGCGGACATCCTTGGAGGTCTGGAACTTTTCGATATAGGAGGCGGCTTTGGCCTGAGAAATCACCACCACGCCGCTGGCCTTCTGAATATCCAGGATTCCCATATCCGCCAGCTGCTTTAAGGCGCGCCGGATAGTCTCCTGAGAAACGCCGTATTCGGCGGACATCAGGGAACGGCCGGAGAAGCGGCTGTTTTCTTTTATTTTTCCTTTGGCGATTTTCATCGCGATGTCGTAGGCCACCTGAGAATATACCGGCGGCAATGCGCTGTTACGCATAGGCACCTCCCGATACCTTTATTTTTACAATATGATGATAACACATCGGCGTCCAAAAATATACAGTCGGCCATCGGCTGAAACAGCGGCGGATCCTTGGCAGGCCGGGGATTACGGAGGATGGAGCCCAAAAGGTCCGCCGGGATTTTTCCGAAGCAAAGAAGGCGCCTTCAGCAGTTCCCGGCGGCGGGCCGCCGCAGTTAAGAGATTCTTCTGAAAAAAATAAAGCACGGTTAAAACGGCTCCGGAAGAGCATCCTAAAGGAAGGGGAAAAGGCTGGAAATTCAGGGAAAATTATATTCGGGGGGGATTAAAATAAACGCAGAACAGATTCAGACAGGCCCAAAAACGATAAACCCCCAAGGTTCGCTTTGGCAGGCAAAAACAAACCCGGCGCCGCTCCGCCCGGCTTTGCAGGGCCGGGAAAAGACCCGGACCGCGGTGATCGGCGGCGGTATGGCCGGTATTCTCACCGCCTGGCTTTTAAAGGAGGCCGGTGAGGAGGCGCTGGTCCTGGAAGCGGCGGAAATCGGCAGCGGACAGACCGGCCGCACCACCGCCAAGATAACCTCCCAGCATGGCTTGATCTATGGCCGGCTTTTAGAAAACAAAGACGGCGGCGGCCTGGCGGCGGCCTACGCCGCAGCTAATCAGACCGCTCTGGCAGAATACCGGCGGATCATTGAAGGCCATGGCATCCAATGCGGCTTCCGGCAGCTGCCGGCCTATCTTTATACCCGGGAAAATCCGGAAGCTTTGCAGGCGGAAGAAAAGGCGGCCAGATCCCTGGGTCTGCCGGCGGCGTTTACCTTGGATACGTCTCTGCCTTTTCCGGTGATGGGAGCTTTGCGCTTTGATGAACAGGCTCTTTTTCAGCCTCTGGATTTTCTGCGGGCATTATCAAAAGAGCTGCGGATCTATGAGCATACGCCGGTAATCAAGCTGGAAGACGGACAGTTGACCACCCCCGGCGGCCTGGTGGAGGCAAAGCAGGTGGTCTTTGCCACTCACTATCCCTTCCTGAACCGGCCGGGCTATTATTTTACCCGTTTGCATCAGGAACGTTCCTATGTCCTTGCCCTGAAAAACGGACCGGACCTGGGAGGCATGTACTACGGAGTGGACGCCGACGGGTATTCCTTCCGCCCTGCCGGCGATTATCTGCTTTTCGGCGGAGAGAATCACCGTACCGGTGAAAACCGGGAAGGTGGTCGTTATGAGGGCCTGGCCAGGGCGGCGTCACAGTTGTTTCCGGGCTGCCCCGTGGACTACGCCTGGTCCGCCCAGGATTGTATGACGCCGGACGGCATCCCCTATGCGGGCCGCTACAGCGAGGACCGGCCGGAATGGTACGTGGCTTCCGGCTTTAATAAATGGGGGATGACCGGATCTATGGCGGCGGCTTTGTTATTAAGGGATCTGATCCTGGGCCGGGAAAATCCCTGGGCGGCTGCCTTTTCGCCCCAGGCTCCCGGTCGCTTGCTTCGACCCCAGGCCGCGGAAAATCTTTTGTCCGACGGCCTGAAGGCCGTTGAATCCTTCGGCCGCCGCCTTTTGCCCGCCCAAGCGGCGGAACCGGCAGAGTTAAGGGCCCTGCCCCAGGGCCAGGGAATAATCAGTCAGATTCAAGGAGAAAAGCTGGGACTTTACCGGGATGAGGCCGGCCGGCTTCATGCCGTAGGCCTTACCTGCCCTCATCTGGGCTGCCAATTGACCTTTAATCCCGATGAAAAAAGCTGGGATTGTCCCTGCCACGGTTCCCGTTTCACTTATACCGGGCAGCTTATCGACAATCCTGCTCAGGAGGGTCTGCATCATGAAATACTTCCACGGCGCCAATAAAAAGAAAAGCTATTTTGAAGGCTGGTATCTGAAACAGCAAAACCAGGAGGAAACTCTGGCCTTTATTCCTGCCTGGCATGTGGACGGCCGGGGCAGGCCTTCGGCCTCCCTGCAGGTGGTGACCCGGGACCAGGCCTGGAGCCTGGATTATCCGGCCGGTGCTTTTGCCGCCCACCGGGACCGCTTTTTTGTGAAACTGGGGGATAATATTTTTTCCCGGGGAGGAACGATCCTGAAGCTGGAGACCGGGGATCTGGAGGTAAAAGGGGCCCTGATTTACGGCCCCTTTGCCGCGCCGCCCGGCGATATTATGGGACCTTTCCGGCATGTGCCTTTTCTTCAATGCCGCCACAGCGTGTTCAGCATGCTGCACCGGGTGGACGGCCGGGTCAGCGTAAACGGCAGGGAATATATTTTTGACGGCGGGCTGGGCTATATCGAGGGCGACCGTGGCCATTCCTTCCCGAAAAATTACCTTTGGACCCAGTGCAGCCATCACTCCCAGCTTTACGGCGACTGTTCCTTGATGATCTCCATCGCGGATATCCCATTTTTGGGCGGAAGCTTTACCGGCTGCCTGGCCTTCGTCTGGCTGGGTGGGAAGGAATACCGGCTTTCCACTTATCAGGGGGTGAAAATCCTGGCTGCCGGACCGGGTCTGGTCCGCCTGCGCCAGGAAGAGATGCTTCTGGAAGCGGAGCTTCTGGAGAGGGATTCCTGCTCTCTGCGGGCTCCGGCCGGAGGTTCCATGGATCGTACCGTCCATCAAAGCCCGGCCTGCAAGGTGCGTTACCGGTTCAGTTACCGGGGCCGGCCGCTCTTGAATTTTTTGTCGTACCAGGCGGGTTTTGAGTCGGCACAGCTTTAAGGCGGCGGCATGCTTTCGGCGAGGTTTACCGGAACAGCTGGACATGGATAATTTTTCTTGTGAAACTTTGGCTTTAGTAATAAAATATGGTCGACTGATCGATATGATCGACTGATCGAAAGAGAAAGGATGATCGCTGTGGAGATTTACTATTTTAGCCGCTCCGGCAGAAGCAGGAAAATTGCCGAGGATTTGGCGGCCCGCTACGGAGTACAAGCCCAGCGGATCGACGACGGCAGGAATTGGGCGGGAACCATTGGTTATATCAAGGCCGGTTATATGGCGGCCACAAAAAGATCCCTGCCTGCCCTGTATAAGAAACCCGCCGGCGGCCAGCAGGCAGTTCTTGTTTTCCCCATCTGGGCCGGGGGCTTCCCTCCGGCGGTTCGCAGATTTTTAGGAGAGGTGGGCAGAGGGAGGATCATCTGTATCCCCACTTCCCTGGGCAGCACCCTCAAAGACCGGGAAGGTTTCGCAAAGGTAATAGACCTGGTGGGCGCTTCGATTTCAGCGCCGGAAGCATTGTAAAAAAATTCAGCCGCACTTTCGCGCCTTGGGAGAAGGATAAACGGCCCGAAGAGGATAACGGCCCAAAAGGCATAACGGGAAGCCGAGGTGAAGCTCCATAAAAAACGACCGTTTGTTTCAAATCCTTTACATTCTTTTGAAAAAAGGATCGGCGACTGCCCCGGAGCTGGCGGAAATGCTGGAGGTTTCCGTGCGCACCGTCTATCGGGATGTGGAGACCCTTTCCCTGGCGGGGGTCCCGATATATGCTGCGGCCGGCAAGGGCGGCGGCATCTCCCTTCTGCCCGGTTATACCTTTGATAAGGCCCTGCTTTCCGATGAAGAGCAAAACCAGGTCCTGTTTGCCATTCAGAGTCTGCAGGCCGCCGATCAGCAGGTAGGCACGCTGCTTTCCAAGCTGGCCGCCGTGTTCAAAAAACAAAACGCCAACTGGATTGAGGTGGATTTTTCCCGCTGGGGTTTCGGGCGGTCCGACAATGAAAAGCTTGAGCTGCTGAAAACCGCGGTTATCCAAAAAAGGGTGCTGGATATCCTTTACTGCGGCGCCTCGGGAGATATCGTTCAGCGGCAGATCAGGCCTTTTAAACTGATTTTTAAAGATAAGAACTGGTATCTGCAGGCCTTTTGCCTGAAAGCAGAAGACTACCGTCTGTTCAAAGTCAGCCGCATCGTTGAACTTACCCTGACCGACAGGTATTTTGCCGAAGAGTTTGACGATGCTCCGCCGTTAGAGGGCCAACAGCCGGCGCCGCTTTCCGTCGCCCCCCTCAAGCTGCGGTTTTCGTCTGCCGTGGCCTTTCGGGTCTACGATGAGTTTGAACGAAAGCAGATCCGGCGGCAGCCGGACGGTTCGCTGCTGGTGGATGTGGACTTCCCCCTGGACTGCTGGGTGGCCGGCTATCTGCTTTCCTTCGGCACCGAGATAGAAATTTTGGAACCCCGGGAGCTGAGAAGGCAAATGGCCGCCTGCGCAAAAAAGATTTACGAACATCATGAAACCTGACAGACAGCTGTCAGGTTTTATATGATATGCTGAAGCTACAAAAGGCTGAGCCCCTTTTAAATCAGACGCAAGGAGGAAGAGGAAATGGAAGAACGTTATTGTCAAAGCTGCGGAATGCCCATGGGACCTACCGACCAGCTGTACGGCACCGAGGAAAATGGCGGCAAGAGCGCCGATTACTGCAAATACTGCTATGAAGAGGGAAAATTCACTTTTCATGGCGGCATGGAGGAAATGATCGAATTTTGTGTAAAGCCCATGGCGGAAAACAACCCCGGGATGACCGAAGCCGAGGCCCGGGGAATGATGAAAAAATTCTTCCCCATGCTGAAACGGTGGAGGGATCAATAAACATGTCAGGATGCGGGCGGTCCGGCGCTTTTGGCCCTTTTTTTCAGCCAAAGAAGCCGAAAGCTATTCCGAAGGGGGAGCGGCGGGATGAAATGGAATGAACGATTTACCCAGGATAGCCAGCCGGACCTTGGGCAGATCAGCGCCCAAATCGGCAGCCCTTTGTGGAAAGAGCTTCGCGGCTATCTGGAGCAGACCTATAGCGTCCAGCCCCGCATCGAGTACAGCAAATGCTCCGGAGCTCCCGGCTGGAATGTGAAATACAAAAAGAGCGGCCGCGCTCTCTGTACCCTCTACCCTCATGCAGGTTTCTTCACCTGCCTGGTTTCGGTGGCGGGGAGAGAGGCTATGGAAGCGGAATTGCTGCTTTACACCTGTACCGAATATGTACGGGAGCTGTATTGGGGAACCAGAGCTTTTAATGGTTCACGCTGGCTGATGATCGACGTGACCTCGGCGGAAATTCTGGAAGATGCAGAGAAGTTAATCGCCCTGCGGGTAAGGCCGCCGAAGAAGGGACTGTCGCAAATTGGTTGAGAAACCAAAGAGCGACAGACTTTTATGAGGATACAAAGACAGCCCCTTTTTATGAGTTGAGATGATTTTTTTCTCGGCAAATTGATTGACCCAAAATTGATTAACCGATTCAAAGGAGTCGCTTGAGAGTTTTGGCGGCCCGCGGCGGTGAAGCCGGGCCTGGCCGGACAGGCCCGGCAGGCTTTTTTCTTTGTGTTTTGGGTGAGGTTTTGCTATAATATTTTTAATTCCGGAAAGGTGTGATGAATATGCTGGCAAAAGGGCTGCTGCTGATTTTTATCGGGTATCTGCTTTCTGATTTCGTCTACTTTCTGCCTGGGTTTGTCGGCAGTGCATTGGCCTTTGTCGGCATGCTTCGGCTGCGCCGGCACCATGCTTCCGAAAACAGCAAATATGCCTTAACGGCTCTGGGAGTTTTGGTGGCGGGAAATATCCTGTTTGCTTTATATCATTCCCGGGCTCAGGCGGCGGCCGACAGCCTGCCCTATATCGTCAGCGTGTTTGTCTTAAACGTGATCCATTTATGGGCTTCGGTTTCCGTGCTTTCCGTGGGACTGGAGATTTACGATGAGTATGGGTTGAAAAAAGAGCGGTCCAAGCTTGAAAAAAATCAGCGGATCTATCTTTTGGGGATGGGAGCCAGCTTAGCGATTCATCTGGTGTGCAATCTGCTGGGCCTGGCAAAAGGAATTTTGCTGGCCGGTATTACCGTGGTCTTTTTATACCTTTGGTTTTTGGTGATGATCCTGGGATTATACCGCAAGGCCAAAACCCCGGCCCCGGGACAGAGGGAGCCGGCGCCGGCGGAAAGCCCGGAGCTGTCGGCGGCGGCTTCGGCGGAATGCCGCGAGGAGGCTGAAAAATATGCTCAGGCTCCCCGACAATATGATCAAGGCACCGGAAATCAGGACGATGAAATGGAAAACGAGGGCTTTGCCGCCGGAGAAACGGCAGAGGAAGCCCCGGTCCTGACGGAAGAGGCACCCCTAAAACAGCAGGAACGCCGGGGACAGCCCCTGGACTGAACCCTGCAGCTGATTATGAAATAGGCTTAACCAATACCCCCGCATGGCCGGACATCCGGCCCCGGCAGGGGTGTTTTTTTTTACCTCTTTCCGAAATCCGGCATCTGCCCAAAGCCCTTTCTCTCCGGGCCCCGGCCGGTCCTAAAAGCCGCGGAATTCCTCATCCAGCAGACGCACCTCGCCCGAAAGACCTTTTTGGATTCTTTGCCGCAGCATTTCTTTATCCCGGTTCAGCGTACCGCCGAGCCTCAGGTAATTGGAGGCGTGGTTGGCCCGGAAAAGGGCTCCTTCCGCGTCCAGGTTTTCCAGCAGAAACAAGGTCTCTTCCAGGATCTGACGCGGGGTTAAAAGCTGAAAGGACCCTTCAGCGATCCAGCGGCATAAGGGGGTATCCCCTTCCGGCAAAAGGGTCAATAGGCTGATGTAATCCGGTTTCATGCGGGAAAGGGCTGCTCCGGTATCCCGGGCGTGCTCACGCCAGAGCTTTTGTCCCCCCAAACCGGAAATGGCGGTGACGGAAAGCCGCAAGCCGGCCTCCTTGACCCGGCGGCCGGCGGTTACAATTTGCTCTGCCGTGGCTCCTTTGTTCATCAGCGTCAGGACTTCGTCGTTGCCGGATTCCAGGCCCAGATAGACCAGGTCTAACCCCAGGCTTTTCAGCAGGATCAGCTCCTGGGGAGATTTCAGCAGGATGCTGCGGGGGGAGCCGTAGACATTTACGCTGCGGCATTCGGGGAACAGCCGGGCGATAGCCTCCAGTAAAACCTGCCAGTCCGTGGTCTTTCGGATCAGGCCGTCTCCGTCGGCGATAAAGATTTTCTCTGCCTGCCGGCAACAGCGGCGGCCGAGAGCCAAGTTCTCCATAACCTGCTCCAGGGGCGGGAGGTGAAAAGACTTTTCTTTGTACATATCGCAGAAATTACATTTGTTGTAGCTGCAGCCTACGGCAGCCTGGATGATGAGGCTGCGGGCTTCGCTGGGGGGACGAAATACTCTCCCTTCATAACGCATGGATAAATACCTCCTCTGGGCGGCGCCGCCGGGCAAAAACCGCAAGTTTATTTTAATCGAAATCAGAAAATCTGGCAAAGGTCCGGACTAACCTCAATTTGTTCTGAATAAAGGAATGATATTTATAATTGACGCCATTAAAAATATCCAACGAAATAGTTGACATATGAGGAAAATCTAATCTATAATATGTTCATAATATAGAATAACATTCTGAATAATAGAAAGCAAGAGGCCAATGTAAGGTCGACGGAAAAGGAGGCAGGGAAATGGATTTTCAGCTGGACCAAAATCATCAACTGCAGCAGGAGCTGTATCGGAAATTCGCGGAAGAAGAAATCAAACCCCTGGCCCGGGACATGGACGAGGCGGAAGAGTACTCCCAGGAGCTGGTGGCCAAGATGCAGAAAGCGGGGTTTTTCGGCATCCCCTTTCCCCGGGAACTGGGCGGCGGCGGCAGCGACGTCTTGGGCTACGCCTTATGCATGGAAGAGGTCTCCAAGGTGGACGCCAGCACCGGCATCACCCTTTCGGTGCATACTTCCCTCTGCTGCGCCAGTCTTCAGGAATTTGGCGGCGATGAGCAAAAAGAGCGGTTTTTGCGGCCGCTGATCGATGGCAGAAAGGTGGGCTGCTTTGGGCTGACGGAGCCGGGAGCCGGCAGCGACGTGGCCGGGGCCCGGACCACCGCCGTAAAAGAAGGAAACGAATACGTGATCAACGGCACCAAGGTCTTTACTACCAATTCCGGTTTTGCCGACAGCTTTTTGGTGTTTACGGTAACGGATAAAACCGTCAGTCCCGCCCGGGGGATGTCGGCCTTTCTGGTGGAAAAAGGGACGCCGGGGCTGTCGGTCAGCGCCAACAGTCCCCGGATGGGTATCCGGGCGGCTTCCAACTGCGAGGTGATCTACGACCAGGTACGGGTGCCGGAAAGCCACCGGATCGGTAAGGAAGGGGAAGGCTTCAAGATCGCCATGAGGGCTCTGGACGGCGGCCGGATCGGCATCGGCGCCCAGGCCGTGGGGATCGCTCAGGGGGCCATCAACGAAACCGTAAAATACGTGAAGGAAAGAAAGCAATTCGGCCGGCCCATCGCGGCCTTTCAGAATACCCAGTTCAAGCTGGCGGAAATGCAAACCAAGGTGGATGGCGCCCGGCTTTTGGTCTGGCGGGCGGCCCAAAAAAAAGACCGGAAGGAGTCCTATTCTTCTGAGGCGGCCATGGGCAAGCTGTTTGCTTCCGCCGTGGCCAATGAAGTCACCAGGGAGTGCGTGCAGTTGTTCGGCGGCTACGGCTTCTCCCGGGAATATCCGGTGGAACGGATGATGCGGGACGCGAAAATCACGGAAATTTACGAGGGAACCTCGGAAGTGATGAAAATGGTTATCGCCGGGGGAATGAAGCTGAAATAGGAAGGAGAAGCCGAGGATGAAAATCGTTGTATGCATCAAGCAGGTGCCGGATACTACGGAAGTGAAACTGGATCCCAAGACCAATACCCTGATCCGGGAGGGGGTGCCCAGTATTATCAATCCCGACGATAAAGCGGGAGTGGAAGCGGCCCTGAGATTAAAAGAAACGCTGGGAGCGAAGGTAACGGCAGTGTGTATGGGACCGCCCCAGGCCGATGTGGCGCTGCGGGAAGCGCTGGCCATGGGCTGCGACGAGGGAGTGCTGATTTCGGGAAGGGAATTCGGAGGTTCCGACACCTATGCCACGGCTACCATTATCGCCGCGGGGTTAAAGAAGATCGGCTTTGACCTGATCATTACAGGCCGGCAGGCCATCGACGGAGATACGGCCCAGGTAGGCCCCCAGATCGCCGAGCAGCTGGGGATTCCTCAGGTGAGCTATGCGGAGGAGATCCAGGCAGAAGCAGGCGGCAAGGCCTTTATCGTGAAGCGGCAGTTTGAGGACCGTTATCAACGGATCCGGGTTAAGGCCCCCTGCCTGCTGACAGCCTTATCGGAGCTGGCCCGGCCCGGTTACATGACGGTAAGGGGGATCGTAGAGGCCTATGAATATAAAATGCAGATTCTGGGCTTTGAAGACTTAAAAGAAATGATTAATCCCGACTATATCGGACTGAAGGGCTCGCCCACCAACGTAATGCGATCCTTTACCAAGGAGCCCAAGGGACAGGGAACAAAGCTGAGGGATTTGTCGGCGGAAGAAGCGGTGACGGCCATCGTGGCGAAGCTGGAAGAAAAGAATCTGATCTGAGAAGGAGGCGGCCAAGGTGGGCAAAGACGTATATGTAGTAATAGAACAAAGAGACGGTCATGTGCAGAAAGTAGGGCTGGAGCTGATCGGCGAGGCCCGGAAGCTGGCGGGAGAGCTGGGGCAGCAGGTGACGGCGGTAATCCTGGGAGACCAGGTGGCGGATAAGGCCGGCTTGTTGTATCAATACGGGGCAGAGCGGGTAATCGCCATTGAGCACCCGCTGTTGAAAGAGTATGCCACAGAACCCTATGCCAAGGGACTGACTCAGGCGATCCGGGAATACGAACCGGAGATCGTGCTGTTTGGCGCTACCTCCATCGGGCGGGACCTGGCGCCCCGGGTGGCGGCGAGAATCCATACGGGACTGACGGCAGACTGCACGGGGTTGGACATTGACCCCGAGACGAAACTCCTGCGAATGACCCGGCCGGCCTTCGGGGGAAATATTATGGCCACCATCATTTGCCCTCACTACCGGCCCCAGATGGCCACGGTACGGCCGGGAGTGATGAAGATGCGGGAAAGGGACCAGGGAAAAGGCGGCCGGGCAGAGCTGCTTAAAGTAGATTTTACTTCGGAAGACATGAATATCGAGATCCTGGAAGTCTATAAGGAAACGAGAAAACAGGTGGATATCACGGAGGCAAAGGTCCTGGTCTCAGGGGGCCGCGGGGTAGGCGGCCCCGCAGGCTACCAGCCGCTGAGGGAACTGGCGGAGGTATTGGGGGGAGAAGTATCCTCCTCCAGGGTAGGCGTGGACTCAGGCTGGATCAGCAAAGACCGTCAGGTAGGGCAGACGGGAAAGACGGTGCGGCCGGCCCTTTACATCGCCTGCGGAATATCCGGGGCCATCCAGCATCTGGCAGGGATGGAGAACTCAGAATTCATCCTGGCCATTAATAAAGACGCCACGGCGCCGATGATGGAGATCGCGGATCTGGGGGTGGAAGGGGACCTGAAGGTGATCGTGCCCAAGCTGACGGAAGCCATTAAAAAAGCCAAGGCCGCCAAAATTGTGAATTGATAAAACCGCCTCCGGCAAAAGCCGGCGGCAGGTGAATACCAGGAGCTTGCCGGAGAATGGGAACCCTCCGGCAAGCTCCTTACCCTTTGGAATCCAGATAAAAAGGAAAGGCTCCGCAGCCAAAAGGGGATATTGGCGCGGAGCTTTTTTTATGCCAAAGTTCAACATTCGGAGTGGCAGGCGGGGCAGAAACCTGGATGGAAGCCGCTTTTGAACCCTCTGCCGGCAAATTTTGAGAGTCTGGCCGGCTTCTTATCTGCCGACCGGACCGCCTTCCTCGTCGCCTTCCGCGATTCGCAGCATACGGTAACCGATCCCCACATGGGTTTGAATGTATTTCGGCCGGGTGGGATCCGTCTCGATCTTTTTGCGCAGGGTAGCCATAAAGACCCGCAGGGAAGGCGTTTCCGTGGGCAGGGCGCTGTTCCAGATCTCTTTGATGATATAGTTATGGGTCAGTACTTTGCCTACATTTTTAGCCAAAAGACAAAGCAATTTATATTCGATGGGAGTAAGATGCACTTCTTTGTCGTCCAACCGGACGCAGCCGGCGACATAGTCGATTTCCAGATCACCGTTAGTAAAGACGCCGGCGGTTCCGCCGGGCTGGCCGCTGTCAAAACGGCTGCGGCGCAGGGCGGCCCGGAGCCGGGCCAGGAGTTCGTTGACACTGAAAGGCTTGGTCAGATAATCGTCGGCCCCGGCGTCCAGCGCTTCTATTTTGTCCTGGTCCTCGCTGCGGGCGCTGACTACGATGATGGGGATGTTGCTCCAGCCCCGGACCTTTTTTATGATTTCCACACCGTCCATATCGGGCAGCCCCAGGTCCAGGATGATGACGTCCGGCTGCTGGGAAACTGCCGCGATTATGGAAGAAGAGCCGGTGGCGGCGGTATGGTACTGATAGTTCTGGGTCTCCAGGGTGGTGGCGATCAGGTTGCGGACGGCTTTATCGTCTTCCACCACCAGGATTTTCGGCTTATTCGTGGTAATTCACCTCCTGTGCCTGCAAGGTAAAATAAAATACCGTACCTTTGGGAAGATTGTCCCGGAGGCCAATCTCCCCGCCGTGAGCGTTGATAATGGAACGGCAGAGGGCAAGGCCCAGGCCCAGGCCCCGCTTGCCGTCTCCCCGGTGATTATCCGCGGTATAGAACATATTGAAAAGGTGGGGCTTGGCCTCGTCCGGGACGCCCTGGCCGTCGTCGGCCACTTCCACCTGGATCATCTCCCCTTTGGCAAAAGCGGAAATCCGGATGGCAGAGCCCGGGGGGGTATACGTGACGGCGTTATTAATCATATTGATCAGCACCTGGATCACCAGGCGGGAATCCATTTTGGCCATCAACAGGTCGGATTCCAGGGAGACAGAGATCCGGTGCTCCGTTTTTTGGCGGTTTACGTGGGACATAGCCTCGTCGATGATTTCGCTTAGAAGCTCCGGAGTCTTCCGGATGGCGATGCCGTCGCTTTCGATACGGCTGACGGAAAGCAGATTTTCCACCAGATTGATCAGCCATTGGGCGTCGTCATAGATGTCCATATACAGCTGCTTTTTTTTGTTCTCATCCAGTACGGAGGAATTTGCCATCAGAATGCCGGCGTTGCCGGAAATTCCGGTCAAGGGCGTGCGCAGGTCATGGGAAATAGCCCGTAAAAGATTGGCCCGCAGCTGTTCTTGTTGGGCCTGCAGCTCGATCCGGTTTTTTGCCCGGCTGATCTGCTCTTTTTCCATGGCCAGGGCGCATTCTCCCAGCAAAGCCACCAAAAGGCTGTGGTCAAAGGACGCCAGCTCTTTTCGTTCACTGAAGACCACGCCGATGACGGCAAAGACCGTATCATAGTTCCTCACCGCCAGGTAAAGGCATTTAGCTTCCGGCAGGGTATCGGTGGAAGCGCCGGCCTGCTTGTTGTTTTTCAGCACCCACAAAGCTACGGCTTTCTCGGAGAGGGAAGTGAGCTGGGATTTCAGATCCTCCTGGCCGGCTTTGGGGAAATAAAGAGGCTCAGCAAGTTCCTGGCCACGGACGGGGTAGCAGATGATGCCTGCGTCCAAAAGGCGGTTCAGCTGGCGGGCAGTTTCCTTCAGGATACCGCCTTCGTCGCCGGCCCGTTGCAGTTTCTGGCTGGTTTCCAGTAGGATCTCCGTCCGGCGGGCTTTCAGAGCTTCCTGGCGGACCTGGTTTTTTATCCGAAGAGTCAGGGTGCTGGTGATAAAAGAAGCGGCGAACATGACTAAAAAGGTGGCGGGGTAGCCGGAATCCACCGCGTGGAAAGTATAAAGAGGCTCGGTAAACAGGAAATTAAAGATAAAGACGCTGGCTAAGGAGGCCAGCGCACCGTAAAGCCGGCCTGTGGTGGATAAAGAGATAAAAAGGACCCCCAGAATATAAACCGTGATGATATTGGCTTTGCTGAAACCGGCGTAGAAGAAGCCCAGGCTGACCAAGGTGGTCAGGCCCAGAATTCCCAGGGCCTTGGCCGTATCCAGCCAGGAAAAAAAAGGCCCGGCAGTTCGCAAGGTTTGTTTTTCAGCATAGGGGGAGAAGGTGTCGGGGATGATGTAGAAATCCAGACCGGGAGCCAGGTCCGTCAGCTTTTCCACCAATGTCCAGGGGCTGCTGAAAAGACGCCGCTGATTATTGGAGCGGCCGATGACGATTTTGGTTACGCCGCTGACTTTGGCATATTCGGCGATCTGAGCCGCCACGTCGTCCCCATAGACGGTGGTTACCCGGGCTCCCAGCTGCTCCGCCAGCCGCAGGTTGCTTTTCAGCCGCTCAAGAGCTTCTTTTTTCAGTCGCTGGGTCTGGGCGCCTTCCACATAAAGGGCGGTAAAAGCGCCATGGAAAGCGTCGGCCATCCGGGCGGCGGTGCGGATAACCTTGTTGTTGGTGGGGGAAGGGGAAAGGCAGATCAGGATATGCTCCTCGGCAGGAGGTTTGCCTTTATCGCTGGTTTTGGCCTTCTCCTCGGCCAGCCGGCTGACCCGGTCGGCGCTGCGGCGCAGGGCGATCTCCCGCAAGGCGATCAGGTCCTCCAGAGGGAAAAAATCCTGGGAAGGATTTTGCGGCTGGTCCTGCAAATAAAGCGCATCCTGATTCAGGCGGCGGAGCAGGTCTTCGGGCTCAATATCCACCAGCTCCACCTGATCCGCATTGTCGAATACGCTGTCCGGCAGCCGCTCCCGGACCACTACACCGGTGATGGAAGCCACGATATCGTTCAGGCTTTCGATGTGCTGGACGTTTACGGTGGTATATACGTCGATGCCGGCTTTCAGCAGCTCCTGAATATCCTGATACCGTTTGTAGTGGCGGCTGCCTTCGGCGTTGGTATGGGCCAGCTGATCCACCAGGATCAGCCGGGGACGGCGGCCCAGGGCGGCGTCCAGATCGAATTCCCGCAAAGCTGCGCCTTTATAGCGGACTTCCAAGGGCGGCATGACCTCAAGACCTTCCAATAAGGCCAGGGTTTCCGGCCGGGCCTGGGGGTCGATGTAACCAACCACCACATCCGCGCCGGCGTCTTTCAGTTCATGGGCGCATTTCAGCATAGCGTAAGTTTTGCCTACTCCGGTGGAATAGCCAAAGAAAATTTTCAGCCTGCCGGCCCTTTTTCCTTTTTTTCCTTCCTCCCCTGCCTGGACCGGCAAAGCCCCGGGATTTGGCCAGCCTTTTGTCATCTTTTTCTCCCGGCCGTAGTCCGGCCATTTCATAGCGCTTTTATTCATGATGGAATTCGCTGCGCTCATTATATCACAGGGGGGATCAGCATTTTGTTGGGATATTCCCCGGGGTATTAAGATTTTGTTAAGACGGCGGGGAGGCGGCCGGGACGTTAACAAAATCTTAATGCGGAAGGGCAGACTTTAACCGGGCATTAATCAATTCCGGAATATACTCTAGATAAATAAAGGGGAGAAAGAGTATGGAACGGAAAGATAAAGGAAAGAAGAGCCGGCAGGGGACGCTGAGCCGTAAGCTGGGCAGGCTTACTCCGGCCAAAGTCATTATCGGGGGATTCTTTTTGCAGATTCTTATCGGCTCGTTGCTGTTAAGCCTGCCTTTTGCCACGAGAAGCGGCAGGAGCGCCTCATATGCCGACGCGTTATTTACGGCTACCTCGGCCACCTGCGTTACCGGCCTGGTGGTACAAGATACCTATTCCTATTGGTCGGGTTTTGGCCAGGCGGTGATTCTTATGCTGATCCAGATAGGCGGCATGGGCGTGGTGACCATGGCGGTGGCCGTTTTTGCCCTGGCCGGCAAGAGAATCGGCTTCAGGCAAAGATATGCCATGCAGGAATCCATCGCCGCCCCGCAGGTGGGAGGCATCGTGCGGCTGACTTATTTTATCGTGAAAACCACTTTGCTTCTGGAGGGAATCGGGGCCTTTTTGCTGGCTTTGCGCTACTGCCCCCGCTACGGCTTGGCCAAAGGCCTTTGGACCTCGGTATTTCACGCCGTCTCCGCCTTTTGCAACGCCGGCTTTGATCTGATGGGCAGGGAAAAGGCTTTTGCTTCCCTGACGCTTTCCTGCGGCGATCCCCTGGTAAATCTGGTGATTATGTGCCTGATCGTCACAGGAGGTCTGGGATTTTTTCTCTGGGAGGATCTATGTACAAATCATTTACGGATCAGGCGCTGCCGGCTGCAGACCAAGGTGGTGCTGACCACCACCGCTTTTTTGATCCTGCTGCCGGCTCTGTTCTTCTTTTTCTGGGAATTCCGGCAGCCGGCCTGGGCCGGTTTAAGCGGCGGGCAGCGGTTTTGGGCGTCCCTGTTTCAGTCGGTAACGCCCCGTACCGCCGGGTTTAATACCGTGGATTTGACCCGGCTGCAAAGCCCCAGCGTTCTGATAATCTTATTTTTGATGCTTGTAGGCGGCTCGCCGGGGTCCACCGCCGGCGGCATGAAAACCACCACTTTAGCGGTCCTGCTTCTCTGCATCCCGTCCCTGTTCCGCAATGAACAGTCTTTGCATTGCTTTAAGAGAAGAGTGGGGGCCGAGGTATTGAAAAGCGCCGTGACCATCAGTCTGCTCTATTCGATATTAACCCTTTCCTGCGGTATGCTGATTTGCTGCCTGGAGGGCGTTTCCTTGACCGCCTCCCTTTTTGAGGCAGCCTCCGCCATCGGAACCGTGGGGCTGTCTTTGGGGATTACCGGTGAGCTGAGCCTGCTTTCCCGCCTGCTTTTGATCGGCCTGATGTATTTCGGGCGGGTGGGCTGTCTGACCATGATCTATGCCTTTGCCGAACACCAAACGGGGGCTGCCGCACAGCTGCCCCTGGAAAAAATCACCGTAGGTTGAAATTTGGGAGGTTATTAATGAAATCCATTTTATTGATCGGGCTGGGCCGCTTTGGCCGTCATATGGCTCAAAAATTTAACGAATTGAATTGCGAGGTGCTGGCGGTGGACTGCGACGAGGAATCTGTCAACACGGTTTTGCCCTATGTGACCAGCGCCCAGATCGGCGACAGCACCAACGAGCAGTATATTGCCTCTTTAGGTGTGCGGAACTTCGACCTCTGCGTGGTGGCCATCGGCAGCAATTTTCAAAGCTCCCTTGAAACTACCGCGCTGTTAAAGGATCATGGGGCTAAATTTGTCCTGGCCCGGGCCAACCGGGAGGTCCACGCCAAATTTTTGCTGCGCAACGGCGCCGACGAAGTAGTCTATGCAGAAAAGGAAATGGCTATCCGTATGGCGGTGAAATACAGCGCCAATAATGTTTTTGACTATATCGAGCTGACGCCGGATTATTCGATCTATGAAATAAGGACGCCGGAGCAGTGGCTGGGCAAGACCATCCTGCAAACCGCCGTCCGGGCCAAATATCATATCAGCATCCTGGCCATTAAAAAAAACGGAGATATCTATCCGCTGCCCAAGCCGGATCATGAATTCAGCCGGGACGAGACCCTGATCGTCATGGGATCAAACAAAGATATGGCCAGATTCATCCAATAAATCACTGCGCAAAGGGGGCTGTGCTGCCGGCAGCCTGCACCTAAGACAAGCCGCCGCCCCTGGATTTCGCCGCTTTTTCAGTCAGCGGCCCGGGCTCATTGGATTTATGCTTGGTTTGTAAAGGGAGGAGAAGAAGTATGGATGAAATTTGTCTTTGCCGGAAAAGCCTGGTCAGAAAAGAAAAGCTTTCTTCTCCCCAAGCCCTCCCTGAAAATTATCCGCCGGCCTCCATTGCCCTGGAATTGGTCAATGATCTGAGCTGCGGGCTGTTTGTCCGGCCTACGGTGTACCGCGAGGCCGGAAGCCCTTTGGTTCATGTGAGGTTCCCTTTTTCCAGCTATGGCTGCGATGAGTTCTTCAGTGATTACGGACGAATGCTGGCAGCCCTGGACGCCGCCTGGCCCGCGGCGGTTTATGGTTCCCTGCCTAAGCGGGAGACCGGGGAATTGAAAGCCCGCCGGGAAGAAGCGGGGATCAGTACTTATAAGAGCTGTGTTTCCGGCAAGGATTTTGATGCGCTTTCCGACCTTTGGCTGAAAATCAAGACCGGTGATCCCGGGGAAGGTGCTGTGCTGGAGGAAGTGCTGAAGGAGGTGGATTACCGCAAGAGCTGCATTGCCATACCACGCCGCTACGCGCCCTATTTTCAGGACGGGATAACCTGCCGCTGCCAGGAGGGGGCCCATTTCTGTTATCTTTCTTTGGTCGGCGGCGCCGGAGCGGCGGATTATCTGGGCTGCCTTTCCCTGACGCAAAAGGCGGAACTGTGGCGGGAATTTTTGGAGGATAGCCTGGCTGCTCTGGAATTTGAATGGCTGTGGGCCGATTACCGGAAGAATAAGTATTCCCTGCTGGAATGGGAGTTGATCCTGGAAGCGGTGACGGCCCGGCTGGGAATCAGGGTAACCAGGGAAGACCGGCAGCTCCGGGTTACCGATGCCGCCGGCCGGCTTTTAAGGTCCGTTTATCCACAGGGAGGGGCGGCGGAAAAAATATTCCTGAAAATCCTTTTCCCAATGGCTCTGGAAAAATAATTTGAAAGGTTCTGTCCAGGGAATACCCTGAAAAGCCATAAAAGCGAAAAAGGTCAAGGGTAATCAGACCGCCGATGCGGCTTTGGTTCCGATGCCCCGAAATCGACAAAACCGTCCCCCGCAGCAGCATGCCTGCGTGGCGGGACGGTTTTTGCCTGTAGACGCTTCTTTAACGGCGGTGTTTGGGGTGCCGATTTTTTGGGCAGCAGCTGTCGTCACCATAGATCGGAATGTCTTCCCCGGCGTTGGTACGACAGCCGCGTTCCACCGGGTCGGAATTTTGGCAGCCGCAGGAGTCAGAGGAAGAGTCCGAGCCGGAGTCCGTGAAAAGGTCCTGGGTGCAATCATTGGAATTATCGGAAGTGACGTCTTCATCCGCAGTGCCGCATATATTGCAGGAAGGATCGTAATCAGCGTCATTGTCGAAGTCACCGGCTGTGTCGTTTGTATTGCAGGGAGGGGAATAATCGGCATCATTGTCGAAGTTGTTAACGGCGTCATTAAACAGGGGCGCTTCGGAAGAGCAATCGCAATCGGCGGCGTAATTTGCGTCGGCCAGGTCGCCGTTGTCGACGCAGGGGATAACCCCCGTGCTGGAGTCGATCTCTTCAATGTTTACCGGAGCGGTATCAAAGGCGGGATTCACAGCATAGAAGTTCCGGGAATCCAGATAGCGGCGCACGTCTTCCAGGGCCTCGCCGAAACGCTGGAAATGGACGATTTCCCGCTGCCGCAAAAATCTGAGAGGCTCCAAAACGTCGGGATCGTCCACAAGACGGATCAGGTTCTCGTAAGTGGTACGGGCTTTTTGCTCAGCGGCCATATCTTCCATCAGATCGGTGATGGGATCGCCCTTTGACTGGAAAACCGCAGCGGTAAAGGGGAAGCCCGCCGCTGCCTGGGGATAGATGCCGATGGTATGATCGGCAAAATAAGTGTCAAAGCCGCTTGCTTTAATTTGATCAATGGTTAAGTTTCTGGTCAGCTGGTAGACAATTGCACCGATGATTTCCAGATGGGCCAGTTCCTCCGTACCGATGTCGGTCAGCAAAGCTTTGACTCGGTCATATGGCATGGCAAAACGCTGGTTAAGATAGCGCATAGCGGCTGCCAGTTCTCCGTCCGGTCCACCCAATTGGGTGATGATCAGCTTTGCCGCCGCGGGGTTTGGCCTTCTGATCCTTACCGGATATTGCAGTTTCTTTTCATAGGTCCACATTAACTTAATCCTCCATTTCCCAAGGCCAGGGACCTTTGACCCAGTCCCAGTTGTTGGCATCGGTGTTGCCGTAGATCGTCAGGGGACCGAAGCGGTATTCATAAGCCTGAACCGCTCTCCTGCGCAGGAAAGCCAATCGGTTGTACTTGCTCATGGCCGCCTGATTGCAGGGATTCATATCCAGGAATAAAGCGAATTCCTGAATAGCGAAATCCAGACTGCGAATTTTTCGCAAAATTCTTTCTCGGTCGCCGATATCGGAGCAGTTGCAGCTAACCACGGCAATTCACCTGCTTTCCTAAAAAAGGTTTATCCAATTGGGGGAATAAGGTACCGCGGCTTAAGCCGACCTGGGGCTCATAGCAGTTGGTCAGCTCCTGGCGGGGTACGTAGGCCATGGTTACTACCTGATCGGCACAGGTCTCATAAGACCCCGAGCAGGGACAACCGGCCGAGTTTGGATACTGACTTGTTTCGTACATAGCCTGATCTCCTTGCATTTGATTTGGGGCGACCAGTACCGCCGCCTCACTGAAATCCTATGCGGCGACCGGAAGAAAGGTGACGGGGGACAGGGGATTTAGTCAAAAAAAGGCGGGGGAAAAGCTGGTGGAAAGCCCGAATCCTCCGGGAGGCGCCGGCTGTTTTTTTGATCATTCTATGATATAATGAGCGCAGCGAATTACGTCATAATTAACCCTGGGTGGCGGGCCGCGCGGTTATCGTGGATTCAGGGAGCCGGCGGCTGGGTGAAGCTGCGGGTCTGGGACGCCGGCCGCGGAAAATAACTGAAAACCGAAGGGAGAAGGCCCATGGATATAGATAAGGGAAAAGAAATCCAGGAATGGGGCAAACTGAAAGAGGCCAGCCGGATCGTGATCAAGGTCGGCACCAGCACCCTGACCCACCAGACAGGAAACCTGAACCTGATGCGGATGGAATCCCTGGTACGGCAGTTGGCCGATCTGAAAAACCAGGGGCGGCAGGTGCTGCTGGTTACCTCCGCCGCCATCGGCGCCGGTATGGGCCGGCTGAATATCGGCGAAAAACCGCCGGAGATCGCTAAGCGGCAGGCCTTAGCCGCCGTAGGGCAGGGGATCCTGATGCAGACCTACGAAAAGCTCTTCAGCGAGTATGGCGTGGCGGTGGCCCAGGTGCTTTTGACCAAAGACGACGTGGCGGACCGGCGGCGTTACTTAAACGCCCGCAGTACTTTATGGCAGATCATGGAATACGGTGCGGTGCCGGTTATTAATGAGAACGACACCGTCACCTTTGATGAAATCAAAGTGGGGGATAACGATACCCTGGCAGCCATGGTGGCCGGCCTGGTGGACGCGGATCTTTTGGTACTGCTGTCGGATATCGACGGCCTTTATACCGCGGATCCCCGGAAAGACGAAACCGCACGGCTGATTCCTATGGTAGAAGAGATCACGCCGGCGGTGGAGGCTTTGGCAGGAGACCCGGGCAGCAAATTCGGCAGCGGCGGCATGGCTACCAAAATTGCCGCCGCCCGTATCGCCGTAACTCAGGGTATCCCCATGGCCCTGGTTAACGGAAGCAGGAAAAACTGTCTGCAATTTTTAAACGGCGCCGAGTTAAGCCTGCCGGAAATAAAGGGCCACAGCCCGGCGGAGCCTTCCGGTCTTGAAAAAGCCGGAATGGCGCCGGCGGGAAAACTGCCGGAAATAACTATGGGGCTGGCGGAAAGCGCCGCCTCGAATTTGCCGCCGGCTATGAGAGCGGGGCTTTCCGGGGCAGAAAATCCGCCGAAGACGACGGAGAAGCCTCCCCTGGCGGCGGAGAATTCTCCCCTGCCGGCGGACGTGCCGCCGGAGGCTAACGCAACTGTCCGGATCTCTCCGATCCTTTCCAACGCCGCCTGGGCCTGGGGGACCCTTTTCCTGCCGAAAGCCCATCCCTTGGGCAGCCGAAAGGGCTGGCTGGCCTTCAGCACCCGCTGCGCCGGCAGTCTGCAGGTGGATTTAGGGGCGGCCCAGGCCATATTGGAGCGGGGGAAAAGCCTTTTGCCCAGCGGCATCACCGGAGTGCTGGGCGAGTTTGGCCGCGGTTCGGTGCTGGAAGTGACCTTTGAGGGGCGCATCATCGCCAGGGGGATCAGTAATTACGACAGCGAAGACCTGATCAGGATCATTGGGAAAAAGAGCCGGGAGATCGACGGTATTTTGGGGCCCGGCCATGAGCAGGAAGCGATCCACAGAGATAACCTTTCCCTTTGGTCATAAATGAGGAGGAAACAGGATGACGTTGGAATATGTAGAAAATCTGGGCCGTAAAGCCAAAGCCGCCTCCGCCCGGATGGCGGCTCTGACCACGGAATTAAAGGATCGCTGCCTTTTGGCTATGGCCGCGGCGCTGCGGAAAAACAGCGGAGTGCTTCTGGAAAAGAACGCTCTGGATGTGACCGCTGCCCAGGCTAAAGGCGCCACCGAGGCTTTTATCGACCGCCTGACCCTAACGGAAAAGCGGGTGGAAGAGATGGCCAGGGGCCTGGAGGATCTGGCTGCCCTGAAAGATCCCATAGGGCAGATTCTGTCCGGCTGGAAAGGGGCCCAGGATATCGAGATCACCAAGGTCAGGGTGCCTTTAGGCGTAGTGGGCATCATTTACGAGGCACGGCCCAATGTCACCGCAGATGCCGCCGGCATCTGCTTTAAAACCGGCAACGCCGTGATTTTACGGGGCTCCGGCGAGGCTCTGGAATCCAACAAAGCCACGGTGGCCCTTCTCCGTCAGGCCATCCGGGAAGCCGGCGGACCTGAGGACGGCGTGCTTTTGATGGAAGACGTCAGCCGGGAAGCGGCGGCGGAGCTGATGCGTTTAAATCAGTATTTAAGCGTCCTGATTCCCCGGGGCGGCGCCGGCCTGATCCGGTCGGTAGTGAAGGAAGCCACGGTGCCGGTGATCGAAACCGGCGTGGGAAATTGTCATATCTATGTGGACCAAAGCGCCGATCTTGCCATGGCCCTGAATATTCTTGTCAATGCCAAGACCCAGCGCACCGGCGTATGTAACGCCGCCGAATCCCTTTTGGTACATCAGGCCGTGGCCCGGGATTTTTTAACCCTAGCCGGGCCGGTTTTAAAGGATAAAGGGGTGGAACTGCGCGCCTGCCGGCGCAGCCTGGCCTATCTGCCCCAGGCCCTGGCGGCCACGGAAGAGGATTATTACCAGGAATTCCTGGATCTGATCCTTTCCGTAAAGATCGTGGATTCCCTGGAGGAGGCCGTGGATCATATCAATAAGTATGGAACCGGCCATTCCGAAGCGATTATTACCAGGGACTATGAGGCCTCGCGGAAATTCACCTCGGAAGTGGACGCCGCGGCGGTATATGTGAACGCTTCCACCCGGTTTACCGACGGCGGCCAGTTCGGCCTGGGGGCGGAAATCGGCATCAGCACCCAAAAGCTGCACGCCAGAGGGCCCATGGGGCTGGAGGAAATGACGACGATTAAATACATCGTTTACGGACAAGGACAGGTCCGGGCTTAGGAGGGAAAAGGTTTTCATGGAGCAGGAATTCCGGGAGGATCTTCATCTGACAGGGGTTAAAAAGCTGGGCCTGATGGGCGGCACCTTTGATCCTGTTCACCAGGGCCATTTGGCGGCGGCGGAAGCCGTGCGCTGCTGTTTCGGCCTGGAAAAGGTGGTTTTTGTGCCTTCCGGCTGTCCGCCTCATAAAATAGACCACGGAATTACCTCCAAGGAAAACCGGTACCTGATGACGGAGCTTGCCACCTTGTCCAATCCTTATTTTGCGGTTTCCCGGGTAGAACTGGAACGGGAAGGCTATTCCTATGCCATTGATACGGTCCGCTATTTTCAAAGGCTGCTGTCTCCTGCGGGCCGGCTGTATTTTATTACCGGCGCCGACGCCATCCTGGATATCGTCAGCTGGCACGCGGCCCAGGAACTGCTGGACTGCTGCGTTTTTATCGCCGCCACCCGTCCCGGCTTCCGTCAGGAGATCATCCGGGAACGGCTGAAAGCCCAGCTGACGCCGGAAAAGCTGGAAAAGATCGTGGCTGTGGAGGTGCCGGCCATGGATATTTCTTCTACCGATATCCGCCGGCGGCTTTCGGAGGGCCGCACCATCAAATACCTTTTGCCGGAAACGGTGGAGGAGTTCATCTATAAGAATCACTTATATGGCGCCGCCGGGGACCGGCGCTGAAAACCGGTTTTCCCGGGGCAAAGATCAGGGGCAGATTACTAAAAGGATAAATGGGGAAATAAATTAGCATGATAGAGATAAAAAAAATTATCGAAGGACAGGAAGGAAAGGCCGGCGGCGCCGTCGCCGAAGCGGTCTGCCTGACGGCGGGAGGGGCTGCGGCGGAGCGCTGGCAGACCCAGAGGATACGGATGGCGGGGATGCTGAAGCCAAAACGTTTTATCCATAGCCTGGCGGTGGCGGACACGGCGGTACGCATGAGCGTCTGGCTGGGCGGGGATCCGGTAAAACTTGCCATTGCCGGCCTGCTGCACGACGGAGCAAAAAATCTGAGCAATGAAAGGCTGCTGGCTTTGGCCAGGGAGCATAACCTTTTGACGGACCCGGCTGAATTGATCCGGCCCGATTTGCTGCACGGCCCTGTGGCGGCCTGGTTGGCGGAACACCAGTGGGGAGAGACAGATCCGCAGATTTTGCAGGCTATCCGCCTGCATACCACCGCCGGCCCTGAGATGTGTCTGGTGGCCGGTATTATATTCATGGCGGACCTGATCGAGCCCAACCGCAGCTACCCCGGTGTGGAGGAATTGCGGCAAAGCTGCCGTAAAGGGCTGAAGGAAGCGGTTATTCTGGCCATTGACGATACCTTTGACTATTTGGAAAGGGAAAATCAGCCGGTGCACCAGGGTATGGTGCGCTGCCGGCAATGGTTGACGGAAGGGAAAGGAGAGTTTTGTGAATAGCAAAGAAATGGCCCTGGTGGCCGCCCGGGCGATGGATGCCAAAAAGGGCTCCAAGATCAAAGTCTTGAAGCTGGAGGATCTGACTCTGGTCACAGACTATTTTATCGTGGCTACCGGAAACAGCCGGGCCCAGACTCAGGCCCTGGCCGACGCGGTGGAAAAGAAATTCAAAGAAGATTACGATATTCAGGTGAACCGGATCGAGGGCTTCCAGGAGGGCCGCTGGATTTTGCTGGACTATGGACAGATCATCGTCCACATCTTCCAGGAGGACGAGCGGAATTTCTATAACCTGGAGCGGCTTTGGGCCGATGCCCCCTGCCTGCCGGATACGGAGGTCTTCCCGGAAGGCGCAGCCGGCGAGGTCGGAAAATGAGCCTGTTAAGGGGAAGGGACGCGGCAGATGAACTTTGCCGGACGTTGAAAGAAAAAACGGCGGCCACAGGATGCAGGCCTTGCCTGGCTATCGTTCGGGTGGGAGAGCGGCCCGACGACCTTTCTTATGAACGGGCTGCGGTAAAACGCATGTCCGCTTTGGATTTTGACTGCCGGGTCTTTGCCTTTCCCGCGGAGATCGGGCAGGAGGAATTTTTGGCGGAATTTCAGAAAATCAATGCCGATCCCTCTGTCCATGGGATCCTGCTCTTCCGTCCGCTGCCAAAGCAGCTGGACGAAGCTGCGGTGGTGGCGGTCCTGGATCCGGCTAAGGATGTGGACGGACTTTGCCGGGAAAACCTGGCGAAGGTCTTTGCCGGCGATCCGGAAGCTTTTGCGCCTTGTACCGCCGCGGCGGTAATGGCTGTGCTGGACTATGCCGGCGTTGAGCTGAAAGGCTGCCGTTCCGTTATCGTGGGCCGCAGCCTGGTGGTGGGTAAACCCCTGGCCATGCTTATGCTGAACCGGGACGCCACCGTCACCATCTGCCACAGTAAAACCCGGGATTTGCCGGCAATCTGCCGCCAGGCCGATATCCTGGTAGCTTGCGTGGGCCGGGCCGGGCTGATTACCGGGGATTTCGTCCGGGAGGGAGCGGTGGTGATCGATGTGGGGATCAACGTGGACGACCAGGGAAAGCTTTGCGGCGATGTGGATTTCACTTCGGTGGAACCTAAAGCTTCCCTGATTACGCCGGTGCCCGGCGGCGTCGGCACCGTCACCACCTCGGTTTTGGCTGCTCAGGTCATGCAGGCGGCGCTGCGGGCGGTACTGAAAAAGTAAGCGGCAGCCTGCTCCAAGCCCTGTTTACCTTGGAAAATCGGCAGGCGACTCAGAAGTATCTGTTTTCAGGGCAGGGCACAATGCCGGTCTGACGATCAGGCAGACGGCGGAAGGAGGGAGGCGGTTTGCGGGAAGCCAGGGAAAGCAGGGGCAGCGTGGAAGAGCTGCTGGCGGCCAGCTTAAAAAAACTGACGGAAAAAAAAGCCTTTGCCAAAATTACGGTCAAGGATATTACCGATGCGGCGGAATTATCCCGTCCCACGTTCTACAATCATTTTCAGGATAAATACGAGCTGCTGGAATGGATTTTTGTCACCGATGTGGTAGAGCCGATGCAGCTTCTGATCGAAAATAATATGACGATGGAAGCGATCATCCTTTTGTTTTCCAACGTGCAGCGGGAAAGTGATTTCTATCAGAATGTTTTTCAGACTGATGGGCAGAATTCCTTTGGCCAGATTGTCCAAGGAAATTTTCAGCGGGTGCTGCAGCAGATCTTCGAGAGCCGGATCAATCCCGCCAAAGTGGTGAAGTTTTGGCAGACGCCGGAGAATCTGGCCAAGTATTACTCCTGGGTCATGCGCTTTGCCATATTCAGCTGGCTGGAGCAGGCAGCGCCGGTTTCGCCCCGGGAGATGGCCGAAATCCTGCAGATTTTAATGACCACTTCTCTGGAAGACATAATTGATAATCTGGAGAGTATCTGAAGCGGTTCTCGTTTACAGTTTGTCCCGGCTGTAAAGCACAGAATAAAAAAAAGTAAAAAGTGTAAAATAACAAATGACAAAATCCGGAGATTGAATATTCCCTTGTTCAATCTCTTTTTTTATGATATAGCCAGAGCAAAGGTTTTTGACCGGCAATCCGGCCGGGACAGAAAGGTCAGGTGAGAGCCATGAATAATGCCACCCATAAAATCGAGAGAGCCATGGTGGGCAAAGGCATCGAGAAAGTCATCGGATATGTAAATAAAGGTCAGGACCGCGGCGAAAGCTTATTGCAGTTGGTGAATCTGACGGAAAAGATCGCCGGCGACCTGTTTAAGCCGGAAAGCTACCAGGCCACCCGGGAGCTGATCCGGGAAAAAGACGGCAAATGGATCGGCTATGTAAACCGTCTCTTGGATGAGGTGGACCCCAACGTGCTGCGAATGACCGCCTTGAACCTGGGATATGAAGCTGCTTACTATGGCACTAAGACCATCCGGAAAAAGAGAAAGGAATATCAATGCAATGTTCCCTGGGTTATGCTGATTGATCCTACCAGCGCCTGCAATATGCACTGTACCGGCTGCTGGGCTGCGGAATACGGCCATCAGATGAGCCTGACTTTTGAACAGCTGGATGATATCATCACCCAGGGCAAGGAGCTGGGCATATATTTTTACATGTATACCGGCGGTGAGCCTTTATTACGGAAAAAAGACCTGATACGGCTGTGTGAAAAGCATAACGAATGCGCTTTCCATGCTTTTACCAACGGAACCCTGGTGGATGAAGAATTCTGCCGGGAAATGGCCAGGGTAGGCAATCTGATCCTGTCGTTGAGCCTGGAAGGCTTTGAAGAAGCCAATGACAGCCGCAGGGGCCAGGGAGTCTACCAAAAGGTGCTGGCGGCCATGGATCTGCTGAAAGCTCATGGCCTGATCTTCGGCACTTCCATCTGTTACACCAGAAACAACCTGGAGGTGGTTACCTCCGACGATTTCCTGGACCTTCTGATCGGGCATGGCTGCCGTTACAGCTGGTATTTCCACTATATGCCCGTGGGCAATGAGGCCTCGGTGGATCTTTTACCCACCGCCGCCCAGCGGGAATATATGTATCATCGGATACGGGAAATCCGGGCCCGGGAAGGCGGCAAGCCTATCTTTGTCATGGACTTCCAAAATGACGGCGAATATGTGGGCGGCTGCATCGCGGGCGGACGGAACTACCTGCATATCAACGCCGACGGCGACGTGGAGCCCTGCGTGTTTATTCACTATTCCAGCGCCAACATTAAGGAGGTATCCCTTCTGGAAGCGCTGAAGCAGCCTTTGTTTATGGCCTACCGGGACGGCCAGCCTTTTAATCATAATCAGCTGCGGCCCTGCCCCATGCTGGAAAATCCGGAGCTTTTGGAGGCTATGGTAGAAAAAGCAGGCGCCAAATCCACAGATCTGCAGTCGCCGGAAACCGCGGAGCATCTCTGCGGCAAGTGCAGGGAATACGCGGAAGAATGGCAGAAGACAGCGGATAAGCTGTGGGCGGCAAACCCTCACCATCAGGCTTCCTTCGAAAACTACAGAGAGGATTACCGCTAAGCCAAAAAGGGGAGGTGCCGGCCATAAAAAAGAAAATAAAACAAGCCCTGCTGGTACTGGCGCCTTTTGCCCTGCTGGCCCTGGCGCTGACCGTTCTGTTTAAGGACTCCTGGCAGCAGATCCTGATTCAGTCAAAAAGCATAAACGCCTTATGGTTTACTGCCGGGCTGGCTTTGGCTGCCGTATTTTATATCGCCGACGCTCAGGGTTTCCGGCTGCTGATCCGGCGGCTTTTGCCTGACTTCAGCCTGAAGGAAGGGGTGGAGATCGTGGCTATGGGCCTTTTCATGAACGTCTCAACCTTCGGTACCGGCATTAAGCCCGCTCAGGCCCTGTACCTGAAAAATCGGGGGGCTGACCTGGGGGAAAGCCTGGGGCCGCTGATCCTGCCCTATGTGTTTCATAAGCTGACCATCGTCCTGTATGGCATATACGCTATTTTGTTTTACCACGGCTTTCTGCTGAAACACTTCGCCCGCCGGATGCTTTATCTGTATCTGGGCTGCGGATTAAGCCTGATCATCTGCCTGGTGCTGGTACTGCTTTGCGTCTCCGGCGGATTCCATCGCCTGATCTTTGACCGGCTGAAAAAACTATTCCGAAAAGAAAAATACCTTGCCGCCGTGTCCAGGTTGGAAGAAGAGACGGGACAAATGCGCCGCCAGACCGCCGGCATCCTGCAGGACCGCGTCCTTTGCCTGAAAATGCTGGGCATAAATCTCCTGAAATTTTTTTGCTGGTACGCCGTACCTTGGCTGGCCTTCCGGGCTGTGGGCGTCGCGGACATGCCGTTGGCCTTCGGCCAATGCATGGCGGTTGCCGCCGTAGTGCAGCTTTTAATCGGGGTGATCCCGATTACCGGCGGCATGGTCTCGGCGGAGGTGGTTTTTGTCCTGCTTTACGCCGTGATTTTCGGTGAGGTGACCGCCGGGGCCGGCATGGTGGTGTTTCGTCTGGCCACCTATTATCTCCCGGTGCTGGTCAGCTGTCTTTACAGCTTATCTATTTACCTCCGCCGGCGGCGCAGGGGCAATCCGGGCGGTGCGCCGGCTTAAGGACGCTATAGGGAAACCGGAATTGGCGGAGCTTTATCCATAAACGGAAAAACGTTTGACAAATCTTTTTTTTGAGCGTATACTAAATAACGTTCTAAATGTATTTTGATTGATTGCCGCAAGCTTTAAGTCAATCCTCATTTTGACTTCAGGGCTTGCGTTTTTCTTTTGCACCAGAACAATCAAATCTAAGGAGGTATCGGCAATGAATAACGGCACTGTAAAATGGTTTAACGCAGACAAGGGGTTTGGTTTCATTACCAATGACAACGGGGGAGACGATGTTTTTGTACACTTCTCCGCCATCCAGAGTGACGGTTATCGTTCTCTGAATGAAGGTCAGAAGGTTACTTTTGATGTGGAACAAGATCCTAAAGACAGCCGCAAGTCCCGGGCTGTCAATGTTCATATCGTCCAATAACCTGTTAAAGCCGCCCGGTTGGGGCGGCTTTTTTTGCGCCTTTTTTGGCTCCTTTATTTTCAACGTTGCCCATTGCGCTATTGTACTAAAGTCACGGAAGGCCCTCGGGAAGCCCTGTATAATTCAACTAGAAAACATCTTTAGGAGGGCTTACCATGGTCAAATACGTCATCGGCTGCTTCAGCGGCGCAGCACTGGGTTATCTGTATTATCGTTTCATCGGATGCTCCACCGGCGCCTGCCCCATTACCTCCAGTCCCTATGCTTCCTCAATCTACGGCGCCGTTATCGGCCTTCTGATCGCGTCGTCGTGGTAGGTTGGCTGCCGCCTTGCCTTATGCCATAAAATTAAAAAATCAAGAAAAAACTCTTGCAATGTAATGCCGGTTATGTTATTATGGGTCTTGTCCTTGGGGGTGTAGCGCAGCTGGGAGCGCGCTTGACTGGCAGTCAAGAGGTCAGGGGTTCGATCCCCCTCATCTCCACCAGAATTTGTCCGAAAACACGTTTTCGGTTAAAGAAAAACGTTGACAGATCAGGCTTTTTACCTGTTTTGCCAACGTTTTTTTGTGTGCCTTTTTCTGTGCTTTTCTCCTTTTTCCCTTTAAATTTCTCCGGCTTTCAGACAGTCTGACAATAAAGAAGAAGCGTATCAAAGGCTTAAAAAGCCGCTGACACGCTTTTTTCATATCGCCGCATTTTCTTGCGGCCTTTTCATAGCGGGTAATTATTAAAAAAGTATATAACGGCATGGGGAAATCAATCTATATGTTTTTTGTATGGTCAATCATATTATTTACATAATTCTTCATCATTGGCCGGCGTGTTATACTGCTTCATAATAAAGACTAAATAATTTGAAAAATAGGACGCGATAACAGGGCGCGTCCGGCAAAAGGCTTATCTCTCTGCGGTAAGGCAGAAACTGACGGGCAGCAATCGAAAAAAACAGGTAAGGAGGGGAAGTCATTTTATGAGCAAAATCGATTTTTCAAAAGTTGGATTCGAGACCTTAATGATCCACGCCGGGCAGGCGCCGGATAAGGAAACCGGTGCTTTGTCAACACCCATTTACCAAACCTCCACTTTTTGTTTTGAAACCGTGGAGGAAGGACAGGGCAAATTCGCTAAGAAAATTCCCGGTTTTATTTATTCCCGCAGCGGCAACCCCACTAACCGTGCTCTGGAACTGAAAATTGCGGCATTGGAAGGGGCGGAAGATGCCGTAGCCACCGCTTCCGGTATGGGCGCTATCGGCGCGGTTATGGTGGCCTTCCTCAGCACCGGTGATCATGTGGTCTGCGGCGATTGCGTTTATGGCGGTACGTCCGTGGTTATGCGCACCAACTTGAAGCAGTTCGGCATTGATGTGACTTTTGTCGATACCAGTGATGCCATAGCCGTTGAAGCCGCCGTCAAGGCCAATACCAAGCTCCTCTACTTCGAGACTCCCACCAATCCCCTGATGGTAGTGACCGACATCAAAAAGATGGCGGAAATCGCAAAACGCAAAGGGATCAAACTGGTGGTGGACAACACCTTTGCGCCGCCGCCCTTGCAATACCCCATCAAGCTGGGGGCAGATCTGGCGGTTCATTCCGTAACCAAATATCTGAACGGCCATGGCGATGTGCTGGGCGGGCTGGTGGTGGGCGGCAAAGCGGATATTGCTCTGGTAAGAGGCAACGGTGTAACCAAGATTTGCGGAACCCCTCCTTCCCCCGGTAATTCTTTCCTGGTACTAAGGGGCATAAAAACCCTGTCTTTAAGGGTGCGCCAGCATTGTAATAACGCTCTGGCTTTCGCAAAATACCTGTCCGGCAATAAGTACATCAAAAAGGTTTACTATCCCGGCCTGGCGGACCATCCTCAGCATGCTCTGGCCAAAGAACAGATGAACGGTTACTATACCGGCATGCTGAGCTTTGAGTTGGACGCGGTCAAAGGCCTTTCCAGCTATGAGGCCGGGAAGAAGCTGCTGAACTCCCTTGCCATCCCCAGCATTGCGGTATCCCTGGGCGACCCTGATACGCTGATTCAACATCCGGCCAGCATGACCCATGCCAGCGTGCCCAAAGAAGCAAGGGAAGCGGCCGGCATCACTGACGGTCTTATTCGTATGTCGGTAGGTCTTGAAAACGTGGAAGATCTGATTGCTGATTTTGAAAATGCATTTGCGTCCATGTAACCCTCTTCCCATGACTTTGGCATAAAGCCAACTAATAAAAGAGAAAAGGGGCGGGAATAATCATGAGCGATAAGAAAAAAGAAAAGCTTATTATCACCGAAGAAAAAAACATAGGCGGGTTAGCGTTTTTGCCGCTGTTGGTCTTTTTAGGATTATACGTGGGCGGCGGTATTTTATTTACCATTATGGGAATGGAAAATCCTTTTAAGCAGATTCCCCGGGAAGTAGCCCTGATGGGCGGTATCATTGTCGCTTTTATTATGGGCAAGAGAAGCTTTATCGTGAAAACCGACGACTTCTCCAAGGCCTGCGGTGATCCCGGCGTTATGCTGATGGTTCTGATTTTTGTGCTGGCCGGCGCTTTTGCCGGCGTGGCCAAAGAAATGGGCGGCGTAGAATCCACGGTTAATCTGGGCCTTACCTATGTGCCGAAGCAATTTATCTTGGCCGGAATATTCCTGATTTCTTCCTTTGTCGCCACCGCCATGGGTACCTCCATGGGCACTATTGCCGCCATCGGTCCCATCGCCGTCGGCCTGGCGGAGGCCTCCGGGCTGGATATGGCTGTCTGTATCTCCGCGGTTGTCGGCGGCGGTATGTTTGGCGATAATTTATCCATCATTTCGGACACCACCATCGCCGCGACCCGGGGCGCCGGCTGTAATATGAAGGATAAATTCCGGATGAATCTGCTGATTGCCCTGCCGGCAGCACTTTTATCCATGGTGGTTTATACTTTGGTGGGAACGGCGGGGAGCCTGGGCGGTCCCTATCCGTATGAGTTGATTAAGGTAGTTCCTTATGTGGTTGTTTTGGTCCTGGCCATTGTCGGCGTCGATGTGCTGGTCGTATTGATGGGCGGCACTATATTTGCCGGGATCATCGGCGGACTGACCGGCTCCATGAGCTTCATTTCTTTTTGCCAGGCTGCCGGAGCAGGTATTGCGGGGATGCTCTCGATAGTGATTGTATCTATTTTGATGCGGGGCCTGACCGGCCTGATCCGCGATATGGGCGGCGTCCATTGGCTGACCACGCTGTTTAACCGCAGCGTCAAAAGCCGGAAAGGGGCTCAGTACTCCATCCTGGGCATGACGGCGGTCCTGGATGCCTGTATAGCCAATAATACGATCGCCATCCTGGTGGCGGCGCCTTTAGCGAAACCCATCGCCAAAAAATTCGGCGTGGCGCCCCAACGCCTGGCTTCGTTATTGGATATTACTTCCTGCGTGGTTCAGGGCTTTCTTCCCCAGGGCGGCCAGATATTGCTGGCAGTCACCCTGACCTCGCTTTCGCCGCTTTCAATAATGCGGCATTCTTATTATCTGGTCTTTCTTTTGATCGCAACCATTGTCACCATCCAGTTCGAGCTGCTGAAAACCAAAGAGGAAAAAGAAGGCGTGGAGTTCTATACTGAGCTGGATGAAGAGGAAGAAGGCGCAGCGCCCGCCCTTTCGTCCGCCAAACAAGCTTTTTAGGGCGTCTGAATCTTAATGTTGGTAAATATAATAAATTTGGACGAGAGGCCTGCCGCCCATCTGGATCGGGCGGCAGGCTTCCCGCGCCGCCTGCTGGGGTATTCCTTGGCCCGATACGTAGATTTTTTCCGGGACTTCGTAAAACAAGGGAAAAAGGAGCCTGCTATGAAAACCATAAAAATCCCCTATTATACTTCTTCCATGGATTTGCATATAGAGGAAAAAAACCTGAAGGCAGTGATATCCGCCAGAATACATGAGCTTCATGTTGACCGCAGCGAAGAACAGCTGGTATTGGCGGCGCTGGGAAACCCGATAGGAGCGCCGCGCTTACGGCAGCTGGCGAAAGGGAAAAAGAAAGTAACCCTTGTCACCAGCGATCATACCCGGGCTGTTCCCAGTAAAGTCACGCTGCCGCTTTTACTGAATGAAATCAGAAAAGGCAGCCCCCAGGCGCAAATCACAATTTTGATCGCTACGGGTCTGCATCGGGCCCCGACCAGGGAGGAGCAGCGCCGGATGTTTGGCGACAGGATCGTGGATCACGAAAGAATAGCGATCAACGACGCCTTTGATCCGGGCTAGTTCGTGTATCAGGGGACGCTTCCCTCAGGCGCCGGATTTCAGGTAAACCGGCTGGCTGTGGATTGTGATCTGCTGGTAACTGAGGGGTTTATTGAACCTCATTTTTTTGCCGGCTTCTCCGGCGGCCGCAAAAGCATCCTGCCGGGCATCTGCAGCCAGCAGACTGTGAACGAAAACCATTGTTATAAAGCTGTTGCAAGCCCTTATTCCCAGGCCGGCATTTTAGAGGGCAACCCCATTCATGAGGACATGGCCGCCGCAGCCCGGCTTGTCCATACCGCTTTTATCCTCAATGTGGCTTTGGATGGTGAGAAGAAAATTATCGGGGCCTTTGCCGGAGATCTGGAGCAGGCCTATGCCGCCGGCGTGGCCTTTATTCGCGGCCTTTCCCAGCGCCCCGCCGTCACCGGCGATATCGTGATAACCGGTAACGGCGGTTATCCGCTGGATCAAAACCTCTATCAGAGTCCTAAAGCTGTGGCGACCGCCGAGGCCTGCGCCGGCGAGGACGGCGTCATCATCATGTGCTGCAGTTGCGTGGACGGTATGGGCGGCACTGATTTTGCAAGGCTTATTAAGTTGGGGACGCCCGAGGAAATCGATGAATATCTGGCCGCAATCCCTGCGAAGGAAACGATCCCCGAGCAGTGGTGCCCTCAAATATATGCACGTATTCTGAAAAAACATAAGGTCATCCTGGTAACCGCCTATCTGAGTGCGGATGAGGTAAGCAGCGCCAATCTGATTCCGGCCGGGGACCTGGACGAGGCCTTAGCCATTGCTTATAAACTGAAGGGAAAGGACGCCGGCGTCGTGGTGATTCCCGACGGCGTCAGCGTTTTAATTATTAAAGCGAAATAATGAGGCGGCGGGGAAAAGGAAGAGAAGAGGGGAAAAGAGCATGGCGCTTAAATTGGCCTTAAAGGTAAACGATCTGGACAATGTGGCTACGATTTTTGCCAACGATGCCGACAGCTGCGACGAAGCGGAGGTCCGGGACAAAAAAGGCGGGAGAGAGACGGTCAGGGTTCTGGGCCCCATTCCCTACGGCCATAAAATTGCGCTCCGGGACATTTGCCCTGGTGAAGATATTATCAAGTACGGCGAGGAGATCGGCACCGCAACCCGCCCGATTACCAAAGGGGAACACGTCCATGTCCACAATCTGGACAGCAAGCGGGGCCGCGGCGACTGGAAGGAAGGAAACTGATATGGAGCTCATGGGATACCTTCGCCCCGACGGGAAAGTGGGCGCCCGTAATTTTACCGCGGTAATCCCCAGTGTTACCTGTGCCAACGACGTAGCCATGGCCATCTGCAATCAGGTACAGGGCACGGTAACATATCTGCACCATCAGGGCTGCTGCCAGCTTCCCCCCGATCTGGAGCGGGTGACGGATACTCTGATAAATATTGGCAAGAGCCCAAATGTGGCAAACGTTCTGGTGGTCAGCCTGGGTTGTGAGGGCACGGATCACGCCAGGATGGTCAAAGAGATTTCGGAAACCGGAAAACATGTGGAAATTATCCATATCCAGGCTCTGGGCGGCGTTTCCAGGGCCATTCAGGCCGGCACGGATTTTGCCCGCCGGCTGGTGATCGAAGCCAGCGGTTTGCAAAGAAGTCCCTGGGACATCAGCAAGGTGGTCATGGCGATCAAGTGCGGGGCTTCGGACGCCACCAGCGGCATGGCTTCAAACTGTGTTATCGGCTATGTGGCCGACAAGTTGGTGGATCTGGGGGCAACCGTCGTCTTCGGGGAAACCACCGAGTTTATCGGCGGCGAGCATCTGCTGGCCCGTCGCGGGGCTGCCCCGGAGGTCGGGAATAAAATCCTGAAAATCGTGGAAGAGATGGAGCGCCGGGCAAAAAGCCTGGGCTGCGATATGCGTAAAGGCCAGCCCACCCCCGGTAATATCGAGGGAGGCTTATCCTCTATTGAGGAAAAAAGCCTGGGTGCGATCATGAAATCCGGCTGCCGCCCCATTCAGGGAGTTTTGGATTATCCCCAGGCCGTTACTACGGAAAAGGGCCTTTGGATTAAAGACACGCCGGGGCGTGAGCCGGAAATTCTGACCGGCATGGCCTGCACCGGCGCGCAGTTTATGATGTTTTCCACCGGACGCGGCGCCCCTCAGGGCTTCCCCAGCATGCCGGTTATCAAAATCTGCGGCAATCCCAATACGTATACCCGCATGAGCGAAGATATGGATGTTAACGCAGGGCTGATTATTACCGGCGAAAAGAGCATAGATCAGGTGGGTGAAGAAGCTTTTCAGAAAATGCTGCGGGTCCTTTCCGGAGAGATGACGAAAAACGAGGCTATCCAGTATTTCAGTTCCATCGATATCCACGTGCTGGGGCCGGTCATCTGAATAGAGCTGCTTCGGGAAAAGGGGCCCGGTTTACGATAGCGGAGGGTTAAGCATGGATTGTATCAGGCCCACCAGATTGGAAATCAATCCGGACGCTTTCAGAAAGAACCTTGAAGCCATCAAAAAGTATAAAAATGATATGCTCCCTTCTAAGTCCCAAGCGGTTTTTTATTTCACTTGTCTACTCAGATGGGAGCATATCAAAACCAATTTGCGGCAGCCCCTTTATCATCGCGGGAAAGCGGCTTTTTATAACGTTTTTTTAGTTTCCTCTGATTCAGCAAAGGCTTAGCTTGACGTTTTTTCCCAGCTGGGCAAGCTGGGCCTCCAGTCGTTTTACCAAGGCCAGCTTAGTGTCAAAGTCGATCTCCAGCTGTTCGTGGGCGGGGTTTGCCGCCATGCCGAAGAAGATGCTGACGTCGGTGGCCTTCTCAAAAAGGTAATCCGCCAGGAGGGATACGGCGTCGCGCCTATCCTTGATTTGCAGGGAGAGCATATTGTCCTCCAGGTAAAGATCCCCCAGCTCCACCAGCTTCCTCAAGGTGATGACGCCTTCGGTGACCAGGTCCACGCCTTCGATACCGGCCATGGCCGGTATCGTCTCATCGCCGCTTTCAACCATAGGGATAAGCGGCTTTTTCAGGTACTGGCTGACGGTATGGGCGGTGGTCCCCCCGCAGACGATGTGAGCCCCGGCCTTGGCAAAGAACATTTTCAGGATCTTGTTATCCTCGTTTTTGTTTTCCGGGGGGCCGATGATCATGTTTACCGCCTGCCGTTCCCGGACCTTCAGCACCAGCACGGTGGTATCGTCATCCAGAGAATCCAGACCCAGCTGCAGACAGGCTTGCCCCAACAAAGCCGCCATCCGCCGGGGAGAAAGCTCCGGCGAGTACCAGGTCTCCAGAAACCGGATCACATCCTCCCGGAGCCAGCCTTCCGGCATGATCTTACCGATCCCTACGTTGGTGACCCCGTCGGTCATCAGCACCAGAAGGTCGTCTTTCTGCAGTTCCAGCCGGGTTTCGTGGATTTCCTTTTCCCCCACAAAACGGACGCCGGTATTATATTGGCAGGATTTTCCCCCGCGCAATAGAATGGCTCCGGGATTGTCATACTGTACCAGATAAGCATGGTTTTCTTCCACTTGCAGGGCGGTGAAGGTGGCGTAAGCCAGCTTGCGGACCTTGCAGACCGGCAGGGTGCCGGCCACGGTGTCGATACATTCGTCGATGGGCAGGTTGTGAGCCAGCATGGTACTGAGAATCCTGGCGGTCAGCGTGGCCTGGATATTGGCTTTGACCCCGGAGCCAAGGCCGTCGGAAAGTACCAGGGTGATCCTGTCCTTGTCTTTATCCTCCAAAAGACAGTAAAAATCTCCGCAGATGGTTTCCGAATGCTTATTGATGCTGATATGCCCCATTTCCAGGCAGAGATTATCCATCATGGCAAAGCTACCTCGAAAATTTTTCTCAGCCTTCTTCCTGATCCATAAGGATGGTATCCTTCAGATCGGCGATGGCCACCTTGGTTTCGGCCACGGTCTCGCCCAAAAGGGAGGCGATTTCATGAGCGATCCGCTGCTGACGTTCGGCGATGTCGTCGGCCAGATTGGCAGCCTGGACCCTGGCTTTCAGCAGCTGGGATCTGCGCTGCTTTTCCCGGGTGATATTTTTCATGATGCAAATGACCGTGCCGTTGGCTTTGTCGCAGAGAAAGACCTGCTCCAGGTATACGTTGTATTCCGCCAAAAAGGCGTATTTGGTCACCTGGGCCTTGGTCTGGGTAATCATAGACACAAAGTCGAACTCATCCAGGATGCGGGAGACCGGCTGGCCCATCAGGTCCCGGGGCGTCAGGCCGAAGATTTCGCAGGCCGCCGTGTTTACCTGCTGGATTTTCAGGTCCATATCCACAGCCACGATGGCGTTAGGGGTGATATTGATGATTTTGTCGGAAATAGATTCGGCCCGTTCCTTCATAAAGGGCAGGCACATGCTGATTCCCGCCTTGCCGTAATAAACGGCCACGGCTTTGTCCCGGCAGGAGGGATAGCCGCACATCCCGCAGTTCAGCTCGTCGGCCTGGCTGTTTTTCCCCATCTTTTTTAAAATCCCGTCGATTTGTTTTTCCGAGGGCTTCATGTAATATTTTCCCTGGTCGCTGAATACGGCCTCCAGGGCCAGCCCGCTCTTGATGTTGAAATCCTCCTCGTTTGGACCCAAGGCAATGCTTTCCACCTGCATTTCACCGGCCAGGGCGGATAGTTCCTGGCGCTGGAAGGAAGGCCCGCCAACGCAGCTGCCGTTGCAGGCGCTCATTTCGATAAAGCAGCCGGGCAAACGGCCGGCGATCACGTCGTCAATGGCGGCCATAGATTTCCGCAGACCGTCCACGGAGACATAGCGGTAGCCGGGCTGCCGGGCCATGGTGCGCAGGATGCCGCCGTGGACGGGAAACATACGGGAAAGATATTTGGGCCCGTCTGCGGCGGCGGGCTCTCCGGCTCCTTGAACGGCTATGCCTTTTTCCGCCAGCCAATCCTTTAGTTCCTCAAAGGTAACGGCGCAGCTGACCGAAGAGCCGGCCTCGGCGGCCTCGGCCTTTTTCGATATGCAAGGCCCGATGAAAACCACGGCTTTATCGGGGAAGCGCTCTTTCAGCAAACGGGCATGGGCCTGCATGGGCGTCATTACGGGCGCCAGGTAAGGAATGGCCTCCTGCTTATGCTTGCGGATATAGGAATTGATCGTGGCGCAGCAGGAGGAAATCAAGGTCCGGCCTTCTTTCAGGGCCAGGAGCTTTTCGTACTCCGTTTTGACCAGGTAGGCGCCCTCCGCCGTTTCGAAAGCGTCGTCAAAGCCGGCGGCCTGCAAGGCCTGCCGCAAAGGGGCAATGCCGGACAGGCCAAAATAAGCGGCAAAGGAGGGAGCGACACTGGCCACGATCCCCACGCCCAGATCCAGCAGTTCCTGAACCTGGGGAGTGGCACTGACGTCCTGTTTGGCCTTTTGAGGGCAAATTACGGTGCAGTTGCCGCAGAGGATGCATTCGTCCTCAATGATCTGCGCCTGATGATCTTTAACGGAAATGGATTTCACCGGACAGTAGCGCACGCATTTATAACAATTTTTGCAGTTGGTTTTTTTAAATTGAAGGAAACTCATGGCTTTATCTGCTTTTCAGTACGTATTGATTAAAGGTTTCTTCCAGGTTATCTTTGCTGACGCCTAAGATGAGCTTATCATCCACCTTAATGCTGATCCCGTTGGCGCATTGACCCAGGCAGAAAGCAGCCTGGACGGTAACGCTGTCCTCCAGTCCGTGCTGGGTGATCAGCTCCTTAGCCTTTTTCATCACATGATAGGAACCTCTCTTATGACAGGCACTGCCGATACATACCTGAATAATCACGAATATTACCCCTCCCTACTGCTTATTTTTTTGCTCCTCTCCGGAAGCAGGGCTCTTTTTCACCAGATCCAGAATGCCGATGGCTTCGGCAATGGTTTTTTCCATGGCCTGCTGGCCGTATTTATCCACTAAAGCCTTATCCTTGGAGCTGTGGGACAGGCAGGCGGGTCCTCCGATGCAGCCGTTTTCGCAGGCCATGCCTTCCACGAAGTTTTCCGGCAGCAGGCCTCGGGAAGCTTTTAACAAGGCTGTCCTGCACTCCAGAAGCCCATTGCAGGATAAGGCGTTCAGGGAAAATTTCTCCTTTGTGACCCCCCGCTCTTTCAGCGCTTGTTCCACAGCCACGGCCAGGCCGCCGCTTCTGGCAAAGACACGGCCGAAATAAGAAGCATTGTCCAGTTCGATGGGTTCGAGGGTCTCCATGTCGATGTGCTTGGCATAGATCATGGCCTGCATTTCCTCAAAGGTCAGCACACAATCCACATACCGGCCCACTTCCGGATTCAGGACCTCGTCTTTTTTAGCGATACAGGGACCGAGGAAAACGACTTTACAGCCGGGATCCATGTCTTTTAAGCACTTGGCGATCTGGGCCATGGGAGACAGATTATGGGAGATTTTATCCGTCAAAGAAGGATGAAATTTTTTAATATAATTTACGAAGGCGGGGCAGCAGGAGGAAGTAAGGAAGCCTTTTTCCACCAGTTCCCCGGCCTCCAGCCAGGCTACGATATCGGCGCCCCAGGCCGCTTCGATAACGGAATGAAATCCCAGGGCCTTGACTCCGGCCACCACCTGCTCCGTGGACAGGTTGTTATACTGACTGGCGATAGAAGGAGCCACCACGGCGTATACCTTGTAATTTGAATTATTATCCGAGTCCAGGATCAGACGGATGGCATGGGTGATATAGGATTTATCGGCGATGGCGCCGAAGGGGCACATATAGACGCAGGCACCGCAGGAAATGCATTTTTCGTAATCAATGGAAGCTTTGCCGTTTTCACCGTCGATGGTAATGGCTCCGGGCTTGCAGGCATTGACGCAGGGCCGGGTATTTTTCACGATGGCCGAATAAGGGCAGGCACTTAAACAACGACCGCATTCGACGCATTTCGATTTGTCGATGACCGCCTTATGATCGATGATGCTGATGGCATTTTTGGGGCAGGCATTCTGGCAGCGGTGGGCGATACAGCCCCGGCAAGCGGGAGAAACGTGCATGCCGTCCACGGGGCACTCGTCGCAGGCGATGGAAAGAACCTCCACCACATGGGGATTATCTGGATTTCCGCCCATAGCCAGTTTGACCCGTTCCTGAAGGATGGCCCGCTCTTTATATATACAGCAGCGCATAGTAGGCGGGGTGCCGTCGGGAATAATACTATTCGGAATATCCAGAAGATGCTGGGCATCCAGGTGATTTTCGTATTGGAGGCGGGCGATCTCCCGCAGGACGGTGTATTTCAGCTCCTGCACACTGGTGTCAAATAACGGCATAAATTATTCCTCCCGATTAAAATATTTGCGATAAGGCCCAGGACAGATGAAAAATCTTAACCGGGGTTAATTATAGCACGAGATTAAATATTATAATAGATAAAAGAAATATAATACAAAAAGAAAAATAATGGATAAATAATGGATAGAGTATAAATGAAAAGTTTCACAATCTACACGTTTTTTAGTATAGGTCAAATTGCCCGGGAAGTCAACTCATGAGACAAAAGGGCGGAATTTGCAGAAAAAAAGGAGAATCGAAAAGAGACTTGAATTCAGTGGAAAAAGGAGAACCTAAAGAGCCCTGAAAGGGCCCTGAAAAAAGTCCTGAGAACTCCTGAAAAAGCCTTGGAAGAGCCTGAAAAGTCCTGAGAACGCCTGAAACCCCTGAGAAAGCCTTGGAAGAACGCTTTCCTAAAAGAGGTTGGCCAGGGTCAGCTTCTCTTTTTCCGGAATATGCCCGATATGGTGGCGGATGGCGTCCAGCTCAATGCTGGCTTCGGCGATATCCTGGGAGAGAATACGGTTGCGCAGGGTCAGAATACTTTCCGACACCTTGTCCAGTTCCTGATGATCCACCAGCATGGCCCAAATTCGCTGCTCTTTCTGCCAGCGCTGGTCCAGGGCGGTGCAAAGGGTCAGTCCTTCCGTCCACCGGCCTTCGTCCAGATACCCGCCGATCTCTTCCACATCGGCTAAAATGGAATCCGCCGCTTTGGTCAGGGCCAGATGGGTATAAATACAAAAGCCGATCAGGAACACGGTGAGAAGCAGAATAAATATAGGGACCCTATAACGCTTCATTTATTCTTCTCCTTTCCTTTCTCCCGACCGGCCGGTGGGGTCGGTTTTCGGCCGCCGCTTTTTTCCCCTGGAGTCCGCCTTTTTTCCGGGATTCCCCCGGGTCTGTCCCTTGGGCTGGATCAGAAGCTGGCGTTGGCTGTTCAAAGCGCCGTAGAGGATATTTGCCGGGGAGCCGTAATCGTTTTGCCAAAGGAGTTTTTCCAGTTCCTCCCGGGTGAGATCGACGGCAGCCAGATTATTTGAGATGACTTTGCCGTCCAGGATTAATGGAGTGGGGGGCGGCGCCTCGGGGGGCAGGGGCAAAGAGAGATCCGACAAAGTCACCGGACGGATGGCCGCTTTGGGGATGACGCTGATCTGGCCGCAGGTTTCCAAAATGGCGTACTCCACCTGGGTGGGATCGGCGTAGCCCTTGATGCGCAAAAGCTCCAGCAGATCCGTCAGATTTAAACGGTTGTCGGAAAGTTCACTTTCGATGATCCGTCCCCGCTCAATCAGTACTGCCGGTCTGCCGCAGATAAAGCGGCGGATCCGGTTGCTTTTCAGCGTCCACCAGGAAAGCGTCAATTGAGTCAGCAAAAGAATCAGCATGGGCACGATACCGGAAAGGAGCGGCAGGTCCGAGGAGGCCATAGGAATGGCCGCCAGCTCGGAAAGTAAAAGAGTTACCACCAATTCATAAGGCTGCAGTTCGCCGATCTGACGCTTGCCCATAACCCGGAGGATCAGGGTCACCAAGACGATCAGAAAGATTGTACGAAAAAAGGTTATCAGCATCCCATGCACCTGCCGTTCAATGGTTTTTGTGGAAAGATTTACAGTTTAGCTTCCCCGGAGCCCGGCCAAATATACAGAAATAGGGAACGGGGATCCTATATAAAAAGTCGAAATTATGATATAATAAGCGGAGCGAATTACAGCATAATTTACCTTGCGTGGCGGGCCTTACGATTAGTGGGAAGTAAAGAGCCGGCCGCGTTGGGAGCAGAATTCATGATATAATAGATTAAAAAGCCTTTGACTGGTCTGTTTTGCCGAAACAGGCAGACACTTCGGACAGCGCCGGCATCTTTCGTGCCTGCCGGATTCGCTCTGCCTCCAAAACCGTGTCCGGAACCTGCGGGAATCCGGCCAGCGATGAGCATAGATTGTGAAAATTGAGGAGGAAATATAATGACGATTCATTCTACCGCAGCCGGCCATGCCGCCGGAAAAGGCAGCGAGCCGGACTCGGTATTTGCCGTTGTGGCCCGGATCCGGGAAGCCAAAAAACAACCCGGCGCAGAAAAAATCATCGACGGCTCCATTGGAGCCATGAGAAATGAGGACGGCAGCTTCAGTATCCTGCCGGTAGTGGACGAGGTTTACCGGCAACTGCCTCCCGAGGATCTGATGGACTATGCCACCATCACCGGTTCCCCTGAGTTCATCAAAGCGGCCATCGGCTATACTTTTATGGGGAACCAGCCTGCCGGCACCTTTGCCGCGGCCGTGGGCACCCCCGGCGGCAGCGGCGCCGTGCGCTCCATGATCTATAACTATCTGGATAACGGCGAGGCGGTCCTGATTCCCGACTGGTTCTGGGCCCCCTATAAAACCATCGCTGAAGAAAACCAGCGCAAAACCGTAACTTATACCATGTTTGACGCTGACCTGAAGTTTTCCGCCGGTGACCTGAAGGAAAAAGCGAAAAAATACCTGGACCTGCAAAAGCAGATCCTGGTGATCTTCAATACCCCCGGCCATAACCCCACCGGTTACAGCCTTTCGAAAGAGGATTGGGGAGACCTGATTCCCTTTTTTAAGGGCCTGGCCGCCGCCAACCCGGAAAAACGGGTGGTCATCGGACTGGATATGGCCTATGTGGATTACTGCGGCGACCCCGTGGAATCCCGGCGTTTCCTGGGTATGTTTACGGATCTGCCGGATAATCTCCAGGTGGTCATCGCCTTCAGCATGTCTAAATCCTTCTTTGTTTACGGGATGAGATGCGGCGCCATCGTGGGCTTCCATAAATCCGAAGAAGTGATGCGGGATTTCACCAATATCCATGCTTATTCCGCCAGGGGCACCTGGTCCAACGGCTCCCGGGGCGCTCAGCAGATGCTGGCGAAGATCTGCAATGACCCTGAGTTGACGGCCCGGGCCGGGGTCCAGCGGGGCAAGCTGGTAAAAGACTTGATCGAAAGAGCCGATATCTTTGTCAGGGAAGCCAAAAAGGAGTCTTTACGGATACTGCCTTACTACGGCGGTTTCTTCATTACCATTCCCGCCAAGGATCCTAAGGCTGTCTGCGCGAAGCTGGAAGAAGAAAAAATCTACCTGGTGCCCATGTCCAAAGGCGTGCGGCTGGCTGTCTGCGCCGTGCCCAAGGCGAAGATGCCGGGGCTGGCGGCCCGGATTAAAGCCGCTCAGGCCGTTATCGAGGGTTGAATCCGGCAAAGCCATAATAAGAGGCCGGCCCCGGAGGGCCGGCCCGTCTCCAAATCCAGCATGAGGAGGGCAGCATTAAATGGAAGAGAAACGGATACTGGTCGTGGACGACGACGAGAATATCTGCCGATTATTAAAGATGTATCTGAGCAACGCGGGCTTTCAGGTCTTTGTGGCTTATGATGGAGCCAAGGCGTTGGAGTATGTGGAAAAAGAAAAAATGGACCTGATTATCCTGGACGTGATGATGCCAGTTATGGACGGCTGGGATGTATGCCGGGCCGTCCGGAAAGTCAGCACGGTTCCCATTATTATGCTGACCGCCAGGGATATGCTGGAGGATAAGCTCACCGGCTTTGAGGTCGGCGCCGACGACTATATGGTGAAGCCTTTTGAGACTAAGGAACTGGTGGCCCGGGTGAAGGCCCGGCTCAGGGAGAAGTCCGAGGAAGGGGAAAACCCGGCCGGAACTCAGCCTGTCCTTGCCGTCGGAAACCTGAAGGTGGACCTGGGCCGCTATCAGGTAACGCTGGCCGGACAGGTAGTGGATCTGAAGCCTAAGGAGATCCAGCTGCTGCATTTCCTTTTGCAGAACCGCAATATGGTTTTCTCCCGGGAGCAGCTTTTGGAAAAGGTCTGGGGCTACACTTATTACGGCGATACCCGGACGGTGGATGTCCACGTGAAGCGATTGAGAGAAAAACTGGAACGGCCGGAGAATACCTGGCAAATTAAAACTGTCTGGGGTGTCGGCTACAAGCTTGAAGGGGAATAAGCGTGTTCAAGTCTTTATTTTCCAAGCTGATGGCCGGCTTCCTGATTATTTTTATACTGACCCTGGCCGCATTTTCTGCGGTCATGTCTTTTATTTATCAGGGGTCTATGTTCAGGGAAAAGGAAAAAACCCTGGAGCTGGGAGCGGAGCAGGTTAATCAGCAGATCGTATTCCTATACCAGGGCGCCACTAACCGGGAAGGCCTGGACAGCGCCATTGACTCCATCGGCTATATGATGGATTCCCGGATCTATGCTTTGGAGATCGTCCAGGAGCAGCTTTTGGAGCGGCGGGAAGAAATAGGTGAAGCCGGGGAAGAGGGCGCTTTGCTGGAGGACCTGATCAGCATCATGGAAGGAAAAACCGTCTTCCGGCGGCAGAAATATTCGCCGGAGCTGGATTCTTATATGGTGTTTTACGGCAGGCCTCTGACGGTGGACGGCTTGATCAGCGGCGCCATTATCCAATATTCGCCGGTGGATCAGATCCGCAGCGGCCTCTACGCCGTGTACCGCCAGATCTGGACCATGGGTGTGGCTGTGGCGGCTTTAAGTATCGTCGTCATTTATATTTATGCCAAACGGATTTCCCGGCCCATCCAGGATATGGAGCGGGCGGCTTCTCAGTTGGCCGGGGGCGGCGCTGTGGAGGATATCCCGGTTACCGGCAATGATGAAATCAGTCATCTGGCCGAAGTATTCAACGATATGAAACGCAAGCTGGTTCAGATCGAAACGATGCGGCGGGACTTTATCGCGGGAATTTCCCATGAGCTGCGGACGCCCCTGACGTCGATCCTTGGTTTTGTCCAGGGAATCCAGGACGGCCTGGTGCCGGAAAAGGAGATCCCCGGAGCCCTGGAGATCATTCAGGACGAAACCCGGCGGATGATCAGCCTCACCGGCGAGATTTTAGACCTGGTGAAGCTGGAAAACGGCAGCAGCGAAATGTTTCCGGAGCGTTTCCGGGTGTTTGAAGCCCTGACCTTTATTGTGGGCACCCTGAATGTACACGAAAAGAAGCCTGGCTTGTCGGTGGAGATGGTTTGTCCCGACGATTTGTATATCCGGGCCGACGCCGACCGCTTCCGGCAGATCATGCTGAACCTTTTGAGCAATGCCATCAAATATACCAATCCTCCCGGAACGGTTTTGATCCAGGTAGAACGGGCCGGCGATAAAGTGCGCTTCGGTGTTATCGATACCGGAGTAGGCATCGACGAGGCCGAGCTGCCTTTGGTTTTTGAACGGTTTTACCGTACGGACAAATCACGCCACAGTTCCACCGGCGGCGCGGGCTTGGGCTTGAACCTGGCAAAGGCCATGGTGGAGCAGCACGGCGGCAAAATCTGGATTGAAAGCCAGCCGGGGGTGGGGACCAAGGTCTGGTTTACCATGCCGGCAGAAGCCGAGGGAGACCGTCCGGGCCAGGGGTAAGACGGCGGCAGAAGTTGCCGGCTTTTGACCCCGGCCCCGCATGCTTTTGGCCGCTATTGTGCATTCTTCGGATATGCCTGGGGAAGTTTAAATTTTTTTTACAAAATAACGACGATTTGTTTAAAATTTTGCCAGGGACTCTGGGCTATAATATGAGCAGAAGGAGCAAAGGCTATGGGTAAGAAAAAAAGCTTCAAATGGAAATTACCGGCAGCCTTTGTGTTAATGCTCCTGTTTTGCCTTGCTTTAAGCGCCTGTACGGAAAAAGAAGCGGAATCCTCGGGCGGTACGGGTCAGTTGATGGAGGAAAGCGGCGAAGGATTGTTTATCGACGGCGAAGGACCGATTCCCGCCACACTGATCGCCCGGTCCTATAATCATTTGTCCATTCAGGAGGATCAGCAGGTCCTCCAGGAGCTTACCCAGGAATTGGATAAGCTGGTAGAGACCGCCGGCCAAATGGATCAGGCGATTTCCGACGAAAGCATGAATACGGAAGGAATCGTTTCCGGTCAGGCCCCGGAGGACCAGACCGGAGAGCCTCCGACTGAATAAACCGGTAAGGGAGGTAACCCCATTGCAAAAAGGTTTGATATTGGGCATCCTGATTTTGGGCTTGATGCTCTTTATTGCGGCGCCGCTTTCGGCAGTCCCGGACCAGGAGGACGCCGCCGGCGCCCAAACGCCTGCCGGCGAGGAAAGTAAGACCTTGCTGGAGGAAAACGACAAGCTCACGGTGGAGGAGCTGTATAAAAAGGTTAAGGAGCAAAGGGATAAGCTTTTGGAAAGCCGTTTGGAAGTGGTCAAGCAGGCCAATGACGCCAAAAGCCGTATTGAGGATCTGATCGCCAAGGCTTCCGACGCCAAAAGCCAGGCCAAACTGGCGGATTCCCTGAAAAAGGATCTGGAGACCATTAAGGAAGCAAATAAGATTTTAAATACGATTCTCTCGGATATCGTTACCGCCACCTCCGAATCTTCCGACGATGAAAGCAAAGACCAGCCGAAGGTCGCGGGGTATAAAGCCGTGACCAGCGCCGGAAGCGACAAAGAGGCGCTGCCTTCCCGGGAATACCTGAATAAACTGGCGCTGCTGTATAAGGAGAAAAGCTTCCAGTTGGCCAAGGTGATCGAAAGCCTGGTAAATGTAGGGTCGGAAGCGATTGTCTGAAGATAAGCATTACGAATGCGAACCGGCTGACGAAGTAAGGCTGAAACGATAATCAATTTAAGCTGAAACGATAATCAATTTAAATCAAAATGCTGAAAATATTAGCCGTTGAAAGCGCGGTTAAAAAAACAAAAAAGGTAAAAAATAAGAGAGACCGTAACCGGAATTCCCTGCCAGGCGTTGAATTTTTATTTCAAGCTTCGCAAGGACCTTAGCCGAAACGGCCCCTCTTTTTTGTTCTGCTTTAATTTAAGCCGGGATTTTTATTCCTATGCTTTTCGTGGATCTGGGTGATCAACCCTCCAGCAGAGGCAGAATCACCCCTAAAACGGCGTCGCGAACCTGAGCCGGGCTGCCTTCGCCATTTACGATTTCCACCCGCTGGCCTTTTTCTCTTAAAAACTCGATGGCCCGAAAATATTGGGCCCGGATTTTTTGTTGTTCCGGCAAGCTTTCATACATGTCCTGATGACTGCGGGCGGCGGCCATGCGGCGGGCTGCGTTTACCGGGTCCACGTCAATATAGATGGTGACGTCCGGAGAAACGGCTAAATCATTGACCCGGAACGTCCAGTCAAGTCCCAGCTCCCGGGCCTGGTAAGCCAGGGAGGAAAGCACATAGCGGTCGCAGATCACATGGGTGCCGGAACGCAGCTTGGACAAAACCCCCGGTTCCTGGCCGCCTTTTTCTTCCTTATATATATGGTCCGTGCGGTCGGCGGCATAGAGCAGGGCCATGGTTTTTTCATCGAAAGGCTGCAAACGATGATGAAGGGCCAGGCGTATCAGGCTGCCCACAGGCCCCGGCGTAGGCTCCCAGGTAAAATACAGCGGCCGGGCTTTGCCGCTCTTTTCTTCCTCCGCCTTAAACCATTCCTGCAGCAGCTTCAATTGGGTGGTGGTACCGCTGCCATCCAAACCTTCAATAATAATAAATTTTCCAGTCAGACCATTGCTTCCCACGATAACACATCCTGTTCTTCGCGTTTTATTACATAAAATATTTCTCCCAGAACATAATAATATCTGAAATATACCCATTTGAAAAGGAGTGAACTGGTTTGAAAAGCAAAAAAGGGCTTTTGCGGCTTCTGGCTTTGTGTACGGCGGTGGTTATGGTGATGATGTTTACCATGGCGGGCTGCAAATCTCAGCAGAGGCCAGAGGGCGAAAACAATCCGGCGGCGCCCGGTGGCGCCGGACAGGCCAACGAGTATGATACGGAAAAAGTCAGAGTTCTGGAAGAAGCCATCAACGAGATTGACGGCGTAGATAATGTCTATGTGGTATTATCTCCCGACAAAGCTTGGGTAGCCCTGGAACTGGATGACAATGTTGCAGCTACCCCTAATCCCATGGAAACGGAAGAAAGCACCGGCCGCGGCCCTGACGGCAGCGGCGTAGGTACTCCCGGCACCACCCCCGGCGCGGGAACGGATACTCTGAATAACGGGGCCAACGTCCCGGCGGAAAACATGACTCCTCCTGTTACCAATAATACGGACACGGGCCTGACCGGTGAAAACGGAGCGGAGCTGAACGGAAATGACAATGTGGTAAACAACGGCACCGCGGTCATGGTTCCCGACAGTCTGCGCACTGAAATCACTAACCTGGTAAAAGCAGAGGCTCCGGAAATCCAGACTGTCTATGTTACCGCTGACGAAACCCTGGTCCGTAATATCTTCGACATCCGGGGCGTATTACATTCCGGAGAAAAGGCGATCAACGACGTAATGGACGATCTGGAAGATATCGGCGACCGGACCCTGAATGCGGTGGGCGTCCGTTAATGGTGCTAATGGTACAATGAGCGGAAAAAACGCTCAAAAAGACGGTTTTTCCCAGCTGAAGACATTTTTGGCAGGGGGGAATCGTCTTTTTTCATTTTACAATTCTTTTACATTTCACTTGACGATAAGAGGAGTTTTTTGTAGTATTAACAATGGCAGAATAAATGAACGGAAGAAACGGAGAAGGATTCATGCTGGAGCTAAAACACATCAGCTTTACCGCCAAGGAAGACGGAAAAGAAAGCAGTATTCTCAAAGATATCGACCTGCGGCTTGAGTCAGGCCGGTTTTATGTTATTACCGGTCCCAACGGCGGCGGGAAGTCCACTCTGGCCAAGATCATCATGGGCATTGAGCGGCAGACTGCCGGCGAAATCTGGTTTGACGGACAAAATATCAGCGAAATGAGCATTTCCGACCGGGCCAAGCTGGGCATCGGCTATGCTTTTCAGCAGCCGCCCCGGTTCAAGGGGATCAAGGTCCGCAAACTGCTGAGCCTGTCTGCCGACGACAAGACGAAAATGAGGACCTGCAGTAATTCCCTGATCGACGTGGGCCTTTGTACCCAGGATTACATTAACCGGGATGTGGACGCCAGCCTGTCCGGCGGTGAACTGAAACGTATCGAGATCGCCACTTTACTGAACCGGACGTTGAAGCTGGCTCTTTTTGACGAACCGGAAGCGGGGATCGACCTCTGGAGCTTTGCCAAGCTGACGGAGACCTTTTCGAAAATGCATCAGGAAAGCAAGGGCACCATTGTAATTATTTCCCATCAGGAGCGGATCTTAAAACTGGCCGACGAGATCATCATGATCAGCGACGGCAGAATCGTAAAGCAAGGCAGCCGCGACGAAGTGCTGCCGGGAATTCTTAAAGAAGGGCCGGACTGCGCCTGCGAATTCAAAAAAGGAGGCCGGGAAGCCTATGAATGTACTAGATAACGAATTATTGGCGGCGGTGGCAGATCTGCACGGCGTACCCGAGGGAGCCTACAATATCCGTAAGGATGGCCATTCCGTAGAAAGAAAAACCACGGCTAATATCGACATTGTCACGAAAAAAGACAAACCCGGAATCGATATCATAATTAAGCCGGGCACCAGAAACGAAAGCGTCCATATTCCGGTAATTCTGACGGAAAGCGGCCTGAAGGATATGGTTTATAACGACTTCTATATTGGCCAGGATGCCGACGTGCTGATCGTAGCCGGCTGCGGCATCGATAACTGTGGAAGCCAGGACAGCCAGCATGACGGCATCCATACCTTCCATCTCGCTAAAAACGCCAAAGTCCGCTATGTGGAAAAGCACTACGGTCAGGGGGACGGCAACGGCAAACGGATTCTGAATCCGGAAACCCGCATTGAAATGGCGGAGGGTTCATATGCTCTTATGGAGATGGTGCAGCTGAAGGGCGTAAATTCCACTGTCCGCACCACCCATGCCATCGTAGGAGCCGGCGCTCATCTGGTTCTGGAAGAAAGAATGCTGACCCATGGCAGCCAGTCCGCCGAAACCCGCATGGACGCTGAAATCATCGGTCAGGGAGGTTCCGTTCAGGTCATTTCCCGGTCGGTGGCCAAAGACGATTCCCGGCAGGTCTTCTATCCCCGGGTTATCGGAAAAGCCGCCTGCAAAGCCCATGTTCAATGCGACGCTATCATCATGGACCGGGCCCATGTCCGTTCCATTCCGGAAATCGACGCTCAGCATCCCGATGCGGAATTGGTGCATGAAGCGGCTATCGGAAAGATCGCCGGCGAACAGATCATCAAGCTGATGACCTTGGGCTTAAATGAGCAGGAAGCGGAAGAAACTATCCTCCAGGGGTTCCTGAAGTAGAGAAAAGATCAATAAGGAGACTTTCGGATGCAAGAATTGATCTTTGGCCTGATCGGCGGTACCGCTCTTTTGATGTATGGCATCGAAATGATGGGCGACGGTCTGGAAAAAGTATCGGGTCCGGCCATGAAGCGGATCCTTGGCGCTCTCACCGGCAATGTTTTTAAATCCACCCTGGTGGGCATGGCCATCACCGCTCTGGTTCAGAGCAGCACCGCCGTGACCGTGCTGGCCGTGGGATTTGTCAATGCCGGGCTGATGAAGTTCAGCCAGGCCGTGGGGATTATCTACGGCGCAAATATCGGCACTACCATTACGGCTCAGTTGATGGCCTTAAGCTTCCGTTTCAAGCTGACGGATATCGCCCTGCCGCTGATCGGTCTGGGCTTTGCCGTTAATTACTTTGCCAAAAAAGAGCCTTTGAAAAACCTGGGCAGCGCCATCATGGGCTTTGGCCTTATGTTTTATGGCCTGAAGATTTTGAATGCCGGCGCTCCCATCATGCAGTCCAGCGAGACCCTGCGCCATTTCTTCACCAATTATGCTTCTATTCCCTTAGTGGGCGTTTTGCTGGGCGTCTTTGCCACCGCCATGGTCCACAGTTCCGCCGCCACGGTGGCGCTGGTGATGGTGCTGGGCACCACGGGCCTGATCGACTTTCCCACGGCCATCTATCTGACCCTGGGGGATAATATCGGCACCTGTATCACCGCCCAGCTTGCCTCTCTGACCGGCAACATCAACGCCCGGCGGACGGCCTGGGCTCATACGTTGTATAATACCGCCGGCGTGATCCTGGTCTTTTTCTTTGTGCCGCAGTTTGCCCACTTAGTGGAAACCGTCACCTACAGTTATGTGCCCAACGCCGATCTGGATATTCTGATCGCCAATACCCATACGATTTTCAACGTGGCGTCCGCCATAATTTTCATGCCCTTCACCAAAAAGTTTGTCCGCCTTTTGGAGCTGATCGTCAAGGAAAAAGGCGGCGGCTGGGAAGACGACGACGACAGCGCCGTAATGGACAAGCTCTTGCTGAAAAATCCTACCACCGCGGTAAAAGCCGCGAAAAAGGCCATCAATATCAGTGTGCTGCGCTCCAAAGGCATGCTGCATAAAACCATGGACTTTATTTATACCGGTAATCTCAGCAACCTGGAGAAAGTAAACCAGGCGGAGCAAAAGCTGAACTCTATGCAGAGGAATCTGACCCGCTATGCCGTGGAACTGTCCAAGACCAGCCTGGTGGGCATCCAGGCGGCGGTGGTGCCGGCGTTGATCACCTGCATGAATCATGTGGAGCGTACCGGCGACCATGCCAAGGATTTGGTGGAGCTGGCCCAGATCAAGGTGGACAGGCACCTGGAATTCAGCGAGAAAGCCATCAACGATATCAAAGACCTGGAAGATCTGGTTTTAGCCATGTATGATCTGATGTCCGACCTTCTGGAGAATCAGGATATGGCCCAGGCCGACTTCGAGCAAATCAAAAAGCTGGAAGACGATGTGGACGTCAAAGCCAAGCAACTGGTGGACGGCCACGTGGCCCGGCTTGAGATGGGAGCCTGCACCGTGGAAGCCGGCGTCTATTTCATGGATATTATCAATTTTCTGGAACGTATCTCCGATCATATCTTCAAAGCGGCCCGGGACCTGCGTTCCGGGGAGATGGGGATGATCCGGAACGAGGAAGAAAAATGAGGAAGGCAGACCATGACGCCCAGCCATAACACAGAAAAGACGAAAGCCAAAGCAGCCGGCACTACCCTGAAGCCGACCAGTTACCGCTGGTTGGTTTTTACTCTATTAATGGCCGTCTATGTAATCGGCCTGTTTCTGCGCCTTTGCCTGGGGGTGGTGAGGGTGGACCTGGAAGCGGAATTCACCTTATCGGCCCAGGCCTACGGCACCTTGGGAGGGGCATTTTTCTATGCCTACATGCTGCTGCAGTTTCCCGCCGGCATGCTGACCGACTCCCGGGGGCCCAAGCGCACCGCCCTGACCGGCGGTCTCCTGATGCTTTTGGGCACCCTGGTGTTTGCCTCGGCGCAAAACCTGACCTTCCTTTTGATCGGCCGGTTTCTCAGCGGCATGGGGGGCGGTCTGGTCTTCATTCCTGTTCAGAAGGTCTGCGCCCTTTGGTTTAAGGAAGAGGAATTCGGCGGGATCAACGGCCTGGTGAACTGCCTGGGCTACTGCGGCGGCATTGTGGCCCAGGGGCCCCTGACTTATCTGGTGGGGCTTTATTCCTGGCGGAGGGTTTTTGGAGCCCTGGCGGTGTTGCTGGCGCTGATTTTGGCTGCCGATCTGAAATGGGTCCATGAGAAACCGGAGGAGGTGGGGCTAAAGCCGATTCCCGGCACCGACAGCAGCCGGCAGGAGCGGGCTCTCACTAAAGGCCAGGCCTGGCGGGGCCTGATGCACGTGTTGAGTCAAAAGCGCAGCTGGCCCCCCACCATAGTGGCCCTGGGGTTGTTCGGCTCTTATAACGCGCTTACCGGGATCTGGGGCACTTCCTATGTGACGGAAATTTACGGCAAAAGTACTCTGGAGGCCTCGTCTTCCATGACCTTCGCTCTGCTGGGCATCGCTTTGGGGAGCCTGGTAATCACTAACTGGTCCCAGAGGCTGGGCCGCCGCCGCCTGCCTATCCAGGCGGCCTGCGGTGCTCTGGCGGCAAGCTGGCTTTTGCTGATCGCCAACAGCAGCGGGTTTATCCCTTTCCCTTTATTGCAGCTGCTGTTTCTTTTCCTGGGTTTTTGCCACAGCTGCATCGTCGTGGATGTGGTGGTGATGAAGGAAATGCATTTGACGGCATATACCGGTACCGCCGTTTCTACCTATAATACCGGCTGCTTTCTGGGAGCCGCCCTGGCCTCGCCTCTCATGGGACTGCTGCTGCAGCGGGGCGGCGGCGGAGCGGCAGGTTACCGCTTTTCCTTCGGGCTCTGCCTGTTTTTGATCCTGGCTTCCTTTTTTTTCAGCTTTTTCATCCGGGAGACCAACTGCCGCAATATGGGGGAAAAGTTTGAAGAGGAGGCGGCGGAAACAAAAAGAAAAGGCTGAGGAGAAGCCCACGACTCATTTGTTAAAGGGCCCCCCGGCCCTGCAGAGGAGGCCTGGTCTATGCTCCGGCTCTTTTGGGAGGAGTTTTTTTTGTTGACCAAACATGCCATCCATGCTATTATAAATCTTGTTGAAATTGTGAGATGCGAGGGTGGCGGAATAGGCAGACGCGCCAGCTTGAGGTGCTGGTGGGCATTAGCTCGTGTGGGTTCAAGTCCCATCTCTCGCACCATTTGACCAAAAAGCCATAAATGGCATAACGCCGCCAGACCTGTTATTTATCAAAGGTCCGGCGGTTTTTGTTTGTCCGAAATCCAAGATAAAAATATTGCTGTTCAGACTTCCGTACGGAATTTTAATCTTCAGTTCCGTAGGGAATTCCATATGTTTTTCCAAGCGCCCGGCTTCTTTTTTTGTAATTTTCGCCGCTTCATTATATAATTCTCTTATCGTTCTCTTGCGGGAGGATCGGCATATGAAGATTACCATGATTTATGGGACTCAGAGAAAATCAAAATCCAGCACTTATAACATTGCCCGGCAATTTATCGGACTGCTGTCTGAAGCCGATACCGTAACGGAATTTTTCCTGCCGGAAAGTATGCCCGGCTTTTGCAGGGGCTGCTGGAACTGCTTTACTGATTTCAAAAAATGTCCGGACTACGGTTATCTCAAACCGATTCTGGATTCCATGCTTGAGGCGGACCTGCTGATTTTTACCGCGCCGGTTTATGTCTATCATGTCCCGGGGCAGGTAAAGGCTTTCCTCGATCATTTCGGATACCAGTGGATGGCCCACCAGCCCAGAAAGGAAATGTTCGCCAAGCAGGCGCTGCTCATCTCCACCGCCGCCGGCGCCGGGACCAGGTCTGCCCTCCGGGACCTGAAAGACAGCATGACCTTCTGGGGGATCGCCCGCACCTATACCTTTGGCAGGAATCTCCACGCCGGCGATTGGGATACCGTCGATGAGCAGAAAAAGGCGAAGCTCCGTGAGGAGATCCGGAAGCTTGCGGCCCGAATTAAGCAGGGCGGCAAAAAAGTAAGGCCGGGTTTAAAGATCAGAGCTTTATTTTACGCTATGAGATTTATGCATAAAAGATTTAAGTTCAATCCTGCCGACGTAAAGTATTGGCAAAGCCAGGGGTGGCTGGGAAAGGAAAGGCCATGGTAGAAACTGCGGCGGCTGAGGCTCAGCCGGCGATCCCGGAACTTCTTGACAACGAAAAAAATAAATGATAGATTGTAACCAAATTTAGCTGCAATGTATCTGCGCGCGATTGGTTCGCCCGAAGATGCAGGGCCTGTTTTTTACCCGACCGCCAGGTGTTTCCCAGCGGGAAGGCGCGCATCCGGCATGTGTGTGTTTTCTTTTTTTGCCGTTTTGCTCCCTTTTCGCCATGGGCGGAAAGGGAGTTTTTGATTTTAGAGGAGGTGTACCATGGAAAAAAGAATCGGAATCATCGGAATTGTGGTGGAGAACCTGGCCTGCGCCGAGGAGATCAACGGGATTTTGCACGATTATGCCGGCCTGATCGTGGGCAGGATGGGGATCCCCTACCGGGAGCGGTGCATATCGGTGATATCGCTGATCGTGGACGGCAGCAATGATGAGTTAAGCGCCATGACCGGCAAGCTGGGCAGGGTTGCCGGGGCGTCGGTGAAATCCATGATTACCAAAATGAAATAGGTAAGGGAGGCAAGGCAAAGATGAATTTTTTGGAGAAATACAAAAAGGAGTTCGAGGAATACGACAAGCTGGACCATGATTTTATTGACGACCAAAAGATCTGGGCCCAACTGAACAAATGGGAAAATCCCTCCCGGGAAGACGTGCGGCGGGTCCTGAAAAAAGCGGAGCAATGCGTCCGGCTTGACCCGGAGGAAACGGCGATTCTGATCCAGAACCAGGACCAGGATACGATACAGGAAATGTATGCCCTGGCCCACCGGCTGAAAGAAGAGGTCTACGGAGACCGCATCGTATTTTTCGCCCCTCTTTATATCAGCGACGAATGCGCCAATAACTGTCGATATTGCGGTTTCCGGTCCAGTAATAAGGCCATCCGGCGCAAAACCCTCAGCATGGACGAAATCGAGGAAGAAGTGCGGATCATGATTGAAGAGGGCCAGAAGCGCACCGTGCTGGTCTATGGCGAATCCCCCAAAACCGAAGTGGACTTTATGGGTGAAACGATAAAAAAGGTGTACAGCGTTAAAACCCGGCACGGGGAAATCCGCCGGGCCAACATCAACTGCGCGCCGCTTACCGTGGAAGAACTGAAGAAGCTGAAAGAAGTGGGGATCGGCACATTCCAGGTATTCCAGGAAACCTACCATCATCAGACGTACCGGGAAATGCATCCCCAGGGCACCATCAAAGGCCATTACCGCTGGCGGCTTTACTGTATGGACAGAGCCCAGCAGGCCGGGGTGGACGACAATGGCATCGGCGTATTGTTCGGTCTTTACGACTGGCGCTTTGAGGTGATGGGGCTTTTGTACCATACCATTCATCTGGAGGAAACCTTCAACGGCGTCGGCCCCCATACCATATCCTTCCCCCGGATCACTCCCGCCACAGGAACGCCCTTTTCGGAGCATCCCGAGTATGCCGTCAGCGACGAAGACTATAAAAAGCTGGTGGCTATTTTGCGGCTGTCCGTACCTTACACCGGCTTGATCTGTACGGCCCGGGAGCCGGAAAACGTAAGAAGCCAGGTGATCCCTTTCGGCGTCTCCCAGATCGACGGCGGAACGCGGATCGGCGTCGGCGCCTACGCCAAATCCAAGAGCGCAAACGCTTTGCCGGACCAGGAGCAGTTCTCCATAGGCGATGACCGCAGCCTTGACGACGTGGTGAAGGAAATCTGCGATATGGAGTTTATTCCTTCCTTTTGCACCGCCTGTTACCGCGCCGGGCGAACGGGAGAGCATTTTATGAAGGTGGCAAAGTCCAGGTTCGTCCATAATTTTTGCATTCCCAACGCCATCTTTACTCTGAAGGAATACCTGATGGACTATGCCTCCGGGGAAACCCGGACCAAGGGCGAAAGGATCCTGAAGCAGCATGTGGAAAAGTTTCAGGGGGAGCCTGTCTACGGCACGATCCTCAGCAATCTGAGACGCATTGAAAACGGCGAACGCGATCTTCGCCTGTAGGAGGGACGCCTGTGGATTTAAGGCTTGGCAGCGCCCGGGAGTTCTCCCGACAGCTGAATTCCGCCGGCAAAAAGGAGCTTTCCGAGATCATCGGCTATTTTTGCGGGGCGGCTTCCCCGGAGGAAAAGGCGGCATTGTCTGTTTTCGCCAATGAGCTGCGGGAAAAATATTACGAAAAAAAGGTCTATTTCCGGGGACTGATCGAATTTTCCAGCTACTGCAAAAACGATTGCTATTACTGCGGGCTGAACCGCAGCAATGCAAAGGCCGTAAGGTACCGCCTTACTCCCCGGGAGATACTGGATTGCTGCGGCCAGGGGTTTAGCCTGGGGTTTCGTACCTTTGTGCTGCAAAGCGGTGAGGATCCGTATTTCACCGACGACGTCCTGAGCGGGATCGTATCGGAAATCAAAGAACGCTTCCCGGAATGCGCCGTCACCCTTTCCGTGGGGGAAAGAAGCAGGGTTTCCTATAAGCGGCTTTTTGAGGCCGGCGCCGACCGCTACCTTTTGCGCCATGAAACCGCGGACCCGGGGCACTACGGCAGACTGCATCCCCGGGAGCTCAGCCTGAAAAACCGGATACGCTGCCTGTATGAATTAAAGGAAATCGGCTATCAGGTAGGGGCGGGCTTTATGGTGGAGTCCCCCTTTCAGACCTTCGATACCCTGGCGGCGGATCTTTTGTTCCTTCGGGAGCTGGCTCCCCATATGATCGGCATCGGTCCTTTTATTCCGCAAAAAGACACCCGGTTCCGGAATTACGGTATGCCTTCCTGCGGCATGACCCTGATCCTGCTTTCCCTGATCCGGATCATGCTGCCCAAAACCCTGCTGCCGGCCACCACGGCCCTGGGCACCGTGGACCCCCTGGGCAGGGAAAAGGGGCTGAAAGCAGGGGCCAACGTAGTGATGCCCAACCTTTCCCCCGCGATTCACCGCAAGGATTATGCCCTGTATGACAACAAGATCTGTACTGGCGAAGAGGCCGCGGAATGTCTTGGCTGCCTTGCGCGCCGCATTGCGTCGGCAGGCTTTACTCCCGACTTTTCCCGGGGCGATCATACGGATCTGCAAAAAGCGGCGCCGCAGCCGGGGAATACGGTCTGCGAGCCGATGCCCGGGAAGATGTAAATGAAGACTTCTGGATGAAGATGTTGAAATGAAGATGTTAATGAAGATGTTAATGAAGGGGAATGATCGGACCTATGGAAAATATGAATTCCACACCCCTGGCCAGCAGGTTTACCGTGGGGATTTTCGGCAGGCGCAACGCCGGGAAGTCTTCGCTGATCAACGCCGTTACCGGCCAGGACATCGCCGTCACCTCCGATGTACCGGGGACCACCACGGATCCCGTCTACAAGGCCATGGAGCTTTTGCCTCTCGGTCCCATCGTGCTGATCGACACCGGGGGCCTGGATGATGAAGGAGAGCTGGGAGCGCTGCGGGTAGAAAAAACCTATGAGGTGCTGCGCAAATGCAATCTTGCCCTGATCGTTGCCGACGCCCGGCAGGGCCTCTCGGAATTTGAAACGGAATTCATCGACCAGCTCAAGGGGCGGAAAATCCCTGCCGTTCTGGTGCTGAACAAATGCGACCAATGCGAGGGGGCAGCGCCCGGCCCGGAGGAACTGAAAAGGATCCGTGAGCTTGTCCGGATCCCTGTGGTATTGGCCAGCGCCGCCACCGGGACCGGAATTGACGAAATCAAAAAAGAGATCGTTTTAAATTCCGGCCTGGAAGAGGCTGAACCGGCTCTGGTGGGGGATTTGATCCGGCCCGGAGATATCGCCGTGCTGGTGACGCCTATCGACAAGGGGGCTCCCAAGGGCCGGCTGATCCTTCCTCAGCAGCAGACGATCCGCGAGATTATCGAAAGGGACGCCACGGCGGTGATCACGAAGGAAAATGGGCTTGGGCTGACTCTTCAGGGGCTGAAAAGTCCTCCCGCCATCGTGATCACCGATTCCCAGGCCTTTCGTCAGGTGTCCGAGGCCACCCCCGCCGGGATCCCCATGACCTCCTTTTCCATTTTGTTTGCCCGGCAAAAAGCGGATCTTACGGAAATGGTCAGGGGAGTTAAGCGAATGGAAACCCTTGCTTCCGGGGACAGGGTCCTGATCGTGGAGGGCTGCACCCATCACCGGCAGTCCGACGACATCGGCAAGGTGAAAATCCCCCGCTGGATCCGTCAGATCTCGGGGGCGGACATCCGGTTTGAATGGGCCAGCGGCGCCTGTTACCCCAAGGATATCTCCGGTTATGACCTGATCATCCATTGCGGCGGCTGTATGCTGAACCGCAGGGAAATGCAGTACCGGACAGAGAAGGCACGGGAACAGGGAGTAGCCATCACTAATTACGGGGTCCTGATCGCTTATGTTATGGGCATCCTGCCCAGAGCCCTGGCTCCCTTCCCTGCCGCCAGCCTTGTGTTGGCCGGCGGCAGCTCTCCTTCAGGGGAGGCTGCTCTTTCAACGGATTTTTCCCGGCACTGACAGGAGGAAAGAGGCCTGAAGGCAGGTAAAGAACAAGAGAAAGGGCGGCCCCGGAGAAGGGATATTTCCGGACCGCCTTTTTCTTTTGGATTTTTAAGAAAGTTAACTGAAGTTAGGCATAACAAACTTTGTTATGCCTTTGATAAAAAAACGGGAAAAACCAAAAAGTCTTAACGGGGATAAAGATTTGCAAAAAGGATTTTTAACCGGAGCATATATTTTTTTTGCGAGATTTTGCAGTATATAAATTATTTTTACGGTAAAATTAACAAAGGTAAAATCGTTTTGTCGGCCTTTTTGCAGGTAGATCAAAGCTATTTTGCAAATGCTTCGCAAAAAATATATGGAAAATCCAATTTTATAAGAAAATATTTGTGAGAATTTGCAAGTGACTAGCAGGAAAATGCAAATCGTCGTCGAATCTTGTATTCTGTGCCCAACAAGAGGAATATGGCATTTTTTCTTTGGAAAGGAGGAGTCCAAAGAAAAGACCGGATTTCGGGGCAAAATAATCGAAAGGGGATTCAAAATGGAAATTACGTTGAACGCACTACATTATATTTATTTGATCGGCGTTTTAGTCGTATTAGGCGCGATGATCGCGCGTAAAGACACTGTATTGCCTTGTATCGTATTTACATTTGCTCTCGGTTTTGCTGCCTCCGGCAATATCGTTGGCGCACTCCAGGTTAACTATAACGCACTCGTTTATGCAGGCAGTGAATTCTTCGGTATTATTGCCACCATCGCCATGATGGTCGCCATGGCCAAGCAGATGGCGGACATGGGGACCGACCGGATGATGATGGACCCCATGGCCAATTTGATGAAAACTCCGGATGTGGCCTTCTTTGTCCTGGGCATCGCCATGGCGATCGTCACGGTTTTGATCTGGCCCTCTCCCGCAGTAGCTTTGATCGGCGGTTTGTTAACTCCTATCGCCATCCGGGCGGGATTGCCGGCTATCGGCGCCGCTATCGCCATGAACATCTTTGGTCACGGCTTTGCCTTTGCCTTTGACCCTGTTATCCAGGGCGCACCGGGTGTAACCGCCGGCCCTGCCGGCATCGGCTCCTGGGACATTATCAGCAAGGGCGCTCCCATCTTCACCGTCATCGGCATCGTTGCCGTGGTTCTGTCTTACATCTTCCTGAAAAAGGACATGGTAAAGAATAAAGCACGCTATGATGAAGAGAGAAGAATCGCTCTGGCGGAAACCAAGGATACCGGTGAGGCTCACGGCGCCGCCAAATTCATGGTAGTCTTAACTCCTATCGCCTTTGTCGTGGTAATCTATCTGATGCTGTCCAATGAAGTCCGCGGCGGCGACGCCACCGCCATGATCACCGGTACCGCCATGGTGCTGATGACCCTGGGCGCCATCCTGCAGCACGGGTTTGACGCTCTGGAAAAAATCGTGGATTATGTCCGGGACGGCTTTGCCTTCGGCATGAAGATCTTTGCTCCCGTAGTTATTATCGGCGGCTTCTTCTTCATCGGCGGCGGCGGCGTCAGCGCTATTCTCCAGGGCGAGTTCCAGCAGGGGCTCCTGATGGACTGGGGCTGGTGGCTGGCGGACAAGGTGCCCCTTTCCAAATATCCTGTAGCTACGCTGATGCTGGTGATCGGCGGAATCACCGGTTTGGACGGTTCCGGTTTCTCCGGTCTGCCTCTGGTGGGTTCCATGGCCCTCTCCTTCGGTGAGGCGGTGGGCCTGAACGTTCCCGTTCTGGCCGCTATCGGACAGAGCGGCGCTCAGTGGGTCGGCGGCGGTACCATTATTCCCTGGGCCGTCATCCCCGTTGCCGCCATGTGCGGTGTGGACCCCGGCGAGCTGGCCCGCAGAAATACGATCCCCGTATTGGCGGCCCTGTTCTGCGGCCTTTTGGTCTCCTTCTTCCTGCTCTAGTTGTTAAAGAGGGAAATGACCGGAATCCTTTAATACAAACAAAGACGGGCGTGTCGCTTTGCGTTTCAAATTAACGTTTGGCGGCACGCCCTTATTGGTCAGCCGATGCCGCTGTTAAATCATTGAATATGCCGAGCTTTCCTTTTTTATGGCTGGTCCGTGGGATCAGCTTTTTTATTTCGGCGGCAAGTATGTCTGCAAGATAATCAGTTATCAAATTATTATTACAATTTACTGCGCTATTATGATATAAACAGACCATATTGGAAAATATAATTTCACACTTGAAAGATATCGTTTCATCATTGAACCGTCCGTAACACCAAATGTAAAAAAACGGCATAATTCTCCCTTTTTGTACCTTTTTTCCATTGGCACGGTACTTGCTGATTGATATAGCCATGGGGGTGTGATCATGAACAGTAATGAAGAAGTTTATAAATACTACAAAGAGGTTCTGCCCAGAATCCATGCCCTGATGGATGGCGAGCAAGGGGTTACCCTGACTGACCGGGAGAAAATTTTAATCTATATCCCGGCTAGAAAACTGGATTTAAAAGCCTACCCGGGCACTGAGTTAAAGGAAGGCAGCGGAATATATAAAGCGGTACATGAAAACAGGCGGGTCGCCACCAGGGTGGACCGGGCGCTTTACGGCGTCCCTTACATCGCTACGGCCAGCCCCATCCATAACGATCAGAATGAAGTGATCGGTTCCATCGCGCTGACAAAACCGGTGGACATGCAGGAAGACTTAAAGAACATGTCCGGCCGCCTGGATGAAACCATCACCACTCTGGCGGCAACGACCCAGGAGGTAGCGGCCCAGACCGGGGAAATTACGTCCGTATGCCAAAACCTGGCGGCTATCACAAAAGAATCCAACGGCAGGGTGCATGAAACCGATCAAATCCTGGGGTTTGTTAAAAACATCGCCAGTCAGACCAATCTCCTGGGCTTAAACGCCGCCATCGAAGCGGCCCGGGTAGGCCAGCAGGGCCGCGGTTTTGGCGTCGTAGCCGATGAAATCCGCAATTTGGCGGCCAGCAGCAACGAATCGATCACCAAAATCTCCGATGTGATCAAGTTTATCCAGGAGGATAGCGATCATATGGCGGAAAAGGTGGGAGAAATCAACCGAATCATCAACCAGATTTCCGAAACCATGGCCGATGTGGCTTCCGCCCTGGAGCAGGCCGGCACCGATGTGCATAACCTGGATGAGATGGCGGATAAGCTGAACCTTTCCGAATGATGAGCGTTTAAGAGTATTTCATATTTAAATATAAATGGACAGATTGCCGCAATAAAAATCACCTCTCCGGTCATTCCCGGCGGGGTGATTTTTTCAAGCCTCAGGAAATCAACGCAGACGGGGATTTGCAGCTTTTTAAGAAAATGGTATACTAGACCAATGGGTTTAAGAATTCTCAAAGCGCAAAGGAAAGGAGAAGAGAGATGCGGAAAAAATGGTTCCGGCCGTTATTCAGGCGCCGGCTGATCGTGGCCATGCTTTTGATCCTCCAGATATTGGTCATGATCTACCTGGTGGTCAGCACCAGCCATAGCGCCGAATGGATCAATGCCGCCCTGACTCTGATCAGCTTTTGTGTGGTAATCTATGTGGTCAGCCGGGACAGCAATACGGATTATAAAATGAGCTGGATCATTCAGATACTGGCTTTTCCGATCTTCGGCGGCCTTTTTTACCTGGTATTTAATTTTCAGAGGTCCACCAAAAAAATGGAGGAGCGTCAAAAAGAAGTGGAGAGCAAGACCCGGGAGCTCTTCCTTTTGGCGGGGGACCGCTATGAAAAAGCCCTTGCCATCGCTCCGGAATGCCGCCCCCAGCTTTTTTATCTGCAGAATTATGCCGGCTTTCCCGTCTACCAAAAGACCCAAACCTTTTACCTGACGCCGGGAGAAGCGATGTTTGAGGCGCTGAAAACGGAACTCCGCAAAGCGGAACATTATATTTTTCTGGAGTTTTTTATTATCGAAGAAGGACTGATGTGGGATTCCATCCTGGAGATTCTGAAGGAACGGGCCGCCGCCGGCGTGGAGGTAAGGCTGATCTATGACGACATGGGATGCTTTTTTCTCCTGCCGAAAGACTATCCGGAACAGCTGGCGGCCTGCGGTATCCGCTGCACTGTGTTCAACCCCTTCCGGCCGGTGCTTTCCGTCCTGCAAAACAACCGGGATCACCGCAAAATCGTCGCCATCGACGGTAAAGTGGCCTTTACCGGGGGGATCAACCTGGCGGATGAATATATTAATGCCATTGAAAAATACGGGCATTGGAAAGACGCCGCTATTATGCTGAAAGGGGAGGCGGCCTGGAGTTTTTCCCTGATGTTTTTGCAGATGTGGAATACCTGCAATACAGGGCAGGAGGAAGAATACCTCCGGTATTACCCCTGGCAGGAGCAAGAATGCACTGAAGCCGACGACGGCCTGGTGCAGCCCTATTGCGACAGCCCTATGGACAGGGAGAATGTGGGGGAGCAGGTTTATCTGCAGATCATTAATAATGCCAAGGACTATGTATATATCAATACGCCTTATTTGGTCATCGACGAGCTTTTGGTCTCAGCCCTTTCCCAGGCGGCCAAAAGCGGCGTGGACGTCCGGATCGTGACGCCCTACCGCTGGGACAAGAAGCTGGTACATATGACCACCCGGTCCTACTATCGTCAGCTGATCGCGGCGGGAGTGCGGATCTATGAGTACAGCAAGGGCTTCATTCATTCCAAGACCTTTGTGGCCGATGACAAAGTGGCTACGGTGGGCACGACGAACCTGGATTTCCGCAGCCTCTATCTGCATTTTGAATGCGGCACCTGGCTTTATGGCAGCCGGGCCGTCTGGCAGGTAAAGGAGGATTTCCTGGCAACCCTGGACAGCTGCCACGAAATCCAGCCAAAGGACTGCTGCAACAGCTTTTTGATGCAGCTGGTCCAGGATGTGCTGCGTCTGTTTGCTCCGCTGATGTAGGATCCGGCAGCCTGATCCTTAATTTTATTGGGCTCGAAGCGGCCCAAAGAGATAAAATGCTCCCGGCAAAGCCCAGACGGTTTAACTTCGTCTGGCGGCTTTGCCGGGAGCATTTCAGATTTAAAGCGATCTGTGGCCGGTTTGGCGATCCCTCAGGCTTTGCCGGCAGGCCCCGGATCAAGGGTCAGTCCAGCAGGCGGCGGATGATGTGATGCGCCTCGGCGGCATCCTTTACGTAAGCGTCGGCGCCGATGGAGTCGGCGTAATCCTTGGTCAGCACCGCGCCGCCCACGATAACGCTGACCGGCAGGTGCTCCTTGCGGATCTCTTCGATAATGGGAGCCATCTCCGTCATGGTGGTGGTCATCAGGGCCGACAGTCCCAGCACCTGGGCCTGATGTTCTTTTACCGCGTCGATGAATTGCCGGGAAGGGACATTCTTGCCCAGATCCACGATCTGATAGCCATAGCTTTCCAACAGAGCTTTTACGATATTTTTTCCGATGTCATGGACATCCCCCGCCACAGCTCCCAGCACCACAGTTTCCCGGATCTGGGGCGCTTCCGAGGGCAGGGCTTTCTTCAGGTAATCGAAGGCGCAGCGGGCGCCGTCGGCGGTCAAAAGCAGCTGTGGCAGGAAGGTTTCCCCCTTGGCAAAGCTGTCGCCGGAAATCTCCAGGGCAGGGATAACGGCCTGAGCCACCAACTCCAGGAAGTTGCGGCTGGGCAGGAGTTTTTCGATCTGCTCCGGGATGACTTCTTCATTGCCGTTCAGGATGGCCTGCTGCAGTTCCAGAAGCTGTCCTTTCAAGGCCGGCGGGGTATCCTCGGGGATCGCTCCCGCCCCGGTTTTGCCGCCGCCGCCGGCAAGAGTGGCCTCCATGGCCTCCACAATGGCTTTGGGATTGGCGGAAGCTTTCGGCCGGGCCAGGGATTGGGCAGCCTCTTCCGCCGCCAGGGCTTCCTCCCGTTTGGTTTGCTGGATATAACGCAGACCGTGGGGATCCCGGCCGGACAACATGGCCCCCGCCGCCAGGGTTTGCCGGATGCCGGCATCCAGCGGGTTGGCGATGACGGCGTCCAGTCCGGCCTCCAGGGCCTGGGCTAAAAAAGCCTGGTTCAGCCAGGGCCTTTTGGGCAGGCCGTGAGAAATATTGCTTAAGCCCAGAACAGTCACCAGGCCCAGCTCTTCTTTTACCAAGCGGATGGCTTTCAGGGTTTCCCGGGACAGGGCCGGATCGGTGGCGCAGGACATGACCAGGCAGTCGATATAGACGTCTTCTTTGGCGATTCCGTATTCCAGAGCCTTGTCAAGAATCCGTCGGGCAATGGCCAGCCGGCCCTCTGCCTTATCCGGGATGCCCCTGCTGTCCAGGGTAAGACCCAGGACGGCGGCGCCGTATTGTTTGGCTAAAGGCAGGATCTTTTCCAGGCTGCCGGCCTCTCCGTTTACGGAATTGATCAAAGCCTTGCCCTGGAAATGGATCAGCGCCTGTTCAAGAGCAAGGGGGTTGACGGAGTCGATGACCAGCGGGCAATCCAGAATCTGCTGTAAGCGGTAAGAAGTGCGCAGCAGGTCATTTACCTCGTCGCCGCCGGCCATGCCGGCGTTCACATCCAAAAGGTCCGCTCCCGCATGGATCTGTTTGACCCCTTCCTGAATCAGCGGGCTGTAGTTGCCCTCCAGAAGAGCTTCGGCCAGGGTTTTCCTGGCGGTGGGATTAATCCGCTCGCCGATCAGCCGGGGCGGAAAGCCGTTCCCCAGAAAAATAGTTTTGGAACGGGAAGAGAGGGTAGAGGAGGGCTGCGGCGGTTCCAGAACCTTCAGGCCGTCCCGGATTGCCGCCTCCACTTTACGGGTGATGGCTTTGGTATGCTCCGGCGTGCTGCCGCAGCAGCTGCCGATATAACGGACCCCCAGCTCCAGCATCATGGGGACGAAATCGGCCATTTCTTCAGGCGACATGGGAAAGACGGATTTGCCTTCCGTTAAGACCGGCAGTCCGGCGTTTGGTTCCACCAAAAGGGGCAGGCTGCAGGTCTTCCGGTAGCTGTCCAGGACGGACAGCATTTCCTCAGGGCCAAAGCCGCAGTTTACGCCCAGCATATCCGCGCCCAGGGCGGTAAAGATCGAAGCCGCCGTTACCGGATCGGTGCCGGTCAGGGTTCGCAGGTTCAGGTCGTAAGTCAGGGAAACGGCCACCGGCAAAGAGGTAACGTCCCTGGCCGCCAGATAGGCGGCCCTGGCCTCACCCAGATCGGAAAAGGTCTGTAAATAGATCATATCGGCCCCGGCCAGGGACAAGGCCTGAATCTGTTCGGCAAATACCTCTTTCAGTTCCAGAAAAGGCACTGTTCCCACGGGGCGGGGAAACTGGCCGGTGGGACCCACGAGCCCGGCCACAAACCCCTGGGGCCCCGCGGCTTCCCTGGCCAGCTTCACAGCCAGGGTGTTTATCTCCCGAACCTTGTCCTGACAATGGAATTCGGTCAGCTTCAGGCGGTTGGCGCCGAAAGTGTTGGTTTCGATGATCTGTGCCCCGGCTTTGGCATAGGAAATCTGGATATCCAAAATCCGTTGGGGGTCCTCCAGCATCAATACCTCGGGACTGCCGCCGGCGGGAAGGCCCTGGGACTGCAGCATAGTGCCCATAGCGCCGTCGGCTACCAATACCTGTTGTTGAAACGCTTCCATGATCTGATACATCACTAATGCCTCCAAAATCTCTGATTCAACAATTTTAACAGAAAAAGCCCGTCAGCGAAAGTGGAAAGTTGATCATTTAGCCTTTTTGGCCGGTTTTTTGCCGTAATGCCGGGATGTTGACGGGCCTGGCATATTCCGGCGCCGGCCGAGTATATATAAAGAAAGTGCCGGCGTCGCAGACGGCGGCGGCACGACGGCGGTGGGACAAAGCTGCTGATCCAATGTGGGCAAAGAAGCCGGTGGGGGAGAGGGTTATGGTGAGAATACAAAACAGAAATCAAAACAGCGGCGGTGATTATACCAAAAGCCACAGCCGGCGGATGTTCCGCAGAGGGGATTTTGGCTGGAACGGTCCGGGAGGCAGGGGGAACGTCTCTTATCAATACCACCGCAGCGCCAAACGCCGGCTGGTGATTCAGTCGGCCATAAGCCTGGTTATTTTCCTGACGATCATCGCCGTATTTACCTGGCCCGGCGCCGGCATGGCAAAAGCCAGGGCGGTAATCCGCAATTATTTGGTGGAAGATTACGGGATGACGCCGGTATTTAATTTTGTGGATACCGTGATGGCCTGGGGAAATTCCCTGGACTGGAACGAGGATATGCCAAACGGCCGGGCCTCCCTGGGCAGCTTGCCTGAAGGCAGCAGGCCTCCGTCCTCTCAGGTAACCTTGCCGGCGGACGGCAGAGTTTTGCCTGCGGCGGGTGACGAGGACCAGGGGACGGCAGGGGAGGAAAGCCTTACCGCCCGTATTACCGGCGGCGGCGATTGGCTGGAAGACAGCCTGGCGGTATCCGCAGAAACCGGAGGGGAAGAGGGCGCCGCCGCAGGTCTTTGGATTGAAACGGCCCCCGAAGGCCTGATCCGGGCGGCCATGGCCGGCACGGTCACCGCCGCGGTCCGGGAGGATACGGGGCTTTATTGCCTTGAACTGGCCTGCGGAGAAGGCTGGAGCTTCCGTTACAGTCATTTGGACAGCTTGGCCGTGGCGGAAGGCGCGGCAGTGGAACAGGGGGCGGAATTGGGACGAGCCGGTAAAAGCAGCCCGGCCGTCAAGAGTAACGGGACTTCCTCCGGCGGCGCTTCCGGCGTCCAGGAGGGGACAGCTCAGTCCGGAGCGGATGGCGCCGCCGGCATGGCTGAGGAGAGCAGCAAAGTCTGTGTGCAAGTATATTATAACGGCGGCGCCATCGACCCCATCTCCTTTTTCCTGGGGGGGCTTTGAACCGTCTGCGGCGCCGGCCATAGCGGCCGGCAAAGGCTTTTTTTGCCGGGCCTTACGGAAAAAGGGAGAAATGTTTTATTGCAATAACTGCCGGCAAAGGATATTATGATAAAGGGATTTTTACGCTTAAACAGGCAAAAAAACCAGAAAATCTGCCGGGAGGGCCTTCATTGCAAAATCCGATGGTAAATGGAAAAACCGCCGTAGCGCCGTTTTTGGAATCGGTGACCAAGCCCCAGCGCTATCTGGGCGGCGAATATAACGAAATCAGAAAAGACTGGGATGGGGTCGAATGCCGCTTCCTTTTCGGCTTTCCCGACGTCTATGAGGTGGGGATGTCCCACCTGGGGCTGCAGATTCTCTATGAAGCGGTGAACCGGGAGCCGGAATTATTGATGGAGCGCACCTTCAGTCCCTGGGTGGACCTGGAGGAAATCATGGTCCGGGAGAACCTGCCCCTTTACGGGCTGGAGTCCGGCCGGCCGGTGCGGGATTACGACTGCATAGGGTTTACGCTTCAGCACGAAATGTGCTACACCAACGTACTGAATATGCTGCGCCTGGGCGGCGTGCCTTTGTATGCCCGGGATCGGGGGCCAAAAGACCTTTTGGTGATCGCCGGGGGCCCTTGCGCCTCCAACGTGGAACCGTTGGCGCCGTTTTTGGACGCGGTGGTGCTGGGTGAAGGGGAACTGCTTCTGCCTCAGCTGCTGAAAGTTCTTGGCCGGCATAAAAAAAGCGCCGGCGGCCTGGTCCGGCGGGAGGAGATTTTACCGGAGCTGGCAAAAATGCAGGGGATCTATGTCCCGTCTTTGTATGAAATGACTTACGCTCAGGAAGCCGGCCAAAGCGATGCCCCGGGAGACGGCGGGACGGGGGAGGCCGGTAAAGAGCCTGGTACGGCCGGGGAAGACAGGCCCCTGGGATTAAGCCCCTTGCTGACCTCCATCCGGCCCAGGGCCGGCGCTCCCGGCCGGGTCAGAAAAGCCCGCCTGAAAGAACTGGAAGGGGCGGTATTTCCCGAGCGGCCCATTGTGCCCTATATCGAGGTGGTCCATGACCGGATGATGCTGGAGATTTTGCGGGGCTGCACCAGGGGCTGCCGTTTTTGTCAGGCCGGCATGATTTACCGGCCGGTGCGGGAGCGCTCCGCCGGGGCCCTGGCCTGTCAGGCCAGGACCATCAAAACCAATACCGGTCACAACGAGATCTCTTTGACCTCTTTGTCCAGCTCTGATCACAGCTGCATAAAAGAACTGGTGGAAACCCTGGTGGCGGAGTTTCAGGAGGATCAGATCAGCGTGTCCCTGCCTTCCTTGCGGGCCAATCATTTTTCCGTGGGGCTGGCGGAGGAAATCCAGAAGGTGCGCCGTACCGGCTTTACCTTCGCGCCGGAGGCCGGCAGCCAGAGAATGCGGGATATCATCAATAAAGGCGTAACGGAAGAAGCCCTGTTAAATACGATTTTCAAGGCGGTATCCGCCGGCTGGACCCAGATCAAGCTTTATTTCATGATCGGCTTGCCCGGCGAAACCCTGGAGGACGTGGCCGCCATCGCCCGCCTCTGTGAAAAGGTGGTGCGTCAGGGCACCCAGGTATTGCGGGAACAGGGGGGCAGAGGCGCCCTGACGGTTACCGCCAGTGTGTCAAATTTCGTGCCCAAGGCCCATACGCCTTTTCAGTGGGTGGGACAAGCTTCCCTGGCGGAGCTGCGTCAGCGGCAGCAGTACCTGCGCCAGGAGATCCGTGACCGCCGCATACGCTATACTTACCACGACGCCTTCACCAGCGTGCTGGAGGCGGCGTTTGCCCGGGGCGGCCGGGAGCTGGCTCCTGTCCTGGTTAAGGCCCTGGATAAAGGCTGCCGCTTTGACAGCTGGTCGGAGCATTTCCGGCCCAAGACCTGGCGGGAGGCCTTTGAGGAGGCGGGCTGGGATCTGGAGGCTATCGCCGCCCGGTCCTATGGCCTGGAGGATGTTTTGCCCTGGGATCATTTGGACTACGGCGTGGATCCCCGGTATTTGAAACAGGAATACGCCAGGGCCCTGGAGGAAAAGCTGACCGGCGACTGCCGCTATCACGGCTGCAGCGGCTGCGGGGTCTGCAATGAAAAAGAGGGCGGCTTGGTCCTGTACGGGGAGGCGGTGGATCAGTGAAGCTGAGGATTTGCTATGAGAAAACCGAGGCGGGCCGCTTTTTGTCTCATCTGGACCTGGCCCGTACCATGGAGCGCAGCCTGCGCCGGGCCGGTATCCCCCTGGCCTTTTCCGAAGGCTTTAATCCCCACCCCAAAATGTCTTTCGCCTCGGCTCTGGCCGTGGGCATTACCGGGGAGCGGGAGTATCTGGACCTTGAGCTGCGCCGCAGGATAAACCCGGAACAGACGGGGCAGGCGATCGCCCAGGCTATGCCGCCGGCCCTTAAGCTGGTGGCCCTCCGGGAGATCCAGGGGCCGGGCAAAAGCCTGTCAGCTTTAATCAACCGGGCGGTGTATGCCCTGGCGGTACCCGCCGAGGCAGTGCCGCCGGAAAAAGTTCAGACCGGCATCGACGGGGTGCTGGCCGCCCGGGAGCTTTGGCGGCAGCCTAAGGTAAAGCCCGGAAAAAAACCGATTCCTGCCAAAGAGGTGCGCCATCTGATCCAGGACCTGCGGATCGGGACGGCACAAAACAGCGGCGCCGTTCCGGAGCAGCTGCTGGTGGAGATGACCTTGACTTTAAATAACGAAGGGCAATTACGGCCGCAGGAAATCTGGCAGATGATCGGCGAAAAGGGCGGCTTTTTCCCGGCAAAGCCCCTTTGGGTCTGCCGCAGGGCCCTTTTGATCGCCCGGGACGGTAAAGCCTTCAGCCCGATGGAAGGAGTTTAGCTAAGGCCATGCGCAGAGAAATTCTGATGAAAGTGGAAGGCAGTGAAACCAAGGTGGTGGTCACCGAGGACGGCCGCTTGGTGGAGCTGTATGTGGAACGGGAACGGGACCAAAGAGTGGTGGGGAATATCTATAAAGGGATAGTAAAAAATATCCTGCCCGGCATGCAGGCGGCCTTTGTGGATATCGGCCTGGAAAAAAACGCTTTCCTGTATGTGGCCGACGCCCGTACCGCCCACGGCGACGAGGCGAAGGGGATCGAAGGCCTTTCCGTACCCATTCAGGGCCTCCTGAAGGAAGGCCAGGACATTATGGTGCAGATTTCCAAAGAACCCGTAGGCACCAAGGGCGCCCGCATTACCTCCCAGATCACGATTCCCGGCCGCTTCTTGGTGCTTATGCCCACTATGGACAATATCACCGTTTCCCGCCGCATTACCGAAGGGGAGGAAAAGCGGCGGCTTTTAGCTTTGGCCCAGGAGCTGAAGCCCGGGGGGATGGGCCTGATCGTCCGCACCGTGGGCGAGGGCGCTTCCCGGGAGGATCTGATCCAGGACCGGGACCACCTGCTGCGAATTTGGGAAGGCATCGCCCAAAACTATGAAAAAGGCGGCGCCAGGGGTCTGGTTTACCAGGACCTGGCCCTTTCCCAGCGGATACTGCGGGATATTTTCAGCACCGACGTAAACCGGCTGATGGTCAATTCCCGCCAGCTGTATAATCAGGTGGTGGACTTCATCGAGACCATGGAGCCGCGCCTGAAAAAGAAGGTTTTCGTCTGCAACATGGAAGAATTATTTGAAAAGTACAATGTGGACTTTGAGATGCGCCAGGCCCTGGACCGCAAGGTCTGGATGAAGAACGGCAGCTACCTGATCTTCGACCATACCGAGGCTCTTACCGTTATCGATGTAAATACCGGAAAATATGTGGGCAGTACCAACCTGGACGATACGGTGCTGCGCACCAACGTCGAAGCCGCCCGGGAGATCGCCCGGCAGCTGCGCATCCGGAATATCGGCGGCATCATCATTATCGACTTTATCGATATGAATGAGGAAACCCATAAACGAAAGGTTTTGGAGGCCTTTGAGGCGGAGCTGAAAAAAGACAAGGTCCGGACCCATATCCTGGGGATCACGGCTCTGGGCCTGGTGGAAATCACCAGAAAAAAAGTGCGCCAGTCTTTGGACAGCACCCTGGAAACCTGCTGTCCTGTCTGCGGCGGCAAAGGCCGGGTTCCTTACCTTTCGGAAGAATAACGCTTGTTTACCCTCCGCGGGCATGATATCTTATGATCATGAATCCAATTCTTAGCAGGCATAAGGAGGGTAACTCAATGAGAGAGTATCAGCTGTATATTGGCGGCCGATGGCATCCTGCCGGATCCGGCCGCGTGGCGGAGGATATCAACCCTGCCGACGGCAGAGCCTGGGCCTTGGTGCATATGGCCGGCGAAAAGGAACTGGAAGCGGCCCTGGCCGGCGCTTATGCCGCCGGCGAGACCTGGGCCGCCGTCTTGCCGGAAAGGCGGGAGGCAATTTTGCTGAAAGCGGCGGAGGTGATGCTTTCCCGGGCCGATGAGCTGACGGAAGTGCTGGTTACGGAAAGCGGCTCCGCTTATGCCAAGGCGAAAGGCGAGGTCCTGGGTTCCGCGGGCATTTTCAGGGTGGCGGCCGGAGAGTGCCGCCGCCATAATACGGAAATTCTGCCGCCGGCTCTGGAAGGCCAGGTTTCCATGACCCTTCGCCGGCCCCTGGGTCTGATCCTGGGCATCACTCCCTTTAACTATCCTTTGATCCTGGCGGTAAAAAAACTGGCTTACGCCCTGGCCGCCGGCAATACCTTTTTGCTGAAGCCCTCGCCCCATACGCCGGTGATCAGTCTGCTGACCGCCGAGATCCTGAAAGAGGCGGGGCTGCCCGATCATGTGCTGAACGTGACGCCGGTGGAGACGGCGGAAGCTTCCGGCCGCCTGGTGAACGATCCCCGGGTGGCCATGGTATCCTTTACCGGCAGCAGCCGGGTAGGCCGGCGAATCGCTATGGACTGCGCCGGAAACTTAAAGCGGTATAATATGGAACTGGGCGGGAAAAATCCCCTGATCCTCCTGGAGGATTATGACCTGCGGCAAGCGGCGGAGATCATCGGCTACGGGGCTTTCTGCCATCAGGGGCAGGTCTGCATGGCTACCTCCCGGGTCATTGCCGTAGGAGAAAGCTATCAGGCTATTCAGCCCTTGCTGGTCCGGCGGGCCCGGTCTTTGAAGGTGGGAGACCCCAAAGACCGGGAGGTAGTGATCGGGCCGCTGATCGACCAGGCCCACTGCGCTTTTATCGACGGCCAGATCCGGGACGCCGTAAGCAAGGGCGCCACCCTTCTGACCGGCGGCCGTCATCAGGGCCCTTATTATGAACCTACCGTACTGGCCGGCGTGACCCCGGATATGGAAATCTTTTATCAGGAAACTTTTGGGCCGGTCACCAGTTTGATCCGGGCGGAAAGTCCCGGGGAAGCCCTGGCTTTATGCAACGATAATTTTTACGGACTGTCGGCGGCCCTTTTGACCAATGACCTGGCCCTGGCCTGGGAGCTGGGCCAAAAAATCGAAGCCGGCATGGTGCATATTAACGATACCACCTTTCTTTCCGCCACCACGGCGCCTTCCGGCGGCGTAAAGCTGTCCGGCGCGGGGCGGGAGGGAGGCCGTTATTCCATGGACGAGTACACAGAAATCAAATGGCTGACCATGCAGACCTGCCCCCGGAAAATGCCTTTTTAATCCAAACCGAAAAAACGGTAAAAATAAAATTGACAATTGTAGGGATGAATGATATATTATTTTAACGTAGGCGCTCTGTCAGCGTGCCTGCCAAACCGCTCGCGTGAAGGCCACTAAAAGCTTCGGCTGCCTTACGGCGGCGAGTCCAGGTCAGGAGGTGTAACGAAAATGTATGCGATTTTGGAAACCGGCGGAAAGCAGTTCAACGTAAAAGAGGGCGACGTCCTCAGCGTGGAAAAGCTGAATGCCGAAGTAGGCGAGGCTGTGGAAATTGACAAGGTTTTGGCCTTGGGCAAGGAAGACGGCATCACCCTGGGAAAACCCTACGTGGAAGGAGCCAAGGTTGTACTGAAGGTCTTAGAGCATGGAAAAGGCGCTAAGGTTCTGGTGTTCAAGTATAAACCCAAAAAGAAATTCCGCAAGCTCCGCGGTCATCGTCAGCCCTATACCAAAGTAGTGGTTGACAAGATTATTGCCTGATATGATCCGGGTCAGCGTAAAAGGAACGCGGCAAAGCCTGCGGGGCTTTCTGATCCGGGGGCACGCCGGCTTTGCGGAAGCCGGCGGGGATATCGTCTGTTCTGCGGTTTCGGCCCTGGCCACTACGGCTTTGCTGGGGCTCAAACGCTATCTGCCGGGAAAATTCCGCTACGGCGTATCCCAGGAAGGGCTGATTTTCTGTAAGCTTCAGGAAGACCTGACAGAAAGAGAAGCCCGCGACGCACAAATCATTCTTACCGTCCTGCTTTTAGGCCTGGAAAGCATCGCCGCGGAGTACGGCCGGTATATCGACTTAGCCTTACAGGAGGTGAAGCACCATGATGAAGATGAATCTGCAGCTGTTCGCTCATAAAAAGGGCGTTGGCAGTTCGCGAAACGGCCGTGACAGCGCAGCCCAGCGCCTTGGTGTCAAGAGATTTGACGGCCAGCTGGTCAATGCAGGAAACATTCTCGTTCGCCAGAGAGGCACGAAAATCCATCCCGGCACTAACGTAGGCTTGGGCAAAGACGACACCCTCTTTGCATTGATCGATGGCTATGTAAAATTTGAGCGGCTGGACAAAACCCGCAAAAAAGTCAGCATCTATGCCGAGAAGGTACAGGCTTAGATTTTGACCAGCCCATAGTCACAATAAAGCCTCGGCTCAGCCGGGGCTTTTTCCGTGACGAGTTTCCCCGGAGGTCTTTTGGGGAACCATAGCGTTGATCTTATTCCCAAAAACGAATTCCGGCGGAGGAAAATATGTTTTACGATTATGCGAAGGTTTACGTCAAAGGCGGCAACGGAGGCAACGGTATGGTCTCCTTCCGCCGGGAAAAATATGTGCCGGCCGGCGGTCCCTCTGGCGGGGACGGCGGCCGGGGCGGCAGCGTGGTTTTTGTGGCGGACGAAGGGCTGCGCACCCTGGTGGATTTCCGCTACAAACGGCATTTCAAAGCGCCGGCGGGTCAGCCGGGGCGCAGTAAAAATATGCACGGCGCCAAAGGGGAGGACCTGATCGTCAAAGTGCCCGTGGGCACTGTAGTAAAAAATGAGGACGGCTCTTTGGTGGGAGATCTGATCTGCCACCATCAGCGGCTGGTGACGGCGGCCGGGGGCCGGGGCGGCAAAGGAAACGCCCGGTTCGTGTCTTCCATTAACCGTGCCCCGGAAGTAGCGGACAACGGCGAACCGGGTCAGGAGGCCTTTCTGATCCTGGAGCTGAAGCTTCTGGCGGACGTGGGCCTGGTGGGATTTCCCAATGTGGGCAAGTCCTCCATCATTTCCGTGGTTTCCGCGGCCAAGCCGAAAATCGCCGATTACCATTTTACCACCATTGACCCGAATCTGGGGGTAGTACGCCTGGAAGAGGAGGACAGCTTTGTCCTGGTGGACATTCCGGGACTGGTGGAAGGGGCCGCCGAAGGCGTGGGCCTTGGCCACCGCTTCCTGCGCCATGTGGAGCGCACCCGGCTTCTTCTGCACGTGCTGGATATCGCCGGCTCGGAAGGCCGGGATCCCCTGGAGGATTACCGGACCATCCAAAACGAAATGGAAATTTATAACCCGGCGCTGAAAGCCAAGCCCCAGATCATCGTGGCTAACAAGATGGATCTGCCGGGGGCCCGGGAGAACCTGGAACGGCTGAAAGAGGCCATGCCTGAGGGACCTGAGGTTTTTGCCGTTTCGGCGGCCACGGGCCAGGGCCTGCGGGAACTGATGCTGGCGGCGGGGCGGCTGCTGAAGGAGCTGCCGCTGTTCCGGGAAGAGCCAGAGGGAGAAGAGATCAAGGTCACCCGTTTTGAGGCCCAGGAAGGCCCGGCCCTGAAGATCCTCCGGGACAACGAGAATTACGTGGTGTCAGGCCATGAAGCGGAACGGCAGATCACCCGTACAAACTTTGCCAATGAAGCGGCGGTGAACCGTCTGCTTAAAATATTACGCAGCATGGGCGTGGATAAGGCCCTCCGGGAGGCCGGCGCTGAAACCGGCGCCACCGTGGTCATCGGCCCCATGGAATTTGAATTCTACGACTAAAGTTTATGGAGGTGGCAACAACCATGAGACGCTTAAAAGCCATGCTGGCGATTTGCGATCAGGATGCACTCAGATTATTAAGAGCAAACCTGCGGGCCGGCGGCTATGAAGTCGTGACTGTGCATAGCGGGGAGGAAATTTTGGGCCTGGTGGAAGAGGCGATGGCCGACCTTTTGGTGGTTGGCGAAGCCTTGCCCGATATGGAAGGTCTCGTCCTTTGCCGCCAGCTGAGGGAAAATTCCAATATCCCCGTGATCATGATGGGGAAAGAGGACGGCAGCGCCGGGGTTGTGGCCGCTTTAAATGCGGGGGCCGACGACTTTTTGGCCCATCCCTATTCCACCGACGAGTTTTTTGCCCGGGTAAACGCGGTGATGCGCCGGGCCAGCCGGGAAATCATCCGGATGGACGACGGAAAGCGCCGCATTGGCAACCTGGTGATCGATATGGGCCAGCGTCAGGTGAATATCAAGGGACGGACCGCATCCCTTACGCCTACGGAATTCAAGCTTTTGATGTACCTGGCCGACCGCCCGGAGCAGGTGATCCCCCATGAGGAGCTTTTAGTGAACATCTGGGGCAAGGAATATGCCCAGTGCGTTCATTACCTGCGGGTGGGCATCGGGCGGCTGCGGCAGAAGATCGAAAGCGACCCGGCCAATCCGGTCTATCTGGTGACCTGCAGCGGCGTGGGATATATGCTGCAGGAAGGCGGCGCCGCCAGTTAGGAAAGGGGATCGCCCACATGGCCAGGAAAAACAGGCTGAAGGAAGAGGAAGGCTTCAAAACCATTGTTAAAATACCGGTTATCCGGGAAGATTTCGGCCATGCCGGCGAAGGCAGTTCTCAGTTGAAGCGGGAGCTGGTGAAGCTTGGCTATTCTCCCGCCACCATCCGCCGGGTGGCCGTGGCCTCCTATGAGGCGGAATTAAACATCGTCATTCATTCCCTGGGCGGCGAGCTGGAGGCCGGGGTGCGGCCTCAGGCGGTAAAGATCGTAGCCAGGGACCGGGGCCCCGGGATCAAGGATATTGAAAAGGCCATGGAACAGGGGTTTTCCACCGCGCCGGCCCACATTCAGCAGATGGGCTTCGGCGCCGGCATGGGTCTGCCCAACATTAAAAAAAGCTGCGACGAATTTACTATCGAAAGCAGCAAGGGAAACCCCACCACCATTACGATGGTGATCCGGGAACCGGCGACCGGGGAAGCCGCCGGGTAAGATTAAAGGGCAGGGCCCTCATCAGCAGGCATAATCACCCATAGTCAAAGAAAAAGGCAGGTCTTTTTGTTTATCTTAACGGCGGAATATAGCTTTCGCCGTTTTTTGTGATAGAATGTTAGGATAGAGGGAAATAAAGGGGCTGGCGAGGTGATTGGAAGTGACAATGCATTCCGTCCGGTTGGATAAAGAGCGCTGCGTGGGTTGCACCACCTGTATCAAGACTTGTCCGACTCAAGCGATCCGGGTGAAAAAAGGCAAAGCCAGAATTATCGAGAGCCGGTGCATTGACTGCGGCGAATGCATCAGGGTATGTCCCACTTATGCCAAAGTGGCCCGGACAAAAAGCCTGGATATGATCAAAGACTTCCGCTATCCGGTAGCGGTGGTTTCGCCGGCCCTCTACGGTCAGTTCCCCGCCGGCACCGATATTAATCTGATCTTTTCCGGATTGCGGGAAATGGGGTTTAAGCGGGTAGTGGACGTAGCCAGAGGAGCGGAATATCTGGGCAGGTTTATCAACGAATATATGGAGGAGCACCCGGAAATCCGGCCGGTGATTTCTTCCGGCTGTCCCACGGTAACCCGGCTGATCACCGTACGCTTTCCGGAGCTGGCGGAAAACGTGATCCCGATTAATCAGCCCATGGAGATCATGGCCAAGCTGGTAAGGCAGCGGATGGAGCGGGAAGGCTATCCAAAAGAGGAGATCGGCATTTTTTATATTGCCCCCTGCACCGCGGAAGTGACGTCCGGCCGCCGGCCCATCGGCTTTGGCGATCCGGTCATCAACGCCAGCATCTCCATTTCCGACGTCTTCTGGCCCTTATTTAATATCGTCAAGGGATTGAAAAAGCCTACGGAAAAGCTCCAGGCCGGCTCTGTCGGCCTCCGCTGGGCCTGCGTGGGCGGCGAGGCCAAGATGGTGGACAAAAAATACAGCTCTTTGGCGGTAGACGGCCTAAGCCATCTGATCGAGGTGCTGGAATCCCTGTCCATCGGACGGCTCCAGGGGATCGACTATATCGAAGGGCGGGCCTGCAGCGGCGGTTGCGTAGGCGGTGTGCTGACCATAGAGAACGCCTATGTGGCCAAGGAGATCATCCGGCAGGCCTGCCGGAATAATCAGCGGGTTCCCTTTAACGCTTTGGAAGAAGAATACCACTGGCAGGACTTCCGCTGGAGGCAGGGGCTTGAGTACCGCTCCGCCCTGCTTTTGGACGCCAAGCCAGAAGTAGCCATGCTGAAGATGGAAGCGGTAAACGATATCCTGAAAAAACTGCCGGGCATGGACTGCGGCGCCTGCGGCGCGCCCAACTGCCGGACCCTGGCGGAGGATATCGTCCAGGACGAGGCGGACCAGATGGATTGCATCTTCGTCTTCCGGGAAAAGGTGGCCAGCCTGGCGGAGGATATGATCAGAATCTCCCGGAAGCTGCCGATCTCCCTTGCTTCCGACGACGGGGAAGAGGAGCCGGAGCCGGAAGACGATTGAGGAGGGATTCCCCTTTCTCCCGGTTCCTGAATTGCTTTTCGCCGGCAAATCGCCAGAACACCGTACCGACGTTGACAAGTCCCGCTTTTAATATTGGGATGAGCTTGGATAATCCTGCCGCGAAAAGCAGTTGCAATAATCCGAATAAGGATGTTCCGGCATACTGTTCTTTAAGAATGACCGCTTAGAGGCATCGGCTTCCTCTTAGAGGCTCAGCATCCTCTTACGAGCATCGTTTGAGATAACGCATTTACAAAACAAAAGGGCGCGCCGCATTACGCTTAAAACGCATTACGGCCCGCCCTTTTTATTTTCCCGGCGATGTCTTGGTCTTATTCCTTGTCTTCCAAAGCCGCGTTCAGGTCATCCACCAATTGGTCCACATCAATGCCGTGAACCTCGGCCCCCTGGCTCAAGGTCTCAAACCGGGCAGCCAGGCAGCCGATGCAGCCCAGGCCGTATTCCCTGAACACAGGCAGGACTTCAGGGTGCTCCATAACGATATCGGTAATGGACATATCCTTGCTAATCATAAAACAGCCTCCTATCTATTTACATACAAGTTACATACAAGCTTATTATGTTTATCTACTGAAAAAATTATATCAAACTATATTTAAATAGCAACAGGTTTTTTGGGCTTTCTCTGGCAAAGAAAAAATGATAAAATAGGTTATTGAGAAAGGGGCGGTGTAATTTGACAAATATTTACGGACTGAGCGGACTCCGGCCGGCAGCGGAAGCGGTGAAGCCGCTGACCTGTCCCCCTTATGATGTGATTAAACCGGGCACCAGGCTGGAAGCCATCCTGAAGGCAAACGAAAGGTCCCTTTATCATATCGTCCTGGGCGAAGAACCCGTGGAAACCCTGGCGGCCTTCTTGCGGCAGGGGCTTTTGATCGAGGACGGGGAGCCGGCTTTTTACGTTTATGAACAGCGTTACGGCACCGGCCGCCGGCTGGGCTTTCTGACGTCGGTGGAGGTGACTCCTTATGAGGAAAAGGAAATCATCCGCCACGAAAAGACTTTTGACGAAAAGGTGAAAGGCAGGATCCGGCTGATGGAGGAAACCGGCTACGTAACGGAGCCTATCTGGCTGCTGACCCGCAGCGGCGTCCAGGAAGTGCTGGAAGCGGCCGCGGCGGAAGAGGAGCCGGTCTATGAGTTTACTTCCGACTTTGCCGGGGAGTCCGAGCTTTCCGGGATCGAAAACCGGATATTCAAAGTATCGGAGGCTTCCTCCCTGGGCGCAAAGCTGAAAGCTCTGACGGCCCGGGGCCCGCTGTATATCGCCGACGGCCATCACCGCTACCACAGCGCTTTGCGCATGGGACTGAAACAATGCATCGCCTATGTCTGCCAGGCAGACCAGGCCAGGATCCAGGCTTACAACCGGGTGATCCGGGGCCGCCGGCCTTTTGCCGAGATCAAAGATCAGCTGCCTTTGAAAAGGGAAACGGCCTTTGCCACACCCCGGCGCCATCATTTTGCCGTCTATACCCGGGAAGGAATATATAGCTACGGCATAGAGCAGGCGGACGAAAGCGACGTGGTAGGCCGTCTGGATTGCAGGCTTTTGGAAAACACCCTGTATCCGCTTCTGGAACTGGAGCACAGTCTGATCAACGATCAGAGATACTTTGATTACTATGCCGAAAGCGAATTGGTCCGAATGCAAAAAGAAGTGGACGAAGGGCGCTATGATATCGCCGTGGCCCTGCATCCTGTGGATCCTGAGGAATTAATGGCGGTGGCCGAAGCGGGCACCGGGGATCCCCGCATCGTCATGCCTGAAAAGTCCACGTTTTTTGCGCCGAAGATCCTGTCCGGCCTGTTTTTGATCCGGACGGAAAAAAGATGATCCCGCAAGGGAAAGTGATCCGTGTTGTATTGACAAATATACAGGAGGTGACCTCATGCTGCAGGGAAGAAAAGTGATTTTGCGGCCCCTGGAGGAAAGCGATGCGGTCGTTTTACAAAAATGGTACATGGATAAGGAATTCCGCATGGCCTACGACGCCTATGAAAGCGTGGAACTGGAGACCATTAAGGAGGAAATCCGGGCGGCCAAAGGCGGCATCTATGATCCCACCCTGACCAAGCTGCTCTTTTTGGTACTGCGTTCCCGGGACAAGGAGCCCATCGGCATCTGCTGCCTGCGTGATATCGACCGCTTAAACGGCAATGCCGAAGTGCTTTTGGGCATCGGAGAAAAGGATATGCGCCTGGCCGGTTACGGCCTGGACCTTTTGATTGTTTTGCTGGATCTGGCCTATTATGACCTGGGTCTGCAAAAGACTTACATGAAGATCCTGGAAAGCCAGCCCTACGGTCTGCAGAATGCGGTTAAGTTCGGCTACAAGGCCGAGGGGCATCTGCGGAACCAGGCTTTCATTGAAGGAAAATATGTAAACGTCTTTTTCCTGGGCATGCTGAAAAGCGATTATGAGAAGCTGTCCATCGTACCCAAGTGGAAAAAGGTCCAGAGGAGAAGGAAATGAAAAAACCCTTGATCATCGGTTTTTGCGGCACCGCAAAAAATACGGGAAAAACCACCACAATGAAGGTGGTAATGGACGGAGCCTATGCCAAAGGGCTGACCATCGCTCTGACCAGCATCGGCTATGACGGCGAGCTGGTGGACCATATCACCGGCCTGCCCAAGCCCAGAATTCACGCCCTGCCGGGGACAATGGTGGCGATTGCCGACAGCTGTGCCAAAGGCAGCACCGCGGATATAGAGATTTTGAAGCATACCGATATTGAAACGGCTTTAGGAAAAGTGGTGATCGGCCGGGTCAGAAAACCGGGCCTGATCCTTTTGGCCGGCCCCACCAAATCTGTGGAAATCCGCCGGGCCAACGAATACCTGAAAGAATACGGCTGCGACCTGGTTTTGGTGGACGGGGCCTTAAGCCGCATCGCCCCCATGGTGGAAACCGACGGCATCATCATGGCTACCGGCGCCTCCCGGACAAATAACATCGACCTTCTGGTGGAAGAAACGGCGGCTATCGCCGCCGCTTATGAGCTGCCTCTTTGGCCCCATGACCGGGCGGAGACCGAAGCTATGGCCGCCGCGGGACAGGTGGTACGGGCCGGCTCTTTGCTGGATGAAGCCATGACGGAAGACCTGCTGGCCAAAGTCGGTCCCGGCGCCGAGGCGGTGGTACTGGAAGGCATCATCGGCCAACTGGGTTTTGAGGCGATTTTTGAACTGGGTCTGGAAAAGCTGAAGGGTAAAGCCATCGTGGTGCAGGACCCCATTAAAATTTTAGTGTCCGGCGCGCCTACGGAACTGAAATCCTGGATGGCCAAGCTGGCCGCCGCCAATATTTCCCTGCTGGTGGTGCGGCAGGTAGCCTTGCGGCTGATTACCGTAAATCCGTTTTATCCCCGTTACCGCTACGCTACCCATGACTACGAAGCGGCTTATGTGGACAAGGATAAGCTGAAGGAATCCATGCAGAAGCTGGTGGCCGCGCCGGTGGTAAATGTGCTGGACGAAACCGAGGAAGAGATTTTTGCCCGGGTGGCAAAGGAACTGGCCTGAAGACGGCGGAAAAGCCGGGAAGTTCTTTTGCTGAACCTTTGCCAAGGCCATAAGGAGGAAAAGCGCCGGCATGGAAAACAGACGGAAAAAACCCCTGAAGGAGTATAAATATCTTACCAGAATCAAGGTAGAGCTGATGGTGATCACCTGTCTGATCGCTTTATTTGTCCCCATTGCGATCTGGGACGGAGGAAAATATCTGGTGGCCTTTGCCGTGGGCTGCATTGCCCTGGCTTTCGCTTTTATCACCTGGCAGGATTCACACGACAAGGTTACCTTATATAACGACTGCCTGGTTCAGGAAAAAGGCGCCGGACCATTTCGACGGGTCTATACCCTGAAATGGGGAGAAGTGGCCTATTTGAAGGATGAGACAAAGCTCTTCAGCATGGGACGCAGCTACTATGTAAAAAACGATGGGGTAAAGGGAGAAAAACCGGTGAAAATCCGTATCAATTCTTCCCTGGGGGATTACCGGGAGCTCCTGGCTTCCGTGATCCGGCTTTCGCCAAATCTTGTGATTGACGGCCGGGCGGAAAAGATGCTGGCCAAAATGGGGATTGAATATAAAAAAAGAAAATAAGAGGCAGGCTTCTTTCACGTTGCCATTTTTATGAATTTTTCTTGACAGGGCGGCAGGAAAGAGGTACTATTTCTAATAAGAATTATTATTCATAAGGGATGATGGCGATGAAGAAGACTCAGAGGATGACAAAACAAAAAAAGGTGATTTTGGACGTACTCCGCTCTGTGGATATCCATCCTACGGCCGAATGGATTTATCAGCAGGCCAGACAGGAAATCCCCGGTCTTTCCTTGGGTACGGTCTATCGTAACCTGAATCTGCTGCGGGACAACGGCGAAATCCTGGAGTTGAATTACGGCAGCGGCCAGAGCCATTACGACGGACGCCCGGAAAACCACTACCACTTTATGTGCCGCCAGTGCGGCAGGGTGTTCGACGTGGAGATGGGCCTGATGAAGACCATTGAGACGAAAGTCAAAAACCAATGTGATTTCAAAATCGAAGGTCATCGTCTGGAATTTTACGGCCTTTGCTCCGAGTGTCAGGCTTTGGAAGAGGAGAAAAAAGGGAAAGAAGCCTGAAGCTTTCAATCCAGGGTAACTCCGGCCGGTCATTAATCAGCCTCAAATTAACCTTTCGATCCTATGAGAGGAGCGCTCGCCAGGGAGCGCTTTTTTTGTACGACGGCAAGCTCAGAGATAAGCGCCGGCAGGCGTCTTGCATTTGGGCTTGTTTTTTGCCTTTAAATACCGGTAAATCCAGTTCACGGAATTTCCATAAAGCCGTCAAAGGCAGGCCACATTTTCCAGGTAAAATTACGGTAAAGAATTTGAAAAACCTCCGGAAGCAGGGGCCTGAAAAGGAACCCTGAAACGGTTAAGGGAGAAGGAGGCCTGCCGGATCATGGAAAGCAGACAAAGCCTGCGGCTGGTATTTTGCCGCAGGGAAGAAAAATATGGAATCAGCGAAAGCCAATACCAGGCTTTTTGGGAGGCCGCCGCGGGCCGGCTCCGGGACGAAGGCTACGGCCTCAGCCGGGTGGCCAACCTTTATTATGATACCGGGGATTTTCTCCTGGCCCGCACCTCCATCGAGAAGCCGGCCTATAAAGAGAAGCTCCGTCTGCGGGCCTACGGCAAGGAGGATGGGGGTCCGGCCTTTTTGGAACTGAAGAAAAAATGCGGCAGCACCGTATATAAAAGAAGGCTGCTGCTGGACGCCGAAGAAACCCGGGGCTTTCTGGCCGGCGGCTTGTTGCCGGATAAAGATGAACAGATCCTGAGAGAGATCGGCTATGTCCTGCAGCATTATCGTCTGGCGCCAAAAGTGTATCTGGCTTACGACCGCCAGGCTTTTGTGGGAACAAAGGAGCCGGATCTGCGGATCACCTTTGACCGGAACCTGCGGCGGCGCTGGCAGGATCTAAGCCTGGAAGACCGGGGCAGCCGGCCGGTGTTTTTGCCGGACGGAAAAAGCCTGCTGATGGAAATCAAGGCGCCGGGGGCATTGCCCCTTTGGCTGGCCCGGCTTTTGGCGGAGCTTCAGCTTTATCCCGCCTCGTTTTCCAAATACGGAACGGTATATAAAATGGATATGGCCCCGGCGGTAGCCGAAAAAGCCCGCAGGACGGCGGCGGCGGAGCTCGCCGGGGGCCGGGAAGGAGCAATGCTATGTTTGCAAGCTTAATCGGCGCCTCGGGGGAACTGAGTCTTTCGGTGCTGCTTCTTTGTACGGCGGCGGCTCTGGGCTGCGGTCTGGTCATTGCCGGCGCTTACCGGGTCCAGGGACCTTACAGCAAAAGCCTGATGATTTCCCTGGTGATGCTGCCGGCTCTGGTGGAGATCGTCATTCTGATGGTCAACGGCAACCTGGGAGCCGGAGTGGCGGTGCTGGGAGCCTTTGGGCTGGTGCGCTTCCGGTCCGTGCCGGGCACCTCCAAGGAAATCTGTTTCATTTTTTTTGCCATGGCGGTGGGCCTGGCCATGGGCATGGGCTACGTGGGCTTCGGGATTTTAATTACCCTGATTTTATGCGCCGCTTTTCTGGCGCTTTTCAAGGCGCCTTTCGGCAACGAAGAGGAAGCCATGCGGGAGCTGCGGATCACCATGCCCGAAAACCTGGATTACACGGAGATTTTTGACGATATATTCGCGGAATACCTGGCTTATCATTCCTTGGAAAAGGTAAAGACGGTAAATCTGGGGAGCATGTTTGAACTGACCTACCGGATCCGGCTGAAGGAGCCGCGGAGAGAAAAGGAGCTTATCGACGGGATACGCTGCCGTAACGGCAATCTGACGGTGATCTGCTGCCGGGTTTCCGCCCAGGAGCAAAGTCTGTAGGACTGAGGGCCAAAAGAGAAAGAAGGAGAAAACCCATGGACAAAGAAAAGAAAATACTTCGCACCGTTTTCCGGGCGGCTTTAACCACACTATTGGCCCTGGGGCTGGCGCTGACCGGATGCCAGGCCCGGGAAAAGACAGGGGACAGCGAGGCTGATGCCGCCCAGACCGGCCTGGCCGACAGTCAGGGACCGGAATCCGCCGCCGCGCTGGCGGCCCTGGCTTATCAATTCGACGATGAAAAAAGTCAGGGCCAGGCGGCGGATGACCAAATCACCGCCGAAATCCTTCTTCAGGGCGGCAAAGCGGCTGTGACCGGCAGCGGAGCGGCTGCCGACGGCGGCGGCGTAAGGATTTCCGCCGCCGGCACCTATCTGATCTCCGGCACCCTGGATAACGGGCAGATCCTGGTGGACGCCGGAGACGACGCCGAGGTCACCCTTTTATTGGCAGGCGCCAAGGTGATCTGCGAGGACAATGCCCCGGTCTTTGTCAAAAGCGCCGCCAAAGTGTGGCTGACCCTGGCGGAGGAAACGGAAAACTATATCTCCGACGGACCGGCGTATCAATTAGGGGAAGGAGAAGACGAACCCGACGCCGCCGTTTTCAGCAAAGCGGATCTGGCGATCAACGGCAGCGGCGGCCTGACGGTAACCGGCCTTTACGGTCACGGCATCCACAGCAAGGATGCTCTGGAAATCACCGGCGGGCAGATTGCGGTGACGGCCCTTAAGGAGGGCATCAAGGGCAGGGACAGCCTGGCGGTCAGCGACGGCAGCCTGGTGGTGACGGCAGGGGAGGACGGTCTGCAGTCCGATAATGACCAGGAGGAGGATAAAGGTTTTATTGTAATCACCGGCGGCGACTTTGTCATCGAGGCAGGCAACGACGGTATCCAGGCGGAGACGGCTTTGGTACTGCGGGGCGGCAGTTTTGATCTTACCTGCGGCGGCGGTGATGAGGGCACGCTTGATCAGGACGCTTCGGCAAAGGGGCTGAAGGCCGGCGTCTATATCCAGATGGATGAGGGCCGGCTGGCGGTGGATGCGGCAGACGACGCCCTGCATTGCAATGACTCCATTATCATCAACGGCGGCCAGATCGACGGATATACCGGCGACGACGGCATTCACGCCGATAATTACCTGACGGTCAACGGCGGGCAGATTAAAGTAAACCGGTGCTATGAGGGGCTGGAAGCTGCTTTGGTGACTGTTAACGGCGGCGATATCCGGCTTACGGCAGAGGACGACGGCATTAATTCGGCCGGCGGCAGCGACGCCCTGACAACCGGCGTCAGAAATGACGGGGAGGCCGGAGGCAGCGTCAATCCGGCCACCGGCGGCGGTGAAAACCCGGAGACCGGCGGGCAGTTCTTCGGGGATTCGCCGGCCCGCCCGGGCGGCGGGGATAATTTCGGCAGCCTGAAGGTATCCTGTGATATTGTCATCAACGGCGGCCGCATTATCATCGACGCCGACGGAGACGGCATAGACGCCAACGGAGGCGTCGTCATGAACGACGGAACCCTGATCGTAAACGGCCCCTCTTCCGGGGCCAACGGCGCCCTGGATTATGATCGTGGCTTTACCATGAACGGCGGGACCCTGATCGCCGCAGGCAGCGGGGCCATGGCCCAGGGGGTGGGCAGCGATTCGGCACAGTCCGGCGTAAGCCTCACCTTTGACAGCCGGCAATCCGGGAGAACTCTCTTCCATCTGGAAGACGAAGCGGGGAAAGAGGTGCTGACCTTTGCTCCCGCCAAAGATTGGCAGAATATCGTGGTGTCCCTGCCGGAGTTCCGGGAAGGCGCCGTATATAAGGCGTTCAGCGGCGGCAGCCACAGCGGCGAAGCTGCCGACGGTCTGTACGCCGGCCAGGGGTACAGCGGGGGAACGGAAGCCTACAGCGTTACCCTTGCGGGAGCGGCCACCAGCGTTGGCGGCGGCCCCGGCGGAGGATCCGGCGGCGGCCCGGGAGGGAGCTTCGGTCAGGGCCGGGAAGGCGGCATTGACGGCGGGGCAAATCCCGGAGGCCGCCGGGGCCCCGGTTCCGGAGGAATGCCTGAGGGCGGGGAAACCGGCGATAATCCCGGCGGCACGCCGCCCTCAGCCGGAGGCACGCCGCCGGAATCTGCCGGCGCGGCTCCGGGAGCAACGGGTACGGCTCCGGAAAACGGATGAACGGAGCTTCCCGGCGGCGCCGAAGGGACAATTGCAAAAATTATCCTATCGCCTATCTTGAAAATAGTTTCTGTGGTAAAATGTAATGGCATCCATGACATAACATTTTACAAAGCAGGATGGTGCTCATGAAAGTTTTCGGTCTGGTAGGCCCCAGCGGAACCGGCAAAAGCCACCGGGCGATGACGGTGGCTTATGAAAACAATATTGATGCGGTAATCGACGACGGCCTGCTGATCCGGGACGGCAAGCGGATGGCCGGCATTTCCGCCAAGGCGGAACCCTCCGCCATAAAGGCGGTAAAGCGTGCGATTTTCACCGACCCCAAGCACCGCCAGCAGGTGATAAAGCAGTTGGAGCATGTCCGGCCGGCGCGGCTTTTGATTTTAGGAACTTCCGAAAAAATGGTGGCGCTGATCGCCCGCGCCCTGAATCTGCCGGCGCCGGAAAAGTTTTTTTATATCGAAGATCTGGCCTCGCCGGAGGAAATCGCCATGGCCCGTCAGCTGCGCCAGACCTATGGCATGCATGTGATTCCGGTGCCGGTAATGGAAGTAAAGGAAGATCTGCCGGGCTACCTGATGCGGCCGATCCGCTATCTGATCGGCATCACCTCGGCAAACAAAGCCAAGCATGGGGAAAAGACTATCATGCAGCCCCGGTTCAGTTCCATGGGCCGCCTGATCATCACCCAGCAGGCCATGGAGCAGCTTTGCCGGGGGATCGTCAGCCAGGTCCGTGCGGTGGAGCAGATCAGCCGCATGACCACGGAAGTAAGCAGAGGCAATGTTTCGGTTTCCCTGGAATTCACCGCTTTATTGCCCAGGCCCGTTCAGGAAACGGCGGCGGAGGTGTCCGGCCGGCTGAACCGGCAGATCGTACAGTTTTGCGGAATGAATGTGGAAAATATTCAGGTGCTGGTCCGGGATGTAAAGATGGCGCCGCCGCCTGATTGCCGGAGGAGCAGCCCGGGAGAAGAAGAGGAAACTCTCCTGATGCCGGGGCAGCCCTGAAATCAAAGAAGATGGAGAATGGCATGAAGGCTGGAGAATACGGACAGTTCATGATGGAAAAGGGCAGCGTAGCCGTACCGGTATGGCTTCTGGAACGTCTGCAGACCTTAAATATCGCCCCCGAGGAATTGGGGATTTTGATCCTGGCCATGCACAGGGCCCGGATTCTCAATGAAGCCTCCGGCGTCCAACAAGGCAAAGATCCCTGGATCGGCTGGGCCCTGGGTAAAGGCTGGGCGGTCTGGGAAGGGGAGAAGGAAAGGCCCCGCGTCGCCTTTACGCCCTTGTGGAACAAGCTTTATCAGGTCTGGGAAGAAGAAGAAAAAGACCGGGCCGGCGCTTCGCAGACCGAGGCGGCTAAAGAGCTGAACCGGCAGGATTTCGACTATTGCAGCATTATTAAAGAATTGGATAAGCTGAAGGGAAGTCTCAGCGTTACCGCCCGGGAAAAACAGCTGATCCAGGAACTGAATATCAAATACGGCTGGTCCACGGATTTTATCATCACCTTTTACCGTCTGGTCTTTCAGCGGGGGCTCACCCAGGTCAGAAGCTACAAGCCCTTGGCGGAAAGGCTCCACAGAGCCGGTATCCTGACCATCGACGGTCTGGTGCGCTTCATGGACGAGGTGGACTGGATCAGTCAAAAGGCGGCGGAGATCAAAAAAGACTATTTGGGACTTTACGGTATGGTAACGGTGACCGAACGGGAGCTTTATGTCAAATGGCATGTGGCCTGGAAACTGAGCCACAGTGTGATCGCCCGGGGAGCCAGGGAGACGGTGGGAGCCGCCAACGCCTCCTTCAAGTATCTGGACCGCATACTGGAAGACTGGTACCGGCAGGGCGTGTCCTCTTTGGAGGACTGTGAGGAAATCCTTCATAAGCGTCAGGCGGAAAAAGATGAACAGAAGCTGGCCCGGGCGGAAAAAGCCAAGGCCTCGGAGGGCTTCGCCCAGAGGCCGGGCCGTGCCAACCGTACGGAACAGCGCCAGGAAAAGGGCCGGGAGAGCATCTGGGCCGGCTACGAGGAAGAGTAGATCCCGCAGAATATCGAAAACAGGATGATTTTGGAGAAGCTATGGATAGAGAGACAAAACGGCTTTTAAAACAAGCCCAAAGGGATAACCGCATCGAGGAGCTCTATCTGAGGGCCCCCCAGTTGAAAGCACTGGATCAGGCCATAAACGAAGCCGGACGCCAGGCTTTGGTGTCCATATACGAGGGCCGGGACAGCCAGGCGCCCAGGCGCCGGCTGAAGGAGCTTCAGGCGGAAAAGATCCGGGAACTGGCAAAGCTGGGACTGGATCAGCAGGTATACGACGTAAATTGGGATTGCCCTTTTTGCCAGGACCGGGGTTATATCCGGCCCGGGGAGCCTTGTGTCTGCGCCCGCCGGGAAGGCGGCCAAAAGGCGGCGGCAGGCAGCGGCCTGGGGCCTTTGCAGCGGACCCAGACCTTCGGAAACTTTTCCTTAAAATGGTACGAAAATCCCGAAACCGCCGGGGAACTGGCCGCCGCAGTTCAAAGCTTTGCGGAAAAGCTGGCTGCCGGCCAATACCCGGGGAACCTGTTTTTATACGGCCCCGTAGGAAACGGAAAAACCCATCTGGCCAGCGCCGCCGCCAACCTGGTTTTGGCCGGCGGCGGGGGAGTGGTTTACCGCCGGGTGGGGACCTTGATCGAAGAACTCCGGGACGAACTCTATGGAAGTGGGGAAAAAGGGGGGGACCGCCCCTTTTTCCGAAGCCTTTTGCAGACGGAGTTCCTGATTTTGGAGGACCTTGGCACGGAGCGCCTCACCGACTTTGCGGAAGAGCAGCTGATCCTTCTGATCGACGAAAGGATTAACCGGCAAAAAGCCTGGCTGGTAACCAGCAATTTAGTGGGGGAAGCCTTCACCGGCCGTTACGACCCCCGTCTGGTGGACCGGATTATGGGGGAGGCGAAGCGACTATATTTTCGCGAAAACAGTGTCAGGCATAAAAAGGCACAATATATGGCTGAAGAAAAAGAAAAAAACCACGCATCTAGGGTCGGCTGAAGCCGGCCCTTTTTCATTGGGTAATTCAGGAAAAAAACTCTTTCCTGGTATTAAATTTTTATGAAATTTTTTCGGTTGAATCTTTAAAAAATAGTGGTGCGATGTGGAGTAAAGTGGTATACTATGGAGTATCTAGGAGACAAAGTGGGGTAGAAGTGGAGACAGGAGGTGAAAACCCATGACCTTCAACGGCGAATACCAACACGGCATCGACGACAAAGGCCGGCTGATTATGCCTGCCAGATTCAGGGATGCCCTGGGGCTTCGCTACATTATTTGTAAGGGCATGGAATCCTGTCTCTTTGTGTATACCCTGGAAGAATGGGGCCGCCTGGAAGAAAAGCTGAACAGCTTAAGCGTGTTTAACCGGCGGACCCGGGACTTCAAACGCCGCTTTTTCTCCGGTTCCAGCGAATGTGAAACCGACCGGCAGGGCCGCATTAATATCAATCAGGAACTGCGCAGTTACGCTCACCTGGAAAAGGAAGTCTATGTGATCGGCGCCGGCGACCATCTGGAAATCTGGGATAAGGCCGCCTGGGACAGCTACCGTGACGGTCTGGACGACGATTACGAAGCTTTGGCCGAGGAGCTCTTTCAATGATCGAATTCTGCCACCGGCCGGTACTGCTGGACGAAGTCCTGGACCTTTTGGAGCTTAAGCCCGGAATGACCGTGATGGACTGCACCGCCGGCGGCGGCGGACACAGCCTGGCCATGCTGCGGGAAGCTCAGCCGGGCGGCAGACTGATCGCCCTGGACCAGGATGAGGACGCTCTGGCGGCCACCCGGACCAGACTTTCCGCAGCCGGCATGGAGGGCCGCTTTACTTTGGTCCACCAAAACTTCAGCCGGCTTGAAGAGACCCTGGCGGAGTTGGGCGGGATCCGGCCGCAAGCCATCCTGATGGATCTGGGCGTCTCTTCCTTTCAGCTGGACGAAGCAAAACGGGGCTTCAGTTATATGCAGGAAGGCCCGTTGGATATGCGAATGGATCAAACCGCCGGCGGGACCACCGCCGCGGAGTTAGTAAATACGGCCGCGGCGGCGGAACTGGAAAAAATTATCCGCCGCTACGGCGAAGAACGCTGGAGCAAACGAATCGCCGAATTTATCGTGGCCGAAAGACAGCAAAAGCCCATCGAAACCACAGGCCGCCTGGTGGAAGTGATTAAGAAAGCCATCCCCGCCGGCGCCCGGCAGGAGGGGCCTCACCCGGCTAAACGGACCTTTCAGGCTCTCAGAATCGCGGTGAACGGCGAGCTGGAGATCCTTGAGGCGGCAGTGGCGTCGGCGGTGGAAGCTTTAGCGCCGGGGGGGCGCCTGGCGGTGATTACCTTTCACTCCCTGGAAGACCGGATCGTTAAGACGAAGATGAAAGAATTGGCAGCCGGCTGCACCTGCCCCCCGGACCTTCCGGTGTGCATATGCGGAAAATCGGCAAAGGGCAAGGTACTGACCGGTAAGCCGATCTTGCCCTCGCAGCAGGAACTGGCGGAAAATCCCCGGGCCCGAAGCGCCAAGCTGAGAGGCTTTCGAAAATCCGAAAAACCTTTTTCAGAAATGGAGACATGAGAACATGGCAGTTCCACTGAGAAAAGTATCCGGCGGCTATGTGGAGTATGAGCCCCGGCGGCAGAGGCAGGCAGCCTCCCGACAAAGCAAAAACGCCAGACCTCAGGTCAAAGAGGCCGCAGCCGCCAAACGGCTGGTTAAACGCCAGGTAAAATCAAACGCAGACTACCGTCAGGCGGTAGTCTGGGTATTTTTAGGTATGGCGGCGGTATTATTTTTGATGGGTATCTCATACACATTTGTTAAGGCCGGAGTAAGCAATCTCAACTATCAGCTGAATACCACCGCCGGTGAAAATGATAAGATCCTGATGGAAAACGAGAGGCTCAGAAGCCGGATCGCCAATCTGGAGTCCCTTGACCGCATTGAGTCCATTGCCAGCCAGGAATTAGGCATGGTCAGGTCCTCCGATCTGGAATACATGGTATTATCCAGCACAGTGATTGCGGAAGGGAAAATCAAACCGGTGGAAACTGTTGAGGAGGAGGCGGAAAGCGTCAGACCCCTGGCTGCGATCATCGACTTTCTTCTGGCCTGGAAATAATGGATGAAGGCAGGACGTGACGTGAAACAAAAGCCTGTAACGATAAAATCAAAACAAAGAATTCAGATCATGCTGGTCATCGTCACACTGGGTTTTGTGGGACTTTTTGGCAGATTGATCTGGATTCAGTTGTTTAAAGGCGAAGAATATCAAAATATGGCCTATGAGAACCGGTTTCAAAATCTGACGATCAAGGCCCGCCGGGGCGTGATTTATGACACCAACGGCAAGCCCCTGGCTATCAGCATCAGCACGGATTCCTTCTACGCTACGCCGTCGGAGGTGGTCAAATCCGAAAAGGCCGATGAAATTGCCGGCCAGCTGGCTCTTTATCTGGATATGGATAAAGAAGACGTCCTTAAGAAAATTACGAACACCGACAGAAATTTCATGTATGTTAAACGAAAGGTGGAAAAAGAGACCGCCGACGCAGTCAAGGCTCTGGACCTTCCCGGCATTTACAGCCATGAAGAACCGGAACGGGTGTACCCCAAAGGAACCCTGCTGGCGAATATGCTGGGCTTTGTAGGCTTGGATAACAACGGCCTCAGCGGCATCGAGGCCTCCTATGAGAGCGTGCTTTCCGGCAAGAACGGCACTTTGATGGTGGAGCAGGACACCCGCAGCCAAAGCATCGTGGACGCCGCACAGAAATATATCGCTCCTGTGGACGGTTCCAGCCTGGTGCTGACGATAGATGAAAGCATCCAGTATATCTGCGAGCGGGAGCTGGCAAACATGGTGGCGGAACGCCAGCCGGACAAAGCCGGCATCCTGGTGATGGAGCCCAAGACCGGCCGGGTATTGGCCATGGCGGAATACCCCACCTTCGATCCCAATAACTACGGCAGCTACCCCGAGGAGAGCTGGCGGAATATGCTGATTTCCGATGCCTACGAACCGGGCTCCACGTTCAAGACGGTGGTGATGAGCGGCGCTTTGGAAGAAGGCGTAGCGTCATTAAATGACTACTATTACTGCGGCGGCGCCATCAAGCTGAAGGGCGGCACTATCCGCTGCTGGAAGCTGGGGGCCCACGGCAGTCAGAGCTTTTTGGAAGCGGTACAAAATTCCTGTAACCCGGCCTTTATCACCATCGGCCAGAATCTGGGCAAAGACCTGTTCTTCAAATATCTGAACGGCTTTGGCTTCGGACAAAAGACCGGGATCCAGCTTTCCGGCGAAAGCACCGGTATCCTGGTGAATCAGAAGACCTGCAGCGAGCTGGACTTAGGCTCCATGAGCATCGGCCAGTCCAACGCCGTGACCCCCATTCAGCTTTTGAACGCATTTTCCGCCATCTGCAACGGGGGAAATCTGATGAAGCCCCAGGTGGTCAGGGAAATCCGGGACTCCCAGGGCAGCGTGCTGGAGACTGTGGAGCCGGAAGTGGTCCGGCAGGTGATCTCCCCGGAGACCTCCCGGAAGGTGCTGGACGCCCTGGAGACCGTAGTCAGTGTGGGCACCGGTAAAACCGCCTATATCAAGGGCTACCGGGTGGGAGGCAAAACCGGTACGGCCCAGAAGATCCTGCCCACCGGCGGATATTCCAAGAACGAATTTATCGCTTCCTTTATGGGCGTGGCCCCCGTCAACGATCCCCAGATCGTGGTGCTGGTGGTTTGTGATAATCCCAAGACTTCCGTACATACCGGCGGCGCCGTCTGCGGTCCCGTATTCAAAGCGGCCGCCACCGACATCTTAAATTACATGAAGATCTCCGCTCAGGTGGATCCCCGGGATTTTACCGGCGGCGTCGTGGAAAGCGTGACCCTGCCGGATCTTTGCGATCTCTCCGTAGACAGTGCCCAGCAGAAGGCTTGGGGCCTGGGCCTTTCCACCACGGTGGTGGGCTCCGGCGATAAGGTGATCGCCCAGCTGCCTTTAGCCAATACCAAGATGGTCAAGGGCGGAACGGTTGTATTATATACGAAGCTGCCGGCTTCTTTGGAAACCGTGCAGCAGATCCCGGTGCCGGAGCTGGCCGGCAAGACTGCTGAAGAGATTCAGCAGTTGTCGCAGGAGTACAACTTAAGCTTTGAAATAACCGGTCAAGGTACGGCGATGTACCAGGAGCCCACGCCCGGTACCATGGTGAACGCAGGCAGCACGGTTTATGTAAGCCTGGAGGAGCCTATCGAGGAAGGGGCGATGGGGGATCTGGCAGGTCCCTGATCCGCGACCCAGGAGGTGGACCCATGAAGTTAAGCGAATTAATGGCCGGTGTTGACGGCGTGATCCGTCAGCAAAGCGGCTTAGAATGCGGCAAAGAGATATCCCTGGTAACCAGCGACTCCCGGAAGGTGATCCCCGGGGCATTTTTCCTCTGTTTTGAGGGGGAACACAGCGACGGGCATCGTTTTATCGGCGACGCCCTGGAAAAAGGCGCGGCGGCGGTAGTTCTGCAAAAAGAGGAATGCTGTCTGGCGGAGGTGCCCTGGATTCTTGTCCGGAACAGCCGGCAGGCGGCGGGACAGATCTTTCAGAATTCTCAAGGCCGCCCATCCTTAGCCATGGGCATGATCGGCGTTACCGGCACCAACGGCAAGACTACGGTCACCAATATGATCGCCTCGATTTTGGAGGAAAACCAAAAGAAAACGGGACTTTTGGGAACCGTGGAAAACCGGGTTGGTTCCCTGCGGCTGCCGCAGAAGCTGACCACGCCGGACAGCCCGGAGCTGGCAGCGCTTTTGCGGCAGATCGCCGATCAGGGCGCGGATTATACGGTGATGGAGGTCAGCTCCCATGCCTTGGCCCAGGGCCGGGTGGCGGGGGTGGAATTCGACCTGGCGGTATTTACCAATCTGACCCAGGACCATTTGGATTATCATGGTACCATGGCGGATTATCTGAACCAGAAAGCAAAACTTTTTTCCTCCCTTTCCCCTCAAGGGGCGAAAAAACGAAAAAAAGCGGCTATACTAAACTTTGACGATCCCTCCAGCATGTTTTTGGCCGATCACTGCCGCGTGCCGGTAATCACCTACGGGCTGAATCCCTTAAGCCATGTGCGGGCGGAAAACCTGCGGCTGGCCGCCCAGGGCACCCAGTTCGAGCTGATCTGCGCGGAACGCAGTTATCCGGTAAAAATGAAGCTCCACGGCCGCTTCAATGTCTATAACGCACTGGCTTCCACCGCGGCGGCTTTGGTGGAGGGCGTGCCCATCGGCGTGATCCAGCGGGCCCTGGCGGGCTTGAGGCCGGTGCCGGGCCGTTTTCAGCAGGTGGAGCCGGATAAAGAGCTGCCCTTCCATGTGTTTGTGGATTATTCCCATACGCCGGACAGCCTGGTGAATTGCATTACCACCGCCCGGGAGATTTGCCGGGGCCGGGTCATCACCGTTTTCGGCGCCGGCGGCCACCGGGATAAGAGTAAACGCCCCCTGATGGGCAACGCCGCCGCCCGGCTGTCGGACTGCTGCATCGTTACCTCGGACAACCCCCGGGATGAAGAGCCCCAGGCTATTATCGAGGAAATTCTGACGGGGATGGCCGGCCCCCAGACCCGGGCCCGGGTCTATAAAGAGCCGGACCGGCATAAAGCTATAATCCAGGCTATCGGCATGGCACAGCCCGGCGATACGGTGCTGATCTGTGGCAAAGGCCATGAGAACTATCAGATCATCGGCGGCGAGACTTTGCATTTTGACGATTATGAAGAAGCAAAGCAGGCCATGGAGAATACGCTGATCTAGACTACGCCCGAAAGAGGTTCAGACAGTATGCCCGATTATATCAAGGCAGGATTGGCGGCACTGGCGGTGGCTTTATTAAGCGGACCGGTGCTGATCCCCGTCCTGCGGCGGTTCAAGTTCGGTCAGTTTGTCCGAAACGACGGCCCCAAGACTCACCTGACCAAATCCGGTACGCCTACCATGGGAGGCGTCATGTTTTTCATCACCATACCGGTTGCCATGCTCTTTGCCGACACCTTAAACTGGCAGAGCTTTGCCGCGCTGGGGCTGACGCTGACCCTTGGCCTGGTGGGCTTTGCCGACGACTTCCTGAAAATCAAGAAGCGGCAGTCGGAAGGACTGACAGCCTCCCAGAAATTTGCGGCTCAGACAGTGATCGGCCTGCTTTTCGGCACTTTGGTCTGGTTTGCCCGGGGGGGGCTTCTATGGATACCCTTTGCAGACCGGTACCTTGAGCTGGGACCTTTGTATATCCTATTTGCCGCCCTGCTGGTCACGGCCGCTGCCAATGCGGTTAACTTTACCGACGGACTGGACGGCTTATGCGCCGGCGTCACCTTTTTTGTGGCTTTGGCCTACCTCTTGTTATGCAGGGCCTGGAGCCTGGGGCATCTCACCTGGTATGGCGGGGCCATGGCCGGCAGCTGCCTGGGATTTCTATTTTTTAATCTGCATCCGGCACGGGTGTTTATGGGGGATACCGGCTCTCTGGCATTGGGGGGCGCCGTGGCCGCCATGGCGATTTTAACCGAAACGGAACTATTATTGCCGCTTTTGGGCATTATCTATGTAGTGGAAGTCCTGTCGGTAATCCTGCAGATCGCCTATTTCAAAAAGACCCGGGGAAAACGCCTTTTCCGGATGGCCCCGATCCACCACCATTTCGAGCTTTGCGGCTGGAACGAAAGTCAGGTGGATGCGGCCTTTTGGCTGGTGACGGCTTTGGCCGCCCTGCTCTTTTTGGCTATCCTGCTCTAGGATCGAACCGGCAGGGGAGAGAGGATGCCGGCGGGGCCGCCGGAACAGGGGGGAAGCAAGATGGAGCGGGAAGAAAAAAAAGCAGGGATTCCGCTGAAAGATCGGAAGGTTTATATCGTGGGAGGCGGCAAAAGCGGTCTGGCGGCTTTGCGTTTCAGCATGGGCCGGGGCGCCCGTCCCTGTTTAAATGACGGCAGGAAAGAACAGGACTTTCCGCCGGAAATCCTGGCGGAGCTAAAAGAGGCCGGAGTGGCCCTGGCTTTGGGACAAGAACCGGATCCTTTGGGCTTCGGCGCCCAGCTGGTGGTGATGAGCCCCGGCGTACCCCTGGACAAACCGGGCCTTTTAGCGGCGGCCCGGGCCGGAGTTCCCTTTACCAATGAAATTGAATTGGGCTATTTAAGCTGCGCCGCGCCGATTCTGGCCGTCACCGGCAGCAACGGCAAGACCACGGTTACCAGTTTGCTGGGGGATATTCTGAAGCTGGAATATCCCGGCGCCTTTGTGGGCGGCAATATCGGCCGGCCCTTTGTGGAGGCGGCGGCAGAGCTGGGAGAGGACCAGCCGGCGGTACTGGAGCTGTCCAGCTTCCAATTGGAAACCATCGGCGCCTTCCGGCCCCGGGTGGCGGTGATTTTAAATCTTTCGCCGGATCATCTGGACCGGCACAAAACCTTTGAAAATTACTGCGCCATGAAATGGCGTATCACCAAAAATCAGGATCGGGGGGATTGGCTGATCCTGAACTACGACGATCCCCTGCTGCGCCGGGGGGGCCTGGAGATCTTAGCCGGACAAGCAAAGGAAGCAGAGCTTACCCCCGGTCTGCCCAAAGGACCCCGGGTCCTGTTTTTCAGCCGTCAGGAGCCTTTGGCCGAAGGCCTTTGGCTGAAGGGGGGAAGCCAGCTGTTTTTAAGCGCCCATGGGGTGGATAAGCTCTTGTTTTCAGCGGAGGGCTTTGCCCTGCCGGGTGCTCACAACAAGGAAAACCTGCTGGCTGCTGCTGCGGCGGCTCTGGCCTTCGGCCTTCCGGCGGAGAGCGTCCGCCGGGGAGCCATGGCCTTCCGGGCGGTGGAACACCGGCTGGAGCCCGTGGCGGAAATCGGCGGCGTCCGCTATGTCAACGACTCCAAGGCCACCAACGTGGACGCGGCCATCAAAGCCCTGGACAGTTTTGAGGAGCCGGTGGTGCTGATCGCCGGAGGACGGGGCAAGGGCGCGTCTTACCGTCCTTTTGCAGAAAAAATCGCGGAAAAAGCCTCTGCGGTGGTCTTAATTGGCGAAGATAAGGATAGGATAGAGAAAGCCCTTTTGGAGCAGGGCTTTCTATGGATTTTTAAAACGGGCAGCCTGGAGGAGGCGGTGGAACTATGCCGCCGGGAAGCGCGCCCAGGACAGGTGGTGCTTTTGGCTCCCGCCTGCTCCAGTTATGACATGTTCAGGAACTATGAAGAAAGAGGCAAAGCCTTTAAGGAACTGGTCCGGCGGATAGCCGGCGCCGGGGAGGGAAAACCATGCAGCAATTGAAAAAAGGAACGCCGGATATCTGGCTGTTTTTAATCGTCGTATTTTTGGTCGGCATCGGCGTTGTGATGGTCTTCAGCGCCAGCTATTATGACACGCTTTCCAGCGACCCTTTTTACTATTTAAAGCGTCAGGGGCTGTTCGGTCTGGTGGGCCTGGCGGCCATGCTGACGGCCATGAATTTTCCCTACAACAAATTCCGCTATTTCACCAAACCTCTGCTTTTGGCTAATATTCTGCTTTTGATCGTGGTGTTTTTCTTTGAGGATACCAAAGGTTCCCACCGGTGGATTCCTCTGGGGATTTTTAACCTTCAGCCTTCGGAAATCGCCAAGTTTTCCGTGGCCTTGTTTATGGCGGATATCCTCAGCCGGTACAAGGCGGACCCCAACGACCTTAAAGGAGATCTGGGCCATATCATTATCGTGGTAGGCGTGATTCTGGCCCTGATCCTGAAAGAGCCCGACCTGGGCACCACAATAGCCATCGCCGCCATGGTCATGATCGTACTTTTGGTGTCGGGCCTGCGCTGGCTGTACTTTATCGGCACCGGGCTGGCCGGGGCCGCCGGAGTGACGGTGCTGATCATGAACTCCGAATACCAGATGAAACGGATCATCGGCTGGCTGGACCCCTGGAGCGATCCTATCGGCATGGGATACCAGCCGATCCAGTCCCTTTATGCTTTGGGCTCCGGCGGCTTCTGGGGCATGGGCATCGGCAACAGCCGGCAGAAGCTGGGCTTTTTGCCGGAGCAAAACACCGACTTTATTTTTGCCATCATTGGCGAAGAACTGGGATTTATCGGGGCGGCTTTTATCGTGCTGATGTTTATCCTGCTGATCTGGAGAGGATATAAGATCGCCAGCCGCTGCCCCGATATGTTCGGCACCCTTTTAGCTACAGGCATCACGACCAGCCTGGGGATCCAGGCTTTCCTTAACCTGGGGGTGGTGACCAATACCTTGCCGGTTACCGGCATCGCCCTGCCTTTCCTGAGCTACGGCGGCTCCTCGCTGCTGATGTCCATGGGGGTCGTAGGGGTATTGCTGAATATTTCACGTTATCATAAGTGACGAAAATCATGGGCGGCGGCCCTGCCGGAGAGCGGGGCCAAAGCCAGACGCGGGAGCGGGAATATGCGTATTATTGTATCCGGCGGCGGCACAGGAGGACATATCTATCCGGCCATCGCCATTGCCAAGGGAATCGAAGCAGCCTCCCCGGATGCCCGGGTGCTTTATGTGGGTACCGGCGAAGGGATGGAAAGCCGGATCGTTCCGGAGCGGGGAGTGGCCTTCCGGCCTATTCATGCCCGGGGCTGGCAGGGGCGGAAGGTATCCAGCCTGGTGAAGGCGCTGAAAACCAATAGCCAGGGACAAAAAGAAGCCGGGGCGATCATTGACGAATTCAAGCCGGACGCGGTGGTGGGCACCGGCGGATACGTCTGCCTGCCGGTGGCTCAGGCGGCCAAAAAGGCGGGAGTGGCAGTCTACCTTCATGAACAGAACGCTTATCCCGGGCTGGCAAACCGCCTGATCTCCCTTTGGGCCCAGGGCCTGATGCTGACCTTTGAGGAGGCCCGGCCTTTGTTCCCCAAGTCCGCCCAAAAAAAGGCGGTTTGCACCGGCTTGCCGGTAAGACCGGAAATCCTGGCGGCAAAACGTCCGGAGGCGGTAAGGGAGCTGGGGCTTCAGCCGGATATTCCCACCCTGTTGGCGGTGGGGGGATCCCAAGGGGCCAGGAGCATTAATTTTGCCATGATCCACGTGGCCAAAGAACTGTACGGCCGCGCCGGCGTCCAGATCCTGATGGCCACAGGCCGCCGGGATTATGAAAGGGTTGTCAAAGGCCTGGAGGATGCGGGAATCCCGGTAAAAGGAGAAAAAAACATCCATCTTTATCCCTATCTGGACCGTATGGAGCTGGCCTTGGCCGCCGCCGACCTTTATGTAGGCCGGGCCGGGGCCACCACCCTGGCGGAACTCACCGTCCGGGGACTGCCGGCGGTGCTGATCCCTTACCCCTTCGCTTCGGCGGATCATCAGACCTACAATGCCAAAAGCCTGGCGGACCGGGGGGCGGCCGTGCTGCTGGAAGACAAGGGCCTTACGGGCCCGAAGCTTTTAGCGGTCACGGAAAAACTTCTGGCCGACGTCTCCCGCTTGAAACAGATGGCGGAAAGAAGCCTGGAATGCGGTAAGCCCCGGGCTTTGGATGAGATCGTAGGGGTCTTGACGAGCAAAGAATAAAACATCGCCGGCAGGGGAACCAAAACCTGCCGGACTGCATAGGATGAATGCAGTATGAACCTGAATCCACAGCAGGAAAGGAAACTTGTATGACGGATCAAAGAAAATGGCATTTTATCGGAATCGGCGGCGTAGGCATGAGCGGTATCGCCAAAGTCTGCCTGGAAATGGGCAAGCCGGTCAGCGGTTCGGATCTGGCGGAATCAGATCTGACCCGGCGCCTGGCGGCTTTGGGCGCGGAAATCCATATCGGCCACGACCCTCGTTACGTAGTGCCGGATCTGGAAGCGGTGGTGGTTTCCACAGCCATCCATCAGGATAACCCGGAGCTTTGCCGGGCCCGGGAACTGGGCATACCGGTGATCCACCGGGGCACCTGCCTGGCCCGGCTGATGGACCGGAAAAAAGGGATCGCCGTAGCCGGCGCCCATGGCAAGACCACTACCAGCGCCATGATTTCCTTGCTTTTGGAAAAAGGAGGATACGATCCTGCTTTTTTGGTGGGCGCCTTCGTCGGTGATCTGGGAACCAATGGCAAATGGGGCAAAGGAGAGTATATGGCGGCGGAAGCCGACGAGTCCGACGGCTCATTTCTCCGCCTGAACCCGCTGATCGCCCTGGTGACCAATGTGGAGGACGATCACCTGGATTATTACGGCACCCAGGAAAGGATCAATAATGCTTTTGTAGAATTCGTCAACCATGTGCCAAAGGAAGGGGCGGCCATCGTCTGCACCGACGATCCCGGCATCCGGGGGCTTTTGCCCAGGTTTAAGGCAGAGAGGCTCCTGACTTACGGCACTTCACCCCAGGCCTGGCTCCGGGGGGAAAACCTGCGCTGCGAAAAAGACCGGATGCGGGCGGAGGTTTATCTTGAAGGCAGGCTTTTGGGAACGATAAGTCTTTCGGTTTTCGGCACACATAACCTGTTAAATGCCCTGGGGGCCCTGGCCGCGGGCCTGGTCTGCGGCATGGATTTTGAAACCATGGCCGGCATTTTGTCCGGCTTCCATGGCGCTCACCGGCGGCTGGAGAAGATCGGCCAGGCAAAGGACATACGGATTTATGATGATTATGCCCATCATCCAACGGAGCTTAAGGCAACGCTGGCGGCGGCGGCTATGATCGAGGCCCGCCGCAGGATCATTGTGTTTCAGCCTCACCGTTACACCAGGACCAAGCTTTTGGCCGCCGAATTCGGCGACGCCTTCCAGGGAGCGGACCGGTTCTATCTTCTCCCCGTTTACAGCGCCGGCGAGACGCCGATTCCCGGCGTATCCAGCCTTTTGATCGCCGACGCCGTAGAGTCTGAGGGCGGGAGCCGTCCGGTTTTACCGGCGGGTTTCGGGGAAGCCCTGGAGCTTTTGCAGGCGGAGGTCCGGCCGGGAGACATGGTGCTGACCTTAGGGGCGGGCAATGTCTGGCAGCTGGGCAAAATGCTTTTGGAGGCTTTGGAAAAGCGGGAGCGGTAAGGCAGGCAGATCCCTGACGGTCAAAGACCGACCGACAGCGGCAGGCCGCGGCAGGGATGCGCCGGAAAGGGAGACTCATGGAAAAGGAAGGCCTTAACCTAAAAGGAAAGATCGACTGGCGTCGGCTGGCGGCGCGGCTGGAAAAGGAATTTCCCGGCCGGCCGGCCTTAGGCGTTCCCTTAGCCGATCATACCTCCTGGAAGGTGGGAGGGCCGGCGGCCCTGATGTACTGTCCGTTGTCGGCGGAAGACTGCGCGGGGGTCTTTGCTCTTTGCCATAAGGAAGGCATTCCCCTGCTGATTTTGGGCAGCGGCACGAATTTATTGGTGGCCGATGAAGGCGTGGACGCTCTGGTACTGAATATGAACGGGCTCCGGGAGATTTCCTGGCAGCACCGGCAGGTAAAGGCGTCGGCCGGAGCCTCCCTGGCTCAGGTGGCGGCCATGGCGGGCCAGCGGGACTTAAGGGGATTGGAATTTGCCATCGGCATCCCCGGTTCCGTAGGCGGAGCCGTACTGATGAACGCGGGAGCTTATGGCTGCCAGATGTCCGATGTGGTAAAAGCGGTAGAGATTATGGAGCATAGCGGCAGACGGCTTCGGCTTTCTTCAGGAGAGCTGGAGTACCGCTACCGGAAGAGCAGGCTGCAGGATGAGAGCTGGCTGGTGCTGGAAGCGGAATTGGAGCTGACGGCTGGCGACGGAGAAGAAATCAGGGAAACCATGAAGCGGTATCTGGAAAGCCGGCGGGCTAAACAGCCCCTGGAGCTGCCCAACGGCGGCAGCGTATTTAAGAATCCTGCCGGACAGGGGGCCGGGCGCTTTATCGACCGGGCGGGCTTAAAAGGCCTTACCATCGGAAGGGCCCAGGTATCGCCGAAGCATGCGAATTTTATTGTAAACTTAGGAGGCGCCCGGGCGTCGGATATCCGGGAGCTGATCGGAAGGGTCAGGGCCACCGTGGCAGAGCTTTACGGGGTGGAGTTGGAAAGGGAGGTAATATACTGGGGGTTCTGACGGCAGGGTTACAGGCCGTCGGGCTGCCTTTCCAGGGAATCGGGGGGAGGCATTATGGAAAAATATGTGGTGATGGGCGGCAGGCCCTTGTCCGGCAAGGTGAGGATCGGGGGAAGCAAAAACTCGGTGCTGGCGCTTTTACCGGCTTGCCTGCTGACGGAAGAAGAATGCATTCTATACGACGTGCCCGATTTAAGCGACGTTCATCATATGCTCCAGGTCCTTGAGATACTGGGGGCAGCTACAGATAAGAAACAAAGAACCATCAGTATTGATGCCGCAAGACTTCAGTTTCAGACGGTCCCGGATCGCCTGGCCAGAAGCATAAGGGCATCAAATTTAATCTTAGGACCCTTGCTGGCCAGGCTGGGGCAGGCGTGGATTCCTTTTCCCGGCGGCTGCAGTATCGGCTCCCGGCCCATGGATCAGCATCTGCGGGGGCTTCGGCTCATGGGGGCGGAGATCACCGAGAAATTCGGCTGTATCGAAGCCAGGGCCAAGAAGTTAAAGGGCTGCGAGATCTGCCTGGACTTTCCCAGCGTGGGCGCTACGGAAAATCTGATGATGGCGGCTACCCTGGCCCAGGGAGTGACGGTCATCCAGAATGCGGCCCGGGAGCCGGAGATCGTGGAACTCCAGAATTTTCTTAATGCGATGGGGGCAAGAGTAAGGGGCGGCGGCAGCAATTCCCTGCGGATCGAGGGCGTAAACCGCTTGCGGGGCGCGGAGCATGTGCTGATTCCCGACCGGATCGAGACCGGCACCTATATGGTTATGGCCTTGGCGACAAAAGGGCAGATTTTCTTGGAAAATGTGATTTCCGAGCATCTGGATTCGGTGATCGCCAAGCTCCGGGAGGCCGGGGCGGTGATCCGCGAGGAAGAAGGGGGCCTGTGGATCGGCAGCCCCGCCAAGCTGAAGCCTGTGGACTGCAAGACTATGCCTTATCCGGGCTTTCCTACGGATATGCAGGCTCAGCTGATGGCGCTGATGACTACGGTGCCTGGCGCCAGTATCGCAACGGAGACGATTTTTGAAAACCGGTTCCAGCATGTGGCGGAGCTTTGCCGCATGGGAGCCGATATCCGGGTGGACGGACGTACGGCGGTAGTCCAGGGAGTGGCGGCTTTGTCCGGCGCTTATGTGGAGGCCACGGACCTGCGGGCCGGCGCCGCCCTGGTCACGGCGGCCATGATGGCCGAAGGCGCCAGCGTCATCGGAAATATCCATTATATTGACCGGGGATATGAGCATTTCGAGCAGAAACTGACGAATTTAGGGGCGCAGATTATGCGGATTACAGGCTAGTCCTGGAAACGGCAGCGCCGCCGGCAGCCAACCGGCCGCCGGCGGCGGGGCACCTGAAGACAGTAGCCGCACTGCTGAGCCGTAAGGACAAACCGTCCGCCGGCGGCCCGGTACCCGTGATCCCCGCTGCCCGGGATAACTGCGGCATCCTTCATCATCTGTGATACCCGCAGCGTCGGTAATCTGCGGTTTCCTGGCTGGCGGCAGCTTTCGGCGGTTTTCCGCTGAATGGCTGCGGACAAGCCCTGCCTGGAGGGGCCTTTATTAAAATTAAGTGAAAAATGTTTCCAACCGGCCTTCAGCGCTTGAAAATCAACCCGGGGTAGGATATTATGAAACAGCTATAGAGGCGAAAAAGAAAGGACAAACTGTGACCTCGAGAAGAACTACTACAAAATATCAGAGGCGACGGGCGCAGTTAAGGCGGACGCTTACCGCAGGCCTCGGTCTGATTTTTATCTTTATGGCCGGCTTCTGCGGTTATTCGCTGGCAAATTCTTCTTTGTTTGATTTGTCCGAGGTGCAGGTAGTGGGAAATACCACGGTGACCATGGAGGACATTCTGGAGGCCAGCGGCCTGAGAACGGGATCGAATATCCTGAAGATTTCGCGGCAGCAGGCGGCGGAAGGCATACAGGACATACCGTTTATTAAGTCAGTGGACATCGCCCGGAATTTTCCCAGCAAGATGACCATTACGGTGACGGAACGCACGCCAAAGTATCTGGTTTACTTCGGCAACCGGTACCTGGCCCTGGATGAAGAGCTGCGCTGCCTTTATGAGGCCAGCCTGGCGGCCACGGCCAACTGGCCGGTGCCGGTCATTCAGCTCAGCAGCGAGTCCATCATGCTGGAGCCGGGGGAGGTATCCGAAGATGAGGGCTTAAAAGCCGCCGCTGCTCTTTTGGACCAGCTGGATCCATTTTTCCTGGAGAACATCAAGGAAATCGACGCCCCCAGCCAATGGGACATGTCCGTCATTAATTTGGACGGCCTTCGGGTATATTTCGGCCCCCCTGACAATTTACCGCAAAAACTCCAAAATTATGAGGAATTGGTAATAAAAAACGCCGCGGAGTGCAACGCGCAAAAGCTTGAATACATTGACCTTCGCTACGATACCAACCCTGTAATCAAGAAGAAATAAGTCTTCCTTAAACATTAAAAAAATGATATACTCATGGAAGGATTATTTAAAAAACTGTTGAATGTATGAAACTAGGTTAATTTAAGATAGCCGATGGAAGCGAGGGGTTAAGATTGGCATTCGAATTTGAATTGGACGATAATGTCGGCCGCGAGATTATAAAGGTACTTGGCGTTGGCGGCGGTGGCGGCAACGCGATTAATCGCATGATATCCTGCGGGCTGAAGGGCGTGGATTTTGTTGCCTTAAATACAGATGCCATGGCCTTGAACCGTTCCCTGGCTGATAATCGGGTTCAGTTAGGCGCTAAGTCCACCAGGGGCCTTGGAGCAGGCGCCAAACCTGAGGTGGGAGAAAAGGCCGCCCAGGAAAGCCGCGATGAGATTGCCGCCTTGATTAAAGGCACGGACATGCTGTTTATTACCGCCGGAATGGGCGGCGGTACCGGTACCGGCGCAGCTCCCGTGGTGGCCCAGATTGCCAAGGAGGAGGGCATTCTGACGGTAGGAATCGTTACCCGTCCCTTCCTGTTTGAAGGCAGAAAGAGAGCCCGGCAGGCTGAGGAAGGGATCGATAAATTAAGGGAAAACGTAGACGCCCTGATCGCTATTCCCAATGAAAAGCTGTTGCAGATCGTGGATAAAAACACCTCCATGGCCGCGGCTTTCCTGATGGCCGATGAAGTGTTGCGCCAGGGCGTCCAGGGCATCACCGATCTGGTAAAATCCCCCGGCGAGGTTAATCTGGATTTTGCCGACGTGACTACGGTGATGAAGGACGGCGGAGAGGCCCTGATGGGCATTGGACAGGCCAGCGGCGAAAAGCGGGCCATCCAGGCCGCCCAGGCCGCCATTTCCAGCCCGCTTCTGGAGATCGCCATCGACGGCGCCAAGAAGGTATTGATGAATATTACCGGCGGTTCCAGTCTGACTCTGATGGAAGTAAACGAAGCGGCAAATCTGATTACCGAGGCTGCCGATCCCGAAGCCGAGATCATCTTCGGACAGGCTATCGACGAGTCTCTGGGCGAAGATATCCGCATCACCGTTATCGCCACAGGTTTCGGCCCCGGCAGTAATAAAAGCTTTGCTCCTGCCGGAAAGGCCAAGCCTGCCGCCGGCAGAGCCGGCGAGATCGAGCTGGAGACCATCTTTGACCGGAACAAGCGTACCGGCGGAAGCTTCGGCAGCGGCTTGTCTTCTTCTCCCAAGAGCCAGGATAGCCGCAACGATCTGCCGCCTTTCCTGCAGAGTAAAAATTTCTTTGACAAATAAGAACAGTCCGGATGAGAAGACTCTGCGCCTGTGACCGGGGCAGAAAAGGGCTTGGAAGCAAATCCTTAAACAAAAGGAAAAATCGGGTTCAAGGTCGATGGCCGGGCTGAAGAAAAATGGAATGTAAAGTCAAATGTTGGGGTGCGAAAGCGCCCCAACATTTTTTTGTCCGGATTTTTATCCGGCCGATTATCCCTATTGGAATCTATTTCATTCTGCCGAATTTCATTTCCACGCCGGCAGAATCGTATTTTTTCCGCTTGCCGGAAATCTCTTTGATATCAATGCGCCAAAGGGCGGTGCGGCCCAGGCTTTCGGATACGGCTCCCTCAAAGGCGGCCATGTTGTCCGGGGTATAACGAAGGCAAATCCGGCGCAGGGCTTCGATTTTTTCCTGATCCTCCGTAATTTCCCGGGCGGCGCCGAATACAACGGCGGATTCGTATTCCGTGGTGAAACGGCCTTGTGGAATATGGGCGTAGCTGACAAAGGACAGGCAGACTTCAGGCCGGCGGCGCAGATTGGCGACTTTTTGGCCCTGGTGGGCGCAGTGAAAATAGAGGCTATCCCCCACCCGGACAGCGCTGACCGGTATGCAATAGGGCGTTCCGTCCTCATTGACGGTGGCAAGAGTGCCGAAAGGGCTGTGATCAATTACCTCGTAAGCGAATTCCCCGGGCATTTCTCTGTCTTTGCGGCGCATGGCCAAACCTCCTTAACAGTTATTGGTGGCGGATAAGGCAAAGAAGCTTTATCCCCATCTATTATAAAGTAAAAGGCGGGCTTTTGGCAGAACTTTTCCCGGATCAACGGTTTCTTTTTTTCCGGTGACGGAAACCGACAGAATTCTGGGGGGAAAAAGCGTATAATGAGTCTTGTGGTAATAAATGGAAAAGATTCGATAAGGCAGGGGGCTACGGCAAATGGCAGGGCAGCCTTATATCCTGGTATATGCTGACATTGTTTTGCTGTCGAATTTCTGCCTGGATTATCTGAGCCTTTGGCTGGCCGGGCGGCTGACGGGCCGGCCGGGAGGACGGCTCCGGATGGCGGCGGCGGCGGCCCTGGGCAGCGCCTTCGCTCTCGCGGCGGAGCTTTGGCCTTATGGACCGGCAAACGGATTGGGCTGCAAGGCAGCCGTCAGCGTCCTGATGGTGGCCCTGGGGTTGAAGCCGGCGAACAGACGGTGGTTGCTGCGTCTGCTTACCGGCTTTTATCTGGCGGCTTTTGCTTTAGGCGGCAGCGCCTTTGGCCTGGCGTATTTTTTGGGCGGGGCCTGGCGCCGCTGGACAAAAGCCGGCGGCGTCTGGCCGGCGGAACTGCTGACCGGGCTGCCGCTGCCGGAACTGCCGGCTCTTTGGCTGGCCCTGGGAGCCTGCTTTTGCATCGGGGCCATAGCCCTGGCGGCCCGGCGCCGGCGAGGGTTGGAGCGGCAGGCGGCCCGGCAGGTTTTGGAGGCGGAACTGTGCTGGAAGTCCGCATCCTGCGGACTGAAGATATTGATTGATACCGGATGTCAACTGTACGAACCGGTCAGCGGCCTGCCGGTTCTGGTAACCACCCTGGGGGCCTTAAGCCGCTCGCCGGACCTTGGGGCCCGGCTCGGCGCCCTGGATCTGCCGGCGCTGGCGCGCCTGCCCTGCCGGGGTCTGAACGGACCGGCGGAGCTGCCTGTTTTAGGGCGGGCCCAGCTGCGTTTTGTCGACGGCCGCCGGGAAAGCTGCTGGCTTGCCCTGGCCCCTTTGCCCCTGGATGCCGCCGGAGACTATGACGCTCTGATGCCGCCGCCGGCGGATATTGCCGCACCTTTGCCAAAAAGCGCACCCCCATCGGAGGAAAGCCCTGAATATAAGGAGGCACCGGAAGATGAACCGCCTGCAGATATTTCTTTATAAAGTACTTTTCAGGATCCTTGACTTTTTTCGGATTGAAAGCAATGTTTATTATATCGGCAACGGAGAGACCCTGCCCCAGCCCCTGACCCCGGAGGAAGAGCGGATCCTGCTGGAAAAGCTGAATACGCCGGAGGAGACGCCGGAAATCCGCAGCACCCTGATCGAGCGGAATCTGCGCCTGGTGGTTTATATTGCCCGGAAGTTCGAGAATACCGGGATTCAGGTGGAGGACTTGATCTCCATCGGCACCATCGGCCTGATCAAGGCGGTAAATACCTTTGACCCCCAGAAAAAAATCAAGCTGGCTACTTACGCTTCCCGCTGCATTGAGAATGAGATCTTAATGCACCTCAGAAGAACCAGCAAAATCAAGGCGGAGGTTTCCTTTGACGAGCCCCTGAATGTGGATATGGACGGCAACGAGCTGCTGCTTTCCGATGTAATGGGCACGGAAAACGATCTGGTTTACCGGGGCATCGAGGAGGAACTGGAGATGCGGCTGCTGAGCCAGGCCCTGACACGCCTGTCCAGCCGGGAGAGGCAGATCATGAATCTGCGTTTCGGCTTACGGGGAGGCAAGGAGAAGACTCAAAAGGAGGTGGCCGACAGCCTGGGAATCTCTCAATCCTACATTTCCCGATTAGAGAAAAGAATCATTAAGCGATTGCGACGGGAGATGGAACGGATGGTTTGAACCCTGGGGAAAAAGGCAATGAGGGAAGGACTTGAGCGAGGTGAAAATAGGTCTGGGAGGGAAAGGAAATTCCGGTTTCAATAATGATTGGACGATTTCATTCAGCATTTTGCAACAATGAAATTCTAAATTAAATAATTGCAAATCTGCAAAGTGGAAAAATTGAAAAATTAAGAAAAAAATGAAATCAAAGATCGCTTTTTCAATGCTGTGGACATATAATAAGAGAACTTGCTCCTGTTTCGGAATATCTGGCATGTGAATTGCATAACAAGGAATGTGGAGCTTGCGTCCACTTCCGGGAAAAAATGCCGCATGTTCCGGAAAGGAGAATCAATATGGCTGAAAATCTAGAAAAGGTGCCGCAACAGACGGCCAGTAATCAGGGGGCATATGAATTCGCTTTTGAGCCTATCCCCGAGGAGAAGAAAAAAGGCGGAATCAGTTTGTTCATGGTGCTGGCCGGCTACCCCATCGCATTATCCAACTTCGTGACCGGAGCCGCCATCGGCTTTCGCATGACCTTTGTCAATGCCATGGTGGCGATTTTGGCCGCCGACGCCTTCTTAATATTTGTTGCGGTAATGACCGGCATTATCTCTTATGAAACGGGATTTTCCACAGCCTTTCTATCCCGGACGGCCTTTGGCAAGAAGGGTTCCAGTATTTTCTCCCTGTTGCTGGCTTTATCGGCCGTGAACTGGATCGGCATCAACGGCAATACCTTTGCCACCATGCTGCTGACCAACTTCCCCGGCTGGCCCATTCCGGTGGCCATCACCGGCATCATTGTTATCGCTATCTGGTCACAGTCGGCAATCCGGGGCTATAAAGGCCTGGAGGTCATTTCCTTCATCGGCGTACCGGCGGCCATCATTTTGGGAGTCGCCTGCTTCATCGGCGTAGGCATCAAAATCGGCGGATATGGGGCGGTACTGAATTTTGTCCCCGCCGAGCCCATGACCTTTACCGCGGCTTCCGCGTCGGTGGTGGGCAGCTGGGTCTTCGGCTGCATCATCACGCCCGACGTCTGCCGCTATGCCAAATCCAAAGCCACGGTGGTAAAAAGCGGTATTTCCGCCTTTTTCCTGGGCCTTTTCGGTCTGCAATTTGTAGGGGTGCTGGTGGCACAGGCCTCCGGCAGCGGCGATTTCTCCGCTGCCACGGCGGCTTTGGGACTGGGTTATCTGGTTTTCGCCTGCACGATCTTCTGCCTGTGGACCACTCAGGATAATAATATCTACGGCGCTTCCCTGGCCATGCAGAATATCTTCAATGAAACCAAGCTGAAAGGCAAGGTCACCCATGCCCAGGTGGCCATCGCCATCTCCGCCCTGGCCGCTGTTTTCGCGGCTGTGGGCGCCCTGAAATACCTTCTGCCCATCATCTCCTTCCTGTCGGTGCTGCTTTCTCCGGTACCGGCCCTGATCGTGGCGGAACGTTATTTTGTGAAAAACAGCAAGATGAATGCCGAAGTAAATCCCATCGCCATTATTTCCTGGATTTTAGGCGGCATCTGCGGCAAGGTCTGCCTGGAATTGAACTTCTTTGTTTCGCCGGTGGTATCCTTTATTTTTACGGTGATCGTCTATACAATTTTAAGCAAGCTTTTTGATAAAAAGGCGATCGAGAATTAATACCTCTGATTTCTTCGCCTGAAATGAGGACGGCCGGCTTTCCCGGGAGCCGCCGCAAAAAGGTTGCCGGCCTGGGGCTTTTGCCCCGGGCCGGCAGCCTTTTTTCTATGACCAAAGCGGGGCCGGCTGATTTATGCCGGAAACGGCAGTTTTTGTTATCGCAAAAACAGATAATGGATTATTGTGGATTTGTGTTTCCGGTTTCCCTTTGATTGTGATAAGGTTTATTCAGAATAATTGAAACAAAACCAGGCTGGGATAAAATTTTTTTGCTGATTTGATAATATTCTGCAAAGCTTATCGAACTCTGCTGCGATTTCTGCCTGCCGCCCCGGTACGGGTACGGCGCCGGTTCCGGCCCGGGGCGCGGGAGATCAAAAAAAGGAGGAGGGAAATATGTCAAGCAAAATGGAATCCAACCAAAAAACCAACGGTCTGGCACTTATCCCATTTTTAATCTTCATTGTTATTTACCTGGGCGCAGGACTTTATATGCAGGCCCAGGGCGTAGAAATGGCCTTTTATCAATTCCCCTCGGTGGTAGCGATCTTTATTGCCGTAATCATCGCTTTTGCCATGAATAAGGGAAGCATCGACGAAAAATTCACGGTCTTTGCCAAAGGCGCCGGCGAAGAAAATATCCTGATTATGCTGATGATTTACCTGCTGGCCGGAGCCTTTTCCACGGTGGCCAAGGCCATGGGCGGCGTGGACGCCACAGTGAATCTGGGGCTTGCCCTGATCCCGGCCCAGTTCATTACCGCCGGCGTCTTCATCATCTCCGCTTTCCTGGGAGTCGCCACCGGCACCTCCATGGGCACCATCGGCGCCCTGATCCCCATTGCTCTGGGGATATCCACCAAGGCAGGCCTGAATCTGTCCATGGTGGCGGCGGCCTGCGTTGGGGGCGCTATGTTCGGCGATAACCTGTCCATGATCTCCGACACCACCATCGCCGCCACTCGCACCCAGGGCTGCGAACTGCGGGATAAGTTCAAGGTAAACTTCATGATCGCCCTGCCTGCGGCCCTGCTCACCATCGTGCTGCTGCTGATCTTCGGCTCCCCGGAAGTAGCGGTGGCGGCGGAGGATCTGAGTTTTGACCTCCTGAAGGTGGCGCCCTATATCCTGGTTTTGGTCCTGGCCCTGGTGGGCATGAACGTTTTTCTGGTCTTGACGATCGGCATCTTTTCCGCAGGACTTATCGGTCTTCTGGGCGGCGAGCTGACGTTGTTCAGTTTTTCACAGGCTGTCTGGAACGGCTTTATCGGGATGAATGAAGTCTTTTTCCTGTCTTTATTCTGCGGCGGCCTGGCCGCTTTAACCTCCCATTACGGCGGCATAAACTGGCTTATTGAAAAGGTACAAAAGCTGATGAAGGGCGAGAAATCCGCCCAGGTCGGAATTGCCGCCCTGGTCTCCCTGGCCGACATCGCCGTAGCGAACAATACGGTGGCCATCATCATCAGCGGCTCTATTTCCAAGGATATTTGCCGTCAGTATAAGGTGGATCCCCGGCAGAGCGCTTCCCTGCTGGATATTTTCTCCTGCGTCTTTCAGGGCATCATTCCCTATGGCGCCCAGATCCTCTTGGTGGGCAGCCTGACGGCGGGAGCCGTCAGCCCCATGGGCATTATGCCTTTTCTGTGGTATCAGCATCTTCTGGCGCTGATGGCGATTCTCTCCATCTTCTTCCCCTTTGCCCGGGGCACCATTAAAAAGGATCCCTGGAATTGGGAATATGACGTGGCCGAGTCCGGCGTAGCCGCCAAAAAAGCCCTGAACGAAATGACCCTGGAAAATTAAAATAAACTCACCCTTTGGCAGGGCCGGCCGCCGGTACTGCCAAAGCGCCGCGGAAGCTGTTTCTGCGGCGCTTTTTACTTTCCCTGGTTTTGGCGGTGCTTATCTCCAAAACAGTTGAGAAACAGAAAGGAACAGACGATGAAACAGCAGGTGATCGGGGTAATGGCCGGCACGCCGGTGGATACGCAAATGGGGGTGGATTATCTCGCCGGGCGGGGCCTGGCGGCGAAAGCCTATCCTGTTTCCGCATCCCCCAGGGAGCAGACCAGGCTGCAGGTAGGCCCTGAGAAAGAACGCAATGACGTTATCCGCCGGCTGATTCGCCGCATGAAGGGGGATGGGGTAGCGGCGGTCATGGTGTACTGCAATTCACTGAGCGCCACGGTGGATATGCCGTCCCTGGGCCGGCAGGAAGAGATAAGGATTATCACGCCACTGGACGCGTATCATACGCTGGGCAGGCGGTATAAAAAGCTGGGGGTGATGGCGGCCACCAATCAGGGCCTTGCCGGAATCGAAAAAGCATTCATGTCCGTAAATCCGGAGATGGATATCCTGGGGGCAGCCTTGCTGCCTCTGGTAAACGGGATCGAAGGGAAGATGGACCCCGGGGACCTGATCCGGGATTTTGGACTGGCTTTTCTTTGCGCATTTTTTGAAGCCAACGGCGTGGAGGCGGTCCTTTTGGGATGCACGCATTTCCCTTATCTGAAACAGGAACTGGAAAAAATGACCTGCAAGACGGTATTAGACCCTGCGGATCTGATGGTCCGGCTGCTTATGGCGGAGAAAGCCTGAAGGGAAAAGCCCCTGCCGGTTGCCGGCCTTTATTACGGGGCTCAGGCCTCTTCTTTGATGAAAAGATTCCGGATCCTTTCGGTATAAACCACGGATTCGGCGATAGCCTGCTTCAACAGCTCCACAAACTCCAAAGCTTCCGCCGAAAGCTTATTGTTTTTCAGATGGATCCAGCCCAGCCGCATACAGTCGTTTCCAGCCAATGGGATAGAGATCATGCGGGTATCCATCAGGCCGCTGACCAAAAGGCCGCTGCCGGTAGTGATGGCGTCGGTGCTGGCGATGATATTCACCGCCGCGGCCCGGCTGTTTACCTTGATGGTACGGCTGGGCCTTTTGAAGGAAAGCAGCTGCACCTCTTCGGAAAAATCCAGGGCGGCGCTTTGGCTGTGTTCAAAGCTCAGGTAAGGATAACCGCTGAGATCCTCGGCGGAGACGCTGGGCAGGCAGGCCAGAGGGTGATCCCGGCGCACAAAAACGCAAGGGGTGACGCATTGCAGCTCTTCAAACTGGATTCCCTTGGTTTCCAGGATCCGTTCCAGCATCTTTTTTGTCAGGTTGGACAGGAAGATGACGCCGATGTCGGCCCGGTGTTCGTAAACGTCGTTGATGACCGTATCCATGGAGGACTCCTTCAGGCTGAAAGAAAAGCTGGCCTTATCCAGGCGATGGAGCAGGCGGATAAAGGCATCCTCGGTAAAGGGATAACGCTGTGTAGCCACACTGAAATGGGAAGGCGGCGCGGCGTTTTTCTTTTTGTACATGCTTTCCACATGCTGTTTTTGTTCCAGCAGCAGCTGGGCATAATTCAGGAACTCCTTTCCTTCCTCGGTAAAATCCACTCCCCGGTTATGGCGTTCAAAAAAACAAATGCCCAGTTCCTCCTCAAGGTCCTTGACGGAGCTTGAAATACTGGACTGGGAAATAAAAAGATTCTGGGCGGCCTTATTTATCGAACCGCATCTGGAGATTTCCACCAGGTAAAGCAGCTGCTGAAAGGTCATGATTATCCTTCCTTCCCCGGATGTTGATCCTGCTTCCGGCTATCGGAAAAACTGCTAACCAGCAGTCCGAAACCTGTTCTAACACTTTTCGGCAGGGAATGATAAGCTAAAAGTAAGAAAATCGTTATTTTATAATTTATCTTATTTCCAATTATAAAATGAATTCTCATTTTTTTCAACAATTGGCCTTGGCGGTTTCCGAGCCGAGGCAGGGAAAAAAGAAAGGATGGTAATGATGAACATTAAAAAGAGCCATGGCTTTGCTACCAAACAGGTCCACGCCGGAGCAAAACATGATGAAAACGGCGCCTTGTGCATGCCCATCTATCAGACCTCCACCTTCAGCTTTGACAGCGTGGAGCAGGGCGGCGCCCGCTTTGCCGGTCAGGAAACGGGTTACATCTATTCCCGGCTGGGAAATCCTTCTTTGACGGCCCTGGAAGAAAAGATGGCGGTCCTGGAAGAAGGCGAGGCCGCTTTGGCCACCGCTTCGGGCATGGGAGCCATCGCCACGGCCCTGTGGACCTCCGTCCGGGCCGGAGATCATATTCTGGCCAGCGACACTTTATACGGCTGTACTTACGCTCTGCTGAACCATGGGATGGAGCGCTTTGGTGTAGACGTGACCCTGACGGATCTGACCGATGAGCAGAATCTGAAAAAGCAGCTGCGGCCCGGCACCAAGGTAGTCTATTTTGAAACCCCCTGCAATCCTAACCTGAAGGTCATCGACATCGCCAAGGTGGCCCGGATTGCCCATGACTACAATCCCGAAATCCGGGTGATCGTGGATAATACTTTTTGTACCCCTTATCTGCAGCGGCCTCTGACCCTGGGCGCCGACACCGTAGTACACAGCGCCACGAAATACCTGAACGGCCATGGCGACGTGATTGCCGGTATCGTGATCGGCAAAGCGGACTTCATCGGAGAATGCCGGATGTTTGGCCTGAAAGATATCACCGGCGCGGTTCTGGCCCCTTTCAACGCCTTTTTGCTGACCCGGGGCCTGAAAACCCTGGATATTCGCATGGAACGCCATTGCAGCAGCGCCATGAAGATCGCCCGTTTCTTTGAAAGCCATCCCGCCGTGGCCAAGGTTTATTATCCCGGCCTGGAAAGCTTTGAAGGCCATGCTGCGGCCCAAAAACAGATGAGCCTGCCCGGCGGCATGCTTTCCATTGAACTGAAGGCCGACCGGGTGGCCGCCGCCAAATGCCTGAACCGGCTGAAACTGGTTACCATTGCCGTCAGCCTGGGCGATGCCGAAACCCTGGTGGAGCATCCCGCCACCATGACCCACTCCACCTATACCGCCCAGGAGCTGGCTGAGGCCGGGATTTCCGAAGGGCTGGTCAGAATCTCCGTAGGCCTGGAAAATCCTGAAGATATCATCGAGGATTTCCGCGCCGCTCTGGAGGGCCTGAAATAGCTGGTCACCGAAAAGAGGACTGAAGAAAAGGGCCGGGACCCGATTCAACCGCCTGCCGGGAAATTCCCGCCGGCCGGGCCCCGGCAGTACGCCGGATCCTGATTTTTCCGTCTGCCCGGGGAATTCCCCGGGCAGACTTTTTACTGCCTTTTTTTACTTCCTGTTTCCGGGGCTTCAGCCTGCGGCCTTTTCCCGGCGGCTGAAAAAGCAAGATAAGCCCAAGGAGAAAGGAAGCCCCCATTGTGGTTGGAACAGATTTTGCAGCGTTGACATTCGGCATAAATATGCTATCATTATTCTTATAAAAGAATAACGATGCTGAAAATATCGTCTTTATACGGGAATATCGATTTATGCTGAAATATCGTCTTTATCCAGCAACGCCGGCCTTTGCATCGTATTCAGGATCAGATTCAAGACAGTTGCTTTATGGCGGGCAAGCCTAATAAAAGCCGGAGGGAGTCTCAAGAATGATGAGCAATATGTGTATCCCGGATTTTCAAAACCTGCTGTCCAGGGAAGAGGTGATCCGGCGCATCATCGGCCAATGGAAGGTCAGGAGAAGGACCGAAAGGATTCCCGTGGAACGGGCGTTGGAGAGAATTCCCGCAAAGGAGGTTTTTTCCCGGGTTACCCTGCCGGTTTTCCGGGCCTCCGGCGGCGACGGCGTTGCCGTGTCCTCCGGACGGTTTTCCCAGGGAATGCCGGATACTTCATCCTGGGTGCCGGGCCGGGATTTTGCCCGGGCGGATACGGGAGATGATTTCGACGACGCCTTTGATGCGGTCATTATGATCGAAAATGTGGATTTGAGCCCCGAGGGCAGGCTGACTATCCATCAAGAGGTCCAAGTGACCCCGGGCATGAATGTGCGCCCCGCCGGTTCCACGATAAAAGCGGGCGACCCGCTGGTCAAAGCCTTTCTGCCTTTACGGCCAAAGGATCTGGCCATCCTGCAAATGGGCGGAATAGAGGAGATCGAGGTTTTGGAAAAGCCCGTGGTTGCCTTTATCCCTTCCGGCAGCGAACTGATTTCTCCCGGCACCGCCCTTGCCCGGGGAAAAAACATTGACACCAACAGCCTGCTGGTGGGTGAAACTTTACGGCAATTTGGCGCCGAGCCTCTTTGCTTCCCTATCGTACGGGATGAGTTTGCCCCCTTGGAGCAGGCCTTGGCGGATGCCTTAAGTAAAGCGGATATTGTGATTATAAACGGCGGTTCATCCAAAGGGAAGGAAGACTGTACGGCTACTTTGCTGCACCGGAAAGGCCGGGTCCTTTGCCACGGCGCCCAGGCCGTTCCGGGAAAGCCCCTGTGCGCGGCCATGATAGAGGGCAAGCCGGTCATCAATCTGCCCGGACCCCTGATGGCGGCCTACCATGGCCTGGAATGGTGTATCAATTCCCTCGTTTCCCACTATCTGATGCAGCCGCCCCAAAAGAGGCAGAGGATCAAGGCGACTCTGACCAGGGAACTGCGGGGAAGCGATATCGTGTCCATGCTCATGGTCGTGGAAGTCAGCGCCAAAAAAGACGGCGGCGGATTCTGGGCCACGCCGTACAGCTTCAGAGAGATCCCCATCTGGCGCACCATCGCATCGAATGCGCAATATATGACTAAGCTCAACGAGTATATACCCGAAGGCGGCGAGATTGAGGTGGAACTGTTGAGGGGTCTGGAATATATACCGGCAGAGGATTTCCCCGGCCTCCACCGGGACGCCACGCCCTCCGGCCGCTGAAGGTGAGGCCTGCCATGCAAAACCTTGCCGATGACCCGAAGGTCTGGACCGGTTCAGATTATGAGTTCGACTTCATAGCGCAAAACGTATTTTATCCTATCTATGATGTGATTGCCGGCGATATATTGAAGCGCACCCAAAGCATGCAGGGGCGGCTTATCGACATCGGCTGCGGCGGCGGCCATTTGGGGATGGCCCTCATGGAGAAAACAGGGCATCAGGGCTATTTTGTGGATATCAATGAAACTGCCCTGAAGATCGCGCGGAAGCGGGCCGGGGAGCGGGGACTGGCCGGCCGGTGCTTTTTTTCCAGGCAGGATGTCCATGCAATGGATTTTCCCGACGGATTCGCGGATTTGATCGTAAGCCGCGGCTCTTATCACTTCTGGCAGGACCTGGAGAAAGCCCTTCTGGAGATATACAGGATACTGGCTCCCCGGGGCAGAACTTACATCGGCGGTGGTATGGGCAACAGCGAGCTGGAAGCTGCCATCCGGGAGAAAATGCAGGGGCTGCAGCCTGGCTGGCCCGAGAACATCCGCAGACGGACCCAGAGCATACCTACGGCAAAGCTGGAAAACATGCTGACCCGGCAGGGGATCAGCCATGAGATCGTGGAAAATCCGGAGCAGGGGCGCTGGATCATCCTTGCTAAAGAACCGGATCACCCTTGATAAAGGATAAGTATGGTAATAAAGGAGCAGTACTGCGCCTGTTTAGTTGCAGGAGCCTGAAGAAAACGGAATTAAAAGATTAGAGAAAAAAGATTAGAAATAAAAGATTAAGAGATTAAGAAAACAAGAGATTAGGAAATTATGAGATTAAGAAATCAAGAGATAAGAAATAAAAGATAAGAAAAAGGATGAAAGAGAAAAACATGCCTCTTCATTGGAAAGAACGTCTGGCGGAAAAATGGCCTATATTGCTGATTCTCCCTGGGGCGGCATTCCTGATTTCCTTTTCCATCGGCCGCTTCCCCATTTCCCTGCCCGAGCTTTTGCATACCCTGTATTATCACTTTGCGGATCCTTCACAGATCGCAAATCCCAATTTGGAAACCACATTATTTAATATCCGGTTACCCCGGGTGCTGGCGGTCCAGATCGTTGGGGGAGGACTTTCCATCGCCGGCGCCTCCTACCAGGGAATGTTTAAAAACCCCATGGTCTCTCCGGATATACTGGGAGCTTCTGCCGGCGCGGGTTTCGGCGCATGCATCGCCATGCTGCTGGATCTGCCCACGGCTCTGGTACAGCTTTTTAGTTTTTGCACCGGAATATTCGCTGTTGCCATCTCGACCAATGTAACCAAAAAACTCAGCTGCGACGTCCTGCTGGGCCTGGTTTTGGGCGGTATGATGACCAGCACGCTTTTTTCCTCGGGGACGTCGGCGCTGAAGCTATTGGCCGACGCGGAAAACAAGCTGCCCCAGATCACTTTCTGGCTGATGGGCAGCTTCAATACCATGAACAAAGCCCGGCTGTTCAGTATCCTGATGCCCATGGCCGCAGGTTTCCTCATCATTTTTATTACACGCTGGCATCTCAACGTTCTTTCCTTCGGCGAGGAAGAAGCCCGCAGTTTAGGCATAAAAACAAAACGGGTCCGGCGGCTGATTATCATTGCCTCCACATTGATCACCGCTTCCAGCGTATCCGTGTGCGGGATGGTAGGATGGGTGGGCCTGGTTATTCCCCATATGGGCCGGGCCCTTGTCGGGCCTAACTTTAAGCGGCTGATCCCCCTTTGCGCTATTTTAGGATCCACGTTTTTACTCATTGTCGACAACGTCGCCCGCTGCGCCTTTACGGTAGAGTTGCCTATCGGTATTTTGACCTCATTCATCGGCGTTCCGGTTTTCTACTTTATATTCAAATATAATGCCAAAGGAGACCGCAGCGGTGATTAAGGTAGACGGAGTTCATTTTTCCTATGGCAAGCAGGAAATTCTTAAAGGGGTTTCCTTTGATATGGAAAAAGACGAGTTTATGTGTATCCTGGGCGCCAACGGCTGCGGCAAAACCACGCTGCTGAAAACCATGCTGGGTTTTTTGACGCCTCAAGAGGGATCCGTGTCCCTTTACGGACAGGACGTTCACAAAATGGATGAAAAAGAACTGGCCAAAAAGGTCGCCTATATTCCCCAGACCCATAACCCGCCTTTTCCGTTTACCGTTAAGGACGTAGTGCTGATGGGGCGTACGCCGCACCTGAGCAGAGCCTGCATTCCTTCCCCGAAGGACCTGGACATCGCCGGAGAATCCATGGCCCGTCTGGGTATTGAACGCTATGCGGAAAAAAGATATACGGAGCTGAGCGGAGGGCAGCGCCAGATGGTCATCATCGCCCGGGCCCTGACCCAGCAGCCGGATATCCTTATTATGGACGAGCCTACGGCCAGCCTGGATTTCGGTAACCAATACGTGGTTTTGGCGCAAATGCTCCGCCTGGCAAAAGGCGGGATGAGCATTCTGATGGTTACGCACAACCCGGACCACGCCCTGTACTGCGCCGACAGGATTATGGCGATGCGGGGCGGCCGGATCGTCCGGCTGGGAGAGTCCCGCAGCGTAGTCAATGAGCCCACCATGCAAAGCATCTACAATATGACGATCAAGGTCCGGGACGTTACGATTTCCCCGGGCTGTGATTCCACCGTCTGCATTCCCGTTCCCGACCTTGCGGAGTCCAACGTCTGCAATATGTGAGAGGAAAACCCCGGCCGTTTCGGTCAGTGCGGACTGTTATGACGAAGTGAGCAACGGCATAACGGCATGCTGTTGCTTATCATAAAAAGGAGGAAGTATGATGAAGCGAACCCTACGAAATATGGCCCTTTTACTGGTGTTATGCCTTTTGCTGTCGGCCTGCGGCCAGTCCGGAAATCCGGCGCCGTCCGCAGCCGACCCACAGGCCCCGCCCCCGGCTCAAGGGGATAATTCCGCGGAAACCGTGGAGATCGTTGATATGGGAGGACGCAAGGTGACCCTGCCTGCTCCGGATAAGCTGGAGCGCCTGTATCCCACCGGTTCCACAGGGCTGATCCTGCTCTATACTCTGGCTCCCGATAAAATGACGGCTGCGCCAAGCTCGACAGGGAATGCCTTCAGCGACGACCAAAAGAAATTCCTCGTCCCCGAGGTGCACAATCTGCCCAGCTACGGCACGTTGTCCGGGAAAGGTTCCCTTAACCTTGAGGAGATCAAGAAAGCCGACGTGCAGGTGATCCTGAGCATGGCAACGAGTACCGTCACGGAAAGTGATATTTCGGCGGCGGATGAATTGCAGGAACAGCTGCAGATCCCCGTAGTACTTTTTGGCGGCGAAATGGATGAATTCGCCGAGGCATACCGCCTTTTGGGGAAAATGATCGGGCGGGAAGAGGATGCGGAAAAGATCATCGCCTACTGCCAGGATATCGTAAAAACCGTAGAGGCCGTTTCGGCGGAAATTCCCGAGGAAGAACGCACTACGCTGTATTATGCGGAAGGGGCTGACGGCCTGGCCACCGAGCCGGCCAGTTCCAACCGTTCCATCGTTTTCAATAAAGCCGGCGCCAGAAATATTGCCGAGGTTGAGGCACTTTCCGGCTTCGGTCAGTCCGCCGTCTCCATGGAACAGGTGCTCAACTGGAACCCGGAAGTCATTATCGTCCAGGGCGGCAGCGAGGCGTATGATATAATAAAGACTGATGAAAACTGGGCTTCTATTGACGCCGTTAAAAATGGACGGGTCTATAAAATGTCCGACCTGCCTTTCAGCTGGGCGGACCGGCCGCCGTCGGTAAAC
>JAYFQF010000036.1:0-38552 GCA_034927285.1 Peptococcaceae bacterium
CCCTGATTGTTTTCTTTCTTTCCAGGCATAGGAAGGCCGGTAATGCTCATCTCTGTTTCAGTTCAACGGTTTTGTTCTTATCAGACTTCATTTTCCCCGGAAGAATGGTGAGAACCGAAAAACCGCAGATTCTCGGCCATCGGCGTTTTCAGATGATCAAGCATGGCCTGAAAGCTGGCTTCCGGACTCCCGGAACGGATAGCCTGATAGATGCGGTTATGTTCTTCAAAGGTTTTCAGCAAAAATTTTTGCTGCAGCAACGAGCGTTTGGCAAAACCGGTGATCCGGGAATTATTGGTGTCGATGATATTGATAAATGAGTGATTGCCGGAAAAAGAGGTGATAATGTTATGAAATTGACGGTCGTATTGGAGATAAACATCGGCATTGGAAAAATCGGAAGCGATCTCCTGCTGAAGGCTCAAGCAATCCTCCAGTTCGTGCAGGGCCTCCATGCCGTAGGGCGTAGTGACCTGCGATGCCAGGGAAAAGCAACTATAGCCTTCAATGGCGCAGCGCAGCTCATAGATCTCTTTTATATCCTGCTCATTAATGGTATGGACCAAAAAGCCCTTGCTGGGCAAAATGTCCACATATTTCTCCTGACTAAGGCGCTGTAAAGCGTCCCGGACAGGGGTGCGCGACATTCCGATTTCCTGGGCGATCAAGGTGACGGAATAGGTCCGGCCGGGCAGAAGCTTCTCTGTCAGAATCGCATCCAACAGATAATCGTAGGCATGATCCTGAAGGTTTTTGTAGGTGTACATAGCGTTACCTCTTAAAATATCCAATTTAATCTATTATATAGGACAATATTTTTGAGGTCAACATGAGCTTAGGGAAAGCCCGGCGCCGACCTGCAGAGGGATGCTTCGGTAATCCGAAACCAGGAAAAACGGGGGCCGTCGCCCTGATTGGAAAACAAAAAAAGGCATACCCACCAAGACATGCCTTCAGACATATTAATACAATTCAGATTGTATCGTTATTTCTAACAGAGGTAAATAAAGGAAGCCAATTCTACAGAATTCAACAATTTCATTTCAATGAAATTCTTTCCTGGATCAGGATAACAAAGGATGCCTTGAATGTCAAGGGGTTGAAAGAAATGTCAAGGCGGCTGAAATGCGCAGAGCAGAAAGAAACTACAGAAAAAAACCGGCGGGTTCAGATGACATCCTGAAAAAAGGCTGAAAAAAAACTTGACAGGTATACCGGTATATCATATACTGGTTTTGAAAATTTGAAAATATCCGCATATTCGAAAAGGGGATGAGGATTGATTAGGATGAAAATGGTACATACTAAACTGCCGATAATTCATTTTTCGAGAAAAAGGAAGAGGAGTGATCAGGATGAGAATGATGCATACTAAGCTTCCGGAATTTATTGCCAAAATGAAAAGGGCTGTGGTGAAGCATTTTCCGGATCGCAGTATTGAGATCAAAGGCCTGGAAAACCTTCAATACGCCAAAATGCAGTCGCTGCGTACCGGGCGGATTGAGGAAGCGGTGGAAGAGGTGGCCGCAAGAGAAGACGTATGCAAGGTTGAAATGGACGTCATCGCCCGGATACCGGAAACCATGCATACGGTGCTGATCAAAGGAATTGATAAAGAAGGCAGAACCCAGAAAATCATTTTGGAAGTAATCAACATTCTTCATCCTACGGAAGAAGCCTTATTCGACGGCTGCAAGGACATTGAAGACCGCCGCCCTCCCGTGGGCCTGCACTAAAAGCGGTTTTGCAAAAAGATCAGTGAAAAGGAAAGAGGGATAGCAGCATGGCAGTTTTACCGTACAAAGTGATCCCGGAAGGATATATCGACGGAAAAAATATTCCGGTAAACGTTGTGTTTGTGGAAAAGAGAGATATCCAATCCTGCGGATTGTCTTTTAAAGAAGCGATTCACAAATTAGGCGGAGTCTTTGAGGGGCCGGTGGCCGTCAATATTTTTGACATGGAAGCGGTAACCACCACCAGCGACGGGTTGATGGTGGAAGGAGCTATCGTCTGCATGGGCGCAGCCGATAAAGGTCTGGTCAATTCGGAATTCGGTATCCTGTCCATGGCAGAAATCGAGTATTCGGACGAAATGATCAAAAACGAGCCTCATCTGAAGCAATGGAAGGCGCTCTTTCCCCAAAGGAGGCTGTTTCGCGGACCCAATCCCGCCGATAAACTGATTCCGGTGCATAACGTGGTCATTACCGGCAGGGCTTCCAATAACAATTCAGCCACGGAAATGATGAATATTGTTACGATGGAGGAATTGATCTTCCCTATTTTAGGCCAGCTGACCTGCATTAAAGGCGGAGAGGTCCTGGTGGGCTTTACCGGAAGGCATATTTCCGTGGGGATCGGCATGACGGTGGCGGAAAAATTCGGCCGGGTTTTCCCCCATCCCCAGTTTCATGCCGGGGAGACCGCCCACGGCTCCGGGGAGTATGCCCAGACCCTTAAAGAAACGATTCCCTGTATCGTCTGCTCCAAAAAATATCTGGCGGAAATCATTATTCGGGCTTTGGCATGCGGCTGTGTTCCCGCCCGGGAATTAGGCTGCTCGCCGGCGGTCCTGGCGGTGGCCCGGGCCATGGGGGCGGAAATCGCTGTGGAGCGGATCACTCCCGCGGCTCAGCTGGAGCTTGACAGCGTGGGCTGCACCAGGGAGTGGATGCTGGAAAAGGGCGGCATGAGTAAAGAAGAGGTGCTGGCCCGGGCGGAGGAACTTATCCCCGGCGTAGGGGAAGCCCAAAAACACCATACGTCGGAATTTGTCTTCAGCAAAAGCCTGAAGCTTTAATCCGGCCTGAGAGGATTTGATTGCGTACCAGAGGCTTTGATCCGGCCGTTAGCGTGGTTACCGGCCTGATATCCCACGGGAAGACGTAAAAGGAGAAGATTATGGATTTTCCGGACAGCGCGCCCTATGTAATTGCCTATGCCGATAAGACAGTGCTGAAAATCAGCGGAGTCCGGGTGAAGGGGCTGGATACCCGCAGCCTGGAAGAGTTGCTGATGAAAAAGCTGAACAGCGTCGTCAGGGTCATCGGCGTAACCGGCAGCTCTGTGGATATGGATGTATACGGGATTGATCCTGAAAAATTATTGAAGGACGAACAGGGAATTATTGAGGCTGTCTCCTTAAGCGAGGGAATAACCGCTACGGAAGTGGCCCGGATCGCGGAAGCAAAAAGGATCGTGGAAGTGGATTACGCTGAGCTCGAAGGGAAAAAACGGACTGCCTGCGCCAGGGAAAGGTGGGCCGGCCATGATTGAGAAGGCGGTGATTTTGCCCACGGGCCAGGAGATCTGCGACGGCGTGGTGATTGATACCGACAGCCCCGAAGTGATGCAGCAGCTGCTCAGGCTGAACCCTATGTGTCAGGTGGAACGGCGGGCGCCGGTTCCCGACGCCGAGAATTTGATTGCGGAGGCCATAGATCAGGCCTCAGAAGCCGATCTGGTCATTTTGATCGGAGGCAGCGGCGGCGGCCGCCGGTATAGTTCCACGCTGTGCAAGGATTATACCCACAGCGCCATGGAGCTTATGCTGGAAGATTTCAGCAGCAGAGAAATCTACGGAAAGAACGGCCATTTATGGTGCAAGCTGGTTTGCGGCCGGCGGAAGGGAGCCCTGGTCATTAATCTTCCGGGCCCCTATGACGAGGCGAAAGCCGCCATGCGGGCCTTTCTCCGGAGTTGTGAAAAGGGCAAGCCGGATTTGCAGGCGATCAACCAGGCCATGGCCGAAGCGGTAATGGAACAATATCCCAAAGTCGAAGCAAAAGCCGGTTCATTGGCATAATTGGGAGAAACATCATGAAGTATACAGCGCTTGCGGTAAAAGTGAAAACCGGGCTCCAGGGCTATTGGCTGGCGGCGGCGGCGATCTGCACTCCGGAAAGAGCCGCCGAAGTGGAGCGGGCCTTTTCCGCCATGGAAAAAACAGAGCTGTTTTGGCCGGAGGATCCCATAGAGCTGGATCTTCGTCTGGCAGAGCTGATCGGCCGGTATTGTCCGCCGGGGGTGCCGGCGGCTGCGGCGGTTCTGGCCGCCGCAGGCCGGGAGGCTTCCACCGGCGGAGTGATCGGCTCTCCCCGCCACCAGCCCCGCTCAGCTTATGGAGGTCTGGAGGAATTGGCGGAAGATCTGACCCTTTGGTCAAGACCGGGAGGACCGGGATTCGTCTTTGCCGGATCATCGGACCGGGCCGGGGAATTAAGGGACCGCTTTTTAGACCGGGAGCGGCAAAATTTGCAGCTGAATCCCGATGAACGGTATGAATTGTTTACCCGTTGCCTGCAAGAGGATCCGCCGGACGCCTGGCTTTACGCCGCCGACGGCAGCGGCCGGGAGCAAAGGGGGATTTTAGCCGCCGGCTCTGGCCGTGAGATAACGCTGATCAAACTTTAAGGTTGGGGGAGAGGAAAAATGAAAACTGCACCGGAAAAGGTTGATTATCCGAAAATGGCCTTGATTCGACAGAAGCTGAGCCGGGAAAAGCTGGAGGACGTTTCCGGCGAAACCAGAAGACAGCTGATCTCCCTGGGTGTCCAGAAAAAGCTGTCCGGGGGAGCCAGGATAGCCCTGACCGCCGGCAGCCGCGGGATCAGCAATATCGCGGAGATTATCCGGGCCGCGGCAGACTATGTCAAAGAATGCGGCGGACAGCCTTTTGTGGTTCCGGCGATGGGCAGTCAGGGCGGGGCCACGGCCCGGGGCCAGGAAGAAGTGCTGGAGCATTATGGAATAACCGAAAAAGCCATGGGCTGCCCCATCTGTTCCGGTATGGAAGTGGTGGAACTGGGGAAAACCGAGGCCGGCGCGCCGGTATACTTTGACCGGATCGCCTATGAAGCCGACGGAATAATCGTCATTAATCGGATCAAGCCCCATACGGATTTTATCGCCGCCAATGAAAGCGGCGTGGTAAAGATGGTGGCTATCGGCCTGGGCAATGAAAAGGGCTGTTCCGCCATGCATGCCTACGGACTTGCCGGGTGCATCCCCCAGTCCTGCCGGGTTTCCCTGGAAAAGGCGCCTATTTTAGGGGGGCTTGGTATCGTGGAAAACTCCCGGGACGAAACCTGGAAGCTGCAGGGAATCAAGCCGGAAGATTTTCTGGAAGAGGACGCCAGGCTTTTGGCCCTGGCCAAAGAGCAGGTTCCCCATCTGCCCATGGACCGGCTGGATCTGTTGATTGTAAAGGAAATCGGGAAAATGTTCAGCGGCACCGGAATGGATACCAAGGTCATCGGCCGGATTAAGGTGAACGGAGTGCCGGAGCCCCAAAAACCACAGGTGGAAAAGCTGGTCGTCCTTCGGCTGAACCCTGATTCCTACGGCAATGCCCTGGGCATAGGCCTGGCGGATATTACCACCAAGGAATTGGTGGAGGCTATCGATTATGACAGCATGAAAGCAAACCTGATCGCCACCACTTATTTGGAAAGGGGAAAGCTCCCCGTCTGGTTTGACACAGAAAAAGAAGCGGTGGACGCGGGATTTAAAACCCTGGGAAATGTATGCCCCCGGGAAGCCAGGGTGGCCGTAGTGGAAAATACGCTGCACCTGGAGAAAATGTGGGTATCGGAAAAGGTACTGGAGGAACTGAAGGACGTGGAGGTCCTGAAAAGCGATAAAGAACTAGTTTTTGACGAGGCCGGCAGGCTGATAAACCAATTGTGAGAACCGGCGGAGCGGTCAGGCTCCTCAGGGTTCCGGGAAAAAGGGGGGAGGAAAGAAAAAAATCAGAGATGTCTTCAGAGGGGAGTATTAATACGAAATAACTGAGGAGGATGAGGAAATGAAAAAAAAGATGGTGATCCTTTTATGCTTTTTGATGGCCATCGGCATGATGACCGGCTGTCGGCGGGGCATATTGGCATCCGAATCCGGAGTGGACTATGTAATTCGCGTCGGCCATGTACTGGCGACGGAACATCCGTATACTGAAGGACTAAATTATTTTAAGAAATCTCTTGAAGAGAAAACCGGCGGCCGGGTCCGGGTAGAAGTGTTCCCCAATTCCATGCTGGGCAATGAACGGGATATGATCGAAGGCCTCCAGCTGGGAACCCTGGAGATGGCTTTGGTTTCCACCGCTCCCTTGTCCGGCTTCACCAGCGACTTCCTGGTCTTTGACCTGCCGTATATTTTTACGGATACCGCCACGGCAAGAGGCTGCGTGGACAGTGAAGTAGGCATGGGGATGCTGGACGATCTGGCCAGCAAGGGGATCAAAGGGCTGCTGTACTTTGAGAACGGCTTCCGCAGCGTAACCAATTCAAAGCGGCCCATCGAGCACCCCGGAGACTTGCAGGGAATTAAAATCCGCACCATGGAAAATCCTATTCATATGGATTCTTTTTCCGCTATGGGAGCCGATCCTACGCCCATGGCTTTCGGCGAGCTGTTTACCGCTTTGCAGCAGAAAACCATCGACGGCCAGGAAAACCCCCTGGCTATTGTGGATACCTCCAAGTTTTATGAGGTTCAGACCTATCTTTCTTTGACCGAGCATTTCTACGCGCCGGCTCCTTTGCTGATGGCCCTGGACTATTATAACGATTTGCCGGAAGAGATCCAGACTGCGGTTTTGGAAGCGGCAAAAGAGGCCCAGGATTATGAACGGGGACTTTTAGATGAAATGAACGCTAGGCTGCTTACGGAATTGGCGGAAAGAGGCATGCAGATCAATGAAATTGATAAGGCCGAATTCCGGGCGGCCGTACAGTCGGTATATGACAAGTTTGAAGGGACGGGCTCCGATAAAATTCCCGCCGAACTGATTGAAAAGGTACAAAATTACAGACCCTGATCCGGCTTGAATGTGGCCCGGCCGCAGCGAAAGCCGGGGCCGGACGGACCTAAGCAAAAGGAGGTTTGAACCCGTGAAGAAATTTTTTCGATTCCTGGATAAATTCGAGGAATACTCCCTGGCCATTTTAATGGGGATTATGGCGGTTGTAGTATTCCTGCAGGTGATTTTTCGTGTGATCGGAGGTTCTTTGACCTGGTCTGAGGAGACGTCCCGTTATCTCACGGTCTGGATTACCTTTATCGGCGCTTCCCTGGGGGTAAGAAGAGGAGCTCATATCGGCGTAGAGGCGTTCACCATGCTGATCCCGGCAAAACCCCGCAAGGTTGTAATCATGCTGGGACAACTGCTTTGCATCTTCTTCTGCGGCGTGGTCTGCTTCTATAGTATTGGAATCATTCAAAACCAGATACTTTACGGCCAGATTTCGCCGGCCATGCGTATTCCCATGTGGTGGCCCTACGCGGCTATACCGGTGGGCTCCGCGCTGATGATTATCCGGTATCTGGAATCCATTGGCCACACGATCCGTACTTTTAATGATCCCATCGAACAAGGGGCGGTTACCTCGGAAATCATGGCCAAAGAGGAAGGGGGAAGTAAATAATGGGTGCAGTGTTAATGACTTGCTTCGCGGTCCTGGCTATCTGGGGCTTGCCTATCGCCATCGTTCTCGGTTTGTCTGCATTTATTGCCTTATGGTTTTGCAGTCTTATGCCCATTACCCTGGTGCCTCAGCAGATGTTTACCGCCGTGGACTCCTTTCCGCTTCTGGCGATTCCTCTGTTTATGATTGCCGGCGCCCTGATGGAATTCGGCGGCATCTCCCGCCGCCTGATCCGGCTGGCCAATAGTATGGTTGGGCATCTGACCGGCGGTCTGGCCCTGGTGGCCATTATTACCTGTATGTTTTTTGCCGCTATTTCCGGCTCCGGCCCCGCTACCGTAGCGGCCATCGGCGGGATCATGATTCCGGCCATGCAGGAAGCCGGCTACGACAAAGGCTATGCCGCCGCCGTCATGGCTCTGGCCGGCGCCATCGGCATCATCATTCCCCCGTCTATCCCCATGGTAACTTTCGCGGTAATGTCCAACGTATCCATCAGCGGTTTGTTTACCGCCGGCTTTTTTCCCGGCATCGTGGTGGGTCTGTCCCTGATGATCTGCGCCTGGTGGATCGCTAAGAAAAAGGGATACGGGAAACAGGAGCAAACGGTCAAGGCCAGCGCCAAGGAACGCATTGAAGCTTTCAAGGAAGCTTTTTGGGCCATCTTAATGCCCGTCATTATCCTGGGCGGAATCTACGGCGGAATTTTTACCCCTACCGAAGCCGCTGCCGTAGGCTGTTTCTACGGCCTGCTGGTAGGCACAGTGATTTACAGAGAACTGAAGCTGAAGGATATCCCCAAGGTATTGACCAACGCCGCGGTGACCACGGCCATGATCATGCTGATCATCGCCACCGCCAAGGTCTTCGGCTGGATCATGACCAGCGAGCGGATTCCCGACGCTGTGGCCCGTACCATGATGAGCTGGTCGGAAAATAAATATGTGATCCTGCTGATCATCAATCTGATGCTTTTGGTGGTAGGCTGCTTCATGGAAACCAACGCGGCCCTGATCATCTTAACGCCGATTTTCCTGCCTATAGTCGTTGCTTTGGGAGTGAATCCCATTCATTTCGGCATCATCATGATCGTTAACCTGGCCATCGGCATGAGCACCCCGCCCCTGGGCGTAAATCTCTTTGTGGCCTGCGGCATAAACAAGATTTCCATAGAACGGATATCCAAGGCGGCTGTACCTTTCCTGATCTTTAATATTCTCGCTTTGCTTTTAATCACTTATATCGAACCGATTTCCATGATCCTGCCGAAGCTGTTCGGCATAGGAGCATAAAAGACGCTGCTTAAGGAAGCGGCGGCTCGTCCCGGGGGGCGCCCTGACCGGCGCCTCCCGGTTTTTTTTCGCGGCCTGCCGGCTTTTTTGGAAATCAAAGAAATAAATAATCCGGAAGGAAAGAGATAAAGAAGGAATAAATATGATAAAATGAGAAAACAGAATTCATGATATAATGAGATGTAATTCTGTAACTAAACTCTCTCCAGGAGGGAAAATGACGACGCAGACGATTCAGTGGTTTCCGGGCCACATGGCGAAAACCCGCCGGCTGATGGCGGAAAATCTAAAATTGGTGGACGTGGTGATCGTAATGCTGGACGCCCGTCTGCCCAAAAGCAGCAGTAATCCGCTGATCGACGAATTGGTGGCTCAAAAGCCCCGGGTATTGGTGCTGGCCAAAGCCGATCTGGCGGAAGAGAGGCTGACTGCGGAATGGATCAAGGTTCTGGAGCAGGACGGCGCCCGGGCCGTAGCCTGCGATTTTAAAGGCGGCAGCCCTAAATATCTGAAAAAAGTGCTGACCGAAGCTATCTGGCTGCAGGCCGGAGAAGTCCTGGAGCGGCGGGTCAGCCGGGGGATAACCAATACGACGATCCGGGTAATGGTCACCGGCATACCCAATGTGGGAAAATCCACTTTGATTAATATGTTCGCCGGAAAAAACCGGGCCGAGACCGGCGATAAGCCCGGTGTGACCCGGGGCAAGCAATGGGTCCGCCTGGACAGAGACCTGGAGCTGCTGGACATGCCGGGGATACTCTGGCCCAATATCCAGGACCGGGAGGCGGCACATAAGCTGGCGGTTACCGGAGCCGTCGGGGACAACGCCTACGACTTTAGCGAATTAGGCGTCTGGCTGGTGGGCTGGCTGCGAAAAAACCGGCCCGGCCGTTTGGCTGCCCGCTATGGAATCAGCGAGGAAGCGGGGGAGTCGGCGGTGGCCCGGGTATTGGAGGAACTGCGGCAGGAGCAGGAAATGCTGGCCGGCCGGGAAAAGGAGACGGAAGGCGGCCTGCCTCCGGATCTGGAATCTATCGCCATTTTGGAAGCCATCGGCATTCGCCGGGGCTTTCTGCGCAAAGGCGGCGTGGTGGAAAAAGAGAAGGCGGCGGCGATGCTTTTGGATGAGCTGCGGGGCGGTAAGCTGGGGCCCGTTACCTGGGATCTGCCGGATCAGGGGGATTAAAGCTTTACAAGAGATTAAAGTGTTGAGAAAGATAGGGCCGTTGAGAAAGATCAGGCCAAGACAGAATGAGGGAATTTCATGACCAAGGAAAAGTCCCAAGGGGCGGTAAAAGCCGCCGAGGTTTCAGAGCGCCGGCAGATAAAAGCCCTGGCGGAGCGGCGGCGGCTGGCGGCGCTTTCGGACAAAGAAGCACGGCTCCGGGAAAACGGCTTTCAGGCGGTGGCCGGCCTGGATGAAGCCGGCCGGGGACCTTTAGCCGGCCCGGTGGTGGCCGGGGCGGTGATCCTGAGGCCGGGCAGCATGTTCATCGGATTGAATGATTCCAAGAAGGTTACTTTGGCTAACCGGCTTCGCCTGGAAGAAGAGATCAAGGCCGGCGCCGCGGCCTGGGCCGTAGGCGTCGCCCAGCCGGAAGAAATCGACCGCCTGAATATTTTAGGCGCCACAAAACTGGCGATGCAAAGGGCGCTGCATAGCCTCAGCCTGGTTTTGCCTCCGGACTATCTGCTTTTGGACGCGTTGAAGCTGCCGTCCCCCCTGCCCCAGGAGGGAATTATCAAAGGGGACGCCAAGGTGGCCTGCATTGCGGCGGCCTCAATTTTGGCCAAGACCTGCCGGGACCGCATCATGGAAGAACTGGACTCGGTTTATCCCGGCTATGGATTTAAGCAGCATAAAGGCTATGCTACCGCGGAGCACCGCCAGGCGGTGCTGGCTCTGGGACCTTCGCCGGTTCACCGGAAATCTTTCCTGGGCTTTTACGAAAGAGAAAAGCGGCAGTTACGATTGTTTTGACCGGACCGAAAGGGGTTTGTCGGTTGGCTGTTGGAGGAACGGATAAAGGAAAAATGGCAAAGCCGCCCACAGAAGGCAGGGAAGAAAAAAAGCCGGATCCCCGGCGGGAACTGGGCCAGGCTGCCGAAAGGGCGGCGGCCTGCTGGCTCAGGGGGCGGGGCTATGAAATCCTGCAGAGGAATTACCGCTGCCGGGCCGGCGAGATCGATCTGATCGCCCGGCAGGGCGGCGAGCTGGTCTTTATTGAAGTGCGCAGCCGTTCCCGGACAGATTTCGGCTTGCCGGAGGAAACGGTGGGCCGGGAAAAGCAGCGGAGACTGCGCCGCTTAGCGGCGTGGTATTTAAACGAAACCCGGCAGCCGGAAGCTCCCTGCCGTTTTGATGTGGTGGGGGTCCTGCAGGAGAAAAAGGAGCCGGCGGTTGCCTGGCGCTTTCACCTGTATCAGGACGCGTTTTAGCTGCCCCGCAGGAAAGGGCTTTGCCGCCGCAAGGGATTTGCCGGAGGAGTCTTTGCGTTACGGGGCGGTCTTTGCCTGCCGGGAAAGCGATTTTATGGAGGCGGTCTCATGCCGTTTATTGAGCTGAAGGATGTGCGCAAAGAATACGTTATGGGCGAGGTAAAGATCGTCGCTTCCGACGGGGTCAGCTTTTCCATCGAGAAGGGGGAATTCGTCATCATTGTAGGGCCCAGCGGCGCCGGTAAAACTACGGTGCTGAATATCCTGGGTGGCATGGATTCCTGTACTTCCGGAGAAATCCTGGTAGATGGCCGGGAAATCAGCAAATACGACCGCCGGCAGCTGACTTTGTACCGCCGCAACGACATCGGCTTTGTCTTTCAGTTCTATAACCTGATCCAGAACCTGACGGCGCTGGAAAATGTGGAACTGGCGGCGCAAATCTGCAAGGACCCTTTGGACGCCGCCGCCGTACTGGAGGAGGTAGGCCTGGGAGAGCGGATGAATAACTTTCCCGCCCAGCTTTCCGGGGGAGAACAGCAAAGAGTCAGCATCGCCCGGGCCTTGGCGAAAAATACCAAGCTCCTGCTTTGCGACGAGCCTACCGGCGCGCTGGACTACATTACCGGCAAACAAATCCTGCAGCTTTTGCAGGATACCTGCCGCCGCCGGGGCATGACCACGGTGGTGATCACCCATAATATGGCCCTGGCGCCCATGGCGGACCGGGTGATCCGCATAAAAAACGGCAAAGTGGATTACATCAGGGAAAACCCCGCGCCTACGCCGGTCGGTCAAATCGAGTGGTAAAGCGGTAACGGTGGAAAGAAGAAACCATGAAAAAAGCAATGGGACAAAACCTGATCAGGGAGATCCGGCGCAGCAAAACGCGCTTTTTTTCTATTCTGAGCATCGCTTTGATCGGTGTGGCTTTTTTTGCCGGGGTTCGGGCCACGGGGCCGGATATGAAGCTTTCCGGAGATCGTTATTTTGACGAATATGAGTTGTTTGACCTGATGGCGGCTTCACCGGAAGGACTGAGGGAGGAGGATCTTGAGGACATCCGTCTGACAGCCGGGGTGTCGGCGGTTCAGGGAGCGGTAATCCAGGACGCGGTGGTGTATTATGGCGGGCTCCACGAGGCCTTAATCAAGCTGTATTCCCTGCCCATCGCAGAAGAGGCGCCGGGCCTGGAGGCCAAACCGGCGGTTTTCCGGCGGCAGGGCCTGGATATTGATCCTTCACCCGGAGTCTGGCTGAATCAGCCGGTATTGCGGCAAGGACGGCTGCCGGAAGCCGACGGAGAGATCGCCCTGGACAACTTTTTTGCCCGGGATGCCGCTATCCGGGTGGGCGATACGCTGACTCTGGAAAACTATGGCCAAAGCCGCCGGCTGACGGTCACGGGGCTGGTGGATTCGCCGCTTTATCTCTATGTGGGCCGGGGCAGCTCCAGCCTGGGCAGCGGGACCAATCAGGCCTTCGGCCTGGCTTCGGGAAACGATATCGCCGCCCTGGGGCCTAAGCTGCCCTTTGGCGCCGAGCTGCAAAGGCGTTACAGCGCCGCCTATGTCAAGGTAAACGGCGCCGGGGAATTAAACAGTCTTTTGCCGGAATATGAACGCTTCGTCCAGCCGGTAAAGGACCGGCTGAAGGCCCTGGGGGATCAGGAGGACTGGCTGGTGCTGACCAGGGCCGAGGCCAATGACGGCTATTCCGGCTTTAACGACGACAGCCGGCGGATCGAAGCCGTCGGCCGGGTCTTTCCGGCTATTTTCTTCCTGGTGGCGATTCTGGTGACCCTGGCCACCATGACCAGGATGGTGGAAGAACAGCGGATTCAGATCGGTACGCTGAAAGCGCTGGGTTATGGCAGCGGCGCCATCGCCTCGGGCTTTTTGCTTTACGCCCTGGCCGCCTCGTTGCTGGGCAGCCTTTTGGGGGCGTCCATCGGCTTCCGGCTGTTTCCCACGGTAATTTTCAACGCCTACAGCATTATTTATACTTTGCCCGATTTTGAGACGCCCTTTTACTGGAGCCTGGCTCTGCCGGCCGCCGCTGCGGCGGTGGGCAGCGTGGTATTCGGCACCCTGGCCGCCTGCCTGAAGGAACTGACGGCTTTGCCCGCCGCGCTGATGCGGCATAAGGCGCCGCCGGCAGGCAAGCGGATACTTTTGGAGCGCCTGGGCTTTTTCTGGAAACAGCTTTCTTTTGTTCAAAAGGTTACCGCCAGGAATTTATTCCGCTATAAAAAACGTTTCTGGATGTCCGTAGTGGGGATCGCTGCCAGCTGCGGCCTTCTGCTGACGGGCTTCGGCCTGAGAGATTCGATTTTTTCCATTATGGATATTGAGTTCGATGAAATAATTTTGTATGATCTGCAGTGCAACCTGGAACAGGCTTTAAGCCCTGGGGAAATGGCGGAATTCATCGAAAAAACCCTTGCTCCCCTGCCCGTGGAGGAAGCCGTGGGCTGTTATTTCGGTAATAAAGACAGCCGCGGCCCGGCGGAAAAAGAGCAGGGGGAACCCAAGCGCAGCGTCAGCGTTGTGGCGTCGGCGGAAGGTGAAGCTCTGGGCCGGATGATCAATATGCATGACGGAGACCGGGAGATCCGGCTGCCCCGGGAAGGAGCGGTAATCAGCCAAAAGCTTTCGGAATTGATGAAGGCGGGGCCCGGGGATGTTTTCTATATCACGGAGGGCAAAAGTGAGCGGGAGGTAAAAATTGCCGACGTGATGGAAAACTACATGAACCATTATGTTCTGATGTCCGATACATATTATGAAGAGGTCTTTGACGAAAGCTTCCGGGAAAATCATGTGCTGATGATTCTGACCGGAGAGGGAAAAAAGACTCAGGAGGAGACGGCGGCGGCGATTTTGGCCGACCAGCGGGTAAACCTGGTAAAAACCGCCTCAGCCATCAGAAATACCCTGGGCGACGCCTTCGACAGCCTTTACGTGGTGGTGGTAGTGCTGATCTTTTCCGCCGCGGCCCTGCTTTTTGTCATTATGTACAATCTGACCAACATAAATATAGCTGAGCGGCGGCGGGAGCTGGCCACCGTGAAGGTACTGGGATTTACCGACCCGGAAACTTATGACTACGTATACCGGGAAAACTATCTGCTGACTTTGGTCGGCGTGATTCTGGGCATGGCGGCGGGAGTTTTTATGCACCGGATCGTCATTGTGACCTGCGAGATCGATGTGATCAAATTTGTCCGGCAGATCAAACCCTTCAGCTATTTCTTGTCGGCGGTTTTTACCTTTCTTTTTTCTTTTATCGTCAACAAAATTACCCGTTTTCAGATCCGGGCCGTGGATATGGTGGAATCTTTCAAATCTGTGGAATAAATTGGAAAAGAGAAAAAGATGGAGAAATGGGCATAATTTTGTTAATTTTGCTCCGGCAGCAGAGATTTTATCTCAGATCTATGATAAAATAAGTAAAGAAAAAGAGGATTGTGACCGGGAGATCCTATGATCAGCAGACAGCAAAGATTAATGAAAAGAAAACGGCGGACGAGGTTTACCTTTTTCTGCTTCGTGATGATAGCGTTAGCCGCTTTCAGCGGGTTTTACGCCTGGAGCAAGGAAATGGTGCCGGGCGAAAAGCCTTTATCCGCGGCCGCCTACGGTATGGAGCCGGAGGATGGCGGCGGCACGGAAGAGACGCCGGAAAGTCAGGAAATCACCATATTGCCCGGAGACTACGGGGCCGGTCAGGCTGACGCTGACCCGGTAAAAGCCGGGTTAAAAGATGGCGCTGCCGCCGGAAAGGGCGGTGGAGATACCGGCGAAACCGGCGCGCCGGAGGGTGCTGGCCGGGAAGGGGCAGACGATACTCCGGAGGCTGGCGGCGAAGACTGGAAAAGGGAGTTTTATCCCGTGCCGGCCAGTCCCAAGGCAGACGACAGCTATTTTTCCGACGCGGTATTTATCGGGGATTCCCGGGTCCAGGGTCTGATGATTTATTCCGGCCTGACGGAAGGGACCTTTTATGCTGAAAAAAGCATGAGCGTAAACGATATCATGACGAAGAAAATCGTCGCTCAGGGCAGCGGGTCCAAGATTTCCGTCACCGAGGCACTGCGGAAGAATCAATTCAGGAAAGTATATATTAAGCTGGGCTTAAACGAGCTGGGGTCCTCTCTGGAAGGAATCGTGGATAAATACAGCGAGATCGTCGACGAGATCAAGGAACTGGAACCCGAGGCCATTATTTATGTTCAGGCGGTTATCCCGGTGACCAAGTCCAAATCCCAGAGCAGCAAGGTCCATAACAATCCCAGAATACAGGAACTGAATGAGCTTTTAAAAAAGATGAGCTGGGAAAAAGGCCTCTATTATTTGGATACCTACACAGGCCTGGCGGACGCCGATGGGTGTCTGCCGAAGGAAGCCAGCAGCGACGGCGTCCATCTGAATAAGACCTATTGCCGAAAATGGCTGGAGTATCTGAAAAACCATACTGTAAAGACTGGAGAAACCGACTTATGAGATCTTGGGGAAATCCCATAAAGATATTTCCGGCTCTGTTGATGCTGGGCTTTTTCCTGGTTTCATTGACTGCCTGCGGCGGCGGGCAGGAGACGCCGCAGGAGGAAGAGCCTGAAACGCAAATTGATTTATCTTCTGTCACTGAGCGCCTGCTCACGGAGGTGCCTTATGAGGAAGAACTGGTTCCTGTGGCCCCGGAGGTCTTTTTTGACCTCTTCGGAGTGGCGGAGGAGGATGTGGCCGAACAGTACAATTATTTCAGCGGAGGGGCCACCGCCGAGGAGATCGTGGTAATGAAAGCCGTGGGCCGGGAGGCCCTGGATCGTTTGGTCAAGGCGGCGGAAAACCGGATCGCCTATCAGAAGGATATTTATGCCTCCTATGCTCCGGAGGAAGTGGTGAGACTTAATAACGCCGTCCTGTTAACGGAAGGCGACTCTTTATTCCTCTGTATTTCTGCCGATTCCGATAAGGCCAGAGAGGTCATCCAGGAAGAACTGGATTCCTGAAGGGCCCGCCGCCGCCCTGCTGCGAAACCGGTCCGGCAGGGCCCGCTGCCGGAAAGAATTTGCCGGCAGCCGACGATCAGGGGGTGAAGACGCTGACAGGGGGAAAGGACGTTATGGATAATTTATCCCGGGAGGTAATTAATTCCTTTATCAGCCTTACCGAAAAGATCGCCAACAGCAAAACCAATGTGCTAAATTTTGAAGGGGAGGATATGACCTTTTACCGGGGGGAGATCCACATGATCAAAATGATCGGCGATTATCCGGGAATTTTCAGTTCCGAAATAGCGCGCAGGTTCGGTATCACCAGGGCGGTGGTGCATAAGACCCTGATCAAGCTGGAGGAACGCCGGTTGGTGACCCGGGCCCAGGATGAAAAAGACAGAAAAAGGTTTCAGCTTTATTTAACCCCCAAAGGAAAGCAGGCATACCGATTTCATGAAGAATACCATAACCGGTACGATAGGGAGCTTTTTGATTATATACGAGGACTGCCCGGGCCGCAGCTGGAAGCGATCAAAGGGTTTATGGAGCACGCTAATAACCTGATTCAAAATCATGCCTGAGAACAAACCTTTCCGGAAAAGGAAGGGAAAGGGCGGCGGGAGCTGACATCAGTTCCCGCCGCCCTTTTGCCCGTTTATGAACGACTGGCTGGTCTTGCGCACGCCTTTTCATCCGCCTGATGGCCGCCGTTGGTGGTGTTCAGAGATTTTACGGCTGTTTAGCCCGGGGATTAAAAGGGCCCCCACTGAATAGCCTGGGCGATAATCAGGAACACGGCGCCGGTAGCCGTCCAAATAATAAACAGAGGCCACATAAACTTAAACCATTTTTCGTAGGGCACCTTGGCAATAGCCAGAGTGGCCATAAAATATCCCGAGGTGGGGGTGAGAATATTGGAAATACCGTCGGCATACTGCAGGGCCAATACCGCGGTCTGCCTGGTAATATGGACAAGGTCCGCTAAAGGCGCCATGATGGGCATTGTGATTAAGGTCATGCCGCTTCCCGAGGGCACCAGAAAGCTGAAGACGGCCTGGACTCCCAGCATGCCCACGGCAGTGATGGAACCGGGCAGGCCTTTGACCCCCATGGACAGGGCATAAATCAGCGTATCAATGATTTGTCCCTGGTTCATCACCACAACGATGCCTCTGGCCAGGCCGATAACCAAAGCCCCCATCAGCACGTCCTGGCACCCTTCCATGAACGCCTCACAGATCTCGTTGCCCTTCAGCCCGGCGATCAGGCCGGTTACGATGCCGATGGCAATGAAGGTACCGCCGATTTCGGGTAAATCCCATTGAAACCTCAATACGCCGTATATCATTACCGCAAAAAGGATCAACGCGGCAATCCCGGCTGTTTTTTGTCTGGGGGAAGCCTTCAGGGCTTCTTCGGATTGCTTCATATTTGCTTTGGTAACCAGGTCCTGCTCATAGACCTGGCTTAAGCCGGGATTTTTGCGAACCTTGACGGCATAGCGCATCACATACAGGATCCCGATGGCGGTGGTCACGGCCAAGGTAACGATTCTGAAACGAATGCCCGAATATAGCGGTAAGCCGGCGATTTTCTGAGCGATCCCAACCGTGAAGGGATTTGTCAGGGCCGCGGTAAAACCGGCGCAGGAGCCTACCAAAGCGATTGCCGCGGCTGTAACCGAATCAAACCCCAGGGCCAAAACCAGGCCCAGGATAAGCGGCACATAAACCATCGTCAGCTCACACATTCCGATAAAAGCGTCCAGTAAGGCAAAGGCAATCATTAGTATTGGAATGATCAAGAGGCCTTTTTTGGAGAACTTCCGGGCGATATTGTCTACCACTACTTCAATGATCCTGGTTTTTTTGATAATGACAAAACCGCCGCCGACGCAAAAGGTAAGCACAACAATCCAGCCGGCATCCACGAAGCCCTGGGGAACGGCAATAAAAAGGCCCAATAAGGACACCGGGGTTTTTTCCACAAGATGATAGGAATCCGGGTCGATCATCATCCTGCCTTCAGGCCCTTCGATACGGTCATATACCCCCGCCGGAACAATGTAGGTCAAGATGACCATAATCACGATAAATGAAAACAGCAAAGCGAATATGTGGGGCATCTGAAATTTTGGCTTCCTGGATTTTGGATTTTCCATTGGGTTCCTCCTCTCAATATTTTCGGCGATTTTTCTTAAAGCCGGGACGTGAGCCAATCAAGTCCGTTGAGATACGCAAGGGCCGTTTTGATCTGCATTTCCACACCGATCGAAAGGGTATCTTCGTCAAGATTAAAATGAGGGTGGTGGTGGGGATAGTCCGTGCCTTTCTCTTTGTCTCCCGTGCCGATGAAGGAAAATACCCCGGGAACCTTTAAGGCATATTCCGCAAAATCTTCGCCGCCCATCGTAATATAAGGAACCACATTTTCTGTTCCTGCCGTGGATACGGCGATCTTTTGGACAAATCCCGCAAGAGCGGGATCGTTTATTAAAGGCGAACTGCTCAACGTAAAGCGCAACGCATAGGTACACCGCTGGGCCTGACAGATCCCGCCGACGATCCGTTCAAACTTTTCTTTCAGCTGGGTGCCGTCCTCATATAAGAAACGAATCGAGCCTTCCAGTCCCACGCTTTCGGGAATGATATTCGGCGCGGTGCCGCCTTGGATTTTACCGAACAAAATGGCGGTGGACCGTAAAGGATCGATTTCTCTTGTGGTGATCCCCTGGACCGACTGGATAATATTGGCCGCCGCCAGGACAGGGTCTACGGCGGTATGGGGCGCTCCGCTGTGGCCGCCTTTGCCGGTGACCGTCAGAAAAAAATTATATTGTCCCGCCATAATGCATCCGCCTGCAACGCCGATCTGCCCGCTTCGCAGCGGAGACCATAAATGCAGGCCGAAAGCCGCTTCCACCTTGGGATCCTCCAAAACGCCTTCCTCAATCATCAGATACGCGCCGGCGTCTTCTTCATTGGGTTGAAAAACGAATTTAATATTTCCTTGCAGTTCGTCTTTATGGACGGCCAATATTTTGGCTGCGGTCAAAAGCATGGCCACGTGCCCGTCATGACCGCAGGCATGCATTTTTCCTTCGATCAGCGATTTGTAGGGCACCTGGTTTTCCTCCGTAATGGGCAGCGCGTCCATATCGGCCCGCAAAAGGATCGTGGCGCCCGGTTTGCTTCCCTTTAACAGGCCCACCACTCCGGTTTTGGCCATCCGTTTTACTTCTATGCCGCAATTCTGCAAATAGTCGAAGATGATATCCGAAGTACGGTATTCCTCAAACCCTAATTCCGGATGCCGGTGAAGATCTCTTCTGATTTGGATGGTCTCCGCTTTCAGCCGTTCGATTTCTTCCTTAATCTTCAAATTCAAAAATATCACCTCGTTTTCTGTCCGGAGCTATAATAAGCTCTCTTCTTTGTCAGAGTCTGATTTAAATTCCTTGTTTGAAGCGATCCCCATGGACAGCAGGATCAAAATCTGATAAAACAAAGGTGGAAGTTTGATGAATGGGGCTTAGGTGACGGTTGCGGGTCAGGCAGGGTCTGAATTATTTGATAAATAACTTTTTACTTTATCTTAATAAATAGCAATCAGAAAACAAGCTTCAAGGTGTAAGATATGCCGCCGGAAAGAACTTTACAAATTGTATGAATCAGCCGTAAAGGATAAAGGGATAAAATAAAGAGGCAGGCTTGCCGGTGAATTTTTGGTAAAGGGGGGAAAATGGTGTTTACTTTACAGGACTTCCTTGAGTTGGATTACATCAATCCCTGCAAAATCATGACCCAGGTCCCGGATATGGGGCAAATTCCCATTCACAGCATTTCCGTAATTGAAATCCCCGTGGATAATTTTATCCGGGCCAATGAAATCGTATTGACCACGGCTTTGGGCTGCTGCGAGGACGATTCATTATTATTACGTTTCGTTAAAGAAGTATATGCTTCACAAGCCGCGGCCCTGGCGATTTCCCTGAAATCCAACTCCTATTATTTGCCGCCGTCGGTCCTTGAATTTGCCGAAGCCCACCGCTTTCCGATCATTATGCTGGCCTGGGAATGCCGTTTTGCCGAGATCATCGAAATTGTGCTGGAAAAAATCAAAAATGAACATTCCCTGATCGCCGGGCGCTATGAGAAAATGCAAAAAGAACTGTTGTCCATGTATCTGAACAAGGAGGACCTGGACAAAGCAGCGGATCTGATGGCCCGGCACTTAGCATGTCACGTTTTGATCACCGATGAAAAAAATAACCTGAAGGGAGCGGATCTCAGACCATATCCCCAGGACTTCCAAACAAAACCGGACCGGGCCGCCGGGGCCCCTCTGGTGATGGCGATCCAGGCCAACGGCAAACTTTATGGCTATCTCATCCTGGAGGAAAAGAAGAAAAACAGGGACCTGCTTACGGAAAAACACTATATAGAAAAATACGCCGTCATGCCCCTGACCTTATGGTTCAATATGGAAGATGTTATTAATATAACAACACTGAAGCTGAAAAACGATTACGTCTGGAATCTGATCAACAATCGCTTTTCAGGCGCCGAGGAACGGCAGCTGCTGGGGAAGAAGCTGGGCTTTGACCTTCAGCGGTCCTATATTTGCATAATTTGCAAAATCACCGCCGGGGATCCGGTGAATATCTCCAAAGTCCTGGAACAGGAGATATTGGCCAGTATTTACTCTGTAGAAAGCCTGATCATCCAGATCAGCAAAAAACAAGGCCGGAAAATAATGTCCACCGCTGTCCAGGGAAATGTGGCGTTTTACTGTGAAAACAGGGACTTCGATCATGAAAAAAAAGTGTTCGATTTTATTGACCTGATGGAAGAGGATTTAAAAAAATCTTACCCCCATTATCGTTTTTATTGGGGGATCAGTGAGATTCAAACCGGGGAAGCAAATTTTCATCAGCTTTACCTCGACGCGAATCTGGCCCTTTATGCCTGCCTTCATTCCGCTTCCGGCCGTAACAGAGGGACCTTTAAAGATTCGGCTGTCTTCAAAATACTTTCCACGTTATCGGAGCATACGGAAATTCATCAGCTGTCACAAAAGGCATTGGCGCCGTTATTGGATTATCAGGCGAAACACTTTACGGAATTAATGGAAACCCTGATTGTTTTTATCAAGAACAATTACAATTTAAGTCAGACGGCACGTCAGCTTCATCTGCACCGTCAATCATTGATTTACCGGATGAAAAAGATTGAGGAGTTGACCGGTCTGGCTTTGGATGATCACAATAACCTTTTTTTGCTGGAGATATACACCAGGATGAATTCTACTTATTGACAGAGTGTACGCTGCCTGCCGATAGAATGGGCACTGCTTGCTGAAAGAAAGGCCCCTTCTTATTAACGGTATAGACGCTGCTTATTATTTTTCCTTATCATGTTTTTTGGGATATGTTTTCTTGACAATCTGGTATCTATTTTGTATGCTAGGAATACAATAGTCTTGAAAGCGCCTAGCTGACATTTCTGCCTGGGTCTGGAATGACCCGGCAGAAACAATTCCGAGTCGCGTTTCAAGCCCCTGGGACGAAAGAAATCGAGATCCCTTGCAACAAAAAAATGATCTGCGCTCCTGGAACAAAGAATAGTCGTCCCTGGGAAAAAAGAATAGTTGAAGCCCTTGGAAAAAGATAGTTAAAGCCCATGGATCAAAAAAACTCGAAGCTCCCGGAACAAAAGAACAGAGGAGGAAAATCCTATGGTAAAACTGACAATCGTAGTGGAAAACACAGTGGCAATGCCTTTTTTGCCTGAAGTAAAGGCAGGGATGCTGGCAGAACACGGCCTGGCGGTGCTGATCGAAGGAGAGATGGGGCGCTGGCTTTATGACACCGGCCGGGGTTCGGCTCTGGCGCCTAACCTTAAAACATTGGGGGTGGAAGCGGACTCTTTGGAAGGGGTCATTTTAAGCCATGGACATCTGGATCACGTCAGCGGCCTGACGGATTTGCTGAAGGCCCGGACGAAGCCTCTGCCCGTCTATGTTCACCCCGGTATTTTTGTCCGCCGCTTTAATAAAGTGGGAGAAGAACTGCGTCCCGTTGGGACTAAAACTTCTCAGGCGGAGCTGGAAGCCCTGGGGGCTTGCTTTCATTTCAATGAAGAAGCCACAAGCCCCGCACCGGGACTTTGGCTTACCGGCGAAATCCCCCGGCGAAATCCGGTGGAAACCATCCGGGAACCCTTTTTCGTGGAAGGCGGGCAAGGGTTGGAGCCGGACCTGATCTGGGATGAACAGGCTCTGGTGATCGAAGGGGACAAAGGGCTTTTGGTGCTGACCGGCTGCGCTCATGCCGGCATCGTGAATATCCTGACCCGGGTGAAAGAGATTTTGCCGGACCGGAAGATTCGGGGGGTTATGGGGGGCCTGCATCTTTTGAATGCCGGCCGGCAGCGGCTGGAATTAACCATTGAGACTCTGCGGGCGGAAGAGGTGGAATTTGTGGCCGTGGGCCACTGCACCGGCTTCCGGGAAACGGCGGCCATCGCCGAGGCCTTTCCCCAGAGCTTTAAGGGAATGAACGCCGGCGCCAGCTTCGAGGTTTAGACCAGGAGCCGTTTTACCATATTTTATCTGATCCTTTACTCCCATAGGCTATCCCTTATTTTATAGCGATGATAAATCAGAATGTTAAATCGAACCAAGCAACCGCAGGCGCTTCCGCGCTTCAGCGGCTGTTGCCCAAGACGGGATAAGAGCCTGGCGGAAGCCCAGCTCAATATAATCAGGCAGTAATAATAAAAAATGTGAGAGCGTGTCGCTCAACGTTTCAAATCAACGTTTTGCGGCACGCTCTTTTTTTATCTTCAAGTGAATGCCTTAAGAATCGAATGGTTTTCAGGTAAATGTCTTGAGAATGATTTGCACGTGAATACCTTGAGGACCGAAATCCGCCAAACACCATTTTACCGGATTTTAACCGGTCCTTTACCCCTATACGTCGCCCGCGTCTTATGTTGGTGATAAAATTGTAGAAGGAGGAATCATATCAGGGAAAAAACGGTTTTTTTCTGTAACCATACGAAATTATCTTTTCCCATGGGAGGCGAAGCATACGAAACGGAGACCTGGTATGCCACCGATAGATGAAAGGAACCGGAAATGCTTGAGGGGAGTCAATTTGCTGTGGGATGCTATAAAAAATTGAAAAGAGAGGACGAAATATTATGCAGAATACGGCAAGAGAGAAAAAGGTAAAATTGAAAAGCCTTCGGACAAAAATATTGATCGTGATCGGCCTCCCGGTAATGATTGCCTTTCTCATTGCGGGAAGTCTGTCGATGAACAGCGCCCGAGCCACGGTTTATGGCCTGACGGACAACGAGCTGGCCGCCAAATCCCAGGCAGCCTCCTATCAGATCAACGAACATTTCCAGACCTTTGCGCAGATTGCCAAAGATATGGCGGGTAACCAGCAGTTCCGGCAGATCATGGCGGATACTCCCAAGGGCGTCCGCATCGCCGAGTCCGACAGCTTTAGCCAGATCATGGATACCATGATTAACCTTACCAAAACGGATGAAAGTATTTTGGCCACTTGGCTTGCGGATATCGACTCCAGCCAGTTATGGACCTCCAGCGGATTTGTTTCCGATCAGGGCTGGGATATAACCCAGCGCGGCTGGTATGCGTCAATGATGAACGCCGATAAAGCCGGTGAGGTGGTCTTCACCGAGCCGTATTGGGATGATACCGTGAACCTGACTGTCGTTACGATGGTAATGCCTATCTACAGAGGAAGCTCCGCTGAACTGATCGGGGCGGCGGGTGTGGATATCGCAATCAACCATCTGTCGGAGATCATCCAATCCAATACTCTGGGGGAAAAGGGCTTTTATATTCTGGTTTCCGGCTCCGGGCAGATTTTGTATCATCCCGACCAGGATTATCTGAACAAGGCGGTAGCCGAGACGGATCTTTCGGAGAGCCTCCAAAACGCGGTAGCCGAAAAAAGAACCGGAAATTTACAGTATTCCTCCCAGGGGCAAAGCAACCATGGCTATGTGGCTTCCGTGGGAGACAGCGGCTGGCTTGTGATCTCCGGTTTGCCCGACGATGAATTTAAGGCTCCCACATCCGCCATGAGTACGACGATGATCGTTATTTTCCTCGTCGCCGACTTGCTTATCGGCATACTGATCATTGCCTTTTCCCAAAGCCTGGTACGGCCGCTCCGCCGGCTGACGGAGGCCGCCCGCCAGATAGCCCGGGGAAATTTGAACGCTGAGATCAGCGTAAACTCCAACGATGAAACCGGGCGGGTCTCCGCCGCCATGAAACAAGCTGCCGACCATATCCGGAGTTATATCTCAGAAATAACCCGGACCCTCCGTTCCATGGGAGAAGGTGATATGCGCATCGAACTTCAGCAGGAGTATATCGGTGATTTTGCTCCAATCAAGGCGGCGCTCCTCGACATCTCCTCCTCCCTGAACCGGACCCTGCTGATCATCAAGGTTTCCGCCCGGCAGGTGGATACCGGCGCCGCCCAGGTTTCCAGCGGCGCCCAGGCCCTGGCTGCGGGGGCGGCGGAGCAGGCCGCCGGCGTGGAGGAACTGAGCGCCTCCATTTCCCAGGTGGCGGAGCAGGCTGAAAAGAACCTGGAAAATGTCAATACGGCCAACGAACATGCCCAACTGGCCGGCCAGGGTATCGCGGCCGGAAACCGGTATATGGAAGAGCTCACGGAGGCAATGGCAAACATCAATTCCGCCTCCGGTCAGATCGCCAATATCGCCAAGGCTATCGAAGATATCGCTTTCCAGACCAACATTCTTGCTCTGAACGCCGCCATTGAAGCGGCCCGGGCCGGCGCCGCCGGAAAAGGGTTTGCTGTGGTAGCGGACGAGGTCCGGAACCTGGCCGCCAAATCAGCCGAGGCGGCTAAGGAAACCGGACAGTTGATCGAGCGCTCAGTGGCCACGGTATCCCAAGGCTCCCGGATCACGGCGCAGACCGCGCAAATTCTGCAGGACGTTCAAAATAAAGCAGAGGCCGTGGTTGAGAGCATTGACAAAATAGAGCAGGCTTCCGTCCGGCAGACAAGCGCCATCAGCCAGATCCGTCAGGGGCTAAGCCAGGTTTCGGCGGTAGTCCAGACCAATGCCGCCACCGCGGAAGAAAATTCCGCCGCCAGCGAGGAAATGTCCGCCCAGGCCGCCGCCTTGCGGGAAGAAGTGGGCAAATTCAAGCTGCAGGCGGAAAATGAAGAAGATTTTACCACGGACACGCCTCCCGGTCAGTCTTTCCCTCAGGAGGAGATAAGGGCCTTGGCGGCGGTTCCTGTTTCAGAAAAGTATTAAAGCAGTACCGAGGCAGAAGAATAATTTATGGCTTCAAATAATTTGAGCAGGTGATGATAATATGGGCCGCTCCAAAAATAATGCAGGGAATGAGAGCGACATAGTTTTTGAGCCAAAGCCCGGCAAAGAAGAAATACAAAGGGGGAATGGCGCCTCCTGTTCGTCCGGAATTCATTTTTCGTTCCCATTTTTTACAGCAGGGATATTAACAACACAGATGGCGTCGCCTCCCGGCCAATAGATCGGTCTGCCCTTAAATGATAATATAAATATTATTGGCCGTAAAGCCGGCAGATGAATTAAGCTGCTCCTGCCGGCGGAAGCCGGTAAACCCTGGTGACGACCTATGTTTTCAGCAAAAAGCTCATAAAAAAATGTATTTGCTGAAATCAGGGGGAAAAGGGAGCTCTCACAGGAAGAAAAGGCAGGAAAAAGCAGTCCGTCGCCCAGAAAGCAGCCGGAAAGTACTTGGAGAACGGACAGAAGGGAAAAACTCCTCCACAGGAGGACACGCCAACCTTGCTATGATCTCCCGGAACGATACGATCACAGACGGATCACATGCAGAAGGGGTTTTCATTGACGCAGGGCCCTTGCGGGCTTATAATGAAAAAAATGACCTCTTTTGGTTGCGTTCTGGCGGATATCGGATCCGCCGGGCCGCATGAAATGGAATGGGGTGCAAGTCCCCGCGAACTGGTCACTGTGAAGCCCGTTCGGCAGCTTAGAAAGCTTAGGCAGCCAAGAAATACTGCCGCCATAAGCCGGCGGCGCCGTTAAGGACGGGATAAGTCAGACACACGCCAAAGAGGGGCGGCTTAAAAGCTGGATCCGGCTTTTAACCGACAGCAGACGCTGTTGCCAGTCCAACAGACAGCGGGCAAAAGGAAAGAACAGAGCCTGCCGTCGTATACGAGCGGGTTTTTTATTTGGATGAAAATACTGCTTTAATGAAAAGGGGAAAGCTTATGGCTCAGGAAAAGAAACCGCATTGGGTAGGAAAACACTATTCCTTTTTTTGCAATAAGGAGTGTGAAAGTTTTCCCTGCCACCCGACAAACGATCCCGATAATTTTAACTGTCTGTTTTGCTACTGCCCTTTGTATGCCTTAAAGGATAAATGCGGCGGCAATTTTGTTTACAGCCCCGGGGGGTTGAAAGATTGCAGCAACTGTATAGTCCCTCATAAACGGGAGAATTACGGCTACATTATTGGCAAATTTGAGGAAATATTGGAGATCACCAAAATGATGCCCGAAGACCTGGAAGAAAAGGACCGCTGATCTAAGCTTGACCGGCATAGGGCTATCATATGATCTAAGCCTGACTGACATAGGGGTTATCATAATTTCACAGGCTTGCTTGCCGGGCCCCGGCCTGTTGAAGGGAGTTCGGGACCGGCTGAAGGAAACGGGGTTGGCGTCTATAAGGAATTTTGTGCATTTTGGTAAGGAAAAGGTTAACGATACTCCTGGAACCCCGGAAAGGCCGGCGGCGGGGTTAAGAAAAGAAAAATTATAAGAAGATTGTCAAGGAATAATGAATTGACGGTAAAGCGCCGAAGAGCTTATAATGATAAGGAAAATGAAACAGGCTTTTGGTTGCGGTCCGGGAAAGAATAAGTCTTTCCTGCCTGCATGAAATGGAATGGGGTGCAAGTCCCCGCGAACTGGTCACTGTGAAGCCCGTCCCCCGGCTCAGGCAGCCGGAAAACTGCAAAACCTGCCGTCATAAGCCGGCAGCGCCGTTAAGGATGGGATAAGTCAGACACAAGCCAAAAGCTGGTCAGGACATGCTGTCTCCAGACTTACAGACGGCAAGCCCTTCCAGAAATGCCTGCTGACGATTTTCGGCAGGCATTTTTTTCGTCCTCTGTAAAATCAGACCCAAAAGGCTCATGACGCTTTGTGAATCTAAGGAGGGAGCAAGATGCTAAAAAAATGTAGGTTTCTTACCGCGTTGATTCTGGTTATGCTTTTGATCTTGAGCCAAGCGGGAAATCTGCTGGCGGCAGCCCCTGATACGCTGGCTGCGGCGGTCGATGATACCGCCCGTTATATGCTGAAAACGGTGAAGTCTCCCCAGGTGGGCTCCATTGGCGGCGAATGGGCGGTTTTGGGTCTGGCCCGTTCCGGCTATGACGTGCCGGAGGAATATTATCAGGACTATTACGCTGCCGCGGAGGAATACGTCCGTGCCTGCAAGGGCATACTCCATGAAAAAAAGTATACCGAATACTCCCGGCTCATCGTGGCCCTTTCTTCCATCGGCAAGGATGCCCGCGATGTGGCGGGCTATGATCTGACCAGGGCTTTGGGGGACTATGAGAAAACCATCTGGCAGGGATTAAACGGCCCCATCTGGGCTTTGATCGCCTTGGACAGCGCCAACTATCCTATGCCGGTAAACCCGGAGGCCAAAACTCAGGCCACCCGGCAGATGTATATTGACCGGATCCTGGAATGCCGGCTTTCCGACGGCGGCTGGTCGCTGTTCGGCGGCACCTCAGCGGCTTCTTCGGGAGACGGGGTGTCGGATCCGGATATCACCGGGATGGCGCTGCAGGCTTTAGCCAAATACCAGGATCAGCCGGCAGTGGCGGAAGCCGTCAAAGAGGCTTTGGCCTGCATGTCGGAAAAACAATCGGCAGCCGGCGGCTTTTCCAGCTGGGGCACGGCCAATTCCGAAAGCTGCGTACAGATCATTGTCGCGCTGACGGAGCTGGGCGTATCTTTAGAGGATGAAAGGTTTATCAAGGACGGGAAAACCCTTTTGGACAACCTGATGACCTTTTATCTGCCGGGCCAGGGCTTTTTACATACCGCCGACGGCAGCGGCTCCAACCAGATGGCCAGTGAGCAGGGCTTTTATGGCCTGGTGGCCGCCAGGAGGGCCGCCCAGGGGAAAAACAGCCTGTACCGGATGGGCGACGCTCTGAAACTCGGCGCCTCCTCCGGCGGAGACGCGACGGAAAAGGGCTTGCCTGGGAAAAACCCGGATGTGAAGACCCCGGCGATAATTCAGCCGGGGAAAACCTTTGCCGACATTACCGGGGTCAACGCCCATGCTAATCAATATGCCATTGAAGCCTTGGCGGCCAGAGGGATTATGGGAGGCGTGACCGACGACGGTTTCCAGCCGGAGAAGGCGCTGACCCGGGCGGAATTTGCCAGCCTTTTAACCAGGGCTTTGGGCCTGACCAAAACAGGAGATATTCCTTTTACCGATATCGGCGCCTCTGCCTGGTATCATGATGCGGCGGCCTGCGCTTACGGCTATGGCTTAATCAAAGGCATTACTGCCGACAAGTACGGCCCGGCAAGCGCCGTTACGATCCAGGAAGCCGCCGCTATCTTGGTCCGGGCCGCCGGGCTTTGCGGCCTGGAGACGAAAATGGAACAAGGGCAGATCCGGGATATGCTGGCTCAGTTTGTGGATTATCAGAGCAGTTCAGCCTGGGCCCGGGGTTCCCTGGCCTATTGCTATGAGTCCGGGATCTTGGACCAAAATAACCTGAAGATCCGGCCCAAGGCTCAGTTGAAGCGGTGCGAAGCCGCCCAAATGATCTATAATCTGCTGAGCGTCGCCCGACTTCTCTAAGTTTTTGGAGGCCGGAGCCGGCCTGGCGATTATCGGCTCCAGCCAGGCTGTGTTTTGTCTCTCTAAGCCTGAAGTCCTGAGCCGCTGTGGACCATTCCGGGGGTTGGGGTAAGAATGAGGTGAAAACATGAAAATTACAGGAAAGAAAATCATTGCTTTGGCAGCGGTTTTGCTGGTGCTGACGGCCGCTTTTTGGTGGGGCGGCAATGCCCCCGGCCTTCAGGGCTGGCAGATAGAGCCCCGAAATACCGCCAAGGCTTTGCCGGAGGAAGAATCCGCGGTTCAGGAACCGTCAAAGGAAGGATTGATTGATCCGGCCTCTGCCGGGCTTGCTGATGCGGCGGCCGGAGAAGAGGCGAGCCCGGATCTGACCGGTGCTGACGGAGGGGCAGAAGAACCCGGTTCGGCTGCCCAAATGGCGGAGAAGCCAAAATCACCGGCGGCCCAAGAGAAAAACAGGCAGGAAGAAGCCGCCGGCGAAAAGCCCGGCGCCGGCAAGGCGTTGACCGCAGAGGAGAAAGTAGCGCTGGCGTCATCTCTGGCCGGAAACTCTTCCCCGGGAGTGGAAAAGGGCAGCGCCTCCTACTCTGAGGAACAGGGGATGCAGCTCAGCGAAACCACCGGCAAAGATAAATATCTGACGGATCCGGTGCCGGAAGGCAAGCCCCTGCCGGTGGAACCCCAGGAAACCCAAATCGGGGAAACGGCCTATACCTGCACGTTATCTGTGCGCTGCGATACGATCCTGGAGAATATCGGCTGGCTGGATCCGGAAAAGGTTGAACTGGTTCCCGAGGACGGTGTGGTTTTTCCTTCTCAGGAGGTTACCTTTTACGAAGGGGAAAGCGTATTCAACGTCCTGCAGCGGGAGATGAAAAAAGCAAAAATCCATATGGAGTTTGTAAATACGCCCATGTATAACAGCGCTTATATCGAAGGGATAAACAATCTTTATGAATTTGACTGCGGCGAGCTGTCGGGCTGGATGTACAAAGTAAACGACTGGTTTCCCAATTACGGCTGCTCCCGGTATCAGCTGAAGGACGGCGATCTGGTAGAGTGGGTGTACACCTGCGATCTGGGAGTGGACGTAGGCGGTTTTTACGCCACCGGCAGCTGATTCAGGCGTTTTTATTTCGGAGATGTTAAGGTGTTCTTATTTCGGGGATGTTCAGGTGTTCTTATCCCTGGGATATTCAACCTTTCTTACCTCGGGGATGTCCAGCTTTTCTTATTCCGGAGATGTTCAGGGGGTCCCTTTGCTCCGGCAAAGGGGCCTGTTTTGATCAGGAAGGAGATGAACCGTGAAAGACGCTTTTTCCGGTTTCCATCCGGTGACCAATTTCATTTACTTTACCGCGGTCATCGGTTTTGCGATGTTCTTTCTGCACCCTGCCTGCCTTTTTGTTTCCCTGGGCTGCGCCTTTGGCTACTCGGTTTATCTGAAAGGGCGGCGGGCTTTGAGGTTTAACCTTTTTGTCATGCTGCCCACCCTTTTGACTACGGCCCTGGTGAATCCGGCCTTCAATCATCAGGGATTGACGATCTTAACCTATCTGCCCGGCGGAAATCCGCTGACCCTGGAATCCATCGTCTATGGCCTGGCGGCGGCGACCATGTTTGTTACGGTCATCTGCTGGTTTTCCTGTTATAATGAAGTGATGACCTCGGATAAGTTCGTCTATCTTTTCGGCAGGATCATTCCCGCCTTGTCCCTGATCCTTTCCATGGCCCTGAGATTTGTGCCTAAATTTAAGGCTCAGATTAAGGAAGTATCAAATGCCCAGAAATGCGTGGGCAGGGACGTTTCCAACGGCGGAGTTCTGCAGCGGGCCAGGCATGGCCTGCGGATTCTATCCATTATGATTACCTGGTCTTTGGAAAATGCCATCGAAACCGCGGATTCCATGAAAAGCCGGGGTTACGGCTTACCGGGGCGCACGGCGTTTTCGATTTTTCATTTTGAGCGGCGGGATAAGTTGTGCCTGGGCTATTTAAGTCTGTGTATCGGGTATATCCTGGCCGGCGCCTGGCTGGGCGGCATCAAATGGCGCTATTTTCCTTCGATCCGGGGAGCCTGGGGCGGGCCTTTCCCTCTGAGCCTTATCGCCGCCTACGGATTGCTTTGCGCCATGCCGCTGCTGATTAATTATCGGGAGGATAGGAAGTGGAAACATATCGCATCTCAGATCTGACCTTTTCCTATCCGGGAAAAAAGAAGCCGGCCGTCTATGGGCTGAATCTGTCGGTGGACCAAGGAGAATTCCTGACGGTCTGCGGTCCTTCCGGCTGTGGTAAATCCACATTATTGCGACAGTTGAAACCGGTTTTGTCCCCCCACGGCGTGCGAAGAGGAGAGATCCGGTTTGAAGGGCGGCCGTTGACGGATTTAACCGAGAGGAGCCAGGCCGAGGAAATCGGCTTTGTGCTGCAAAGCCCGGAAAACCAGATCGTTACGGATAAGGTCTGGCATGAATTGGCCTTCGGCCTGGAAAGTCTGGGCTGTGATACGCCGAAAATCCGGCTGCGGGTAGCGGAAATGGCCGCTTTTTTCGGTATCGAGAAATGGTTCTATCAAAATGTCGCCGAGTTGTCCGGCGGCCAGAAGCAGCTGCTGAACCTGGCCTCCATCATGGCGATGCAGCCCAAGGTGCTGCTTTTGGATGAGCCCACCAGCCAGCTGGACCCTATTGCCGCGGCGGAGTTTCTGGCTACCCTGGGCAGGATTAACCGGGAGCTGGGGGTAACCATCATCCTGACGGAGCACCGGTTGGAGGACGCTCTGCCCTTATCTCACCGGGTGGCGGTACTGGAAGAAGGCCGGCTGGTCAGCTGGGGAACGCCAAAAGAAGTGGGGGCCCAGCTTTCCCGCCGGGAAAGCGGCATGTTTTTGGCTATGCCCGCGCCCATCCGGATTTATGGCGCCCTGCCCGATCAGCAGGAATGCCCGGTAACCGTAGGGGAAGGCAGACAGTGGTTTTCCCGGGCAGCCGAAGCCCGGGGATTAATTTTTCCGGAAAAAGATCCGGTGGAAGAGAACGCCGGGATCCGGGAAGAGCTTTGGGCTGTGGAATTAAAGGAAGTTTGGTTTAAATATGAAAAAAACGGACCGGACATTTTGAAGGGACTGAGCCTGCAAGTTCCCGCCGGGGAAATATTTGCCCTGATGGGCGGCAACGGGGCCGGGAAAACCACCGCCTTGTCGGTGGTGAGCGGGCTGAAACGCCCCTATCGCGGACAGGTCCGCCTGGCCGGCAGGGACCCGCAGGAAATCTCCGACAAAGAAAAGTTCGGAGGGCTGCTGGGGGTTTTGCCCCAGAATCCCCAGGCCCTTTTTGTCAAAAAAACCGTTCAGGAGGATCTGGCGGAAATTTTAGACGGCCGGAAATTCGGCAGGGAGGAAAAGGCTTCCCGGATCAAAGCCGTAGCAGAGCTATGCCGGCTGGAAGAACTTTTGGACCGCCATCCCTATGATCTTTCCGGAGGCGAGCAGCAGCGGGCGGCGCTGGCCAAGGTATTGCTTTTGGAACCCAAAGTCCTGCTGCTGGACGAACCAACCAAGGGGATGGACGCGGAATTTAAAGCCTGCTTCGCGGAAATTCTGCTGGATTTAAAAAACCTGGGTTCCAGCATCCTTTTAGTCAGCCACGATATCGAATTCTGCGCCGAATATGCCGACCGCTGCGCTTTATTTTTCGGCGGAGCCATCGTTACCCAGGGCCGGCCCCGCCGGTTTTTCTCCGGAAACAGTTTTTACACCACGGCGGCAAACCGCATGTGCCGGCATCTTCTGCCGGAAGCGGTTACCGTGGAGGATGCGGTCCGGGCTTTGGGCGGCGAAGGAAAGAAATGCCGGAACGATTCTTCCCCGGCCCGGCTGATGAAAAATACCGCCGTATCCGATACCGCCGTATCCGGAATGAGCTTTTCCCTGACGGAAAGCCGGAACGCCGTAAATTCAGAGGAGCACCGGAAAGCGGAGGGCCAAAGCCTGCCTCTTTGGCGCCGGGCTTTGGCCGCTGTTTGCCTGGCAGCCCTGGTCTTTACCCTGGCCCGTGGCCTGACGGCTCTGGGGGGCTTTGCGGGCCTGAAAGCCTTTATTTCCGGAGGCGATTTGGCTGTGCAGGCGGCAGGAGAGCCTGCTGCGGCCTGGAAGTATGCGCTTTTTCTGCTGATTGCCATGACGGAGGCCTGCCTGGCCTGGTTTTTTCTGCATCAGAGGGAAGCGGAAGGGCCTTTGCCGGAATATATGCTGCCGCCGAAGGACCGCCGTTTCACCAGCAGAACCCTGGCGGCGGTGCTGATGATCCTTTTCGCCATTCCGCTGACCATTTTTGTGGGATACTATTATCTGGCGGACCGCAAATATTATTTCATCAGCCTCTTGATCATTCTGGAAACCATGCTGCCCTTTGCCATGATTTTTGAAAGCCGCAGGCCCCAGGCCCGGGAACTGGTCATCATCGCCGTTTTATGCGCCATCGGCGTGGCCGGCCGGGCGGCCTTCTATTTTCTGCCTCAGTTTAAGCCCGTGGCGGCGGTGGCGATTTTAGCCGGCGTCTGCTTCGGGCCGGAGTCGGGCTTCTTGGTGGGAGCGGTAACCATGTTTGTTTCCAATATGTTTGTTCAGCAAGGACCTTACACGCCCTGGCAGATGTTTTCCCTGGGAATTATCGGCTTTCTTGCCGGCATTCTGTTTCGCAAGGGACTATTGCAGAAGAAAAAAACTTCCCTGTGCATATATGGAGGCCTTTCCGTGTTTTTTCTCTACGGTTTTCTGATGGATTCGGCCAATGTGCTGATTTATCAGAGCCGGCCCACAAAAGAAATGTTCTTTTTCTCGTATTTGCAGGGCCTGCCCTTTAATCTGATTTTTGCCGCGGCCACCGTGTTTTTTCTTTGGGTGGCGGCAAAGCCCATGATCGAAAAACTGGAACGGGTAAAAATTAAGTACGGCCTGATGGAGGCCGCGCGATAAGTCTCAGGCACTGACCCGGCTTTGACAAAGCGCCGGATCAGCGGCAGAAAAAACCCTGAACCGGCAGAAAACTCCCTGAAAATCAAAAAAGCCGGTATAATGGAGGAAAACGATGACCTTTGATTATTATATCCATCAGGGCCAAAAACGGCTGCGCTGCGGCTATACTACCGGCAGCTGCGCCGCCTTGGCCGCCAAGGCGGCGGCGGATATGCTTTTGGGTGGAAAAGAGAAAACCGAAGAAAGCCTGCTGACGCCAAAAGGCCTGCCGGTCAGCGTCGAATTGCGGGAAGTGCGTCTTTCCCCGGCGGAAGCTTCCTGCGCCGTGACAAAGGACGGGGGTGACGACTGCGACGCCACCGACGGTATGCTGATTTTCGCCCTGGTGAAAAAGACGGCGGAGCCGGGGATCAGGATCGACGGGGGCCAAGGCATAGGCCGCGTCACCAGGCCCGGCCTGGAGCAGCCGGTGGGTTCGGCGGCCATAAACCAGGTGCCCCGCCGTATGATTCTCGAGGAAGCGGCGGCGGTCTGCCAAAAATACGGCTATAACGGAGGCTTGGAGATCACTATTGAAGCGCCGGCGGGGCAAGAGATAGCAAAGCGCACCTTCAACCCCCAGTTGGGTATCGAAGGGGGCATCTCTATCCTGGGTACCAGCGGCATCGTGGAGCCCCAAAGCCTCCAGGCCCTTTTGGACAGCATCCGCCTGGAAATGCAGGTGATAGTGGCGGAAGGAAAGCGGCGGCTGATCATTACGCCGGGAAATTACGGCGAGGAGTTTTTGCGGCAGCATCCGCCAAAAGGAGACTGGCCCCGGATCAAATGCGCCAACTTCATTGGCGAGACTCTGGATTTTGCCGCGGAACTGGGGTTTCGGGAACTGCTTCTGGCCGGCCACATCGGCAAGCTTTGCAAGCTGGCCGCCGGCATCATGAATACCCACTCCCGCTATGCCGACGGCAGAAGGGAAGTATTTACCGCCCAGGCCGCACTGGCCGGCGCCGACCGCTTTACCGCCCGGGCGCTGATGGAAGCGGCCACCGCCGACGACTGCCTTTGTATTCTGGCGGAGGCGGGCCTCAAGGAGGCGGTGCTTTCCGGCATCCTGGAGGAGCTTTTGGTCCACGTCCGGCGGCGCAGCGGCCTGCCGGCGGAAGCGGTGCTTTTCAGCAATCTTTACGGCCCCTTAGTCTGGTCGGCAGGGGCGGGAAAGCTTTTGTCCCTTGAAAAACCGGAGCCGAAAGCCCCGGTCAAAGGGGCTTGATGCCGATCAGATCTGAAAACAACCGGCGGGCTGATTGGAAAAAAGACAGCTGATCAGTTCCGAAGAGAGACGGAAGATTAACCAGAAACGAAACTAAGAAAACCGAGGACAAAAGATGAGTCAAGCAAAAAACCACAGGCGCTGCGGCAAGGGGAAATTCTACGGCGTAGGAGTCGGTCCCGGGGACCCGGAGCTTTTAACGGTGAAAGCCCTGAAGGCCCTGGAGCACTGTCCGGTCTGGGCCGTCCCTAAAACAAGACAGGGCAACAGTCTGGCCCTGGAGATCATTAATAAGGCGCTGAAGACCGAAGGAAAAGAGATCCTCTTTCTGGATTTTCTGATGACCCGGGACAAGGAAAAGCTGGAAGAAAACCATGAGAAAAACGCCGCTGAAATCGCCGCCTTTCTGGAACAGGGCAAGGACGTGGCTATGGCCAATATCGGAGACGTCTCCGTATATTCTACTTTCAGTTATATCCATGAAAAAGTGGCGGCTTCAGGCTACGCCACGGAAGTGGTGCCCGGCATCCCCAGCTTTTGCGCTGCGGCGGCAAAGCTGAAAGTGAGCCTGACGGAAATGGGCAAGCCCCTGCATATCATCCCCGCCGGCGAAGACGGCCTGGCGGAAAATCTGGCCCTGGCCGGGACCCGGGTGCTGATGAAAAGCGGCAAGGAGCTGCCCCGGGTGAAAAAGGCGCTGAAAGAGGCGGGACTTTGGCAAAAAGCGGCGATGGCCGTAAACTGTGGTCTGCCCGGCGAAAAGCTTTACCCTTGCCTGGAAGAGGAAGAAATGGACGAGGCTGGCGGCGCCGGTTACTTTTCCGTAATTTTAGTAAAGGAATAGGATAACGCGATGATTGATTTTGTAGGAGCCGGCAGCGGGGCGGCGGATCTGATCACCCTCCGGGGCCACCGTCTGCTTAAGGAAGCGGATGTGATTATTTATGCCGGCAGTCTGGTGAATCCCGGCCTTCTGGAAGCGGCAAAGCCGGATTGTCAGATTTATAACAGTGCCGCCATGACGTTGGAAGAGGTCATCCGGGTAATGAAGGAAGCCGAAAAAAAGGGCCTGCATACCGTACGCCTGCATACCGGCGATCCCAGCCTCTATGGCGCCATCCGGGAGCAGATCGACCGACTGGAGGAACTGGGGATTCCCTGGCGGATAACGCCGGGGGTTTCCAGCTTCTGCGGAGCCGCGGCGGCTTTGGGAGCGGAATACACTTTGCCGGGCGTCAGCCAGAGCGTGGTGATCACCCGGATGGAAGGCCGTACGCCGGTACCGGAAAAAGAGAAGATCGCCGCCTGGGCAGCCCATGGGGCTACCATGGTGATTTTCCTCAGCACCGGACTGATGGAGGGGCTGCAAGAAGAGCTGATCCGGGGCGGTTATGATCCCGGCACCCCGGCGGCTATCGTTTATAAAGCCACCTGGCCCGAGGAAAAGGTTTTTCGCTGCCCGCTGAAGAACCTGGCCGGAACTGCCCGGGAAAATGGGATTGCCAGGACGGCCCTGGTTTTGGTGGGGGGCTTTCTGGCCGGCAGCTATGAGCGGTCCAAACTGTATGATCCGGAGTTTACCACCGGGTTCCGGCAGGGAAAAGCTCCCGGCAATAAGAAGGAAGAATAAGACCGAAGGAAGAATAAATATTGGATATCGTGTCGTTTCCTGAGATCGGGAGGAAAAATATGCGGCTGGAGATCATCTCTTTTACACCGGCAGGCGGAGAACTGGGCCGGCGCCTGGAAAAGCTTTTGATCCAGGAGGGCTGCCGGGCCTGCCACATTAATCTGCGGGAAGCCAAAAACAAGGAGCTTTATCCGCCGACTTTGGACCATTGGGTGCGCCGGGGCTTCGGCCTGGATCTTTCCCGGGCCGGAGACTTTGCCGAAAATACGCCGGCCCGGCAAAGGTGCCGGAAAGGAAAGAACCTTCCCGCCGGCGGCCCGGCTCAGGGGCTGATCTTTATCGGCGCCGCAGGCATCGCCGTGCGGGGCATCGCGCCTTACATAAAAAGCAAAACCTGTGATCCGGCGGTTGTGGTACTGGATGAAAAGGGAGAGTTTGCGATCCCGCTCTTATCAGGCCACATCGGGGGGGCAAACCGGCTGGCACGGCTGATCGGCCGGCTTTGCGGAGCCCGTGCGGTCATTACCACGGCCACCGATGTCGGCGGTTTTTTTGCCGTGGATGAATGGGCGGTCCAAAGGGGGCTCTCGATTTGCAATCCCCAAAGGATCAAAGCCGTATCCTCCCGGCTTTTAGCCGGCCAGCCCGTTCTTTTAGCGGCGGACTTTCCTGCGGCGGGACCGCCGCCCCCGGGGATAACCCTGGTAAGGGAAAAAGCACCAGATCCGGGCCCGGTGGACTCCGGTCTGACGAAATCGGGTCCTGTCCTGGCGGGCCTGGAGAAGGGGCCGGCCGACTCCGGCCCGCAGCCTGCCCATATCCGGATCAGCTGCCGGCGCCCTCCCGGTCGGGATTTAAAGGAAGAAAGGGCCCTGGTCCTGGTGCCCCGGGTGTTGACCGCCGGTATTGGCTGCCGCCGGGATACCCCGGCGGAGATCATCCGGGCGGCGGTGGAAAATGCTCTGGCGGCAGCCGGCGTTTATCCTCAGGCGCTGGCCCGGGTGGCCAGTATCGACCTGAAAGCCGGGGAACCGGGACTTTTGGAGTATTGCCGGGAAAACCGCCTGCCTTATGTCACTTACAGCGCCGAAGAGTTGGCGGCAGTCCGGGGGGATTTTACTTCCTCGGAGTTTGTGGCCGGGGTGGCCGGGGTGGATAACGTCTGCGAGCGGGCCGCCGTATTGGCTTCCCGGGGTAAGCTGATCCTGAAAAAACAGGCGGCGGCCGGCGTTACCGTAGCCCTGGCGGCGGCGCCTTATGAAATTGACTTTAATTTTAAGGAGTATGCATGAAAAAGCTATTTGTTACCGGGATCGGTCCCGGAAAAGAAGAAGAGATGACCGCCCGGGCCAGGGCCTCCCTGGAGGCGGCGGATCTGCTCTGCGGCTACACCGGCTATATCAAGCTGATCGCGGAGCTTTATCCGGATAAAGAGGTCCTGGCTACGCCGATGATGCAGGAATTGGCCCGGTGCCGGGCGGCCCTGGAAGCGGCGGATCAGGGCAAAACCGTCACCATGATCTGCAGCGGCGACGCCGGCGTCTACGGGCTGGGCAGTCAGATTCTTGAACTG
>JAYFQF010000030.1:0-3229 GCA_034927285.1 Peptococcaceae bacterium
GCCCCGCGGGGCCCGCGCCAATGACGATGACCTGTACTTTTCTCATGCTTGCTCAGCCCACCTTCCTAACCCGATTTGGGTCTCCACTTTCATGCCGGCCCGTACCGGCGTGACGCAGGTGCGGACATTGGGTTGGCCGTCCACGGTCATGACGCAGTCGGTGCAGCGGCCGATACCGCAGAAAATCCCCCGGGGATACCCTTTTTTCGCCGTTTTGCGAAAAACCCGGATCCCCGCCGCCAATAAGGCCGCCGCAATGGGCTCCCCCGCCTTGGCCGGGATCTCTTTCCCGTCCACGTAAATCGTCACGTCGCAGGGCGCCCCTTCCGGCAGGATTGGATGCTTCGTTACCCGGTGATTTCTGTCCTTGATTTCAGTCATGCTTCTTCCGCCTCCTTTGTCATACAGCTGATCTGCATGGGTCTCACCGGATTGCGGGTAGTGGCCGGTTTGACCTGGGCCGGATTTTGTCCTGTTTTCTGGGCCAAAAGGGCCATGACCTGTTTGGCGCAGGTTTTGCCCTGGCAAAGGCCCATGCCGGCCCTGGTCCAGCGTTTTAATTCGTTCATAGTGACGGCGCCGTCGGCGATGGCCTGCTCCAGTTCCTGGCGCGTTACCTCTTCACAGCGGCAAATGAATAATTCATCCATGGAATGCCTTCCTTTCTGTATGGTTAAATGCCCAGGCGGGCAGGGGATAGCTCTTGAAAGTCATAGGGCAGAGGGCCGCCGGTAATCATCTGGCTGATGGCATAACCGGTAATGGGCGCCAAAGCGATGCCGTCGCCTTCATGACCGGCGGCAATAAACATACCGGGCTGGGAAGCCACCGGCCCGATAAAGGGCTTGCCGTCGCCGGAGGCGGGACGGAAGCCGGAGAAGGTGCGGATAATGTTTACCTTTTCCAGTGCCGGGAAAAAACGTACCGCTTCTTTCAGAATCAGATGCAGGGCGGTACGGTCTACGGTTTTATCAAAGCCCACAAATTCCCGGGTGCCGCCCAGGAAATAGTTGCTGCTCTGGGCCTGGGACATGGATAAGCCTACGCCCAGTTCGTTCAGCAGGGGATTTCGCTCCTTGGCAAAATCCGGGTTCAGTTTCATCACGATATAGTCGGCGCTCCAGAAGTTGGTCTTGCCAAAGGCGGGGACGGATTCGGTGACCAGGATCTGGCCCCTTTTCGGTTTGATGGGCAGTTCCAGGCCCGTCAACTGTGCCACCTGGGGAGCCCAGGCGCCGCAGGCGTTGATCACGCAGCTGCTTTCATATACCTTCCCGTCGGCTGCGGTGACCTTCCAGCGGTAAGGGGCGGGATTATCCAGGGCCGTGACGCCGCAGTGCTGACGGATTTCCAGGCCTCTTGATCTTGCGGCCTTGACAAAGCCGCGCATTGTCTGCAGAGGGTTCACCTGGGAATCCATAGGGCTGTAAGTGGAGCCCAATACGTGTTTGCTGACCATAGGGGCCATTTTTCTTACCTGGTCTTTTTCCAGGAGCTCTACGTCAAGATTCAGGGCTTTTTGCTGGCGGACAAAATCCTGCATGTGGCCCAGCTGGCTTTCCGATTCGATCAATACCATGCCGCCCCGGCTTTCAAACTCGATGTCGGCAGGCAGGTCCTGTTCCAGCCGCCGGTACATTTCCAGACTTTCCAATGCGATAGTCAGAAGAATGCCCGGCTTTTTGGACTGCAGGAAGATCATATCATCGCAGGAGGTGGAAGCGCCCTCGCCCAGGTCGCCTTTCTCCAGAAGCAGCACCGATTTGCCGGCGCCGGTCAGGTAGTAGGCGCAGGCAAGGCCGATGATACCGCCGCCGATGATGATCGCATCCCATTGTTTTTCCACGGAATTTTCCTCCTTTTTATTTACCACAGGGCAGATTTATTTTCACACGCGAAAGGTGTAAAAATCCGAAATGCGTAAAAAAAAAACGATTTATCTCACGGTAAATGGGCATAAAATTCGCTTCCCAATGGCGGGACCCGCCATTGGGAAGCGCCATCAGCTTGTCTATGGGGATTAAATATACATGAAGATGCAGCCTACGATGAACAGGTAGACGCACATGGGCAGATTTAAGATCATGGTTTTTACGGGGTCTACTTTTTTGCCCAGGATGCCGCCTACCAGGCCGCAGACCACAAAGCAGGTCAGGTCCGCGGGAGGCATGCCCTGGCCGGAAGCGGCGATATGGGAACCGGCGATGGCGGCATGGACAGGATCAACGCCCAGTTGGGCCAGGGCCGGCCCCAGGAAAGCGAAGATGGAGTTCTGGGCGGTGGACTGGGAGCCGGTCAGCATGCCGATGAGGTTTAAGGCGGCGGCTCCGCCCAGCTTCAGCAGATGCTGGTTTAAGCCTAAGGCGAAGTTCTTTACGGCCTCGATCTGGCCGGCGGAGTAGAAGGCTCCCAGCATCAGGCCGGCGGAGCCCTGGATGAAGATGCTGCTCTTAACGTTTAATATGCCGGTTTTTAAAGTGTCACCAAGGTTTTTCCGGACGGAAGAATAAAAGCAGCTGATGATGGTCACGATGATCATGGTGAAGACGATCAGATTGGTCAGGCCCTTCAGGATCTTGACCTGGGAAAGGGGAGTGAGGATAAAGCCGAAGAGAATGGTGACCAGGTCGATCTTAAAGACCAGCCGAAGCAGGATAATCGCCACCAGAATCATCAGGGGGACCAGCACGGACCAGTTCTTTTTCAGGATCTGCCCGGCGGTTTCCTTGGGGATCAGGTCTTCCGGCAGGGATTTGATCTTGATAAAGCTGTAGGCCACATAGAAAGAGCAGATGATGATGCCCAGGCCTACGGTGAAGTAAGCGATTTTACTGACCTCGGTGGGATCCACGTTCACCAGGGAGGCGGCCAGGAAGACAGCCTGGGTGACGGGGGGCATGATGGAGCCTAAGCTGGCGCCCATCACGATGGTGCAGGCGATCTGCTCGCCGGAAAGCTCCATCTCGGCCAGGGAGCGGATGATCAGCACGCCGATGACGGTGGAGGCGGCTACGGCGTCGCCCAAAAGGGAGCCGGCGATGCAAAGGGCTAAGACGATACAGACGATCAGGCCCCGGGGAGAGTGGCCGAATTTGGCCCGCATCACGTTTAAGACGGTATCCATGGTGCCCATGCGGACCTGGGTTTCCGCGTAGAGACTGCCGAAGATGGTGAGGCACATGACCCAGGCGATGCGGTCGATGCCGTCGACCCAGGCGGTCAGCCATTG
>JAYFQF010000011.1:0-99403 GCA_034927285.1 Peptococcaceae bacterium
AACCAGAGCCGCCAGGGGCCTCCATACGGAATAGGGAGAGCAGACACAATTCTCATCGCCGGCCTGGCCGGCCAGGCTGGCGCTCAATTGAAAAGCAAAATCATTGGCGCCGCCGGCGACGGCCAGGGCTTCGGTGTCCTCCTGGCCATATGCCGGCTCCTGAAGCTCCTTTGCCTTTACCGCCTCTATGCTGATTGCGCCTCCGTTTATCCCGTTTTCTTCTTGTTTTCCCGATGTACCGGTCCCGCATCCCGCCAGCAGCAGGCCGATCACCAGGCAGGACAAAGCTGACGATACTGTCTTATTCGTTTTCATGGGACTCACCCTCCTTTACCGCATAAGACGTATTTTGCCGCCATTTGTTCCCAAAGGTCATCCTCCGGCTGAAATCAAATGCCCCGGCTAGCCGCCGGGCGACGGAAAGACGGGGCCTGTTCCAGATATATCTGCCCTCCGGGAAAGCGTCAGCCTCGAATCAGGCCGGCAGCAAGCCCCCGGCTGGCCCGGATTTTTTAACCAGGGGGTTTTCTTTTGAAGCTCAGCCCGGCCCAGGCGGCTGTTCAGGCCTTATCGCCCTGACTTTCTAGTGCCGGGACAGCAGCGGATTAAGCTGAAAACAGCCCCGGCATTCATAGGATACGTGAATACCGGGACTGCATTTTTAGTGAGGGAAAACCGCCGGAGATATCCGGGAGCCTTCCGGCCGATTACTTCATGAACCCGCGTTTTACTGCCTTGGTCAGTTCGCCGAAGACCAAAGGCATAATGGAAATCAGAATCACCAGGTCCCAGTCGGTGAAGGCCAGGTGGCTGACGCTGAAGACCTCATTCAAAGCAGGCACCAGCATAACCACGAAAAGCAGGGCGAAAGAACCGACGGTAGCCAGGTTCATGCTTTTGTTGGAGAATAAGCCGATCTTGAAAATAGTGTATTTCTCGGAACGTGCGGAGTAAGCCCGCAGCAATTCACAGGTAATGATGGAAACAAAGGCGTAGGTTCTGCCCACCATGACCCCGGCTTCGGTAAACATGCCGCCGCCTTTCTGACAACCAAACCAGAAGGCGAAGAGAACCGCGGCGGTCATTACCAGGGATTGAACGGCAATATTAATGATCATGTCCTTATTGATAATGGGCTCCGAGGGATCTCTGGGCTTTTCATCCATCAGGCCGGGTTCCTTCTTCTCCACGCCCAAAGCCAGGGCGGGGAAAGCGTCGGTAACCAGGTTTACCCACAACAGATGGATGGGCAGCAAAGGAATGGGCCAGTTAAACAGCATGGATAAGAAGATGATCAGGATTTCGCCTACGTTGCAGGACATCAGGAAGAACACAAATTTCCGGATGTTGGAGTAGATCACGCGGCCTTCTTCCACGGCCTCCACGATACTGGCGAAGTTATCGTCGGTGATAATCATATCGGCGGTTTCCTTGGTCACGTCGGTACCGGTGATGCCCATGGCCACACCGATATCGGCCCGTTTCAGAGCAGGAGCGTCATTTACGCCGTCGCCGGTCATGGCGGCGATACCGCCGTTGTTTTTCACCGCCTGGACGATACGGACCTTATGCTCGGGAGAAACCCGGGCAAATACGCTGACGCTCCGGACGGCCTCGTCCACCTGGGCGTCGTCCATCTGATTTAAGTCCGAACCGGCCATAACCTCGCTTTCGCTTTCGATGATCCCCAGGTCCCTGGCGATAGCGGCGGCGGTATCCTTATAGTCGCCGGTAATCATAATTACCCGGATACCGGCCTTCTTGCAAATCTTGATGGCTTCCATGGCTTCCACCCGGGGCAGGTCGATCATGCCCACCAGACCGCTGAATACCAGATCCTTTTCATCGGCTTCCGGCGTGGGGTTTTCCGGGATCTCGGCCACCGGTTTGAAGGCCATGGCCAAAACCCGCAGGGCCTGGCTGGCCAGTTTTTTGTTTTCCGCCAGAATCGCTTCGGTATCGGCGGCGGTGATGGGACGGATCGAGCCGTCCCGATCCATGATCTTAGTACAGAGGCTCACCAAAATATCGGGAGCGCCTTTGGTATAGGCCAGCAACTCCCCTTTTTCATTCTTATGGAAGGTGGTCATCAGCTTCCGCTTGGAGTCAAAGGGAATCTCCTGCAGGCGGGGCTGCTTCTGGTTCATGATTTCCCTGGTCATCCCCACCTTGGCGGCGGTTACGATCATCGCGCCTTCCGTGGGATCGCCCATGATCTTCCAGATGTCGTTACCTTCGCTGGTGTCATGCTCCAGACGGCTGTCATTACACAAAGCCTGGATTTCCAGGAAGCGGACCAGGGCCGGCTCTCTTTCCAGATCGGTATCCTGGTCGCCGGCCAGCAGCCGTCCCTCAGGGTTATAGCCCTCGCCGGTAACGGACATCTCCACACCGGGAATATACATTTTCACCGTGGTCATCTGGTTCTGGGTCAGGGTACCGGTTTTATCGGAACAGATCACCGTGGTGCTGCCCAGGGTTTCCACGGCATGAAGCTTTTTCATAATAGCGTTGTGCTTGACCATCCGCTGCATGCCCATGGCCAGCACGATAGTGACCACGGCGGGCAGTCCCTCGGGAATAGCGGCAACCGCCAGACTGACGGAGGTCATGAACATTTCCAGCAAATCCTCGCCCCGCAAAAGCCCCATGACGAACACAACGGCGCAAACGGCCAGGCAGGCGGTGCCCAGCACCTTCCCCAACTGGTTCAGTTTTTTCTGCAAAGGAGTGTCTTCTTCTTCGTCTTCCTGAATCATCTCGGCGATTTTGCCGATAACGGTGTTCATCCCGGTGGTGGTAACAATACCGCGGCCACGGCCGTAGGTCACCAAAGTGCTCATGAAGCCGCAGTTCACCTGGTCGCCCAGGCCGATATCGCCGCTTAATTCAGCGTCGGCATCCTTTTCCACAGGCACAGATTCACCGGTAAGGGCAGCTTCTTCCACCTTCAGGTTGACGGATTCGCTGATCCTGACGTCGGCAGGCACATAGTCGCCGGTATCCAAAAGCACCAGGTCTCCGGGCACCAGGTCTACAGCAGGTACGGTCATGACTTCGCCGTCGCGGACGACCTTGGCGTTGGGGGCCGACATCTTCTTTAAGGCCTCCAGCGCTTTTCCGGCCCGGTATTCCTGGAACACGCCCAGGCAGGCATTGACGATGACGATGGCGATAATGATCAGCGCGTCGGCTCCTTCGCCTACAAAAGCGGAGACAATGCTGGCGATGATCAGGATGATGACCATGTAATCCTTGAACTGTTCCAAGAACATCTGAAAAATGCTGGCGCCCTTTTTGTGAGCAAGCTCATTGGGGCCGTACTTTTCCAGTCTGGCCTTAGCCTCGGAAGCCCCTAAACCCTTTTGAGCGTCGGTTTCCAAAGCCTTGCAGGTTTCTTCCATGCTTAACTGGTACCATGGATCTTTCTGCAATGTAAACACTCCTTCCCTAACTGTGAATTCTGTTTAAATCCATCTATTGTGCAAAAAATCCCTTGTCCTATTATGGGGGATTTTTACGGTTTTTGCAAGTCTTTTGCAAAAACTTTAACGGACTCTTTCCCAGCCTTTGCTTTAGATTTGCCAACCCCCTTTATTTTCATTCCCGGATCCGCCTTTTATGTGGAACTTCCTGATATTTTCCTTGCGTATAAAAAAGACCTTTATTTCCCCGGTCTTTGGACCGATCGAAAATAAAGGTCTTACTCACAAGTCTCTGCTTACTGACCGGGCAGGGATGACCTGCCGATTTGTCGACCAGTAAAACCGCTGATTCAGCGGCGAGTTACTCCCCTTTACGGGATATTCCAGTTTCTATGTGAAATTTTAACATTGCCGCCGTTTCTTTGTCAATGAGTATTTTCATTTGCGCCGGATTCCGGTTCCCCGGCTTCTTCCTTCAGAGCCGCCATCCGGTCCACCATGCCCCGGTATCCCTCGGCCCCGTAGACCAGGCAGCGCTTTACCCGGCTGATGGTGGCGGTGGAGGCGCCGGTCTCCTCGATAATCTCCGTATAAGTGCGGTTTTCCTCCAGCATCTTTACGACCTTCCAGCGCTGGGCCATGGCCTTGATCTCGCCAATGGTGCAAAGGTCTTCAAAAAAGCGATAGCAATCCTCCTGGTTTTCCAAAAGCAGGATCGCCTCAAAAAGTTCTTCAATCATAGGGCTTTGGAATTTGGATTTATAGGTCATATCCCTCTCCCTCTAGCCGGTAAACGAGGTATTGATAATCTCGGAGGCCTCTTCGGTTTCCGATTCCGTCACCAGGATCTCTACCGGGCCGGAAGGGCCTAAATGGGGAGCGCCGATGGGCCGCAGCATCACCATGATGCCTTCCATCTCCAAAAGGGACTTCAGCTGATCTGCCAGGACCTGATTTTTGGCAATATAAACCACTTTCCACATCATGCGTCACCTCGTCTTTCGGATTTCTGCGCCGGCACTGGGCTGCCGCTATCCAGGCCCTTTTACAGAGTATTTCCCCCGGCAAGCTTACCTTCGTAGAGCTTTTTTTTCAAGGCTTCTTCCACCAGGGGAGTCACCAGCCCCTCCACCCGTCCGCCGGTGGATACGACTTGTTTTATAACGGTAGAGCTTAAAAAAGAATAGGCTGCGGTAGACATTAAGAATACCGTCTCCACTCCCGCATCCAAGTAGCGGTTAATGGAAGCCACCTGCATTTCATATTCGTAATCGGAAATAGCCCTTAAGCCCCGAATGATGGCCTTGGCCTTTTTCTTCCTGGCAAAATCCACCGTCAGGCAGTCGAAAGCCTCTACCTGCAGGTTCGGCACATGTCCCAGAGCGTCTTTTACAAAAGCGATCCGTTCATCAATGGTAAACAAGGACTTTTTATAATTCGGCACTGCGACGCCTACCACCACTTCATCAAACAGGCGGCAGGCGCGTTCCGCGATATGAATATGCCCTTTCGTTACGGGGTCAAAGCTGCCCGGATATACTGCAATACTCATGAATGGCTGTTTTCTCCTTTTGCCTTTGCTTTATTATCCTACTTTCCGCCTCATCTGGCAAGGCTGTTATCCTGATTTCTTCTTTAAAACCACCCTTTTCTCCCCTAAAATGTCTTTTAGCTCCCGCAACAGGCCGTCTTCCGCCCTCACCCAAAGCTCTTTCCTGGTTTTCAGCACCTTTTTTTGCCGGGGATAGTACAAAAACACCGGCGTAGACCCGCCGTGGCTGCTCAGCAAGTCCTGGATCCTGATCCAGGACCGGTCAAAGTCCGGCTCATCGGCCAGAGCCAGTTCCAGCCAGAGCTGTTCTTTCTCTTCCTCCACCGGCTTTGGCACAGGCATGTTATGCATCAGCAGATCCAGGTTTTCCGTTACCCAGGGCGGCAGCTTTTCTCCCGGCGCCGTGAGGCCGGAGCCGCTGTCCCAGCTGTCCGAAACCTCTGCTCTGCCGGCGTCCGGGTCTTGACCGGCAGACTGTCCTGCCATACCTGGGCCAAACCCCCGGCCCGCTTTTCCGTTGGCGCCCCGGCTTTCGGCTCTGCCCCTGCCGTTATCCGGCTGGCCGCCGATCCAGCCCTGGGGGTAATCCATCCCTTGTTCCTCGCCGGGGCCATCTTTAGGGTTTAGAATCTCCATTTTTTCCAAAAAGAGCTTAGGCTGGTCCTCCTGCCCCTGATAACGGCCCCGGACCAAGATCACCAGATCGTTTTCCAGGAAAGGGGACAACGTCGGAAAAAGCTTGGGAAAAACCAGCACATCCACACTGCCGGTCAGGTCTTCCAGTCTGAAGCTGGCCATCATCTGGCCCCTTTTGGTTACCGTCCGCCGCAGGCCCCCGATAATGCCGCCTACGATTACCTGCTGGTCCTCTCCTTCCAGAGCGTCGATGCGGTGGCTGATCCTTTCCCGCAAAAGCTGGCTGTAGGGGGTCAGGGGATGGCCGCTTAAGTAAAGGCCCATAACTTCCTTTTCCTTCATCAGGACATTGCGCTGGTCCACCGGCTCTTTATCCGGCAGGGAAAGGGTATCCGCGGTCGGCTTCATCTGCGGGTTTAAGTCAAACAGGGAGATTTGGTTGTCATCTTCCTTTTGCCAGGCCATGGCCTGATCCACAGCCAGAGGCAGGATCTCCAGAAGCTGGGCATAGTGGCCCGGCACCGATTTGAAGGCGCCGGCCCAAATCAGGTTTTCCAGCACCCGCCGGTTCACCTGGGTCAGATCCACCCGCCGGCAAAAGCTTTCCAGGCTGGTATAGGGGCCGTTTTTTTCCCGTTCTTCGATGATGGCCTGGATAGCCGGCCCCCCTACCTGTCTGATGGCCGCCAAGCCAAAGCGGATGGCCCCGTCCTTGACGGAAAAATCCGCACAACTGTCATTCACGTCGGGTCCTAAAATCTTTATGCCCCTAAGACGGCATTCATCGATATAAAAGGGGACTTTGTCCTTTGTCTCCATCACGCTGGACAACAGGGCCGCCATGAATTCCACCGGGTAGTGTGCCTTCAGCCAGGCGGTCTGATAAGCCACCAGAGCATATGCCACGGAGTGGCTCTTATTGAAGCCGTAGCCGGAGAAATACTCCATCAGTTCAAAGACTTTGGCGGCTATCCTGGGATCTACGCCCCGGGCCGCCGCTCCTTCTTCAAAAGCCTGGCGGTAGGCCGCCAGCACCTCCCGCTTCTTTTTGCCCATGGCCCGCCGCAGCTGGTCCGCTTCGCTCAGGTCCAGCCCCCCCATATCCTGGGCAATACGCATGACCTGTTCCTGGTAGAGGATGACGCCATAGGTGGGCTCCAGAATGGGCTCCAGAATAGGATGCAGATACTCCAAAGGGATCTGGCCGTGGCGGCGCTTGATATAATCCTCCACCATGCCGCTGCCCAAAGGTCCCGGCCGGTAAAGAGCCACCAGGGCCACGATATCGTCGAAACGGTCCGGCTTCAATTCCCGAAGGATCTGCCGCAGGCCGTCACTTTCCAGCTGGAAGACGCCGATGGTATCCCCGTCGGACAAAAGCTTGAAAGCCGCTTTATCCTCCAGGGAGATATGGTTGATGTCCACATCTTCTCCCCGGCTTTGGCGGATCAGCTCCACAGCCTGTCCGATAACCGTCAGGGTCCTTAAACCCAGCAGGTCCATTTTCAGCAGGCCGATGGACTCCACCGTATCCTTTTCAAACTGGGTGCAGGGCAGGCCGTCGGCGGAACGCTGCAAAGGCAGGTAGGTTTCCAAAGGCTCGCCGGAAATCACCAGTCCGGCGGCGTGGACGCCGCTGTGACGGGGCATGCCTTCCAGAGACTTGGCCACCTGATAAAGCCGCCCTACCTGTTCGTCTTCCTCGGTCAGGGCCCGCAGTTCCTTGGACAGGCTCAGGGCCCGGTCCAGGGTAATGTTCAGCTCATTGGGCACCAGCTTGGCGGTCTTGTCCACCAAAGCCAGGGGAATGCCCATAGCCCGGCCGGCGTCCCGGATGGCCGCCTTAGCCGCCATGGTGCCGAAGGTGATGATCTGGGCCACCTTATCCCGGCCATAACGCTGGATGACATAGTCGATGACTTCTCCCCGGCGCAGGTAACAGATATCAATGTCGATATCCGGCATGCTGATCCGGGCAGGGTTTAAAAAGCGCTCAAACAGCAGATCATATTTCAGCGGGTCCACGGAAGTGATATCCAGGCAATAGGACACGATGCTGCCGGCGGCGCTGCCCCGGCCGGGCCCGACGTAGATCTTCCGTTCCTTGGCCGCCTGGATAAAATCCCAGACGATGAGGAAATAGCCGGGGAACCCCATCTTTTCGATGACGGACAGCTCATATTCCAGTCGTTCCAGAGGAGTCTGGCTGCCCCGTTTTTTATTTACGCTGCCGGGATAGCGTTCCTCCAGGCCTTTCAGGCAAAGCTTACGCAGATAGGCAGCCTCGCCGGCCTCGCCGGCAGGCAGGGGAAAGGGCGGCAGATGCATCTGGCCAAAGGTGAATTCCACCTGGCAGCGCCGGGAGATCTCCACCGTATTTGCCAAGGCCTCGGGATAATCGCCGAAAACCATCAGCATTTCCTCAGGGCTCTTCAGATAAAACTCCTGGGTTTCAAACTGCATCCGGTTTTCGTCCGCCAGGGTTTTTCCGGTCTGGATGCAAAGCAGCACGTCCTGGATTCCGGCGTCCTCCCGCCGGATATAATGCAGATCGTTGGTGGCTACCAGGGGGATCCCGCATTCCTCATGGATTTTCAATATGCCGGCGTTTACCTTGGCCTGACCCTGGATCCCGTGGTCCTGCATTTCCAGAAAGTAATTATCCTTACCGAAAATCTCCCGGTAAGATAAAGCGGAGCTTTTGGCTTCCTCATATTTTCCTTCCAGCAAAAGGCCGGGGACCTCGCCGGCCAGGCAGGCGGACAGAGCGATCAGCCCTTCGGCATTTTCCCGTAAAAGCTCCTTATCAATGCGGGGCTTATAATAGAATCCTTCCAGCCAGCTGCGGGAAACCAGCTTGATCAGATTTTCATAGCCTTTTTGATTTTCCGCCAAAAGCACCAGATGGTATGGCTTGTCGTCCAGCCCCGCCGCCTTGTCCCAGCGGGTGCGGGGAGCCACGTAGACCTCGCAGCCGATGATAGGATGGATGCCGGCGGCCTTGGCCGCTTTATAGAACTCGATCACGCCGTACATAACGCCGTGGTCGGTGATCGCCAAAGCCTCCATGCCCAGTTCCTTGGCCCGGGCCACCAGCTGGTCGATCTTGCAGGCGCCGTCCAAAAGGCTGTAGCAGGTATGGGTATGCAAATGCACAAATTCCGTCATGGCAAAAACCTCCGGAAGTTCGCACCGGCAAAAAACACGGCATACCGATGCGCACAGTAAGTACCTTCATGATATAATAAGCGGAGCGAATTACATTGAAATCAAGGACAGGAGTGATCGTATTATGCATCTGATGGAAAAACTGAACCAGGACATGAAAGAGGCCATGCGGGCCAAGGAAGCAGGCAAGCTGCGGCTTTCCGTCATCCGCATGATCAAATCCGCCGCCAAATATGCGGAGATAGAAAAAGGCGGCCAGCTTACGGAAGATGACCTTTTAACGGTGATCACCAAGGAGCTGAAGCAGCGGCGTGACGTGCTGCCGGAATATGAAAACAACGGCCGCCAGGAGGCGGCAGAGGTTATCCGGCAGGAGATGGATATTCTGCTGGGTTATCTGCCTCAGCAGATGGATGAGGCCGCCATCCGGGCTTTGGTCAGGGCCACCATTCAGGAGGTAGGAGCCGCCGGCCCCAAGGATATGGGCAAGGTCATGGGCAAGCTGTCCGCCGCCACCAAGGGAAAGGCCGACGGCCGGCTGGTCAGCGAAATCGTCAAAGAGACGCTGGCCTCTTTATAAAATCAACTTGACGATTAACCAAAAAAGAGGCGGTCAACGCCCCAAACAATTCTCAAAGAGGTCCGGCTGGCAGTATCCTGTCTGCCGGTCTTCTTCTATATCCTGAAAGTCTTCCAGAAGCTTGGAATATTTCAATGAGAAGTTGAAGGTAATGCCAATTTCCGGCTTCTGGATATCAAAAGCCCGCAGAATCACTTTGTCGGAATAAAACATATATTGGTAATCATCATCTCGCCAGGTGATGCTGAAGTTTCCCAGATGCAGGGTGACATGGCCCCATTCATTAATGGAAAAGCCGCGGTAGGCGCCGTTGGAATACTGGCACTGACCGTAACGGATGCTGATGCTGCGGTCAGGTTGGTTCAGGAAGGTGGAGAGGTGTTCCAAAATCAACCGGCAGGGCAGGCTGACTTCTTCCAGCAGACGCCTTTCGGAAGCCACTATATCCTCCAGCTGCTGGAATCTCAGCCTTTGGGCATGAAACTCCGGCTCCTTGCCCTCCTCCAGGTATTCCTCTTCACTTTTCCGGATCTGTTGGGTAATCTCTTCCATCGCCGCCAGGTAGCGCTGGTCTCTTTCCCTTCTCTTTTCCATTCTGGTCCCTCCTTGTCCGTCAGGTGTCCGCTTTTTACGTTTCCCGGGTCCGGAGAGCGGCCCTTTCAGGACGGAATGCCTACGGTCGGAAACGGAAATCATAAAGTTCTCATTGACTATTCAATCATTCATAGCTATAATTACTAAGTGGCCCGGCTAATCCGCCGGCCGCAGCATCGGGATGTAGCGCAGTTTGGTAGCGCGCCTCGTTCGGGACGAGGAGGCCGCAGGTTCGAATCCTGTCATCCCGACCATTTTTCGCCTGTTTTATCGCTCCTTCCGGAGCGATTTTTTTATGTTCTGCCATAGTTATATTTTACACAAATATGTCATAATAGCAAGGGCGCCAGGGGCACAAGGGGTAAATTTCCTTGGAAATTGTCGTACTTCCAGACCTTGCCACCGAATCGGAGACCGCGGACCGCAAGCTTCGGACCGCAAGCCCGGCGGCAGCTGCCGGACCGCAAACAGCCGGGCCGCATACGCCCGGGCATAAACAGCCGGACCGCATACGTCCGCTTAAAAAAACCGCCTCCGGAAGAAGTCCTTCTTTTCAGACGAACCCCTCCGGGCGGCGGTTATTCTAATTCATTTTTCTTGACAAAGGATTGTCGTTATTTCTTGGATAAAAAATCAGCGACATTCATTTCATTTCGCCTTTGCTTTTCTGAGCCTTCTGCGCCGCCGCCCAATCGTCGTTAAACCGCTTAATGCCCACATTTGTCAACGGATCCTTGACCATTTCCAATAAAATCCGGTAGGGCACCGTCGCGATATGGCAACCGTAGCGGGCGGCCATCACCGCATGCTTAGGGCTGCGCACGCTGGCGGCGATCAGCTCTGCGGACAACTGGTGGACCTGCCAGATTTCCCGGCATTCCTTCAATAAGCCTTCCGAAGTACGGTAAGCGTCGTCCAGCCGGCCCAGGAAGGGGCTGATATAATCGGCGCCGGCCCTGGCCGCCAGAAGGCATTGGCTGGCAGTAAACACCAAGGTGGCGTTGGTGCGTATCCCCTGCTCCTTCAGCACTTTAATGGCCTTCAGCCCTTCGATGGTCATGGGGACTTTTACCACGATCCTTTGATCAATGGCCGACAACTGCCGCGCGCTTTCCACCAATTCCCGGCAGCTCTCCCCCATAGCCTCGCCATTTACCGGTCCCTCTGTGACAATGCTGAGAATTTCCTTGAGGCGCGTCCTGAGATCCGCGCCTGCACGGGCGATCAGCGTAGGATTGGTGGTAACGCCACAGATGACGCCCATATCCCAGGCTTCCCGGATTTCTTGGAGTTCCGCGGAATCGAGAAAAAATTTCATCTTTTATTCCTCCTGTCGGTAGCGCTCCAGGAGACGGGCAATGGCTCTGGTTCCTCTCTGCAGATCTTCGTTTCTGGCCAGGAATACCATCCGGAAATAACCGGGCTCCGGCCAGTTGAAGCCGCTGCCCTGGACGATCAGGACCTTCTCCTGCCTCAGGAGATTCAGAGCAAACTGCTCGTCATTGACGATATTGTACATTTGCATGTCGATTTTTGGAAAAATATAAAAAGCTGCCTTGGGCTTAACAAAGGAAACCCCCGGAATCCTGGCCAGCTCTTTACAGATGAATTCTCTCTGCTCGTAAATGCGTCCGCCGGGCACGATCAGCTCATTGGAGCTTTGGTAGCCGCCCAATGCCGTCTGGATGACATATTGGGATGGGACGTTGGCGCACAGCCGCATGGAGGTCAGAAGGTTCAGGCCTTCGATATACCCTTTGGCGCCGGATTTATCGCCGGACAAGGCCAGCCAGCCGCTGCGGAAACCGCAGATGCGGTGGGATTTGGACAGGCCGTTCAGGTTGCAGACCAAAAGGTCCGGTGCCAGTGAGCCCAGGGCCGTATGCTCCAGGCCGTCCATCACCAGCCGGTCATAGATTTCATCGGCAAAAAGGATCAGATCATGCTGCCGGGCGATTTCCACCACTCCTTCCAGCAGGTCTCTGGAATACAGAGCGCCGGTAGGGTTGTTGGGATTGATAATCACGATGGCCCGGGTACGGTCGGTGACCTTGCTGCGGATGTCGTCTAAGTCCGGGAACCAGTCGGCCTTTTCATCACAGCGGTAATGAACGGGCGTTCCGCCGGCCAGGGTCACCGAAGCGGTCCAGAGCGGATAGCTGGGCATGGGCACCAGCACTTCGTCGCCGTTGTTCAACAGCGCCTGCATACTAATGCTGATCAATTCGCTGACGCCGTTTCCAACATAAATTTCGTCGATGCTTACGTTGGGTATCTTTTTTACCTGGCAGTACTGCATGATGGCCTTGCGTGCCGCAAACAAACCCTTGGAATCACAGTAGCCCTGTGCGTCCTTAATGTTCAGCTTCATATCGTGGATGATCTCGTCGGGCGCCAATACGCCGAAGGGTGCCGGATTCCCGATATTCAGCTGTAAAACATCGATCCCCATGTCCCGCATCCGGTTTGCTTCATCAAGGATAGGACCCCGGATCTCATATTTCACATTCTCGAGTTTGTTGGATTTGTTTACGGTAACCATTTTAATTGCCTTCTTCCCCAAATAGATTCTTTAAATATGCCATACATTCTACACCATAGCGGGCAAAAAGAAAAGGGCCGGGCAAAAAACCATTTTCTTTGGATTTACCCGGCGCCGGTCCGCCGGCCTTGCAGTCCCTTAATATTCCCGGGGCAGCTCCGGCATATGGCAGGGTTCCATAATCAGCATATTCAGCACTCCCTTTATGGTCCAGCGGATATGGTACGTCACCAGGGAAAGCTCCACCAGGCTATGGAGATTCGTTCGGTTTTGCTCCGCCGTGTTATGCCACTCCGTGAGCAGCTGGTCCATACGCTCCCAGATGTGCGGATCTTTAAACGGCTGGGGATCGGCGCCGGTCAGTTTGCCGAAAAGCTCCTGATTGCACTCCTCCAGCCGGTCCAGGGCCTCGGTTATCAGCTGGGGTATCCGGGGATCCACAGGATTAGTCTCTTGATTTTTCCAGCGCTTCAGCCTCTGGCTCTGCTCGTCTGCCAAAGCCCAGTTGTCCTTGGTTAAAATGATCAGATTCCGGCAAAAATCGGCGTAGGCCTCAAAAAAATGCTGCTCTTTTTCCTCTTCCGTTTCCTCCCCGAAGCGGTCGGGATCGCTGAACTGAATCCGCTCGCTGCAAAAATAGTTATAGTTTTTATCAAAGCTGCGGAATTCATTTACCAGCATGGTACTGATACGCTTTCGCTCCTTGTAATCCATGGGCCGGTTGTCCAGATATGCCTGCACCGACTGGCGGAAATAGCGGGTAACCATCTCATTCAGCTGGATGGCCTGGCGTACCATAGCCGCCCGGTATTGAGGAGGCCAGACCAAACGGTTGATGATGATGGCGATACCAAGGCCCATCATCACGCCAAAGGAGCGGATTAAGGCGGTACGCAGGAAGGCTTCCGGCGGAGAAGTCAAAATGAAGATGGCGGCCACAATACCGATAGTGCATTGATTGGCCATTTTCAGCTTGATGCCGATCTGATAAATCAAAATAACGGCAATAAATAAAGACAGGATATTGGGCCCCAGGGTCAGGCCCAGGACAAAGGCGGGAATAAAGGCCAGGGTTTGCAGCTTCATCAGCCGCTTAGCGCTTTTCAGCGATTCCCCCACTGTGGGCTGCATCCCCCAAATGGCCGGCGTGGCGTATACCGTGCCGATACCCAAGGCTTTGCCGCAAGCCATAGCGACGCAAAGGGCCAGGGCGGACTTAAACACCCGGGCTCCCACGGGACTTTTTTTCAGGATTTTCTGGATCTTTACCCGCCAAGGGGGCAGCGGTTTATTCCGGGCGGCTTTACTGCGCATTTCCGGCGGCAGAATTTCATCCAGGGACTTTAAATCCGCCGCCGGCCTCAGCTTTTCGGAGCCGAAGCTTTCCGCCGTATCCTGCTCCCAGGGCAGGTTATTTTGGGGACCAATTTCCATAAGGGCACCTCGCTTTTCAAACAATGGGAATAATGGATCAACCGGAATAATAGAGCTAAAGGCCGGCTTTCCCGCAGGAAATCGGCGCCTTTTGTAGAATACAAAACGCTGTGAAAGGAGCGTTTGTTATGACCAATATTGTGGCTTCGGCATTGAGGAGCTGTCTTTCTCTGGAGGAAAAAGCCCTGGAGGCCGGTTTAACCCGGGCCCGGCTGGTCTGGACGGAGGATATCATTTACGATCTCCGCAGCCGGATCAAATGCAGGCTGAATACCTGCCATAATTATGGAACTAATTTTCAGTGTCCTCCCAATCTGGCGGAAATCGAAACCTACATAGAGATGAACCGCCGTTATAAACTGGCTCTTTTAGTCCAAAGTCAGACCGACTGTGAAAGCAAAGTCTACGATGAAGCCATGGAAGAACTGATGAGGCGTCAGTCGTTAAACCTATTAAAGACTCTGGTGGGCCTGGAACGGACCTGCTTTGGCCTGGGCTTTCCTTACGCCCTGGCTTCCGCCGGCGGCTCCTGCAAAGTCTGCAGCCCCTGCAAAGCCCGTCTGGGGGAAAAGGCCTGCGCCCACCCCGAGCTGGCCCGACCTTCCATGGAAGCCATGGGCATAGATATTACCGCTACCTGTAACCGGGCGGGTTATCCTTCGGATTTTCTTCCCGGGAGACTGCTGCTTACCGGAATACTCTATGTCTGCTGAAAAAGGCAGACTGAATAAATAGCTGAATAAATAAAGGAAAGGAAATCCCCGGTTCTTACCTCAGGGACCTATTTCAGAAACTCATTTGAGGGTTCAGACAAATCAAATAAATCATCGCTTTTGGCCAGCCTAAAACTCAAAAAGCCGGACTTTCAGCGCTTTACTGGAAGCCCGGTTTTTCTTTTGTTTTCCCGGCTTATCCGGCCTGTCCCCCGATCAGGCCGCTTCCGCCGGCGCGGGGTCTGAAACGCCGCCGTCGGTTGACGGGGGTTCTTCCGCTCCTTGGGGACCGGCGGACACCGCCAAGGGTTCTTCTAATCCCCAGCCCGTCATATTCAGCAGATCAAGGGCGGGCTGGCTGGCTAAAATCAAGTCCCAGGCCCGGGGCAGTCTCTGTCTGTCTTCACTGTTAAAAGGATTCTCAGCAGAATCCATCAGGGCCATGGCCTCTTCCACCGGCCAGACCGTATGCCGGGACACGCCCTGCCGGTTTTTCTTCTGGGTATAGATCGGAATATACTCCGCCTTTTTTAGATAAGGCTCTGCCGTAGCTCCATCCACCCCCAAAGTCAGCTTCAGCAGCATACTGCTGTTCTTTTCCATTTCCTGCTGGTTGGAAATGAAGTTTCCCTGGGAATACATCACAAATTTGGTCAGATCCTTACCGGAAGCCCGGGACAAAGATAAATCCACCCTCTGACCCGGATCATCGCCCTGGCTTTGGGCAAGTAATTCCTCCACCCGGACCGTCTCCCCCCGTTGCAGCACATGAGGGTGATTTCCCAGGATCAGGTCGGCGCCGCCCCTCAGCAGGACTCTGGCCAGGGCGGTCTGTTCCCTGCTGGGTTCCGCTTGGTATTCCACGCCCCAATGCAGCATAACGATCACGTATTGGGCCCCCTGGGCCCTGGCCCCGGCGATCTGGTCCAAAAGCTTATTCTGGTCGATGTAGTTTACGGAATAGGTTTTATCCTTCGGCGGATTTATGCCGTTTGTCCCATAGGTGGCGCCGATATAGGCAATCTTTACTCCGGCTACCTCGTTCATCAGAACGGACTGCTGTTCTTCCGGAGTCCTGAAGGTGCCGGTATGCAAAAGCCCCGCCTGGTCCAAAGTGTCCAGCGTGGCGCAAAGCCCCTCATAGCGCTTATCCAGGCAGTGGTTATTGGCTGTGGTCAGTACGTCGAAGCCGGCATCCTTTAAATTTTTTGCCAGCACCGAGGGGGCGTTGAACATGGGATAACCGGAGTATCCCGCCGCTTCCCCGGCCAGCGGCACCTCCAGATTTCCGATCACCAGGTCCGCGGTATGCAGGATCGGCGCCACCTTTTCAAACATAAAGGCAAAATCGTAACTGCCGTCGGCCTGCCGGCCGGCTTTGGTCTGGGGCATATGCATCATAATATCGCCGGTAGAGAGGATCGTAAACTCCCGATCCTCAGGCACCGCCGGCGCTTCCGGCTCACCGGCTGTCCGGCCGGAAAGCTCTGCCGGCCCTGCCGCCCCCAGTCCGTCTTTAAACAAGCCCCCAAAAAGGGAGCCCAGCAGCAAAGCGCCCACTAAAACCAAACCAAAAGCCAGCAATGCCAGCGGACCTTTGGGCCTGGGGGGAGTATGCCGCTGACGGGAGCGGACTTCTGCGGGTCCGGGACCTTCAGCAGGAAAAGGACTCATCGTGTCTCCTTAATCAAAGATTCTTTTAATATCCCAAGGGTTCACCTTAATACCCCAGGGTTTCTCCTACTAAAATCACATGAACGCCGTGGGAGGTAGGCTTTTTATGCAGAGTAACCGCCGCTTTGCAGATGCGGCTGGGCGAACTGCAATCGGTACAGTAGCCTGTCTTGGTACAGGGAGCATCCCCGTTTACCCGCAGAGCGTTTGTGGGGGCGGCGATCAGCCTGACCCGGGCGTCGGCAGCCTCCAGGTCCTTGACTACCTTATTTATCCCCGCCACTACGATCACCTGCTTGGGTCCGAAGATCATCGCAGCCACCCGGTTTCCATTCCCATCCACGTTATACAGCTTGCCGTCCAGGGTAATGGCGTTGGAACTGCAAAGGAAAATATCGCTGGTCAGCTGATTGATCCGCATCCGGGCTTTTTCTTCCGGTTTCTCAGCCTTGATATGATCATAGATTTTACAGTTCCGGCCCGCCAGCTCTTCCTGGATATCCAGCCCGCTGATGGTGATGGAACCGCCAAAGCCTACGGCAGCGCCGTCCGGGATCATCGCCAGCAGCCTTTCCCTGGCTTCGCCGGCAGTTTTCACATATTCGGCGGTGAAATCATTTTTTTGCAGGGCCTCCACCACTTTAGCGCCCAGTAAATCATTATGGGTGCTGAGATTTTTTGTCATTTATCCGGACCTCCTTTAGTAAAGCAAAATTCTGAAGAGTCTCTGATAAAATCATATCATTGTCCGGAGAAAAATCAAGGGGCGGAAAACTATGCCGTTAACCGCAGGCTCGTGACGGCCGGGCAAAAGCGTGATAATCCGGGGCAAGAACCGCCGTAAAAAAATGGCCGCCATGGGAATTCCACGGCGGCCGGAACACCCAGGGTGCCCCTGAACAGCAGAAAATTCAACACTCCAGACCCCTTGCGTACCGGGGAACTCAATACTTAGATCCTCCTGAACTGAAGGCCGGGATAAATCGCCGGAGTTCGGGCTTGCCGGTTTCTCCAGAGGGGAAAACACTTAAGGGCAAACCCTTGCCTTCTTCCGCTTCTGCCGCCAGCTTGAATTTGGCGACCTCACCCCGCAGAGTCTGGGCCTGAGCCGCCAGTTCTTCGCTGGATGCCGAGCTTTCTTCGGCCGTGGCGGCGTTGGTCTGCACAACGGAGGACACCTGGGTCAGCCCCTGAGTGATTTGCTCGATGGCGCCGGCCTGCTCCGTGGAAGCCAGTTCGATCTGATGGATAGTGTTATTAACCAGCTCCGCCTGCTTGGCCACCTCCCGGAGAATCTGCGCGGTTTTGGCCGCCAGCTTATCCCCTTCCTCTACGGTGGAGGAGGAATTGTGAATCAATGCGGCGGTCTGTTTTGCTGCCTCGGCAGATTTTGCGGCAAGATTCCGCACTTCATCGGCCACCACCGCAAAACCCTTGCCCGCGGTGCCCGCCCGGGCCGCTTCAATAGCGGCGTTCAGGGCTAAAATATTTGTCTGGAAGGCTATATCCTCGATCACCTTCGTAATGTCGGATATCTTTTCCGAGGCCGTCCGGATCTCTTCCATAGCCTTGATCAGGCTTTCCATTTGTCCGTTTCCTTCTTTTACCCCATCCACGGAACGCACCACATATTCCGTAGCCTGCTTTACGCTTACCGCATTATCCTCAGCCTGCTTGGCCACTGTAGTAATGGAGGCGCTCAGCTCTTCGACAGTTGCCGCCTGTTCCGCAGCGCCGGAGGCCAGGGCCTGGGACGCGCTGGAAACCTGGGACGCCCCGGAGTTCACCTGTTCTGCGGCGGAGCTAATCAGTAAAAGGGTCCGGTTGAGACCCTTCTGGATTTTTTGCAGCGCGATGCCAAGAACGTCTTTATCGGAACGCAAGGGCACCGCCTGGGTAAAATCTCCGTTGCTGATGCTTTCGGCCAGCTCCGTCTGTTTGCGGATGCTGTCCAGCATTTCATTGAAAGCGGCAGCCAGCCGACCGGTTTCATCCTGGGATTTGATTTCCTCCAGATCAATATCCACGTGTCCCCGGGCGATTTCGTTGGCCGCGGCCACCACCTTGCCAATGGGCTTACTGATCATCCTGGAAATTCTCAGTCCTAAAAATACCGCCGCCCCGGACCCAACTATACCTAAAGCAACCAATACGCTGATCAAAATCGTTGCGGTGGAGATATTGGTATCGCTGGTTTTTTTGGCGGCGGCCATGCGATTTACGATCAGCTGATCATAATTTGCGAATAATTCCTGGATTTTGTCCGTGGCCTTGGCGCCGGCGGCGTCTGCGGCCGCCTGATTTCCTGTCTTTGCCAGCTCATAGGTTTTTTGGATAACCGGATCAAAATCATTGATAAAAATCTCTGCCGCTTCATCAAACAACACAAGAGAATCGGGGGTTGATATGGATCCCCGGTATGCGGCGGATTCGGTTAAAAAATTCTCTTTGCTGCTGAGATAACTTTCTTCATATCCCTTAATTTTCTCGAGGTCTCCCGCATTAATAACGGCTGCCCGGGAATCTACCCGGATCTGATATAAGCTTTTCGTCGCGTTGATGAGGTGAGCGATAGGGGCGGTTTGCACTTCATAAAGTTTCTGGTCCATTTGAGAGATCTTTACCATGCCGAAGATGCCCATCGCCGCTGTTAAAAGCACGACCAGCACCATACTCAAAAAGCCCGTCAGCAGCTTTCTGGTAATACTGAAATCCCTAAATTTCTTCATAACATAACATCCTCCACTTCATTATTATCAATCATTGCTTTTCCTGTGCAAATATTACCTACCCAATACTACCTCACCCAAATTGGCCAGAACTCCGAAAAAGCAGTCCCCGCATCCGCTCATCCCCCGTTGCTTTGCCCTTAAACATTGGTGAATAATATACAGCCGATATCGAAATTGGCCTGCTATCGAAGGCCTTATAATGTGAACTGCGGTTTTTTGCCGCAGTTTAACTAAAACTATGTCCATTTTTTATACAATTTTCGACACAATTTTATTATATGTTATCCAAGTATTGGTTGTCAATTTGAAAGAAGGTGATATTGAAAATCAATTTTCCGTAATTAAAATTAAAGATGTAGAAAATTTTCGACATATATTGACGGATTCGCCGTCAATACTATCGTCATATACCGAAAGGAGTATGGTTGGATGCCACGCAGAGGGGAAAATGTTTATAAGCGCAAAGATGGACGCTGGGAGGGAAGAATCCTGAAGCCGGAGGGAAGATATCAATATTTCTACGCAAAATCTTATAGAGGGGTCAAAGATAAGATGAGGGCTTCCCAGAAGCCTGGAAAAGCCAATGGGACCAAACAACCCGGCTGGCCAAAAAATGCAGCCGGGTTGTTTGAGCTTTGGTTGGAGGAAAAAGGCACTCAGGTAAAACCATCCACTTATGAAAACTATTATTTTTGTATGAAAAACTATGTGATCCCTTTTTTCCGGAAAGAAGAAAACAGGCAGATTACCCCGGCCGCGGTTTCTCAATTCGTAAAATCAATCAAAGAACATTGCGGCCTGGCGGATTCTTATAAAAAGAAGATCCTGGCAATTTTAAAAACTGCCCTGAGAGATATTTTGAAGAATTCTCCGGAATGCCCAGCTATCCTTGAATCCGTTAAGCTTCCGAAATCGGAAAGTCAGGAGGTACAGGTTTTTTCTATCAAAGAGCAGAGACTTATTGAAAATGTGGTGCTTCACTGGGAGGACCGCCGGGCCCTGGGGATTATCTTATGTTTTTATACCGGGATACGCCTTGGCGAACTTTGCGCATTAAGGTGGAGCGACTTTGATCAGGAAGCCGGGACCATGTCCATCATCAGAACGGTATCCCGGACAAAAAGCTTTCAGCAGGAAGAAAACCGAACGGCTTTACTCATCGGAATACCAAAAAGTAAGAAATCCGTCAGAAAAATCCCCCTTCCCGCTTTTCTGCTGAAGCTGGCCGGTGAATTCAAAATGTATTCCGCAGATGAGAACCGCTATGTTCTCTCCGGGAAAAATACGCCGATAGATCCCAGGAGCTATCAGAAGTTGTTTAAGAAGGTTTTGGAAGAGGCAGGGGTAAAAGACCGCAAATTTCATGCTATACGGCATACCTTTGCCACAAGGGCGCTGGAACTGGGAGTGGATATCAAGACGCTCAGCGAAATATTGGGGCATTCCAATGTTTCGATCACCCTTAATATTTATGCGCATTCTTTAATGGAGCAGAAAAAAATAGCCATCGACAAGCTGAATGAAATGCATATCAACCATATGAGACCTGCCTTATTAGCCGTCAAACCAACCGTCATATAGGATAAAAACCAAATATAATTCAATATTTTTAGAAGTTTCGACATAGTTTTAGTTAAACTGCGGCTTTTCACGGCCCATTATTTGGAATATAGAGATTTCAAAAAAGAAAATCTCCGGAAGCCTTTCTGATATCTGAAAATAGCCGTTATTCTTTCAAAGCTTGTATTAAAAGAACGCATTAAGCATATTATAAATAATTGCCCGACACGAGTGGTAATTATTGTGTAGCACAGTCAAAGCAGGCCGGCGGTCCCTGGGACAGGGTTACCGCCGGCCTGCTTGTTAAAGATCTCTCTTGTTTTTTGTTTTGCCTGTGCCTTAAAAAGTAAGGATTTGCTTAGCTTCTTTCTTTTGCTTCCCGGCGGACAAAGCCCTTCTGGGAGCTGAAAAAGGTGATCGCGTAAAGTCCTGCAAGGCCGACTACACCGTAGATAATCCGGCTGATCAGCGCCGCCTGGCCACCAAAAATAGCGGCCACCAGATCAAAATTAAAGAATCCGATAAGTCCCCAGTTAATGGCGCCAATAATCACCAATACCAATGCTGCAATATTCATAGGACACCTCCTTTCAAAAGGTCTCGCCTATACTATTGCCACAATTTTCATTGGATATACATCATAACATATAATAAGCAAGCCAGCGCCATAAAAGGGGCCAATGGCAAGGACGCCGGGCGTTTTCTGCCGGCTAAAAGCAATACTGCCGCACAAACAGCCAAAACCAAGGCATAGCAGCCCAGATAAGCTGCGCATCCTTTTGGCTTAAGCCAAAATCCTATTAAAAAAGCCAGTTTCACATCCCCTGCTCCCATGCCCCGAAGCAAATAAGGCACCAGATGAAGGCCGCCCAAAAAAAGTCCTCCTGAAAGGCTGCCAAAAACTCCTTCTCCCATTGCCGCCCACCGGCGCCAGGCCAATGCATCCGGAGGCCCTGTTTTTAACGGAATCAAAGAGTTTAAAATAAAAGCCCAAACCAGGCCCAATAAGATCAAACGATTAGGTATCCGTCGGCTGTGCCAGTCGGTGAAGCCCGCAGCTGAAAGCAGCACCGTCAATAAAAAAGCGCTGAGCAATTCTCCGTCGGCCAGGCCGACTTGGGATCCGGCAAACAAGTCCTGCCTCCTAATCCATGTTTCCCGTAGGAGAAAAATATATCCTGCCCTCTTCATTATAGCGGATCAGGGACTTCATCCGCTCTTCCTCTGCGGCTTCCAAAACCACCACCACAGCCGCCGGCAGCCTGTCCCTGCCCAAAGCTTCCTCCGCTTCATCCGGGTCAGAACCCGCCGCGGTCTTACGATCGCCGATCAACAGGTCGCCCAGAAAAGGATCTTCCGTTGGCCCCAGGACTTTGGCTTCCACCACTTCGCCAAAACTGTTTTTTCCCTCCAGATAGACGAATGCGTCGGCACGGATGCCGGGTTTCAGCCAATCTCCGCCGCTGGCTATCAGATCTGTTTTCAGCGCCAGAAGGCGTTTGTCTCCGTTTTTCAGATATTTTTCGATCCGTTCCGCTCCGCCTACCGCCTGCTTTTCCTTTTTCAGCCGCTTTGGACGAATGATGTCTCCGGCGTCAAACCCCAGTTCATCCACATACAATTCGGACTGGGATAAAAGCGCCGCCGGGTCTTCGCTGTAATCGGCCCCCAGGCCGAATAAGGCCCGCTCCGCCATCACCAGATCCTCTTGAACCAGTTTTTCTCCCGGCAGCAGGCGCCGCCGGGCGGTCACTACCCTGGCCGTGGCCGCCGTCTCTTTTAGATACGCCTGATTCAGGCTGTAGGTGGCTAAAAACACCAGCGCAAAGCTTAGGCACAGGAGCGTGGCTTTCAGCAGGAACCTGCCTGTCCCGGACTTTTTTCCAAAAGGCTTCATCTTCTTCCTCCCATTTTGCATGAACTGAGCCGTCGTCTTTCAGCAGGGCTCCCGGCAAGTCTTCCGGCAAGGCCCTTCGCAAAGCTTTTGGCAAGGCCTCCGGCAGAGCCTTTCAGCAAATGCCTTCAGCAGGCTTCCGGCAGGGTCTTTTAATGATAAACTCCCTGATAAGCCAGGGTTTTGCTGATATAAATCTGCCCCTCTCTGCCAAGGAAGCCCGCCAGAAGCAAGGGAAGCCGGGCCTTCAGTCTGCCCTGAGCCGCCAGTCCTTCCCCCTCCTGTTCCAAAAAGATTTCCGTATCGGTACGCCGGGCTAAATAAGGACCCAGATTTTCCTCCAGCAGCTTTTTAGCTGCGGCAGCAGCCCTGTCCTGCCGTAAAAGGGTTCTTCCCCACATCAGATCCTCTTCCGATATCCCGGCGGTCAGGGCGCCGTCCAAAGCCAGGTCCAGCGCCCGGTCCAGGCGCATCCTCACCAGGAAATAGGATGCGGCGTCTAATAAAAAGCAAAGCAGCAGAAAGGCAATCCATAACCAGATCAATGTCCGCAAAGCAGGTTTCCTCCTTACCCCAGGCTCCTGATATATGTATGAGCCAGTCCCACCAGTTTTATCCTCAGCGGCACTGCCCATTGGCGTCCCAAAGGGCGCAGGCAGGTCAGGGTATAGCTGCCCTGTATCCGCAGCTCCAGCGGTTCACCCCTCTGTACGTATTTCGGCGTTCCCTCCACAGTCAGTTCCAGGTCGGAAAGATTCAGGCGCTGGGCCAAGCCGAAAAACCGGGCCTCCATTTCTTCATCCAGGCCATTCTCCGCTTTCATCAGTTCCATGAGCTCCTCCCCAGCGGTGTAGATTTTCCAGCCGGAAACGCCATAGGATAAAATCTCCACGCCCAAAAACAGGGTCAGGGATAAAACCAGCAGGGTATACAGGCCGCTGATGATCCCTTCGCCGAATTCCGAAGAAAAAAAACCTCTTCTCATTTTCCTGTGGAAAAGATCCGGTCCAACTGGAAAAAAACCTCTTGAGCATAGTTGATCAGGCCTTCGTCGATAATCTTTTTTAAGGCCACCAAAACCAGGGCCATAATCGCCATCCACCCCAGGGCGGAAACGATATCCCCTTGTTCCGACAGGGCAAACCTCCGCAAGCCCGCCTTGCATGCCGCCAAATTTTCTTTCATTTTCCTTCTCCTTTCTCTTTACCGTCTTTTCCCGGCCGGCCCATCAGGCGAAAAGCCCGCCGATCTGTTTCACGATTTCCCAGCCCTTCAGCAAAAGCGATCCAACCGACAGGGCAAACAGAATCAGGTATAGCTGTTTTACCTTCTCCGGCCTGCCTTTGATCAGGGCTTCCGCCGCTTCCTGACGCAAAGTCCGCAATTCTTCTCCGATATTGATCAGATAAACCTCGGCCTCCTCATAGCCGCTTTCCACCGCCAGAGATAAGGCGGAAGCCAGCCGGTTTATGGCCGGCAGATCAAAAGAGGCGCTGAAGCTGGCCAGAGCCGCCCGGGAGCCCCGGGTCCGGATATCCTCCGTCAGGCCCTTCAGCGCCTGGCCCATGGCCTGGCCCGCACCGGCTGCCGCCTCCTCCAATGACGAAAGGTAATCTCTGCCGCCGGCAAAGCAAATCCGCAGGCGATCCACCACTTCCGGCACTTCCCGGATTAAAAGCTGCTGCCATTGCCGGTAGCGCCGGTCCAGAGCCGTCAACTGCCGGCGGAATAAAACCGCCGTAAATATCGGATAACAAAACACCGTCCACCCTCTGTCCAGCAAAACGGGCAGAGTCAGGGCCGGCAAGGCCCCGGCGGCGCAGCGGATCAGTTTCTCAGTCAGGTAGCGGCGGCTGTCTTCCGGCAGCCCCATCAGTTCCAGACGGCGGTCCAGCTTCTGCCAATCGTCTTTTTGCAGATTTATCAGCCTGGCTCCTGCTTCCAGACAGTCCATGGCCCGTCGCAGGCCCCGGCTGTCCAGATCCGTCAGGGTTTCTTCCTGCCCTTCCCTATCGCTTAAGGCCGCATAACCGGCCCAACGATAAGGTTCTCTTCTTTTGCGCCGCTCTTTTTGCGCCAGCCAAAGCAGACCGGTAAACCAGAGGGCCCAGAAAAAGGAGATAAAAAACGATATCCCTTCCATTACAATTCCTCCACATTCAGGGAAATGTAGCTCTGTCCCTTGATCAGCACATAAAGGCTGCCGGACAGATAAGCCGCCATCAGGGCTTGTCCCGGCAAGGTGGAAAAAAATACATTTTTCCCTTCTCCTGTAGAAAAAAACGATAAGATCAGCGGAAAACTCCAGGCGGTGGCAAGTGCCAGATAAAGCTGACGCTTGCGGGCCGCGGCTTTTTGAGCGGCCAGCCGTACAGCCTGTAAATCCTGTTCCAAAGCGCCTACCGCCGTATCCAGGGCTTTTACCGCCTGGGGTGACCAGCCCTCTTTCTGAGCCTGCAGCATAGTCCGGACCACGCTGTCAAATTTCCGCAGGCCCATACGTTCCTGCCAAAGTTCCAAGGCCTCCTCCAGGCCCGAGCCCAGCCGCAGTTCTTCCAGGACCCGGCCCAAAACAGGCGCCAGCCGGTGGCCGGGCTGGACTGCCAGCTGCACCTCCATTGCCCGGATCAGGCTGCCCTGATCCGGCAGGCGGGCCACTAACTGACGCAGGCAGTCCGCCAAGGCGGCTAAATCCTCAAGACGCTTCCGGCCGCGCCTTCGGCTGATCAAAAGTCCCGGTAAAAAAGCGGCCAAAAACCAGCCAAAAACCAGCAAAAGCAGATTTCCGGTAGCCAGGTATAACCCGGCGGCGGTGACCAGGCTTACTGCCCAGACTGCCAGGGTCTCTCTGCTGCTCCAGGCCACGCCGTAACCGGCAGCCTTTTCCTGCAGCAACCGGTTCTGCCGTCGCCAATATCCGCCGACGGCTTTTCGTTCCCGGCGCCCTTCCGTCAGCATTAAAACGGCAGCGCAGACTGTCCACAAGGTAAACAGGGCGGCGGTGAGAAAAGAAATCAGCATACTCCTTCCTCCCGTTCTCCTGCCCTCCATGGCTTTACCGGGATATCCGGCAGCAAACCTTTCCATGGCTCTGCCGCCTCACCCGTTCCTTCCATCGTAGCGCCGGCATTTTCCCGGTCTTGCCAGTGTCTTACCTGGTCCGGGTCTGCCAGACCGCCCAGCAGCTTCTCCGCCAGCTCCCCGGAGATACCGCCGCAGCGCCGGTGGCTTCCCGTCACTTCACCGGCGGCGTCCACTCCTTCCTGCCGAAACCGGAATATGGACCGGCACAGGGGCTTTTTCGCCTCCTCATAGCCGATCAGCTCCGCCACCTCGGTAATGATCCTGCGCCTTCCCAGCTTTTGCTGAAAAATGATCAGGTCCACGGTGGCTGCCAGCTGAGCCGCCACAATCTCATCATTATAGCCGTCTCCCGCCAATTGGACGATTCTTGTGGCCGCGTTGGCCGCCGAGCTGGCATGTATCGTAAAATAGGTACTATGCCCGGTGTTCATGCTTTCGTGGGCCTGACGACAGGATTGGGCGTCCCGCACCTCGCCGATAATCACTTTTACCGGCCGCATTCTGAGGGATACCTTAGTCAGCCGGGCGATATCGAAACGTTTTTCCTGGTTTTCATGATCCTTGGCCTGCAAAGCCACGATGTTGTGGTACTCCCGGTAGCCGCTGCGCCGCCGGAGCATCAGCTCCGGGGAATCTTCTATGGTAATGATCCTGGTATCCTTATCAAAATACAAGGGCATGGCCATCAGCGTGGTGGTTTTGCCTGAATTGGTGGCGCCGGCGATAATACAGTTGCAATAAGGCAGTACCTGCCGAAAAAACGCATCCATTTCGCCGCTGATAGTTCCCATCGCCATTAAATCTTCGGGTGTTACCGCCTTCTCGGAAAACTTCCGGATGGAAGCGCAAGTCCCTTCTGCCGCCAGCCCTCCCCTGTCTGTTCCCAAAACGGCGCAGATCCGGTATTTTTCAAAAAGGCTGTCGATGTGAGGCTCATTGGCGGTCAGCACCTTTCCTCCGGCCATCAGCATTTTGTTCAGCATCACTTCCAGATGCGCCTCGCTTTCAAACCCCAATTCCGGATGGTATTCCTCCCGGCCGTTTTTCTCCAGATAGACGTCCCTGTAGGTGTTTATATCAATATTGGTCACCTGGGAATCGTCCAGGGCCGGCTGGATAGGGCCATAAAACAGCAATTCTTCCTGAAGTCTCCGGGTCAGCTCCCCCGGGGAGAATTCAGGCAGTCGCAGCCCTTCTGACGCAACGATCCTGGCAATACAATCCTTAAGTTTTTCCCGGCTGACCGCGTCAATCAGGGCCAAAGCCAGCCGGCTGCCTTCCTCCTGGCGCAGCCGCTCCCGAACCTGACGGGCCAAAAGGCGGAAAGCCTCACCGCCGGCGGGAGAAAACCCGGCCTTGTTTTGCCATGCCGGCGGTCCCCAGACAGGAATGCCGTTTTCATCTTCTCCTCCTGCCGGCATACCGTTTTTATCTTTCCCGTCTGAGAGCATGCCGGGGAAATGCCCTCTGCTTTGCTCTGTCTCCCGGTTCTTTTGCCGCAGTTGCCGCTCCTCTTCCTGAAAAAAATAGAGCAGCGGGTCAAAGGTTCCTTTCATTTCCTTGGCCTACAGCCGGACAGAGCAGCCCGCCACAGCCCTCGGGCGCCAAAAATCCCCTTCTTCCATCGGTTCCGTTCCCGGGTCTGCGGAATTTTCCAGGTCCCGGTCGCCATCGTGAAAACCGCCGGACAGGTCCGTCCGGCAGAGAGCTTGCCTATCCCCTTCTTCAGAAATCTCAAGGTCCGCCGTCTTCTCCTCTTGCCGGGCCGTTCCAGACCAGTCCAGAGCAGCCGCCAGTTTCCTTATCTCCCAAGGCAAGGGCCTGACGCCGGATAATAGGCTCCCTTTTTTCTTTTTGCTCTGCAGCAGAGATTCCACCGGTTTCAGTTCCCCGGAAACCGCCAGAATGAATTGGTCGGCTGAATAGCCGTAGATCTTTACCAGCCGGCGCAGCGCCGCCAGGATATACGCCAGGTCTGCCGGCTCTTCCACGGGAATGATGATCTGATCCGAGATTTTCAGGGCAAAAAAGGTCATGGGACTGGTCAGCTGGCCTTGACAATCAAAAATCAGTTTGTCCATACCGTTTTTTTCCGCCAGGGCCTCTATTGCACCGGCAAAAGCGATCAGCGTTTCCATATTCACCCGGGAAGTAGCCGGGCAATCCGGTATGGCGTAAACGCTGGCCGGCAGCACCCAAAGTCCCGGCCTGCTCTCATTGACCAGCTGCCAGCTCAGCTCCTCTTCCCGGTCCAAAGTCAGAATGGCGGTTTCCGTATTCCTTATCCGGTCCATATGTTCCGATATGAAGCCCAGCCTCGGCAATCCCAGGCAGGGCAGCTCACAGAGCAGGGTCCTGCTTTCCTCAGCAATCCTGCAAGCCAGGGAAAAGCTCAGTTCGGATACGTTGCCGCCGGTACAGGACCAAACGGATAAAGTCTTTATTTTCATTGAAAATCTCCTTTCTTTTGCCGCCCCAATCTCTATCCCGTAAAGAAACGATAAAGCTCGGCGGCCAGCTCTGCCGTGGTTGCGGAGCAGCGGCCCGGCTTCCGGCGAAAAGCGGTGAGCCGGATAAACTCTTCAATCACCGCCTTGGGTACTGTCAACCAGTGAAGGTCTTTACCTGCCAGTTCCCTGTCGGCGGATTCTTTCCCCTCTTCCCCCAACAAAAACAGGCCGTTTTCCTGCCAGCGTCTGTGCAGTCCGATCATACGGTTAAAGCTGCCGGGCCAGGGCTGAGCGGCAAAAACCAGCCGCCAGCCCGGCGGCTTTATTCCTTCCGGGCTGAAAGTCCCGGGACCAAAACCAATACAAAAAATACAGGGGAAGGCTTTTTCTAACAAAGCCCACTGGAGCCATGCGGAAAAAAATCTTTCCCAGCAGCGGTCCGTCTCCTGCGGCGGCGTATGGTCATCGGGCAAAAACCAGAGCGAGCCGGGATAAGCGGCCGCGGGCTGCGGAGGATCAAAGCTTTGAGGGTCTTGGGCATAAACCGGCCCGTTAAAACAATAATCCGCAAAGTCGATTTCTTTCCCTGAAGCAAAATCCTTCAGCAACCGGTGCAGATTTCGGCGGGGATGGCGCAGCCCCAGCGCCGTAGCCAATCGGGAGCCCGATCCCGGCAACTCCAAAACTAAGACGGGAATCCCCCGGCGGGAAAGCTCAAAAGCGCTGAGGATAGCCGCCGCATAGATCAGCAGGCTGTCATCCTCCGAGTAAAACAGCACGGTAGCCGCCGGCCGGAATCCGTCGGAAAAAGCCAAACCGGCAAAAGCCTTTTCTTCTGAAGCGATACCGCTTTCCCGCTCCTCTGAAACAATGCCGTTTTCCCTCTCCTCTGAAGAAATGCCGTTTTCCTGCTTTCCGGAAAGGAAAAACCTCAGGAAGTTTTTTCTTTGCCCTTCTGCCTTGAAAAATCCCTCTTTGCCCGTTTTTCTTCCTGTGGGGGTTAACTCCTGATTGAAAGCCGGGGCTGCTTCTACCTGGGACGCTCCTTTCGTGTCCTCCCGGGAAGACTCTGCTCCTTCCAAGGGCGGCGTTTTACCGTCAAAGCCTGTCTTATGACAGGAAGCTCCTTTTATTCTCCAGGCCTTTCCCTGGGGCTTAACCACTCCTTTCAGCCTGATCCGTCCTTCCATTTCCGTAAGCCAGCGCCGTCCGCGATTCAGCCAACTCTCCGTGTCCTTCTCTGCCTGCTCCGGTAAAGGCAAAGTGGCCAGATAGGCCTCCAACTCCCGGAAGCTGCGACTCTCTGTCAGAATCCTCGCCAGGCTTACCTCATCCAGAAAATCCGTAAACCAGAAATCATAAAATCCTTGACCCATCAGTTCAATCAAAAGCTCAGGATCCCGGTTTTTCTCCGTGGGCAGCAAAAGCTTAATTTTTGCTTGGCCCGCAGCCTGGCGCAGTTCCGACAGCTGTTCCAGCAGCAGCCTTTCCGGCTCTTTTTTCCAGAGAGGACAGCGGCGATAGAAGTTCAGACAATTCACCAGTAAAATTTCCGGTTTTTCTTCAACCTCCGAGGCTGCTTCCTCTCCTCTTTCCGCAGCGTGACGAAAGCTGTCGGCGGCCTGACGGAAACTATCGGTGGCTTCGCAGATGTCCTGCCAGACCGTACCTTGGGTATATTCCTGGGGCAGAGTCAAAGCAGCCGCCGTATCGGGAGAAAAAAACACCAAATTCACCCTTCTCTTTCCACCAATCCTTTTCATCCTCCCTTCTTTGACATTTTCTTGCTTTTTAAGATAAGTCTACCATATTTTTCCATATAGTCAACCATTAATTTCAAACATTTTCCATTTTTGATGTTTTTCAGGAAAAATGAGTAATTGATCAGAGTCAGTAAGTAATAAAAAAACACCAAACCGGATTTTCATCCGGATTTGGCATTTTGAGTCTTATCGTTTAATTGGGGTGCTTTTGCCCCATGACAAGCGAGACGGCCAGGCCGCGCTGTCCAGTTCATCAGTTCAATAAGATCTGGAGCAAAACAATATAAAAAAACAGGGTATTGTATCTAAAGTAAGGTACAATACCCTGTTTTTTTATAGAACTCTTTTAGTCGGCCATACTTGATGAGCGCCAGGCGCCAAGCAGGTCCCGTCACTTTTTTCGCGGCTGCTCTTTTTTGCCTTACTGCAGCCTCGGCGGCCTGGGCCCATGGAACTGAAACAGCCGGCATTCTAAAAAGCCGTTAAAAAGCTTGGTGTTCTTTGTAGCCTGACCGCCGAATGCTTCCTCAAAGCCTTGATGAGAAGTCAAAATGTAAAAGGACCAGGTATCCAGGGAAGCAAAGACCTGGCCCATCAGCCGGTAAAGCTCCGCCGCTTCCTTTTCCTGTCCCAGCCGCTGGCCATAAGGCGGATTGGTGATAATGGCTCCATATTTTCGGGAACTCTTAAAATCAGCCACATCCCGCCGCTGAAAGTGAATTTTTCCCTCTACCCCGGCCAGCTTGGCATGATAGCGGGCCAGGGACAGTACTTTTTCGTCAATATCGTAGCCTTCGATCCGAAGGTCGGGCTGAGGCAGGACCAGCGCTGCCGCTTCCTCCCGGGCCGCCTTCCACAAAGCCGCCGAAATTTGCGGCCAGGCTTGGCAGGCAAAACTCCGGTTGAGACCCGGCGCAATATTCATGGCCTTCAGGGCGGCTTCAATAGGGATGGTCCCCGAACCGCAGAAAGGATCCGCCAAAGGCTGATTGGGGCGCCAATTGCTCAAGGTCAACAGCACCGAAGCCAGAGTTTCTTTCAGCGGAGCCGTGGATCCCAGCTTTCGCCAGCCCCTTTTATGCAGCCCTTCACCGCTGCTGTCGATAACTACCGTGACGATATCATTGGTGATTTTAAAATCCACCGGATATACCGGCCCGGTTTCCGCAAACCAGGATACCGCGGGATATTTTCGGCGCAACCGTTCCACGATAGCCTTTTTTATGATGGATTGGCAGTCCGGAACGCTATGCAGCGTAGATTTGACACATTTTCCATTGACCGGAAATGCCGCGTCGGCAGTAAGCCAATTTTCCCAGGGCAGCGCGGTTACGCCTTGAAATAACTCTTCAAAGGTAGCTGCCGGAAAGCTGCCGGCTTCAATTACGACCCGTTCTCCCTGGCGTACCCAAAGGTTCAGCCGGACAATATCGGCCGGGCCGCCCGAAAGCGATACTCCGCCTTTTCCCACAGTCAGCCCTTCCGTATACCCCAGACGGTTCAGTTCCCGCCGTAAAAGCCCCTCTACTCCAAAAGCCGAGGTCACGGTTATTTTTATGTCTTTCATCGGTTTTCTCCCATCCTGTCATTTTCCATCCGTTTCATTGGTCTATTATATCATGAATCCGCCATAGCACCATAATCCGCCAACTGCGGCTCCAATCCCTGCCCGGCTGGGAATGAGATCCCCGGCCCGGAACGAGATCTTTGACCCGCAAACGAGGTCCTTGGGCCGGAAACGGGGCCCACGGCCGGAAGCGATACACTCAGCCTAAGGGAAAACAGACAAACCAGGCAATCCAATTGCTGAGCAGCTATGTTTTCAGCAAAAATCCCACTTTTATTCTCGATTTGCTGAAATGATGCAGGAAGAATTATCAATAACAGACAGAAGATAAAATCAAGCGATAATTAATACTGATAAGTCAAAAGGCAGATACGCCAAATACTTATCCCTGATAAACCTCGAACCGGAATCACAGTTGGCCACGTGCGAAAAAACAAGAAAAAACAGCGTTCCAACATCCGGGAATGAAGGAAGCGCTGTTTGCTGTTTATCATAATTTCTTTTTATATCCCGCGTTTTCGGAAGAAAAGCCCATGGAGGAGTAGAAAGCACAGGCGTCATGGCGCAGCTTTTCCGTCACTAAGATGATCTGGCTGCAGCCGGCGGAAGCCGCTCGGTTTTCCAGTTCACGGTACAGCAGCTTGCCGACGCCCTTCCTTCTTGCTTCCTCAGCCACAATCATGTTTTCCAGCACCATGAAGGGCTTGCAGTCGCCGTACAGTTCGTAGCAGATAACCCCCATGACTGAGCCCGCCAATCGATTTTTCTCCTGATAACCCAGCAGGATATAGGAGGAATTAAGGGCCAGCTCCTGAAATTTGGCCTTCATTTTCTCCAGATCCGACTCCTCGTTCCAAAACAGTCGATAGAGCCGGGCCAGTTGCGGCAGGTCGGAGGGCTTCAATTCTCTGATCATCTTCTCCACCCCACTATTATTGGATTATTCATCTGCTCCAGCGTCATCAGCCAACCGCTTCCTCCCCGGCAAGGTTCAGTAAAGAGCCGGGCGATAAAGCGGGCAAACAGGTTATAACCGGGTCTGCCGCTCCTTGGCCTGGGCCAACCAGGACCTGGCCCGGCCAATGGCGGCCTTCACCTGCTCCGGGGCCGTAGCTCCATAATTATTGCGGGCGGCTACCACATTTTCCAATTGCAGGGCGTCATAGACTTCTTTTCCGATGAAAGCCCCGGCATCCTCGGCGCTTCTGCCCGCCTTCACTTCCTCCGGCAAAGCTTCCGCCATTTCCGCCAGACTTAAGTCTTCCAGACTGCGGCCTTCGGCCGCGCATTTGCCCACCAGGCTGCCCACCACATGATGGGCGTCCCGGAAAGCCAGGCCCCGGCCCACCAGATAATCCGCCAGGTCCGTAGCGTTGGAAAAGCCCTGGGCTGCCGACTGCCGCATCCGCTCCCGGCGGAATTTAGCCGTGGCTAAAAGCGGGGTCATCAACAGCAGGCATTTCTGCACCGTCTCCACAGTGTCAAATAAGGCCTCTTTATCTTCCTGCATATCCTTATTATAAGCCAGGGGCAGGCCCTTTAGCATAGTCAAAGTGCCTGTGAGATGGCCGAAAACCCGGCCGCTTTTGCCCCGGATCAGCTCCGCCACATCCGGATTTTTTTTCTGGGGCATGATGGATGAGCCGGTGGAATAGGCATCGTCCAGCTCCACAAAGGCAAACTGCTGGCTGGCCCAAAGGATCACTTCCTCGCACAGCCGGGAGAGATGCACCATCACCAGGGAGGCGCAGGCTTCGAATTCCACGGCAAAGTCCCTGTCGGATACCCCGTCCAGGCTGTTTTCCGAAAGGGCGGAAAACCCTAATTCTTCCGCTACATACCGGCGGTCCAAAGGATAGGTAGTGCCGGCCAGGGCGCCGCTGCCCAAGGGCAGCACGTCCGTCCGCCGGCGGCAATCCGCCAGCCTGTCCACATCCCGCTGGAACATAGCGGTATAAGCCATCAGATGATGGCCCAGCGTAATGGGCTGGGCGATCTGCAGGTGAGTAAACCCGGGCATTACCCAGTCGGCATAACGATCCGCCAGATCCGTCAGGGTTTGGATCAAGCCCAATAATAGATCGCCGGTTTTATCGATTTCGGTTTTGAGATAAAGACGCACGTCCAAAGCCACCTGGTCGTTGCGGCTGCGGGCGGTGTGCAGCTTTTTGGCTACGGCACCGATCTTGGCAGTCAGCAAAGTTTCCACATTCATATGGATATCCTCGGCGCCGACGCTGAAGATCTGCCTGCCGGCCTGGATGTCGGACAGCACCTCCTCCAGTCCTTTGCCGATGGCAAGGCCTTCCTCCCGGCTGATAATCCCCTGCCGGGCCAGCATGGCGGCGTGGGCCTGACTGCCCCGGATATCCTGGCGGTAAAGCTTTTGGTCAAAGCCGATGGAGGAATGGAAGTCCAGCACCAGACGGTCGGTCTCTTTGGAAAAACGGCCGCCCCAAAGATGCCGGTTTTCCTCCTTTTTTTGCTTTTCACTCATGGCAAGTCTCCTGTCCGGCCGGCCGGGGCCGGAATAATTCTCCCCGGCAGAGCCTTGGCTTGATCAGCAAGGAAATGCGCCGGCGGCACTGCCCAGCGCATTTTCTGTCTCTTACGTCGTACTTTTATATACGGCCGCCGTACTTTTGTTTATGGCTTATGTCAGGCCATTGATCACCAGGCCATTGATTACAGCAGGCCGTTTTTCTTCAGCATCAAAGCCCGCATGGTCAGAGGCAGGCCGAAAAGGTTGATGAAGCCTTCCGCGTCCTTTTGGTTATACACATGATCCTCTCCGAAGGTAGAGTAAGAGGCATTAAATAAAGAATAAGGGGACCAGGCGCCGGCGGAGCAGATATTTCCCTTGTACAGCTTCAGCCGGACTTTGCCGGTAACCGTTTCCTGGGTCTTGTCCACAAAAGCGTCCAAAGCTTCCCGCAAAGGATGGAACCATACGCCGTCATAAACCAATTCCGCATATTTCTGGGCCACTAAATCCTTATAATGCAGGGTCTGCCGGTCTAAGGTCAGGTACTCCAGCTCGCTGTGGGCATAGTAGAGGATGGCTCCGCCGGGATTTTCGTAGACGCCCCGGGACTTCATGCCCACCAGCCGGTTTTCCAGAATATCGGTGACCCCCACGCCGTTGGCGGCGCCGATTTCATTTAAGCTGGTCAAAAGCTCCAAATTGGAAGCGGGGGTCTTGCCGTTCAGTTTTACGGGGATGCCTTTTTCAAATTCCAACTCGATATAGGTGGGCTTATCGGGGGCATCCTCCAGCCGTTTGCTGATCAAAAGGACGTCGTCTTTGGGCTCGTTGCCTGGGTCTTCCAGATCCGCCCCTTCATGGCTTAAGTGCCAGATGTTCCGGTCCATGCTGTAGGGACGCTCCTTAGTGACGGGGACATCGATGCCCCGGGCTTTGGCGTAGTCCACTTCCTGCTCCCGGGATTTGATCTCCCAGATCCGCCAGGGAGCCACCACTTTTAAATCGGGAGCCAGGGCCTTCACGGTCAGCTCAAAACGGACCTGGTCGTTTCCTTTTCCGGTGCAGCCGTGGGCAATGGCCTCGGCCCCTTCCTTCCTGGCGATCTCCACCAGGCGTTTGGCGATAATAGGCCGGGCCATGGAAGTGCCCAAAAGGTACTTCCTTTCGTAAATCGCACCGGCCTTCAGGGTAGGATACACATAATCGGTGATGAACTCCTCCCGCAGGTCCTCGATGTACAGTTTGGCGGCGCCGGTCTTGGCCGCTTTTTCATGGAGGGGCTCCAGTTCTTCCCCCTGCCCTACATCCGCAGCCATGGCGATCACCTGGTCATACTCGGTATTCTCCTTCAGCCAGGGAATGATGATGGAAGTATCCAGGCCGCCGGAATAGGCCAGTACAATTTTTTTCCCCATTTTAAAATGACTCCTCTCAAATCGTTAGATTTTAAAGTTTTAAATATGCGTCTTTTTCCCAAAAAATTGCCAGACCTTACAGCAAAGCGGCTAAAATCGCTTTATGGGCATGCATCCGGTTTTCCGCTTCCTGAAAGACCCGGGATTGGGGGCCTTCGATTACGGCTTCCGTGATCTCCTCCTCCCGGTGGGCCGGCAGGCCGTGCAGGACGATGGCCTCCGGCTTGGCCGCTTTAAGCAGGGCTTCGTTTACCTGGTAGTCTTTCAGAGCGGCGATGCGTTTCTTCGCTTCTTTTTCCTGACCCATGCTGGCCCAGACGTCGGTATAAAGCACATCGGCGCCGCCGGCCGCCAGCCGGGGATCGTCGGTAATGGTCAGGCTGGAACCGGGCTGCTTCATGGCTTCATATTCGTTAAGAGCCTTTTCCGGCGGTCTGTAGCCGGAAGGGCAGGCCAAAACGATTTCCATCCCTACTAAAGCGCAGGCGTGCATCAGGCTGACGGCCACGTTGTTTCCGTCGCCGAAGTAAGCCAGGCGCTTTCCTTTCAGCTTACCAAAGGTTTCATAAACGGTCAGCATGTCCGCCAGGGCCTGAGTGGGATGCTCATCGTCGGTAAGGCCGTTGATTACCGGCGCTTGGGAATATTCCGCCAATTGAAGCACTTCCTGATGGCTGTAGGTCCGGATCAGGATTCCTTCGGAATAGGAAGACAAAACCCGCGCCGTATCCTGGATGGGCTCGCCCCGGCCGATCTGCAGATCGTTTGCCGATAAAAACATGCCCAGCCCCCCCAAATGGTACATAGCCACCTCAAAGGAGACCCGGGTACGGGTGGAGGCTTTCTGGAAAATCATCGCCAGGGTTTTCCCCTGTAAAAGAGGATGGGGAATACCTCGTTTTTGTTTATCCTTCAGTTCTATGGCAAGATCCAGCAGGAATTGGAATTCCTGGGCCGTGTAGTCGGTAAGGGATAGATAGTCCTTTCCTTTTAATGGACTGTTCATGGGCGGAAATACCTCCTTCTTATTATTTCGGTTGTTTATAATTATACATCATTGCTAAATAATATGCAATGCTTTTCCGTTGAAAAGCTGTATTTATTCTGAAGCTGCCTGGCAATATTCAAATCTCTTGATTTTTATGCAAAAAAGGGCGGTTTCTCCGGCCTTTTGTCCCGGCCTTTTGAAACCGTCCCTGGTATAATCATCCTTTTTTACTAAGATTTACTCCTATTGCTGGCCTGCCAGATAGTATACAATGCCGCTGTATATGGCCCATGCTACCTTATCCTGATAGGCGGGATTCAGCAGTAGCTCTTCTTCTTTGGCATTGGATAAAAACCCCATTTCCACATTGACTGTAGGGATTTCCGCATTACGCATAATAAAGGTTTCCTGATCCTCTTTCGGCAGTCTTCTGGTATTGCCCAGAGTTTCCCGCAGGCTTTGCTGCAGGCTTTCCGCCAGCTCCCGGCTGCCGGGGGCCTGAGGCGCGTAAAACACCTGGGCTCCGGATGATGAGCTTTTGGGAAAAGAATTGCAGTGTATAGTCACATACATGCCGGCATCTTCTTCCTTGGCCAGGGCCAGCCGCCGGTTCAGGTCCTCCCGTTTGCGTTCCCGCAGGGTTTCCCTGTCCTCGCATAAGGCATTGTCCTGCTCCCGGGTCATCACCACATTGGCGCCGCCCTGGGCCAGAAGGCTGCGGACCTTGATGGCTACCTGGAGATTAATATCTTTTTCAAAGGAGCCGCTGACCCCTACCTTGCCCGGATCCTCGCCGCCATGGCCGGGGTCCAGGATGATGGTCCGGCCGGCAATGGCCCAGGACATGGCCGCCACGGCTTCTTCTCCCGGGATTTCCCGCCAGGCGGAAAAAGCCGACAAGCCCAAAGCGGCGCACAGCATCACCGACAGCCAAGGCAGGTATCTTTTCCTTAGTTCTTTATAGGACAGAAAAAAAAACATTCCGCTCCCCCCTATCATCCCTAACATGATATGGGGCAGAGCTTCCGCCTATGCAAAAAGGAGGTAGAAAAAATGCCGGATCTTCCACCCTGGGCAAAGGACCGGGGCAGCTTGGCCATATCGCCGGAGGGCACGTCAGGGAGGTTTATTCTGGAAAGGTACCCCGAAGGGAAATTACCCCAGGGGGTTACTTTGGAGGATAACCGCACGGCTCACTATCTGCTGGACATCAGCATGACGCCTGTTCATGCGGAGGGCCAGCCGGAAGGCAGCCTGGTCAAAATCCACTTCTGTCACAACGCCACCGGCTTCACCAAGGAGCATATGGCGAAAATTTCGCCAAGGGAAAGGGAGGTGTTCAGGCTGGTAATTATGGGCGCAACCAATAAAAGCGCCGCCCATTACCTGGGAGTTACGGAGGGCACGGTAAAAAAACTGCTGTCAAACTGTTATCGCAAGCTGGGAATCAGTTCCCGCAGCGAGGCTCTGATCACATATTATTCTTCTCATTGATGATTCTGACAAAATGTAAAGCAAATACTATTGAAAAAATTTCCATTTTTCCATAATATTAGAATAGTCAGAGCAGACAGCAGATGGTCTTCGACTTTTAGGAATCTTATCACCGTTGGGAGGAGAGTATCAAAATGACGACCGATCCGATCGGAACAACGAAAATCACCTATCGAATGATAGAAACACAAAGCTTTGTCGAGGAGGCTGGCATGGTGACCAGCTACGGAATCTGCTGCGAAGAATCTGCTGATCAGGATGGAGGGCCTGTCATCAGCCGTACCGTTCCCGATATTTCCACTCAGTCAGGCTTTGTTGAGGATTTGGTGGAGAAGCTGATCCGCCATGAGGCTTCGCCGGTTCATCTGATGGATATTATCGCAGATCACCTGATCTGATCATATAGACGTTAAGGAACGACCGGATCCGATCAAAAGATCAGAAAAACCAAGACTGCCGGGGCAGGACGCCATACCGGGCCGCCGCCGGCAGTCTGTTTATTAATATTCTTGCCAAAGCCCGTTGCCGGTTCTCCCTCCTTGGAGCTTTTCATCTGCAGAAGGTCAGAAAACGCAAACCAGGGCCCCGCAAAATGCGGCGCATGGTTTGCGTTGCATTTTGTAGTCACATAGTGCGCAGGCATCCGCTTTACAATGTTTTGTTTTTTATTGCGGGCGAAACGCCGTCAGGCATTATCCGCAGGGCTCTCATGGCGTTTAAGGTCGCGATAACCGTCACCCCTACGTCTCCGAAAACAGCTTCCCACATAGTCGCGATACCCCCTGCGGCAAGGATCAGAACGATGATTTTGACACCCATTGCAAAGAGGATATTCTGCCAGACGATTGACCTCGTTTTTCGGGCCACGCGAACCGCGGAAACGATTTTGGAAGGTTCGTCTGTCATCAACACCACATCGGCAGCTTCGATGGCGGCATCGGAACCTAATGCACCCATGGCGATCCCGATATCGGCTCTTGCCAATACGGGCGCGTCATTGATGCCGTCGCCGACAAATACCAGTTTGCCTTTACCCTTTCGGTTTTTGTCCATCTGTTCCAGCTTTTCGACCTTTTGATGAGGAAGAAGCTCCGAATAAACGATGTCCAAACCGATTTCCCGGGCAATGGCTTCACCGACGGCTTTGCTGTCCCCGGTAAGCATCGCTGTCTGGCCCACGCCTAATTTCTTCAACTCAAGAATGGCCTTTTTGCTATCCGGCTTTAATTCATCGGAAATTACGATATGACCTGTGTACACCCCGTCAACCGCCAGATACACAACGCTTCCCAAGGCTGTTGCAGGGGTCCAGCCGATATGCTCCGCCTCCATTAACTTATGGTTTCCGGCCAGCACGGGCTTGCCGTCAATTTTTACACGGATTCCCATACCTGGAATTTCTTCCTGCTCCGTAAGTCTTTGCGCATCGATTTCCTGTCCATACGCCTTCTGAATGGAGAGCGCAATAGGATGGTTTGAGAAACTCTCCGTGTGTGCGGCGCAGGCCAGGAGCTCCTGTTCCGGCCAGCCGTTCGCTCCAACAACAGAGGTCACCTTAAAAATGCCTTTTGTCAGTGTTCCGGTCTTATCAAACACAATGGTATCAATATTGTTCAGCGCCTCCAGATAGTTGCTCCCCTTGATAAGAATTCCGTTTTTGGACGCCCCGCCGATACCGCCGAAGAAGCTGAGGGGAACGGATATAACTAACGCGCAGGGGCAGGACACCACCAAAAAGGCCAGCGCCCGGTAAATCCAGTCGCTGAAAACAGCCCCCGGAATCATAAGAGGCGGGATCACCGCCAGGGCAAGTGCGGAAAAGGTGACAACGGGCGTATAGTATCTTGCGAATTTCGTGATAAAGTTCTCGGTCGGCGCCTTTTTGCTGCTGGCGTTCTGGACCAAATCCAGAATCTTAGAAATTGTGGATTCACCAAATTCCTTAGAAACCTCAATGGTCAGGACCCCGCTCTTGTTAATGGAACCGGACAACACCTCGCTGCCCGGCTCCACGTCGCGGGGAAGGGATTCGCCGGTGAGCGCGGAGGTGTCCAAAGCGGAGAAGCCTTCGATAATATGACCGTCCAGCGGGACTTTTTCCCCGGGCTTTACAATGATAAAATCGCCGATGCCGACCTCCTCCGGGGAGACTTTGCGCACTTCATTTCCTGCTTTCAAGTTAGCGAAATCAGGCCGAATATCCATCAGCGCGGAGATGGATTTGCGGGAGCGGTTGATTGCCAGCCGCTGGAACGCTTCACCCACCTGATAGAAGAGCATAACCGCCACGCCCTCCGGATATTCGCCAATGGCAAAAGCACCGATGGTGGCGACGCTCATCAAAAAGTTTTCGTCAAACACCTGGCCTTTGGCTATGTTTTTCAGAGCCCGGAGGACGACCTCACCGCCGATCAGAAGATAGCTGACGAAAAACACGATAGAGCCAATCGGATAGGCAAAATCAAATATCAGGCCGATAATAAACAGCGCCGCTCCAATACCAAGGCCGAGGCGATATGTCCACTTTTTTAAATTAACGGAGCTATCCGTTTCAGCGATCTTTTTATCCGTATAAGAAATTTGAATGTCGGGTTCGATATCCAGCGCAATTTGGGACGCTTGGCGTACGATGGCCGGCAGTTTTTTTCTGTCCGCCGCCTCAATGGTCAGTTTCTGTGAAACAAAATCCAAGGCGGCTGTCTTGACGCCTTCAATACGATTGACCTGGGTTTCAATCTTTTGCGCACAACCTCCACAGCACAGCCCTAAGAGAAAAAGTGTCTTTTGCCCCGGCTGAGAGATTTCCTTTTCGTTCATAACCACTCCAGGATCATGCCTCTTTACAATGGCTTCGGCCTGAGCGATCAGGCTGCCGGTTTTCGTATCATCTGCGATTTCCATGGCAAGGGTTTTCGCAACAAAATCAACAGCAGCAGATGATATGCCCTCCAGTTTGCCGATATCCCGTTGAATTTTAGCGGCGCAGTTGCCGCAGCAGAGTCCTTCTAAAATAAATTCTTTTTTGATGGCCGTATCCATGTTCCTATCACCGTCCTTTCTTTCAGGCTTCTTTTACCACGATATCCTTGTCAGGGGAGGCGGCAGGATATATTGCTTTTTGGGTTGCACTCATAGTCAATTTCTCCTTTAATTTAAATATAATATCTTTATTAAATGGTTGTTTATGCATTCAACCAATTATGCAAAAAAAGCTTTATGCTTCCCAGCAGACCTCGCCAGGAGAACTACTCTTCACAAACATGAATAAGCCCCTGATCGAAAATGGCTTTGACGTGCTCATCGTTAAGAGAATAGTAGACCACGCGTCCGTCCTTCCGGTTCTTTACCAGTTTGGACTGTTTTAAAATCCGGAGCTGGTGAGAGATTGAGGATTTGGTCATGCCCAAAAGGACGGAGATATCACAAACGCACATCTCCGCGCTAAACAATGCGCAAAGAATTTTTACCCGGGTGGAATCACTGAAGACTTTGAACAAATCAGCCAGATCAAGGAGCGTATCATCATCGGGCATATGTTCTCGAACGTCATTCACGACCTCTTCATGAATGATATTGCAGTCGCACCGGTCAAGATCAGGCTCATATGCGCACATAGGAAGGTCCTCCCATTAGTTGAATAATTGAATCACCTTTCAATCATTATATGGCGCCGCTTTATATGTGTCAATAAAAATAATTATTTTATACGACTTTAGGCCGAGGCGGAAGTATCCGCGCATAAAAAAGTAAAAGGCGGACGGCTTCCGCCGCCCGCCTTTACAGGCCGGTCAAATATGTCCTTATGCGAATTAACAGAAGGATCTGCAAGGGTTTGCAGCCGCAAAAACTATCTCTTTGAGAACTGGGGAGCTCTGCGGGCGCCTTTCAGGCCGTATTTCTTTCTTTCCTTCATCCGGGGGTCCCGGGTAAGGAAACCGGCTTTTTTCAGCGCAGGACGCAGTCCCGCATCGGTCTTTAACAGGGCTCTGGCCACACCCAGACGGACAGCGCCGGCCTGGCCGGTGATGCCGCCGCCCTGGACGTTGGCGATGATATCGTAACGTCCCTCGGCTTTGGTCAGCACCAAAGGCTGTTTTACCACCATTTCCAGAGTCTTTTTGCCGAAGTACTCGCCAAGGGGTCTTTTATTAATCAGGACCTTCCCTTCGCCGGGAATCAGACGAACCTGAGCCACGGAGGTTTTCCGACGGCCTGTTCCTCTGTACTGGATTGCATTAGCCATTCTTCAAATTCCTCCTTCCTAAGCTCTGATTTCCCATGCTTCAGGCTTTTGGGCCTCATGGGGATGCTGGGGTCCTCTGTAAACTTTCAGCTTACGGTACATCTGATCGCCCAGCTTGTTTTTGGGCAGCATTCCTCTCACTGCTTTTTCCACGATCCTCTCGGGTTTGGTCTGCATGAGGATGCCGTAGCTGGTCCGCTTCAAACCGCCGGGATAACGGGAGTGGGTGATCATTTCTTTTTGCTGGAGCTTCTTACCGGTAAGCTCAACCTTTTCCGCGTTAATAATGATAACGAAATCTCCGGTATCAACATGGGGCGTATAAATAGGTTTATGCTTACCCCGTAGAAGAACCGCCGCTTCAACGGCCAGGGCGCCCAGGGTCTTGCCTTCAGCATCAAGGACATACCATTTGCGCTGAACTTGGCCGGATTTTGCCATGAAGGTAGTCACGATATTCCCTCCTAAAACTTACGTCAATTATAATCACACCGGGGCTGGTGGGGATATAATTGGATAACATACAAAGTATAATCAAAGCATCCCGGCTGTGTCAAGTCCTAAATTACATGAAATCCAAAGAATTCACTAAGTATTTCTTCCTTATTTATATTGACAGAAAAAAAATATGGTTTAAAATTATCCTATGATTGTATACAAGTATTCATTTCTCTCGCGTGAATATTGCATCAATATCTTAATCTTAAATAGGAGGGCTGATGATGATCGAACCAAATAAAATGAGTAATCTCCTGGAGCAGGATCCTTACAAATACTCTCTGCAGGATGTGCCGGAGCCCAATTTGTACCGGGATCTCTTCCCCTACTCGGAAGTTCCGAAAATCCCTTTCAATCACCGGCGGGTTCCCATCGGCATGCCCAGGGAGATCTGGATTACCGACACCACCTTCCGGGACGGCCAGCAGTCCCGGGCTCCATACAGCGTCCGGCAAATCGTAGATCTGTATAAGCTGATGGCGGAGCTGGGCGGGCCCCAGGGCAAGATCCGTCAGACGGAGTTTTTCGTCTACAGCCCCAAGGACCGGGAGGCCCTGACCAAATGTATGGAGCTGGACTTGCGGTATCCCGAGCCCACCACCTGGATTCGGGCCACTAAGGAGGACTTCCGCCTGGTAAAGGAAATCGGCATCAAGGAAACCGGCATCTTAGTCAGCTGCTCCGATTACCATATCTTCAAAAAACTGAAAAAGACCAGGAAACAGGCCATGGAAGGCTATCTGGCGGTGGTTTCCCAGGCCTTGGAGCTGGGTATCCGGCCCCGCTGCCACCTGGAGGACATCACCCGGGCCGATTACTACGGCTTTGTGGTGCCCTTTGTCAATGAGCTGATGGAGCTTTCCCGCCAGGCCGGCATCCCGGTGAAGATCCGGGCCTGCGATACCATGGGCTACGGCATCCCCTATTCCGGCGTAGCCCTGCCCCGAAGCGTTCCCGGCATTATCTACGGCCTTCAGCATTATTCCGACGTCCCTTCAGAGATGCTGGAATGGCACGGTCATAACGACTTTAACAAAGCGGTGATCAACGCCAGCATAGCCTGGATCTATGGCTGCTGCGCCGTAAACTGCTCCCTTCTGGGCATCGGCGAAAGGACCGGCAATATCCCCCTGGAATCCATGGTCTTCGAATACGCCTCCCTTAAGGGCACTTTAGACGGGATGGAGCCCAGGGTCATCACCGAAATCGCCCGTTATTTCGAAAAAAATATCGGCTATGCCATCCCGCCCATGACCCCTTTTGTCGGCAAAAACTTTAATGTTACCCGGGCCGGTATCCACGCCGACGGCCTGATGAAGGATGAAGAGATCTACAATATTTTTGACACGGCAAAGCTGCTGAACCGGCCCGCTTCGGTAGCCATCAGCGCCACCTCGGGACTGGCGGGCATCGCCTACTGGATCAACGAGCATTATGAGCTTTCCGGCAGCCGGATAGTGACCAAGAAGGATCCTTTGGTGATCCGGATCAAGGAATGGATCGACGCCCAGTACGCCGAAGGGCGGCAGACAGTCATCAGCGACAGTGAATTGGAGGCCCTGGTTTCGGCTTTTGAGCCGGAGGTATAAGGAGGCAAACATATGGTTCACCAAGGGAAGTTAAACGCCAAGGCAGCCGGCGAAAGCGTCAGTTCGCTGAGCGTCCGGGTGTTTGAGCAGCTGGAAGAAGCCATCTTAAACGGAAAAATCCTTCCGGGAGAAAACCTGATCGAATTGAAGCTCTCCCAGGAACTGGGGGTCAGCCGCACTCCGGTGCGGGAAGCCATCCGCATGCTGGAGCAAAAAAGCCTGGTCCAGATCATCCCCAACAAGGGCGCCGTGGTTTTAGGCATAGATTACAAGGATCTCCTGGACATCTACACTATTCGTACCTATATCGAAGGTTTGGCCGCCAGATGGGCCGCGGAAAACATCACCGACCTCCAGATCAAGGAACTGCGGGAGATCATCGACCTGCAGGAGTTTTACTACATCAAGGATTATTCCCAGCAGATCAACGACCTGGATTCCCGCTTCCATGAACGCATCTATGAATACTGCAACAGCAGGACCCTTCAGCACATGCTGAAGGACCTCCACCACATGATCCAGCATTTCCGCCAGATCTCAATTTCCGCCGCCGGCCGGGCGGAAAAAGCCATCGGGGAGCACCGGGCCATCCTGGAGGCCATCTGCAATAAAGACCCCGTCCAGGCGGAACGGCTGACGGTAGACCATATAAATAACGCGAAAGAAAACCTGATCCGCCTGCTGGAAGGCAAAGGGGAAAATTCGGTCTCCGGCCGGCAGCCGGATGAAAAATAATTAGAGGAGTTGGGCAAAATATGGCGAAATTAAATGAGGTCATTACCAATAACGATGCTTTTGATACTCTGATGGAACAATCGGAACAAATTGAGGAAGCCTGCGGGAAATTCCGCGCTCTGATGAAGGAGCAGCTGGACCGGGCGGCGGCCATCAAGGCCCAGGGGGATTTTATCGACTATAATTCCCTGGATACCGTCACCATCGGCCTTTGCGGCGGCGACGGCATCGGCCCTGTGATTATGGCCGAAACCTGGCGCATTGCCGGCGAGCTGTTAAAAGAGGAGATCGCTTCCGGCAAGATTTGTCTGAAAGAAATCAAAGGCCTGACCTTAGAAAACCGGCAAAAGGCCGGCAAAGCCATTCCCGACGACGTGATGGCGGAGCTGAAGTCCTGCCAGGTGATCTTGAAGGGTCCTACCACTACGCCCCAAAAAGGCCAGGCCGGTCCCAATATCGAAAGCGCCAACGTGGCTATGCGCAAAGCTTTGGACCTGTTCGCCAATCTGCGTCCCGTAAAGGTGCCGGAACTGGGTATTGACTGGACCTTTTTCCGGGAAAATACCGAGGGGGCCTACGCTGTGGGCAGCAAGGGATTCGACGTCTCCCGGGATCTGTGCGTGGATTTCACCATCGTCACCCGGGAGGGCTGCCGGCGTATCATCCAGGCCGCCTTTGATTTTGCGGAAAAAAACGGCAAGACCATGGTCACCGCCGTCACCAAGGCCAATATCATCAAAACCAGCGACGGCAGGTTCCTGGAGATTTTTCACGAGATCGGCGATAAATATCCCCAGATTGTCAAGGACGAGCGCTATATCGACATCATGACCGCCAATCTGATCAACGAACGCAACCGCTCCTCCTTCCAGGTTATGGTGCTGCCTAACCTGTACGGCGATATCCTCACCGACGAAGCCGCTCAGCTCCAGGGCGGAGTAGGCACCGCCGGTTCCGCCAATATCGGTAAGCGTTACGCCATGTTTGAAGCGATCCACGGCTCCGGGGACCGGATGGTGGCCGAAGGCCGGGCTGCTTACGCCAATCCCGCCTCCATTCTGCGGGCTTTGGCTATGCTTTTATCCCATATCGGCCGCCAGGATAAAGCCGGCGTCCTGGATAAAGCTTTGGATATCTGCCTTATCGAAGAAAAAAAAGTAGTGGTCACCGGTCATCCCGACGGCGCCTCCTGCCGTCAGTTTGGTGACTACCTGCTGAAGACCATAAAAACCGCCGCCAGATAAGCGGCCGTTGCCTGCAAGCTTTGCCGGCGGCGGCACAGACCACTGCAGGCAGACAGAATTTGCCGGGCGGCAGCCTTCCCAAGGGAGTCTTGCCAAAGGGCAGTTTCCCTTCGGGAAGCTGCCCTCTTTTTTTCCGCCGGCAGTGCGGGGCGGCCTCCCATTAAATTCAGAAAGGACTTGAGCCGATGACCGCCGAGGAAAAAAACCAACATCATCAGCAGGAAGCCGGTGCCTCCGGTGGAAAAAGCGATGATCTCAGCCGCAGCCAATTGGATTTCCTGCACGAAAAGGCCTACCTTGAGCAAACGAAAAGTCTTTTGCACCGTACAATGCTGGAGCTTTTCGATCTGAGGGATGCGGAAAAACAAAAGCTGGCCGAGGCCCGGGAAAGTCTGGCGGAAAACCAGCCCGCTTCCGCCGGGGATCCGGACAACCAAAACGATACCGGCCAATACCTGACGGAGCTGGAAAACCGGATGGCGGTCTTTCAGCTGTATAATGAGCGGCTGGAAAAATACAGCCGTCTGCAGGACAGTCCATATTTCGGCCGGATCGATTTTGCCGAGGAAGGCTTTGGCGCCGAGAGCTTCTACATCGGGCGGCAAAGCCTGCGGGATCCCAAAACCTATCAGATCCAGGTCTGTGACTGGCGCACGCCTCTGGCCAGCCTTTTTTACCAGTGCCTGCCCGGAGAGGCATCCTATGTTTCACCGGCCGGCAAGATCCGGGGCCGCCTGCTGCTGAAGCGTCAATATGAGATCCGGCGGGGAGAACTGAAATACTTTTTTGATACGGACCTGCACATCAAGGACGATATCCTGAAGACGGTATTATCCCAGCAGGCCTCTCCCAAAATGCGGGCCATCGTGGAAACCCTGCAGGAAACCCAGGACCGCCTGATCCGTAACCGGGAATCCAGACTTTTGATGATTCAGGGCTCCGCCGGTTCCGGTAAAACCAGCCTGGCCCTGCACCGGGCGGCCTACCTGATGTATCAGGAGATGAAAAACGCCCTCTCCGCCAAAGAGATCATCATTATCTCCCCCAACCATCTTTTCACCAAATATATCGACCGGGTGCTGCCGGAGCTGGGCGAAGAAAACATCGCCAGCCTTACCTTTGAGGATGTATTTTTAGCCAACTTCTCCGGGAGCCTGCCCCTGGAAAGCCGGCGGGAGCAGCTGGACAGGCTTTTAGGGATCCGTGATCAGGAAGAGTACCTGCTGGAATGCTCGGAGATCGCCTTTAAATCCTCGGCGGAGTTTGCCCTGATCCTGCGGCGTCTGGCGGATTACTATGAACGGCGCATCAAGGAATTGCCGGAATTCTATTACCACGGCCAATACATCGCCACTTCCCGGGAACTGCGGGAGGAGCTTTTACGGGACCGGGCCGGCATCCCCCTGGCCAAACGGCTGGGGCAGATGCGAAGCCGCCTGTCGGAAAAGCTGTATAAATCCCGCAAGGCCCGGCTGCCGCAGTTGGAGGACTTTACCACCAATTATCCGGACCATCAGCTGGAGGTCCGTTCCTTTGCCCGCCTCTTATCCATGAAGCGCTCGAAGTATTTGAACCGCACTTTGGAGAAGCTGACGGAAATCGACGCGATGGGCCTTTATCAACGCCTGTTTACGGACCGGGCCCTCTTTGACCATCTGGCCAAAGGGATACGCCTGCCGGAAAATATCGAAGATCTGCTGAAGCATTGCCGGCAAATGCCCTTAGGCTATAACGACGCCCCGGCCCTCACCTACCTCCGGGTGCTGCTGGAGGGCAGCGCCGACTATCCCCAGTTTCGTCAGGTCATGGTGGACGAGGCTCAGGATTACGGCCCCCTCCACTTCCTGCTGTTGAGAAAATGGTTTCCCCGGGCGGAATTTACCGTTTTGGGCGACGTCCAGCAAAGCCTGGCAGAGGATAAAAAGCTGGACTTCTATGAACAGGTGGCCGAAAGCCTGGGTCTTCCCGGTTCTCCCTTAGCCGTATTAAAGGAGACCTACCGCAGTACTGCGGAGATTTCCGCCTTCTGCCGCCGCCTGGCGGCAGACCCCTCCCTTTTGCTGCCTTTTGACCGCCGGGGTCCGGAACCCGCCTTGCTGCAGGCGGCGGACCGGGCAGGCATGGTGGAGCTTTTAACGGGACAAGTAAAAGCTTATCGGGAGGAAGGACTGGGCTCCATTGCTATCATCACCAAAACCGGCGCCGAAGCCGAAGCCCTCTACCGGGATCTGGCAGGCCGGATAGCCCTGCAGTTAGTTCAGGAAGCAGATAAAGCGGATTTAAGCCGCAGCCTGCTTTTGCCGGTAGCCTTAGCCAAAGGGCTGGAATTTGACGCCGTCATCCTTTGGGACGCCGGAGCCAACGCCTATTCCTGGCCTGCCCAGCGAAACCTGCTTTATGTGGCCGTCAGCCGCGCGCTGCACCGTCTGGCCCTGATTTACCAGGGCCCCCCCACCCCTTTGCTCCGGTCAAAGCCCGCGGAAGGAAAGTAGAGCCCCGGCTTATATTCCCGTACATGTCTGAAAGAAGGAGAAAGCGGCATGAGTGAAGAGGCACGCCAGATCCGGACAAGCGCGTTATTCAGGCGCCTGTTCAAAACCTCAAGCCTGGAGCGGTTCATGAAAACAAACGCAGCGGCAATGCGGCTGCAGCCTTTCCACGAATACATAACGGAACTGTGTAAAAAAAGAGGCCAGGTGCCGGAGCATATTATCCGGCGGGCGAATATCGAGCGCTCCTTCGGACACCAGCTTTTTAAAGGAACAAAAAAACCCTCCCGGGATACGGTCCTGCAATTGGCCTTCGGATTCGAAGCCGATCCGGATGCGGCTCAGGAGCTTTTAAGGCATGGGCGGATGAGTCCTTTATATCCCCGGGTAAAGCGGGACGCGGCAATCATCTATTGTCTGCATAACCGCTTTACGATCCTGGAAACCCAAAGCGTTCTCCATGAAATGGGGCTGCCGTTGATTGGAGGTGGCCGGGGAAAATGAAGGACGTCAAAGCGGCGGTAAATGACATTCTGGATTCCTGTGATAATTTGGCATATCCCCCGGGGTTCCTGGCCGGATACGATCAATTGGAGTGTCTGGCCAAAAGTCACGGCACGGAAACTTTTTTAGTAAAACAAAAAGGCAGCCAAAAGCTTTTTGTGGCAAAATGCTATGAGAAAAAACCCGATTCTTTCGTGCAGGAAAGCAGCATTTTAAGATCCTTAGCGCACAATGGAATGCCTGCCTTTGCCGATGAGTTCCAAAATGACGAAATGGTCTGCATCATCCGCGAATATGTGGAAGGACAGCCTCTGGACCGGTATATCGCGGAAAACCAGCTCACCAGTAAAAGGGTTATCGATATCGGCCTTCAGCTTTGCGATATCCTCATTTACCTCCACAGCCGGGAAAAGCCCGTGATCCACAGAGACATCAAACCCCAGAACATCATCGTAAAAAGTGACGGACAGATCGTTCTCATCGATTTCGACATTTCCAGGGTGTATAAAAGCGAAAAGGACACCGATACCCGGTTCCTGGGAACAAAGGAATACGCTCCGCCGGAGCAATACGGCTTTTCGCAAACGGATTGCCGCGCCGATATTTATTCCCTGGGGGTTTTGCTTCGCTTCATGCTGACGGGAAGCGAGAAAGAAAATCCCGGTCTCCGTATCGATAAACCCCTGGGGAGGATTATTAAAAAGTGTACCGCCTTTGCGCCAAGCCGGCGCTTTGAGAGCGCGGCGGCGGTGAAAAAGGCTTTGCTGGTGGCAAATCCCCAGACGCAGAGGATCCGCAGAGCCCTTTTGGTCCTTTGCTGGGCCGCGGCTATCGCTTTGTTTTCCCTGGGCGGGATCAGGTGGTATCGCGATGCGGCCCGGGATCCCTTTGCCGCAGGAACCATCCCCGCGGTTTTGACAGATGAGGAAAGAGTGGCCGACGCCGTTTCCTATCTGAAAGACAAGTATGGCACGGATCTTTTTGACCAAAGCGGCGCCTATGGGGATATTGGCTTTATCAAAACAGTCCTGACGGATATGTACGGATACGACAGGGAATATGTCCACGCCATGCCGGAGGAAGGGCTTCCCCATGAAAGCGAAAAGAATTTCCTTCCCTGGGGGATGGGGGATGAGCAATATATCCCCCGGGACGTTATGGTTTATGTGGCCGTCAAAATTTATTGGAAGGATAAGGTTTCCGACTATTCAAGCCTGAAAGACGACAACGGTTATTATCCCGGGGTCCGGGTGGCGGTGGCCTTTGCCGAGGAAACGGGAATACTCACCGGCGTGGGACGGCCTGAGGATATCACCAAAGGCGAAGTAGCCGTTCTCCTGGCCAACGCCGACAGAGTATACGAAGCCATGAAAGAATAAAAACAAAGTTTTCTTCAAAGGTGGGCCGGCAGCCCACCTTTTTCCTTTTTCTTTTTTGTAAAATGATGATGTCAATGACGGTTTGACAATTGATAAAAAAGGAGAAGATGAGATGAAGAAAACGGTAAAAAGCATTCTGTCCATTATTTTAATGCTGGGGCTGAACCTGATGATGATCCTGCCGGCGTATGGCGCGGATTTCAACGAGGCGGAAACCAAAGCAAAAGCGCTGAAAAAGATAGGCTTATTTCACGGGGTATCTGTAAGCGACTTTGATCTGGACCGGGCCCCTACCCGCACGGAGGCCTTGATTATGCTGATCCGCCTCCTTGGCAAAGAAACCGAGGTTCAGCAGGGGGACTGGGCCCATTCCTTTACCGACGTGGCTTCCTGGGCGGATAAGTATGTGGCCTACGGCTGCCAAAAAGATCTTGCCCAGGGCGTTTCGTCTACAGAATTCGGCACCGGCAGCGCCGGTTCGGATATGTATCTGACTTTTATGCTGCAGGCTCTCGGTTACAGCGCTTCGGCGGGAGACTTCAACGCGACTGCCCCGGCTGACCTGGCTGCGGCGGTGGGAATTCTGCCCGACGGCGCAGATACTTCAAATTTCCTGCGTGAGGACGCGGTGCTGGTGTCCTGGGCGGCCCTTGAGGCCCAGTTGAAGGACGGCAGCCAGAAACTGGCGGAAAAACTGACGGCACAGGGCTTATTTACAGGCCAGGATTACGCTCTGGCAGTCAAGCAGGTAAATGAACAAAAGCCCCAACCCCTTTCCGTTTCTTCCCTCCAGGCCCTTAAAACGGCTTTGGCGGATAAAACCGTGAGAACCATTTCCATTGATTCCTTAGGGACCCCTCTGGTGGTTACGGGTGAGCTTACCATACCGGCGGGGGTCACCGTAACGGTAAACCGGGGAAATGATTTCTATATCGAAGGCTCCTTAACAAATAACGGCGCCCTTGAAATTTTAGGCGCCGATTCCTTCACCGACGATTTCATTAATTACTCCGTCATGGCCGTTCAAAAAGGCGGAAAGGTGATCAATAACGGAAGGCTTAAGCTCTGCGCATCCGTCATCGGGGATGAAGAAGACCGCGGCCCGGTGGGAGGCCAGCTCCGGGTTTTCGACGGCACCTTTGAAAACAAAGGCTCCCTTTACCTGGAAGACGGAGGGGTCAATACCCACGGCGGCATGGCCCTTGTGGCCGGCGGCGCCTTTACCAACGGGGCCACTGTGGTGATGAAAGGCTTTTTCTTCCGTATTGAAAACGGATCTTTTATCAATAATGCCGGCGCCGTGGTAATTAACGGCAGCCATATCTATACGAAAGAAACCGGTACCTTTACCAATAACGGCACCCTCTCAGGGGCCGCGGTCAATCAATAACCGGGCCTAAAGCATGCCGCGTACCGCACAAAATCTAAAATCAGTTATGGACTATTTCGGCATCACAAACAGAGAGCTGGCCGGGGCTCTGGGCGTGGACCCCTCTTTGGTAAGCAGGTGGCTGAATGGTCAGCGTAAACTGAAGGCCGCCAGCGGTACCATAAATGTCCTGGCCGAGTACATTCTGACCTCAAGCAGGCGCATCCATGATATCCAATGGCTGAAAACGCAGCTTGAACGGGATGAGCTGCCTGTGGATCTTTCCACCGTGTACCGCATAAAACAAAGCCTGATTCTGTGGCTGGCTTCCGACGGCGAGGATCTGCGGCGCAACCTGGGAGAAACCTCATCCCCGCCCGAAGGGCAAAAGGGCCAAGCGGAAAAGAAACCGGCGCCTCTGTCCCATATCGCCCGGGATACGGTCAAAATCGGCTGTCTGGAGCTCGTCCTCAGTTTGGAGCCGCTGCTTTCCGGACTGCCCCGGGACGCCTCGGCAGACATCTTCCTTTCCCATGACGAAATCGGAGTGATGATCAACGAGGATTTTTCCCGCCTGCTCCTTAAGACGATTGAAGAAAAACACCTGAAGGTGCGGCTGATGATCTGCATATCGGGCAATACCCGGGCAATGTCCCGTATCATCGCCGTCTATATGCGGCCGCTGGTTTCGGGACGCCTCCGCCTTTCGGTGGTCCACGGCATGACCCATACCGTCACCAGCCAGATGCACCTGCTCATCCCCGGCAAGGCGGCCATTCTGGTCACCGAAACTCCCGGCGGCGGCGCTCCGCCGGTGGCGGCTCTTGTCGATGAAGAAAACTTTTTAAAAGAAATCCAGCTTAGTTTTGAAGAGGCTATCCGTTATGCCCAGCCTGTACTGAATATCTACGACGACGACTTTTCCCGCAATATCCTGGAGATCATCTATCAGGAATTTTGTACTCCCGGCGCTCTTGACGTGGTGAAAGACAATATCAATCCCATGTATATGGCCGCCGGCGCCTACGACCGTTTCCTGGATACACAGGGGCACAACCGGGAGGAATACGCCTGGCGCAGCGCAGAGTTCAGGCGGTTTAAATCCGGCCTGGATGAAACTCTGAAAGGCGGCTCGGTGTTCCGGGAGATCCTTTCCATGAAGCGCCTGGCGCAGATTGCCCGGGAGGGTTTTTGCCGCATGCCGGGGCTGTATTTCATGACAAAAGGTTTCGTTCTTCTGGATGCGGAAGGCTGCGCCGCCGTTTTAAACGGCTACATCCGTTATTTGGAAGCCGCACCGAATTTTCAGGTTCTGATCCTGGACGATATCTCAATCCTGCATGCCGAAAATTGCTGGCAGCTCAAGAAAAATCATCATCTTGCCATCAACCATTGGAGCGGCGGCCAGCCGGTAATGATCCACTCCGACCAGCTTTTGCTTCTCCGGGAATTTCAGGCTCATTTCGATTCCCTTTGGGCCCGGGGCCGCGGCTCCATCAGCAGCCGCGGCAGCGTCGTCGCCACCTTGCAGGAGGTATTGAAACAGCTGAACCAAGGCCGGGGAAAAGAGGAAAAACAGACGGGGATAAGCGCAGACGGCAGGGAATAAGCGGAAAAACCATTAGCCCAAGCGGATGAATTTCCCCAAGGAATATGGTATAGTAATGCTTAGAAAGCCCTAACTCAAGTTAGGGTTTTCTGAGCATTTTTCGTTAACGGCCGTAGCCGCCCCCAGCGGCAGAAAACCCGCCGGCTTAACCCCCCCCCGGATCAGCAGCCGGTTCATCCGGTTCGGCAGCATCCGGGATTCAGTTTTTTTCGATCCAACCACCTTACGGAAAGGAATGTATCATATGCTCACTTATCTGCATTGGCTGTACCTGCTGGTTATTGCAGCCGTGATTATTCTGATGATCCGAAAACGGGAAGTGGTCATTCCCTGCATCGCCGGTACTTTCTGCATCGGCTTTGCTTACGGCGGCGGCAGCATCATCGGCGGCGCCCAGGCGGTATTCAACGCCATGATGGCGGCCGGCGCCGATTTGTTCGATATCATGCTGGTCATCGCTTTAATGGTTTCCATGCTGAAAGCCCTGGCCGGCATGGGGGCTGATAAGATCATGATCTCTCCGGCTGCCAGATTGATTAAAAAGCCCGCCGTTGCCTATTGGATCCTGGCCTTGATCATGTATATCGCCTCCACCTTCTTTTGGCCCACCCCCGCCACCGCTTTGGTGGGTACGATCCTGATCCCCATCGCGGTGAAAGCCGGCCTGAAACCCATGGCCGCCTGCATCGCCATAAATCTGGCCGGTCACGGCATGGCTCTTTCCGGCGATTTGGTGCTGCAGGGAGCCCCTTCCATCACCGCCGGGGCTGCCGGCGTGGAAATCGGCGCCGTGCTGCGCTCCGGCTCCACCTTTGCTTTCATTACCGGCGCCGTGGCCCTGATTTTGTCCTTCATCCTGAACCGTAAGGATATCTTCGGCGAAAAAGCTGAGGCGGCTGCCCAAAACAGGCCGGCGGAAGAGGAAAAAGCCGCTGAAGGTTCCCCCGGCTATGCCAGATTTTTTGCCGGAGCGGTGCCGGTCATTTTCCTGATCATTATCATCCGGATGATCCTGGGCAGTTACGTGGAAGGGATCGCCAAGATCTATGGCGGCGGGGCTACCGCCTTGCTGGGGGGAACAGCCGCCCTGATCATGGTAGCCGCCACCGCGGCGGACGCCAAAAAGGACTGCCTGGAAAAGGTCGTCGGCTACCTCCGGGAAGGGCTTTTGTTTTCTATTAATATCTTTGCTCCCGTTATTCCCATCGCCGGCTTTTTTATGCTGGGCTCCCCCGGCAACGCTCCCGCCATCCTGGGGGAGGGAGCGCCGGGTCTGCTCTTTGAGCTGGGCACCGCTTTAGCCAACGCTCTGCCTTTAGGGGCCTTGCCTCTGGCCGTGGGCATTGTCCTCATCGGCGCCATCACCGGCCTGGACGGTTCCGGCTTCTCCGGTCTGCCCCTGATCGGGGCCCTGGCCGGCTCTTTGGCTGTGCCCGCCGGCCTGGATCCGGCGATTTTGGCCGGTCTGGGGCAGACCGCCGCCATCTGGGTAGGCGGCGGCTGTTTGAGCGCCTGGTCTTTCGGCGCCGTAGCTTCTGCCGGCGTAGCCGGGGTTCCCGCTGCCGACCTGGTGCGCAAAAACCTTGTGCCGGTGATCGCCGGCCTGATTATCTCCACCCTGGCGGCAGTCCTCATGATGTAGTGTGGTTTTACCGCCTGACATAATGCGTCCGGTCCCGGGGCAAGGATAAAATGCCGCCATCTTTTTCCAGGAAAATAGAACTCCTTAGAACTGCCAGATTCTAAGGAGTTCTATTTTTGTTGTAGCCGAAAGGTCAAACCAATCCACAATCCGCGAAACCGGCGGGCTGGACGGTATCCGTGACGAAGGGCTGCCGGAGTCAGCCATCAACGCGCCTTTTCGCGATTTCCTCCAGAAAGGTTCTTCCGTAACGGGAGGCCTTTACCTGGCCTACTCCCGAAACCTCTAAAAACTCCGCCATATTTCCTGGCGCCTTCGCAGCCATGTCGGCGAGACTGGCATTGGAGAAAATGATATAGGCGGGCACATTTTCCTGCCGGGCAAGCTTGAAGCGCAGCGCTTTCAGAGCCGTGAACAGGTTGTCTTCTTCCTCCATGCCGGCCGTGGCCGCCTTTTTCCCGGAAAGCTTCTCAGGAGCAGAGGTTTCCTTTATCGTCATTTCCACTTTCTCCTTGCGGAAAAGCACATTTGCGGCCTTTACCGTTAACTCCACGCCGCCATGGGCCGGGTCGGTACGCAGGTAACCCTGTGCTTCCAGAGCTTCCACCAGCTCTTTGACCCGGGTTTTGCTCGTTCCTTTCATCAGCCCATAAGTTGTCAGCTGATCGAGGCCCAGCTCCAACACCCGCTGTTCCGCGCTTCCGCAGAGCGTGCGGATAATTAATGTGGCCCCCACAGAGTAGCCCAGCTTATCTCTTGCACGTTTTACGCACGAAAGAATCATCTGCGCTTCCGTGGTGATATCCTTCACCGCAAAGATCGCGCGGCAGTTCCCGCAATTCCCGCAGGACTCCTGATGGGCCTGGCCAAAATAATCCAAAATATATCCCCGCAGGCAGCGCGTGGTTTTGCAGTATCCGATCATTGCGTCCAGGCGTTCATCGTCCCTTTGCAGGACTGCCTGACGCTGCTCTTCAGTCAACTCTTCGTTTTGGCCGGAATTCTGGATAAGAAATCTGGCGGTCTGGACATCACCGGGAGAATACAGTAAAATGCAGTCCGCCTTTTCACCGTCCCGCCCGGCGCGGCCTGCCTCCTGATAGTAAGCCTCCAGGCTTTTCGGCATATTGTAATGGATCACAAAGCCGACATTGGATTTGTCGATCCCCATGCCAAAGGCGTTGGTCGCCACCATTACAGCAGAGCGGTCGTACAAAAAGTTCTCCTGGTTTTGACGGCGTTCCTCATCGGCCAGGCCGGCGTGATATCTCGTAGCCGAAATCCCGGTACCCCGCAGGGCGTCGCACACCTTCTCCACAGCAGTTCTGGTAGCGCAGTAAACGATCCCGCATTTGTCGCGGCGCTGAGCGACCAAGGACTGAAGTGTCGCCGCCTTATTCTTGGGCCGCCCGACTTCAAAAAAGAGATTAGGCCGGTCAAATCCCGTCGTGATGCACAGCGGCGTACGCAGCTTCAATATACGCTCGATATCGCCCCGCACCTGTTCTGTCGCCGTAGCGGTATAAGCCGCCAGGACCGGCCTTTGGGGCAGCTTATCCAAGAAGTCCAAAATGCGCAGATAGCTTGGCCGGAAATCCTGTCCCCACTGTGAAATGCAATGAGCTTCGTCGACAGCCACCAGCGATATTTTCAGACCTTGGGCAAGAGAGACGAAGCCCTCTCCGTCAAGGCGTTCCGGCGCAATGTAGATAATTTTGTATTTTCCGGCGCGTATATTGCGATAGACAATTCTCATCTGTTCCGGCGTCAGGGAACTGTTGAGAAAAGCCGCGCTGACGCCTGCATCTTTCAGCGCCATGACCTGATCCTTCATCAAGGAAATCAGCGGTGAAACGACCAGGGTAACTCCCTCCATCAAAAGAGCAGGCAACTGATAACAGACACTTTTCCCGCCCCCGGTAGGCATGATGCCTAAGGCATCGCGCCCGCTGAGGACAGCATCAATCAGTTCCCCTTGCCCATCACGGAAAGCAGCATGACCAAAATACTGCTTCAGCACATCATATTTATTAAGCGGCGTTTCCATCATCATTTCACTCCGGCCCCACTGATACAGATCCGCCCGTTCCTCTATATTCCCCGCGACCAACTCTAGCGTCCATCTTTAAATACTCCCTGTCAATGTATGATGTATATAGAAAATTATAAGGCTCTCAGACGAATAATACAATATCAAGGGACACAGAAGCGGGCGCGGCTCCTCCGTTCCATCGTGAAAGGGAGGAGCCGCATTTTTACATTGACAAAAATAACAGGCTTATTGCAAATGCCATTACAGCGGAGCCGCTGCCGGCAATCAGTTCTTTCAATGTATGCCGTTTTAGGGCAAGCGAAGCCCAAATCGTTAAAGCGAACAGCATTGCGCAGGGTAAAATACATTTCCAGCCCATAAAATAAACCATCGATATCAGAGGTCCCGCAATGCTGCAGGCATGACCGCTGGCACGGAGCATAAAGAACTTATTGAACACAATCAGCACAGCGACGGAAAAAAAGTAAGTCAGATAAATAAGCAGCAAGCCTCGGCTCACCTGAGCGGCAAGTCCGTAGACAACAGCGGCGGCATAGCCGGCAACGCTCAGGATAAAGGCCAGATTCCGCTGACCTTCGCGGCCTTTAGCCCTGTATGCGGGGAGGACCGCGGCAATCGGATAAGCCGCAAGCGGGATCAGCGCCAGAAAGAAAATCGACGCCAGCAGTTCCCATCGGTCTGCAAACACTGTATGCTCCGAAAAAGACAGGATGATCAGCAGCAAAAGCGCCGGAATCGGCGGCACCATAATGACGCGGATCATTTTGGCGCTTTTCTCTTTTTTAGTCATTCCTTTTTTCCCCCCAGAAAAAAAGAGCTACCGTGCCGGGGCCGGTATGACTGCCTATGGCAGTGCCCACGCTGTTGATTTCCACACGCCCGTCCAGTTTCGGAAATCGCGTTTCAACAAGTGCCGCGACAGCCTGTGCGTCTTCAGGGCATCCCGCGTTTGAAATGTAGCATTTGCCGTCATAATTAATGCCGTTCTGCGCATACTCCTCCATTTTATTTACAATCGCCTCAACGACTCTTTCTTTGCCTCTTATTTTAAATCGCGGAACCAGCTGCCCCTGACGGTCCATATTGAGCAGGGGGCAAATATTCAATATCGTTCCAACCCAGCCGGATGCCCTGGAAATACGGCCGCCTTTAACATAGAAAGTCAGGTCTGTGGAAAAAAACCAATGATGCACTTCAAGCTTATGGTCATTGGCCCAAATATGCAGTTTGCCGATCTCCATACCGCCGTCACGCAGATCGGCAAGCTTATCCATGAAAAGACCGTATCCGGAGGAAGCCGCCAAAGAATCCACAATATAGATTTTCCTGTCCGGATATTTTTCCAGCAAATCGGTTTTTGCGATATTCGCGGAATTATATACGCCGGAAAGGCCGCCGGACAGGCAGACATGCAGGATGTCCAGGCCTTGCTCTAAAAACGATGTAAAATATCCAATAAATTCACCGGCGCTCACCTGGGACGTTTTTGTTTCGGCGCCGTCGGTCATCGCCTGATAAAACTCATCAAACGGCATGGACTTTCCCAAATCGTCATTATACTGTTTCCCGTCCAGCGAATAGTGGAAGCAGATAAAGCGAATATCTCTTTCTTTGAAATGTTGTTCAGTTAAATCGGCCGTAGAACAGCAACTGAGCACATAGTTTCCCATAATTATTTTCCCCTCAACCTTCAAAATATGGATTTGCGCGGCATGAATACCGCCTATAACATTTATAGCACGATAAAACCGCAAACGCCGCCTACGCCCCCCATAGCCCCGCTATACGGCGATGGATTGAAAATGTAGAGTAAAAAAAGGCGGCTCTACGATTTGTAGAGCCGCCAGAATGAAGGCGTTACCGGAAGAAAAGCTCAATTCTCTTTGCCGCGTATCTTAAAGCAAAGATAGATAATGACCTGGGCAGGGATTCCGAGAGAAAACAACAGCCACCAGTTATGCTGAAGAAATGACAGATATACGGTAGCGATAATGCCCCAAACGAGGGCCGAAATAATATAAAAATTGTTTCTGCGATTACCCCAAATTGAGTTCAGGACCAGCAGGACGATCAAAGATACCGGCACGGCATAAACGAACAACAGCCATTGCGCACGACCCAATATCCAAAATGCGATAAAAACCAACAGCGTAAGCGTCCAGACGCCAAGGACAGAAATTTTCGTTATGGTCAGGTAATTATTATGCTGAGGAAAAGCGGCTTTCTTTTCTTCTTCGCTGTGGTCACTCAGGAGATAATCCACGGAGACGTGAAACAACTCGCTCATTTGTTTGAGAATATAAGCGTCCGGAACTGCTTCTGCACGTTCCCATTTTGAAATGGCCTTGTCGGAATAATTTAATTTTTCCCCAAGCTCGAACTGCGTCATTCGATTGAGCGTCCGTAAGTTTATCATATTTTTTGAAACGATATATTTTAGATCTTCCATATCGACTCCGAAGCCTTCTGAACCCGGTCGCAGCAACATTACATCAACAGTGCATTAAAGGCACGGTCCCAAATCCAACAATAATGATAACCTAAATTCAAATATTTGTCTATTGCATTGTTCTTTGTCCCACCAAGTCTCTCCACTGTTGGTTTTCTTTCAGATACGCATAGGTTTCTTCATCGCGAAATCCTTTTATCAGGTCTTCTCGGATTTCGGTAAGATATTCCGCATTTATCGCCTTAAAATCCATATGCGAATAAAGAGAAGACTTTGTAAAAGCATATATACTCTCCAGGTTTGTCAGCATTCGCTCCATAATGTGAAGAGTTTTCGTCTCGTTTTTTTCCAGTGTGGCTAATTCAAGCGCGGGCGAAATCTCATGGTATTCTCCAAATTCAAAAAGGCTCGCTAATTTCTGTATCTTATCAACCAGTATATGCGCCTTAACAAAGTCGTTTTCGTCCAACGCCAGCAGGTAGATATTATGGAAAGTCATATTTAAACTTTGGTATCCGGCATAGAGTAGTTCCTCATCTGCTTTATATGCTTCATCCTGTCTCCCTGTCTTGCTGCAGATCATAGCCTGTTTCCGCTTGCGCTCTGGATTTTCCTGAGAGAAATAGGTCAGATATTGCTCTGCCTGCTCGTATTGCTTTTTGTTCATATAGAAATAGTACAACGATTCAGCAGCGGCCTCCTTCAGTCCCTCATCGTCACTTTCCAGCACACGCTTATAGGAATCCAAGAGGTAAGCGTCATCGTTTTCTTCATCAGCAAGTCCCATCATTTGCCGTTGACCGTCAAATATCCGGGCCATCCAAAGAATCAAATAGTTACAGTTTGGATACTCCATAAGACATTGTTTCATCCACTGAAATACTTTGTCAATTGGTTCTGATTTCAGTTTTCTGTTTGCCTGCTCCACTAACCGATTTGCTTCCACAACGGAAAGTTCTTTTTCGTGAGACAACAATGTGTCCAGGGAAATATTCAACAACCTGGCGATGGGCGATAGTAAAGAAATGTCCGGCAGGGAATAACCGTTTTCCCATTTGTTCACTGCCGGAGCAGTTACACCAAGGCGTTTTGCCACTTCCTCTTGTGTTAGATTTTTATTTTTGCGGTATTTTCTAATTACGTTACCAACTTGCATAATCGTTCCCTCCTGCCTGCTTTCTTCCCTTAAAATATACCATGCAGGAGTTCATTGCACAATTGAGCGGTCATTAACCAATTGGAAAATAAAATAACCGTTGCTCATGTCGCCTTCTGTTTTATTGTCAAATATCCCTATTGCCCATAAAACACTCCTTTCCAACGAGAGAGAAGGCAAAAATGCCCCCACTTCTATCAAGGAAAAAATGAGGGGCTGCACGAACTGATAAAGTTAAGATTTATTGCCTTGATTTAATTCGGTTAAACGAATACACTGTATCCATTCTTTGAAAGGATACAGCAAGAGGGAATATATGACTGTACAGGAAGCAGCTGAAAAATGATGTATCACAGAGCGCTGGGTTCAGAAGCTTTGTGAGGAAAATAGAATCAAGGGTATTGTTCGGTTCAGCAGAGTGTGGATGATTCCTGAAGAGGCCGTCAAGCCCATTGACGGGCGGAGAAAGGATGGTGAACATAAATGAAACGAATATTCTTAGTCGAGGACGATAAGGCAATGTTCATGGGATGCTGGAGCAAAACCGAAATATCCTGTTTATTGTAAATCTGTTCACGGCTGTGTTTATCGCTATGATTTCCCTGATTGCGGTTGCCAATGTGTTCAACACGATTTCCACTAACATCAAGCTCCGCAGGCGAGAGCTTGCCATGCTCCGCTCCGTGGGGATGTCCGACCGCGATTTCAATAAGATGATGCGCTTTGAATGTGCTCTTTATGGAGCACGGACGATGCTTTGGGGCTTGCCCCTATCAGGAATCCTTTCCTGGTTGATTTACAAGGGAATGGTTGTTGGCGGCGGTGATATAGAGTTTATGTTTCCTTGGGACAGCATCGGAATCAGTATGCTTGGCGTATTCTTTGTGGTGTTCATTACTGCGCTGTATGCCACCCGCAAGATAAAAAGCGAAAATATTATTGACGCACTTCGAGATGATATGGCTTGATTCAAAATACAAAAGACTGAGGCAGCGTCCGATATTGCCTATTTAAAAAAACCCGAAGTACATATATAATAGGAATGAGTCGCTGTAACGCAGGCAAAACAGGAAAAAAAGGAGGCGGGGAATTATGCCAAGGATTTACGTAGAATGGTTTCCCAGGTCAAAGGATGTGCAGGATGCTTTGGCTAAGAAGATCACCGAGGATGTGGTGGAAATCGTCGGCGTGAAGCCGGATTCGGTGCAAATCGTGTTCAAAGAAAATCCCAAGGAAAACGTATATAAGGCCGGCGTCTCTGCAACGATTAAGTTTTAAAAAGAGGCGCCTTCCAGTATATTCCCATAGGGAAAAAAGCAAACAAGCATGAATCCCTGTGACAGGGCGGACGGTTTTGGCCGTCTGCCCTTCTCTGTATTTTAAACGGCTTAAAGATATTTACGCCCGGCATATATTGATCAAAAGAAGGGGCGTTAAATTGACTCTGAACGTCAATGAGCTTAATGCCGCCGCTTTTTTTCTGGACGGAAAGCCCCCATCGGGAATATAATAAATACAATGTGTTTTCAGTCTTTCTTTCAGGAGTGGCTTATGTCTGATCTCCAAGCCCTGGTTTTCATCTGCGCCATGGTATTTTTGGGCGGTTTTATCGACGCCATAGCCGGCGGCGGCGGCCTGATTACGCTGCCTGCCTATCTGCTGACGGGCATCCCGGTCCATTTTGCCTATGGCGCCAATAAATTAACCGGCTCCGCCGGCACCACTTTCGCCGCCCTGAAATATTTCCGCTGCGGCGCCCTGGACCTGAAGCCCGCCTTGATTTCCGCCGCCGGCGCTTTCGCCGGCTCCGCCCTGGGGGCCAAAAGCGCCTTATACCTGGATGAACAGGTTTTAAAAAGCGCGGTATCCTTATTTTTGCCTTTTGTCGCCGTCTTTTTGATTCTGCATAAAAATAAAGGCGAGAAAAACCTTTCCGGCCAGCTGACCATGAAGCGGCGGGCCATTTTGGCCTTACTGATCGGCTTTGCCATGGGGTTTTACGACGGCATATTGGGCCCCGGCACCGGCACCTTTGCCATCATTGCCTACAACGCCCTCATGAAGTATGACCTGAAGACGGCTTCCGGCAACGCCAAAGTGCTGAATCTGGCTTCCAATTACGCCGCCTGCTTCACCTTTATCCTGGCCGGCACCGTGGAATACCGGCTGGCCGTGCCCGCCATGATCTTTGCCGTTGCCGGAAACCTTTTGGGCGCCTCCCTGGCCATTCGCAAAGGCAGCCGTTTCATTCGTCCGGTGATGGTGCTGGTGATTTTTTTACTGTTGGGAAAAATGCTTTTGGACCTGTTTGTTTAAGCCTTTTCTTTGAAACTTGAAAATAAGGGGTTGACTGCCATGGAAAATCTGGATATCGGCCGCTTTCAGGCCTGCCGTGAGAAAGTCGTCGGGAATTGTTCTCAGGTCATTCTGGGTAAGGAGGATGTCATCACTTTAGTGCTGACCGCTTTTCTCTGCTCCGGTCACGTGCTGCTGGAAGACCTGCCCGGCACCGGTAAGACCATGCTTTTGCGCTCTTTTGCCAAAACCCTAGGGGGTAAATTCAACCGGATCCAGTTTACGCCGGATCTTTTGCCCTCGGATCTCACCGGGATAAATTTTTATAACCAAAAGACCGGCGATTTTCAGTTCCGGCCGGGACCTTTGTTTGCCAACATCATTTTGGCTGATGAAATAAACCGGGCCACCCCCCGCACCCAGTCCAGCCTTCTGGAAGCCATGGAAGAGCGCCAGATCACCGCAGACGGAAATACCCACGTCCTGGAGGAGCCCTTCATGGTCATGGCTACCCAAAATCCCATCGAATCCTACGGCACCTTCCCCCTGCCGGAGGCCCAGGTAGACCGCTTCTTTATGCGGCTGTCCCTGGGCTATATGGAGCGGGAGGACGAATTGGCCGTCATCAGCAGGCCCAGTACCCAGGCTGTGCTGGACAAGCTGGAAACCGTGGTGACGGCGGAAGATACCGCTTGGCTGAAGGAAAATTACTGCCAGATTACCGTCAGTAAGGATGTGGCCGGCTATATAATGGATATTGTCGAAAAAACCCGTAGTGATAAATGCTTTGCCAGCGGAGTTTCCACCCGGGGCGCCATCGCCCTTTATAAAGCCTCCCAGGTAACCGCGGCCTTTCGGGGCAGGTCTTTTGTCACCCCGGAGGATGTGCTTTTTGTGGCGCCCCATGTCCTGACCCACCGCATCCAGTCCGGCAACCTGGGCAACGCCAAAACTGCCGGGGATTATCTGAAGGAATTGATTGCCAAGATCCCTGTGCCTTTGGAAAAGCTTTGATACATCTGCCGCTTCTTTGGCAATGCTCTGTCCCAGGCGGGTTATGCCTCGGAAGGGGAACGCGGCATAACCCGATGACTATTTCCCTCCGGACGAAAGGAGGAATTCATCCTTGTTGGTTTTCTTTATCCTGCTGCTGATCCTGGGTACCGCCCTGGAGCTTTCCTCCCTGCGCAGCGATTTAAGCTATATCGGCTATGACTGCAAAATTGACAAACGCTCCTGCGAGCCTGGCGAAGCCTTCCGGGTCACCACCAGTATAACCAACCGGCGGCGGCTGCCGGTTTCTTTTCTGCGCCTGGAAGAACATCTGCCCCGGGAATTGGCGATTGTCCGGGGAGAAACTCTCGACCTGCGGGAGGAAAAAGGCTTTCTCAATCATTGCAGTACCATTTTCTTAATGCCCCGCCAGATTTTGTCCCGTACCCTCACCGCCAGCCTGCCGGGCCGGGGGCGCTATATTTTTCGCGGCGCTGAAATCTATTCCGGAGACTTTCTCGGTTTTCGCGAATTGGGGCAAAGCTTCCGCCTGGCAGAGGAAGTGGTGGTATTCCCCGCCGCTTCCGCTTTGCCGGAGTTAGGAAATATCCTGGGAGGTTTTCTGGGGGAAATGTCCGTCCAGCGTTTTATCCTGGAAGATCCGGTGCTGACCCTGGGCTTCCGGGAGTATACCGGCCGGGAGCCTCAGCGGGCCATCAGCTGGCCCCAGAGTCTAAGCAAAGGCCGGCTCATGGTAAAAAACTACGACTACACCCAGGAAGCTTCGGTCACCGTCGTTTTGAACACTGACTACGGCCGGAAGGCGGTCAAGGACCCCCGGCTGGTAGAGGAAGCCTTCTCCCTGGCCAGAAGCGTCTGCGCTTTTCTGGAACAAAAAAAAATCAAGTACAGCTTTCTGACCAACGCTACCGCCGCCGGCAACCTGGGCTGCTGGTCTCTGCTGGCCGAGGGTCTGGGCGCCAATCATTTTTATACGATCCTGGAAGGCCTGGGCAGAGCTACCTACGATCATACGGAACCTTGCCGCAATCTCTTTTTGCGGGCGGAAAAGCGGGCGGAACAGGGACAGGCTCACGTCGTCATCACCCCTAAGGCCAGTCCAAACTTCGACGGCTATGTCCGCCGGCTGAAAGATCTCACCGGCTGCCCTGTCTGTGTATTGGCTGCCTCTCCCGAGCCGGCCGCGGAAGAAAAGGAGGCTTAGCATGGATTTGGTTTTTGCCGTCAAGCTGATGACTGAGCTGGCCCTCTATTTTTCTTTCGCCAATTTTTTTCCGGCCCTTCTTTTCAACGCCCCTCTGACCGTTGCCGCCCCCGCTCTTTTATTTGCCGGCGGTTTTCTCACCTACCTCTGTCAGCAGAAAATCCGCCGCCGGACTTCTGTCGGAGTTCTTACCAGTCCGGGAACAGTTCCCTTCTTTACATTCTTGCCTTTAATCCTGCCGGCCGGAAGCCTCTTTTTTGCTCCCAGCCTCTTGCAGTTGATCCTGCTCTTGCCTCCCTGGGCATATCTGATCCAAACTGCCTGGAATCAGAATTACGAAATCACCTACTCAGGTCAACACGACCGTTTTTTCCTGGGCCTGAAAGTCCTGCCGCTTACCTTGGTGCCGGTATTCTTTTCCCTGCGCTTTGCGAATTTCCAGCTGTTTGAAGCACGCTGCCTGCCCTTTATCCTGCTCTATCTGCTGGGCGGGATCTTTACCCTGCGGCTGGTCCGGCACCATAAGGAGACCTTGGCCGACCCCCGTTTCAAGCTGATCCATTTTCTCACCCTTCTGCTCTTTTGCCTGTTCTGCCTGTCTTTAAGCAGTCCCCTGCTTTGGTCTTACGTAGTCGGCGGCCTGGGCTTTTTCTATGAGAAACTTCTCCAGCCGCTGATCCTGGTTTTAGCCGGAATTATCGCTCTGCCCTTTTGGGGCCTGGCCATATTGCTGCGCAAGCTGATCGGGATCCGTTCCAACCCCGGCTCTCCTTCCCCGGAGATCGAGCTGGGGCCTGATCCGGGCCTGCCCTGGCAGGCGGTGGAGCAGGCAGGCAGGCCGGCCTGGCTTAACATTCTCCTGCTGGCGGCAGCGGTTATTTTCCTGCTGACGGCTTACCTGGTCCTTAAGCGCATGGCCGGTCGTAAACTCCGGTCCGACGCTCCCTCCGGCATCGTGGAAACCCGCCGGTCTTTGGACGGCGGCCGGGGTCCCCGGGATCTGTTTCCCCCTTCCGCCGACGGTCCCGCCGTCCGGTTCTACTACCGAAAATTCCTGCGGCTATGCCAAAAGCAGGGACTGATTTTTCAGGTTCACCAGACCAGCAGGGATATCCAGGCTGCCGTGGAAAACCGGCTGCCCCAAAAGGCGCCGGAACTGGAGCGGCTGCGTCGGCTATATCTTCAGGCCCGCTATGACGAGGAGCATTTTCACGGTCAGGCAAAGGAAAGCAAGGAGCTTTACCAGTCCATCAAAAAAGGCTTCAGCGATAAAGCCGGAGCCTCCAAGGATAAAACGGATAATGGGGCCCGGCCTGTTTGAGCCGGGCCTTAGTCTGCCGCCGAAATGTAATCTTTTATCTAAAAAGTACCCTTCCCCGTATATTTACGGTTTCTTTTTCAATAACCAATTTTAATTTGTTAGGTTAACGATTCCTTTTCCGTACAATTCATGTGCCGGTATTCTAAAGCAAGAAAAGTGATGGTCAGAATCAACACGAGCCCATCGGTAAGCGGGGAAGCGGCCCATACACCGACAATCCCCATAGTTTTGGGCAGCAGCAAGGTCAACGGAATGAATAAAACAAGCTGCCGCAGGAGAACCAAAACGCTTGCTTTGTTTCCTTTGCCGATCGCCTGAAAGAACGTCAGTCCCATAATCATGATGCCGAGAGCCGGAAAAATACTATACATCAATCTGAAATCACCGACACCTGACGCCACAATAGAGGCGTCTTTTATAAACAGAGATAAAACCGCTTTGGGAGTCAACTGAATCGGGAACCAAAATAGCAGCGCCAGCACGACGGCCCCCAGAATAAACACATTCGTGGTTTTCTTTACCCTGTCAAACAGCTTAGCTCCGTAATTCGTGCCTACTACAGGCTGCAGTCCCTGACTCATGCCCCAGAGCGGAATAAAGGAAAACGCCTGTATGCGGAGCGCCGCGCCCATCAGAATAATTTGAGTATCACTGCCATAAGCGGCGGCGGTATTATACAGAATCGTTTGTTGCACCATGGACATAACCTGCATCAGCATGGCCGACACACCCACGCTGAATATTTGCGGCAAAAAGGACATTTCAAGGCGAATCCGATGTATCCGCACCGTTTTACTTTTTTTTATAAAATAAACTATCGTAACCATCGCCTGAATGATTTGCGCTGTAACAGTCGCAATTGCGGCGCCCTCTATACCACGCTCGCCCATCAGGATAATCAGGATGGGATCTAACACAATATTGATGACGGCGCCAATTCCCATAAAAACCATTGCCTTTTTCAGGAGGCCCTCGCCGCGCATAACCATATTGGCGCTTTGCGCGAAATTAACAAACGCAGAACCCAGATAAACAATTTTTAAGTACCGCTCCGCCAAGTTCAATATCTCTCCGCCGGCTCCGCTGATAGACAATATCTGACGGGTAAAGATGACGCCAATAATACTGACAATAAGGGAAAGCGCCAGAATAAGCACCAAAAGGTTTCCCATTATTTTATCTACCGTGTCATAATCCTTTTCCCCGATTGCCCTTGAGAGTATAGATGCGGAACCGATACCGACAAGCGTGGCAATCCCGTTGTTGATCAAGGTAAAGGGATAGGCGACAGATACGGCCCCCATAGCGTTTTCCCCGATAAGCTGTCCCACAAACACCGCATCCATAAATGAATACAATCCCACAACGAGCATCCCGATAATTGCCGGGACGCACAGTTTTATCATGAGCCTGAAAGGCTTTTCTTTCAAAAGCTCGGCACGGACCTGACTCACAGATATTCCTCCCTGTTTTCAAATATTTTCTTGATTATAAGCGCTCTCAATGAAAATAGCATGCACGAAAAGGCCGGGACGGATAGACAAAAAGGAAGTTTCTTTACATCATGATGGAATTATGTTATTATTCAGTTAGCCATGGCTAACCTTCGGAGAGGGGGAGGTCCTTATGCCCTGCAAGGCGGCAGTAATCAGGAATTGCACCGATTTTTATAACTTATTGTGTATTCAATTACAGACAACGTGTATACCGATGGAGTTTGGGCAATCTTTTTATTCGGACGATGAAGACGTGCTGCTGGACTTACACAGATTTATCTTTGCGCCTGGATTTGAACTTGCAATATGCCAATATACAGTGAAAAGAGACTTTTCTTTCGGATGCGAACCGCATTATAACGCGGTTGAGTTTCATGCCGTCTTCTCCATGGAGACAGATAAACGTAACAAGGAGCCCAATACGCTTGTCTGGCTCTATGGCTCCGACGGAACATCGCGGCACTGCACTCTGACCTATAAAAGCGGGAAATACCTGGCGGTTGAAATGACCGTCTTACTGAAGCATTTATCCCGCTATGTGGATATCGGTTCTCTTGCCGGGCTATGCTGCACGGAATATAAAATAGCAGACGCCGATGCACTTATCGGTTTGTTGCCCATTGTTCATCAAATAATCAATAGCTACCAAGCCGGTAATATGTTAAAGCTGTTTTATCAGGCGAAGTCTCTGGAGCTTTTATCTATTATCGTCCCCATTCTTACTGAAAAGCGCAGACTGATCTGTTCTTCCTGTAACGGCTTTTGCCAGGAAGATATTCATGCCATTATGCAGGCGAATAAAATAATTGAAGAACGCTACTGTGAAACTTTTTCAGTGAAGCAATTAGCCGCCATGGTATATATCAATATGAATAAGCTTAAGACCGGCTATAAAGAAGTTTATGGAACAACAGTTCATGAAGCTGTGATTGCAAGAAAAATGGAGATAGCCTATCAGCTTATCACGAATAAACACGCTTCGGTAAAAGCTGCGTCATCAAGCGTCGGCTACAGTAATCAAGGCCATTTTATAGATTTGTTCCGCAGATACTATGGCGTTACTCCGGGGAAACTATTACGCACGTCATATCCTCCCATGATGATGAGCTTTCGACGCTAAAGAAAAGCCGCCTGAAAGCCTTGAAAGCGGGGTTTAAAGCGAGATTGCGTGAACACAGCGCTCCATGCACATAAAGGCTCCTTCCGCATATGATGTAGTGCACACTGTTTTCGATGGCCGAAGTTCAATGGAGGAATGAACTCAAATGGGGCAAAACGCGCTTCAAATCACATTAAACTCTACCGCTCCAATCGCTACGGGAGCAAAGGTGTTCTTTAATACAACCAAATACCTTTCCGGCAGCATCAGTTACAGCGAGGCCACCGCTGATATTACTATAATGGAAACCGGAAGATATATCGTGAACTGGTGGATGGCAACGCAATCCTCCTCCGCCGCCGGGGCGGCTTTTGCGATCTCGTCTTCGCAGGGGGATTTGCTGGAGGGGAATTCGCCGACAAAAACCGGTGAAGTGTATGGGGGCGGCATCATTGATGTGCCGGACGTCCCCTTTACATTATCCTTAATAAATGTCGGCACGGGAATGATGTATTTATCTGGTCAGGTTCCTTTACAGGGAGCCTTGGTAGTTACACAGGACAATGCAAGCGGCGAAACCGGACCCACGGGACCGACGGGACCACAAGGCGAAACCGGGCCCACCGGCCCCCAAGGAGAAACAGGCGAGGCAGGCACAATGGCAGACACCGCAGGCTGTTTTGCCATCAGGCAGCTGGCCAATTTGCTTGGGCAGATAGCGCTGCTGTATCCCAGTACTACGACGACCCTTTTTGTGGATCAGCTGGCTACATTGTCCGGAGTAGCTATTGGGGTATATACCGCTCCCGGCGGAAATGCTCCGGGGCTGCTGATCATCCAGAGCGGATCGGATTACGGCTATGTATCTTTAAGCAGGATCGCTGCCATATATCTTGGCGACGGATCGGTATACGACCCCAGCATCACCTATCTGACTCCACCCGAGCCTTATTCTCCCGGTTGCGATACAGACTATATTCTTGCCGTGCAGTCATCAATGTCGGTGGGAGACCAGCTCTCCTTCGGCGCCGCCACAAACACTACCGGAAGCGGTGAGGTCTATATCAATGAGCCGGGGATAATGGTTCTTAGCGACGGGTTGGGCAATACCCCTGTGTTTATCTTCACCCCGCAGATAAGGTATATGGTTAAGGATTCATTGCCGTCGTCTAAAGCTTCGGCTGAAACAGAAAAGGGCAAAAAAGTCACGAAGGTCACAATACAAAATAGTTGAGCTTGCTTTTGTTACGGCTATTGCTTAGCCGCTTCCCGGGTTTGCTTTGAACACTCGTCCCATTGAAAAGACCGCCGATTTTTTCGGCGGTCTTCTGCTTTGTCTGTATTCATGGGGGATTCCAGGCGGCTGACTGATCCCCGCTAACTGAATTTATTACTTTTCAGTCATTTTTTACCCAACTGAAGTAATTTTTGGTTTTTCCGATAGAAGGTGGTAATGTAAACCGGCAGGACGGCGTAGCAGCCCATGCACAGGATGATAAAGAGATTATAGTTTCCCGTGGCGTCATAGACGTAACCCACCGCTCCCGTGCCGAAAGCGCTGATGGCCGAGGTGGCCATGGAGCATAGGGGCAGCACCCGGCGGTAGCTCTCTCCGGTATAGAAATCCCTCACGATCATCGGTACGGCCACCGCCGTCAGGGACATACAAACGCCGAAGAATAATGCCCCCACGTAGAGGATACTTTCTCTGCCCCCGGAGCTGAAAATAGCTCCCAGGCCCAACAGCGCCACAACTGCCCCGGCGCTGACGCTCTTATAAGTGCTGAGCTTATCCCCCAGCCAGCCCAGAACCAGCTTGCCGCCGATGTTTCCCACCATGCAGCAAGAACCCATGAGGGCGCCCACGGCGGTTGAAAGTCCAAGAGATACGGAGAACTGAGCAAAGTGGACATTGAAGATAATGGGAACGGAGATTAAGGAGGTACAGAGGAGCAGCTTGACAAACTGCCCCATTTGAACGCCTTGCTCCTCCTCTGCCGCCGGCTCATTTGCCGCTTTCGCGGTTCCCGCCCCGTAGGGCTCCATTCCCAAATCGGCGGGTCGGTTGTGGAGGTGAAAAAGGGTAAAGGGCAGCAGCATCACCAGGCTGAGCCCCGCGATGGCGGCGGAGGCTGCCCGCCAGCCTATATGCTCGATCATGAAGTTGCCCAACGGAGCCATGACCGCGCCGCCGATTCCTGAAAAGGCCATGGCGATTCCTACGGAGAAAGCGGCCTTGGCATGGAACCACTCGCTGAGGATGATGGGGGACATGACCATGAAGAAGAAGGACCCGCAAAAGCCCCGCACAACAGCGCTGATATACCACTGCCAAAGCTGGGTAAACAGGGCCGAGGTCCCAAGGGAAAGGGCACACAGAACAATGCACAGGGTGATGAGAAAGCGCGGGGGATATTTGGGGATCAGCCGCCCCGCCAGGGGCAGAGCCGCCATCGTGGTCAGGTTGCCGATGGTCAGACTGACGCTGTATTCAGTGGTGGAAAAGCCCATTTCGGCGCAGGTCCAGGGCATGAAAATGCCGATGGAGTTGGAGTAGATGCCGCAGCCCGCGAATTGAACTACGCAGCAGGCGGCCAGAACCCACCATGCGTAATGTACGCCCTTACGGCAAGAGGATATTTGCTTTTGTTCCAAGGCTTCGTCCGTGCTCCTTTCCACCGGGTTATGAAGCGGAGTGTATATTACTTCCAGAAGATGTTGCCGGGCATGATCGTGAAGGACTCATGACCATCGGCGGTGATGACATGAGTATCCTCCAGGTTGAAGCCGCCCTTGACGGGAGCGTTGCCGGCAGCCGAGTAAGGGGTCTCCAGGCAGACCACCATGTCGGGTTTCAGGACATAATCGGTGCCGGGGGCGATGGTCGGGTATTCCTCGGGGCCGGAGCCGCTGCCGATGGAGTGGCCCATGTGACCTCTGGGATATTTGGGGATCAGCCGGCTCTTCTCCACTTCTTCACGGATGGCCTTGTAGATTTCCTTCATCGGCACGCCGGGCTTGAGCATGCTGACGCCCAGGCGGTTGGCCTTATACAGGGTCTCGTAGACTTCGAGAACCTGATCGGAGGCGGTGCCGCCCACGGCAAAGGTGCGGGCGATATCGCTCCAATAGCCGAGATACTGGAAGCCGACGTCGAATTTAATGACGTCGCCGGCCCGGAGGATGTAACCGCGGGGCATACCGCACAGGCCGAAATAGGGGCCTGCGGCGGGGATGAAGCTGCTGCCGCGGGAGGCAGTACCGTGTTCCAGGTTCAGCTTGCCGGCGTGATAGGTGAACATGGCGTCCAGCTTCCAGGCGGGCATGCCGGGCTTGATGTCCTCAATCATGGCGTTCCATGCCTTGTCAGCCTCCTGGGCCGCCAGACGGAGCATATCAATCTCCCACCGGCACTTCACCACGCGGCAATTACGGGTAACGGTGGAACCGTCCACCACCATGCCCTGGGGCAGGGCGGCGGTGAGGGTGGTATAGAAGTGGTGCCCAACGCTTCCCATCTCGATCCCCACCTTGCCGTCCATCGGGGTGTGCTTAATGAGATCCCGCGTTATGTGGACAATGGCATCGGGGTCCATGACGTCGCCCTTGTCCCGGCGGGATTCCTCACTGCCATCGTCAATGAAGACCCAGGACATAAACTCACGCACGTCTACATTCTGGGTGGAGGCATCGGCATCGGCGCTCTCCAGTGTGCTGATGATGAGATGGACGTCGCCCTCGGCGGGAACCACAGCAGCGCTGCTGCCCACCAGGGGCATATAACCGGTGGCGTAGAACACGTTGCAGGGGGTCTGGAGGATCAGATAGCCCAGGCCCTGCTCCTTCATTTCAGCCTGGATCTTATGGCAGAACCACTTTTGGTCGCGCTTAGCCAACATAGGGTGCAGGCACTTTTCCAGCTTATTTCGCATCACAAAAGACTCCTTTTCTGTGTGGTGTGGGCCTCAGCGCCCCGGCCCTTGATGGTCTGGAGCGCTGAGCCGCGGGAGGTATAATGGGGAGGATGAAAAACTTTTTTACTCTTCGATTTTGGCGGCCACGCGCTTGGCGCCGGAGGCCATCAGCTTATCACCGAAGCCAAAACAAATGATAAGGGCGACGATGAAGTACACAGCCACAAAGATGGCGGCCAGCTTGGTGAAGTTCAGGACGTTCAGCACAACAAAGATACCGATCAGAGCGGTACAGAAAGCGCAGAACACCACGCGGGAGGCAGATGAGGAAAAATATCCGGACAGCTTGGATTCCTTCCAGCCATCAGGATCACCCTCAGGCAGCTTCAGGAAACCCCAGATAGGGATGAGCATGGGGATCAGGGTCACGGCGGAAGCCAGGCTCACCAACTGACCGATGTTCAGACCAAACAGATTGGGGATCAGAGCCATCAGCCAGAACAGAACCATCAGAACCCAGGGGATACCATGGTTGTTGCGCTTACCCATAAACTCCGGCAGCCAGCCCTCGTCCACGCCGCGGATGATGGAACTCCAGTAGCGCTGATAATTGGAGTTGATGGTGGTGATGATAGCCAGCAGAGCGCCGCCGATGACGAAGATCAGGTAGCCATTGCCGGGATAAATGATCTGAGCCTGAACGGTCATGGGCTTGCCGGCGATCTCGGCGATGGGGGCCACGCCGGAGCCGACGAAGGCGACCAGGCCAAAGGCCAGGAAGGCACAGAAGAAGGTGATGATGGTCATGCGGGGGATATTGCGCTTGGGGTTCTCGATCTGGGGGCCGAAGTTCACCAAAATGGTGCAGCCGCCCACGCCGAAGAGCACGGAGGCACAGGCGTCAAAGATGCCGCGGACACCGCCGTATAACAGGTTCTCGCTGCTGAAGAGCTGACCCAGGTCGCACTTGGGCAGGCCCAGGATAATAAAGGACAGCAGCACGGCCAGCAGCACGGCTGTGGTAATGTTCTGGACCTTGGCGGAAGTCTTCAGTTCCAGCAGGTTCAGCAGGAAGAACACAGTGACGATGATACAGGCCGCCGCTTTGGTGCTGATACCGGTGAAGATACTGCTCACGTAAGTGCCAAAAGCAACGCCCATATAAGCCTGGGCAAAGGCGGCGAAGATCTGGCAGTAAAGCCAGAAGCCCGCAGTCTTCTTACTGACCCAGGAAGTCATGACATAGGCCGGACTCATGACAGGATGAACGGTGGCGAAGAACATAGTAGGCAGGTTGGCCACGAACATGACGAAGAAGGCGATCAGATAGGCGATGATCACGCCGCTGCCGGCCATGCCGATAGCCACCCCGGTGTTAGTGATAATACCGGCGCCAATGGTGGCGCCCATTGCCATAAAGAATAAGTCTTTGCCGTTGAGCTTTTTCACAAATTCTCCTTCTTTCTCTCAAAATTTGCTTCTCTGCTTATTGCGCTTAACCGGGCCCGTCAAACATAAGCCATAAGCGATTGAAATTGGAAGTGGATAAGGAGCGCACCATGCTATCCCAGGCTTTCCAATACCTCCTGAAGGGAGGCGGCAGAAGGAAGATCATTTCCCAGGACGCCGTAATGAACCATCGCCGCGCAACCGCTGCGGTTAAAGAGAAATAATGCCGGGAGACGCAGAGGGTCGCCGGTGTCCGTGCCGTGAACAAAACCCGCGTCATAGGCGTTTTTAATACACGCCATGGTACTGTCATCTCCTAACTGCTCCCTGTTCGGGGAACTTCCCACGCCGTAGCGTGTATAGAGAGTGCCTGCTGAATCGCAGATCACCTCGTAAGGGATTTTTTTCGGAGAAAGTACCGAGGAGGCGCCGGCTGCGCTGGCGTTAACTACGATGAGAACTTGCGTGTCGGCGCGGCGAAACAACTCCTGCGCCCCGATCAGCTCTTGGATGTATGCCTGGGTCAGAACGCAGGCCGCGTCGCGAAGAAAAAATATAGCCGTTTTCTTTCTGTCAGTTAAATCTCTTAACGATATTTCGCTTCCACTTAAGGGATGAACGAGAGCGTCTATCAGAGGTGAGCCCACCGTAAGCTTCCGCAAATAAATCAATCCCCCTTTGCAGGCGCCACTCATCTCGCGAAAGAAGAGTGCCGCCAAATTCTTGCCTATTGTTAATTCAATTAACAATATTGTTATATCATGACTTCTTATGCCTGTCAATAGCCTTTTGGGTGAAAATTCCGAGAACAATATTTTAGCCTCGAAGCTTTGTTTTATTGTATATTTTTTATTTAAAAGCATTGATTTAATGCGGATTTACAGTAATCTTTTTCTTGAAACCACAAAAAGACATTGACTTCCGTTAACGAGCAATGCTATCATAAGTTTATGCAAATTGTTAATCTGATTAACAAAAGTAACGAGACGCCTATTTAATCTTTGGAATGAAACGGAAGATGATTATGAAAAAATATGATTTCGAAACTGTGATTTCCCGCAAGGGCACCGGAAGCCTTAAGTGGAAAGAGATGGAACCCTATAACTGCTCCGAGGACATTATCCCCTTCTCTGTGGCGGACATGGAACTGAAGAATATGCCTGAGGTAGTGGAAGGCCTGAAGGCTTTTCTGGATACCAGCATCCTGGGTTACTCCAACCCGACCGCCGGGTATAAGGATGCCGTGTGCGCCTGGCTGAAGCGCCGTCACAACTGGATGATCTCCCCTGAGTGGATCGTGGACACCCCCGGCGTCATCAACGCCTTTTTCACGGCGGTAAAAGCCTTTACCGAGCCCGGCGACGGCGTTTTGCTGACCACTCCGGTCTACTATCCCATGTATATGGCCGTCGAGCGCAACGGGCGGAAGATCGTTTCCTCCCCCCTCATCAACGACAACGGCATCTATCGCATCGACTTTGAGGATTTCGAGGCCAAAGCTAAGGATCCGAAGGTCAGGCTGTTCATCCTGTGCAGCCCCCACAACCCCTCCTCCCGGGTCTGGACCCGGGAAGAACTGGCGCGCCTGGGCCGGATCTGTATCGATAACGGTGTGGTCATTTGCAGTGATGAGATCCACAACGACCTGATCATGCCTGGCTACGAACACACGGTCTTCGGTTCCATCAGCCAAGAGTTTGCCCAGCACTCCCTGATCTGCACCGCTCCCAGTAAGACCTTCAATCTGGCCGGACTTCAGACCTCCAATATTATTATCCCCAACGAAGAGCTGCGCAAGAGTTTTTTTACCGAGATGCTGAAGCATGAGGGCAACCCCAAGTGCAATATTCTGGGTCTGGAGGGCTGCCGCCTGGCCTACACCTACGGTGATGAGTGGCTGGAGCAGGCTCTGTCCATCATCGACGCCAACCGCAAGCTGGTGGTGGATTTCCTGGCCGGTGAGTTCCCGGCGGTGAAGGTGACGCCTTTGGAGGGTACCTATTTACTGTGGATGGACTTCCGGCCCCTGGGCATCGAGGCCAGGGAACTGGCCCGCATCCTGCGGGAGGAAGCTCACCTGTTCTTCGATGACGGTTTTATTTTCGGCCAGCAGGGTACCGGATTTGAGCGCTGGAACCTAGCCTGTCCCACGTCCTACATCGCCCCCGCGCTGGAGCGACTGAAAAGCTCTCTTAAAAAGCATATTTGATAAGGGCCCTGCGCCTGCCCGCCGGTCTCCGGCAAGCCCAATCCTGCACTGAGTCCGTTTTCGAAACAAAAAGTGGGGGACCGCTTCTTTGCGGTCCCCCACTTTTTGTACTTTTGTCAGCTTTTTGTGCCGCCGGTTTTTTCTCCGGTGTAGTCAAAACCGGGATTGCCGTCCTCATCGACGAAGTAACCCTTCTGCATGACCTTGATCTGGTAATCCAGTACTTTGAAATAGGCGTCGATCTCCTCGGCGGTACAGTAACCCAGCATCTCATTGATGAGGGCGCTGGTCTGCATAGCGTCATAGCGTCTGTGCAGCTCGCAGAGCTGGTGACCCTTCTCCGTAGCAAAGAGGGCTCGTTCCTTCTTGTTGCCGTCGATGAACTCCTTGGTGATATACCCGCTCTCTTCCAACCGCTGGACGATGACACAGATAGCGCTGCGGGTGCGGCACCAGTTCCGGGCAAGCTCCACACTCAACATACCGGGGTTTTCATCGATATCCTTCAGGATGTGGGCGTCCAGCATCTTGATCTGCTCACCGTTGCCATAGTCGCGCTGTTCGGTGATGGTTCTGTGTAACAGGGCAGAAAAGCGGAACTTTAAATTTCCTTTGTAGTCCAACTGCTTCAGAATGGAACTCACATCGCTGCTCTCGTTGATTGTTTTTTCCCGGAATCTATCCTTTTCCTTCACGTATAAGCCTCCAAAGCATTTTAGAAACAAGAAATTTTAATGCTTAAGCCATCTTTTGTATTAAAGCATATTTTGTTCGAAAATGCAACAATTAATCCGCCTGTTTCTTCGGCACTTAAGAAAACCGCCGTTTCCCGGCCGGGGAACAGCGGTCTTTTATCAGCTACTATTCTTTTTCCTCTTTTCCCTATAGCCGAGCCTTTAACAGCCGCCGCACCGGATATGCCCGGCAGCCAAAAAGGCAATCGCTCAGCCCTCAGGATACCTTTACCGGCTTTTCTTTTTCCTTGTCGATCAGCCGCTGCATATAAGCGATCACCTGGGGAGCGGCGATCAGAAACCAGGAGGCAAACTTCTGAGGTCTCTGGCTTAGGGCCACCACCAGATGGTCCATATCCACCCAGGACAATTCCTGGATTTCGTCGGGGTCCGGCAGCCAGTCCTTGGCTTCACCGTCGTAATTTCCCACCAACACATGATCCAGTTCGTATTCCGACAGACCATGATCAAAAACATTGCGATAAACAAAGGTGAAAAGCTCCATCAGCTGGCAGCGGATGCCGGTTTCCTCATAAAGCCGCCGGTGAGCCGCCTGCAGAAGCTCTTCCTCCGGCCGGGGATGGGAGCAGCAGGTGTTGGCCCATAGGCCGCTGCTGTGGTATTTGCCGGGGGCGCGCTTCTGCAAAAGCAGCCGGCGGCCCGGAACGTCCACCAGGAAAACGGAGAACGCACGGTGCAAAAGGCCGTCCCGGTGCACGGAAAGCTTGTCCAGCGTACCTACGGGACGATCAAAAATATCCACCAAAATCAGACTGTCTTTGCTGTTGTCCATCTGCTCCATCCCTCCTTTGAAATTTCCGGTGAAGCCTCTACCATTTCAGCAGAGTAATGCCGCCCTGGCGCAAGGCTTTCAGGATTTGCTCCCCATGCTCAAAACCCTGCGTCTCGATCAGCACCGAGACGCTGACGGTACTGATGGGCAGATCCGCCCGGTTACGGTCATGGATCACATTGATAACGTTGCCCTTTTCCTTGGCGATGATATCCAGGTAACGCCGCAGGCTTCCGGGCTTATCGCCGATGGCGGCGGTGACCTCCCGGTAACGGCCGTTCTTCAGCATACCGCGCTGGATAATCTGAGCCACGAAATTTACGTCCACATTGCCGCCGCTGACAATGCAGGCGAGCTTCCGGCCCTGGGTAGGCACTTTCTGATAAAGGGCTGCCGCCACGGAAGCGGCGCCGGCTCCTTCAGTGACCACTTTTACCCGCTCTAAAAGCATCAAAATGGTACCGGCCACCTCTTCGTCGTCCACCTTCACCATACCGTCCAGATATTTATCCAGGATGGCGCCGGTGATTTTTCCGGGGTGCTTGACCTGGATACCGTCGGCAATGGTATGCCCCCGATTGGCCGCCTCGACCCCGATAACCTTTACCTTAGGATTAAGGGATTTTACGGCCAATGATACGCCGGCGGCCAGACCGCCGCCGCCCACCGGTACCAAGACGGTATCCAGCTCGCTCATCTGTTCCATAATTTCCAGGCCGATGGTGCCCTGTCCGGCGATGACGTAGGGATCGTCGTAGGCGTGAAGGAACAGGGTCCCCTGCTCTTTCTGCAGCTCCATGGCCCGCCGCCAGGCCTCGTCATAATTGGCGCCGGACAGCACCACTTCGGCGCCGTAGCCTCTGGTGGCCATGATCTTGGAAATCGGCGCTCCTTCCGGCATCACAATGGTGGACTTAATCCCGGCCCGGGTAGCCGCCAGGGCCACGCCCTGAGCATGGTTGCCGGCAGAGGCGGCAATCACCCCTTTTATGTCGGAATCCCCGGCCAGAGCCAGGATCCGGTTGCTGGCGCCCCGTACTTTAAAGGAGCCGGTCTTCTGCATATTTTCCAGCTTGAGAAACACCTCGCCGCCGGTGATCTCGTCCAAAGAGCGGGACCGGCTTAAGGAAGTCTTATGGACCAGGCCGGCAAGTCTGTCCTTGGCCTGCCAGATATCCTTCAGCTCTACCGCTGTGCCGCCGGCCTCTGTGACCTCGGCCGCTTTTTTGATATCCGCCGCAGTTTGGGCGGCAGCCTCCGCTGTATCATTTTTTTTCATGTCGCTCTGCACTTCCTTAATTTTCAATGCCCAAACGGGCTTCCAGTCCTAAATCATGATAATAGTGCTTGATTTCCTTCATCTCGGTGACCAGATCGGCCTTGCGGATCAGCTCTTCCGGCGCCCCCCGACCGGTCAGCACCACTTCCACAGCCGGGTTGCGGGAATCCAGGACCGCTTCCAGGTCCGGCCACTTCACCAGATTAAAGAATAAAGCTACGTTGATTTCATCCAGCACCACAAGGTCATATTCCCCGCCGGCCAGCACCTGCCGGGCCCGTTCCAGCCCCCGTTCCACCAAAGCCCGGTATTCGGCCGGCGGATTTCCCGGCGGAAAAATCACCACGCTTTCGCCGAATTTTGCTATATCCTCTTCGCTCATGGTACCTTCCGGAGCGATAAAAAACGGCTTCCCCACGGTTTCCAGGGTAAGCTTGTCCCCAAAGACCGCCAGAGACTTGTGTTCACTATACCCTTTGGCTTTCAGAAACTGTAAAAACATTACCTTCTTTCCGGCGCCCACTGCCCGGACCGCCAGTCCGATGGCGGCGGTGGTCTTTCCTTTGCCGTTTCCGGTATATACCTGGATCATCCCTTGGGACGTCCCGCTCTTTTGGAGGTCTGCCGCGCAGGCCTTGTCGGCTTCTTTCATGGATTTATCCCTCCTTGCCTGGTATCAAGTTGATCTTCTTCCCGGGCCGGGGCGGTTTCCCGCTCCTTGACCCTGCGAACCTGTTCCAGCTGGGCGGCGTTTTCCCGATACTGCCGGGCCAGGGCAAAACACTGATGGGCCGGAGAGAGTTTCTTTTGCCTCTGCAGGTGACGGCCCAGTTGTTCATAAGTCAAGGCCAGATTATAATGGGCCTCGTAAGATTCCGGCTCCAGCATCACGGCTGCCTGCAGCATCCAGACCGCCTCTCCAAAATCAAAGCGGCTGGCCAGATCCGTGCCCTCGAGCAAAAGCTGACGAGCCAGGTTAGGATCATACATGGACAGCCATACGCTGTACAGCGGCGCCAGGGGATCGTCCGGCTGATGCCCCAACACGGTAACCATGGCGCCGGCCACCGCCGTCATCTTCTGCCGCCCCTCCAGGCCTTGATTTTCAGCATTTTTAAAAACGGGATAGGCCGGCAGCATGGGTGAATCCTCCATTCGTTCCCCTTCCGGCTGGACCCAGGGGATATAGGTGATTAATTCCCGCCAGCCGGAGTCCCAGGGAAGATATGCAGCTGCCAAAAGGTTCCCTTCTTTCCTCTTTGTTTAATAAACTAATTCCTTTAATCCAGCTTAAATTCTACCATAAAAAGCAAAACCCTGCTTAGCCAATGGTTTTAAATTGTGATGTTCAAATTGAAAAGCGTCTATTTTACTTACTTTTTTTAACCGGCGCTCTGTCATATTATCTATACTTGACGGCTGCGGCATACATTTGACACATATTACTTTAAAATAACAGTATACTGTGCACATAACCATAAAGACAGACCTTCCGCGCTGACGGTAACACCTCGATGTAATGTAAAAAACTTGATATAACAGTTGAAATAGTGCAATGTATAGTCAAGAGGATAACCTTAGACAGTTAGCCTTTCTCGAAAATTATCATTCTCAAGAAATAACCGCCCTGCCAGGCGGTTATTTCCTTTCACTTCACAATAAGTCAGCAAAAGCAATTAGCATAGTGCAAAACAGATACAACTCTGAATGATTCATCCTGCCACCTCCCGTTATGGGAAGTGCTAACCGCCTTAGATATCCTCTTGGCCATTGAATATTTTACCATAAATCGAACAGTCGATCAATAAAGGAGCCGCCAGGAATGATCCCGGCGGCTTTTGAGGTCTGCCTTCCATTAATTATTTGTCTGTCGATATTCTGCTGCCAATCTGGCAGCCACAGACAGGATTATTTGAGAAGCAGCGACAGAGTACCGCTGCCGATGGCAGGACTTTGGAAAACCGCTCAGTCCCCCAATGCCTGCTTAATATCCGCAATCAGGTCTTCCACATTTTCAAGCCCCACCGACATACGGATCATGCCGTCCGTGATTCCAGCCGCTTCGCGGTCTGCCTTCGGGATCATGGTGTGCGTCATAGCGGCAGCCTGCTCGACAAGAGTGATCGGGTCGCCAAGGCTGACCGCAATCTTGGCAAGCTTCAGTTTATTTATGAATTCCTGCCCTGCCTCAAGACCGCCCACTACATCGAAGGTCACCATTCCACCGCCGCCCCGCATCTGCTTCTTGGCAATGGCATACTGAGTATTGGACTCGAGGAACGGATAACGCACAATGGAAATTTTATCGGAATTATTGAGGAACTCCGCAATCTTTGCCGCATTTTCATTATGGCGCCGCATTCTAAGCTCCAGCGTTTTCAGACCGCGCGCAACCAGGTAAGCAGCATTTGGAGAGAGAACTGCGCCTAGATGCATAAGAGAACCGAAACGAACCTCATCGGCATACTCAAGATCATTGCAAATCACGACTCCGCCCAGCGTATCGCCATGCCCATTGATGTATTTAGTCATACTGTGAATAACAATATCTACGCCAAAATCGATAGGATTCGTGTTAATAGGCGATGCGAAGGTGTTATCCACAGCAACTTTGATTCCATGGCGCTTTGCAATTTTGCAGACTTCCTCAATATCTGCCATTACCAAGGTCGGATTTGCCGGAGTCTCCAGGTAAATAAGCTTGGTGTTCGGCTTGATCTTGGACTCCAGCTCTTCCATGTGCAACGGGTCAAAGTCGTCGTACTCGATGCCGAACTTTGGGAAGTACTTGGTCGTGACCTCTTCCGTTCCGGAATATTTGGCCTTTACAAAGATTGCATGATCGCCATTGCTCAGCAGAGCAAGCAGTGCGCCGGTAACGGCAGCCATGCCAGAGGCAAAGGTCACGGCATACTTGCCGTGCTCCAGTTGAGCCAATTTTTCTTCCAGAACCGTATTGGTCGGGTTGTGCAGACGGGTGTATGCGTTTGTCGTATGGAGATCGCCAAATGCTTCTGCAGCCGCAAATGTGGTCTCATATTCAAATGTCGAAGTCTGATAAATGGGAGGGACAACTGCGCCGAACTGTTCTTTCGGTTCGCCCGCATGGATGCTGATGGTGGCGTTCCCTTGCAAAGTGTTTTCTGACATGATAGACGACCTCCAATATAAAAAGTAAAATCAAATTATCTTTATAATCCCAATTCTGGAAAAGGAAAAACCTCAATCAAATTTGCTCAAATTGCGGTAGGCTCCGTATCCTTCCCGGCCTTTACGCCATAGATGACTATCCCTGCAACAAATCCGGCAACAGCAGGTGCTATCCAGCCGAAACCGGCGGAATAGAATGGCAGAATGCCCAGCGCAGCAGAAACCGGGGGCAGGTTTGCTCCGTATGCAAGTATCGTATCCAGCACAGAATAAATCACGACGAGAACCACACTTCCTTTGTATGCGCCGTCGTTCGGCACATACTTTTTGAAAAACCCCAGCAGCGAAAGCACGATGCACAGAGGATAGATTAAGCCAAACAGAGGCAGCGCAACGCTGACGATGGTATCCAGGCCAACGGAGGCGACAAGCAGAGAAACCAGAACGTTGGAACAGAGAAAAATAATATATTTGACTTTTCCGCCGGTCAGGTCTTCAAAAAAATCAGCGACAGCCGTCAGCTGGCCGATTGCTGTGGTGAGGCAGGCCAGGACAACGGCGATGGCAAAGGGAACCATTGCAAAGCTCCCTCCGATATCCTTAATGATGGCAACCAGCAGAGTCGCATTGCCGATTTCCGGCGAATACTTACTCCCTGCCGTAGCTCCCAGATAAAGAAGGCCGCCATAAATTACAAACAGACAGATAAATGCTATCAAGCAGGCCTTCAGCGCAATCTTTCTGGTCTCTTTGCCTGGCTGATAACCGTGACTGTGGATTTGTTCCATGAAAACCGCCGCCATCAGGAAAGAAACGACAACGTCTCCGGTCTGATATCCCTGCAGGAAGGCAAAGGTAAAGTTATTGCCCACAGTCGATATCTGAGGAGTTCCCATCGGATTGAAAATACCGACAACAACAAGGATAAAAAGAATAATGACCATCACAGGGGTTAGGATTTTGCCAACCTTGTCCAGTGCTCCAATTTTGGTACGCGCAAACAAAAATGCGATCAAGAAATAGATCACGATGGATACGAAGTAAGGGGCGGAACTCCAGGCACCCTGCAGGCCAAGCTCGATGGCAACCGCGGCCGTTCTGGGGATGGACACAACTACACACAGCAGCATGGAAATGGTCAGAAGAACTTTATCAAGGTTCTTGAATGCGTGATCAGTGATGCTCTTGACTGACTCGCCGGCCTTGGCAATGGCGAACAAAGAGAATAGCGGCAGAAAAATTCCGGAAATTGCAAGTCCTGCCAAGCCGGCCGGATAGCCGGTTCCGTTCTGGATGCCGATCATTGGCGGAAAGACCAGGTTGCCTGCGCCAAAGTAGGTCGCAAAGAATGCCAAGCCAATAAATAAAAACGCCCAGTTTCTCGTTATTTTCTCCATAACACTCACCTCATCAGTATTTTTCTATCCTGTTCCATCTCCCGGACAGCTTCCTTCAGAAGTTCTACATATCGTTTTCCTAACGGGCTGATTTCTTTGTCCTTTGTTGACAACCAACCTACACAAATATCGGGACTGTCCTTGAACGCAACGCTGGAGAAGCGATCCCGCATATTTTCTCCAAGCAGTCCTGTTCCGATGTCGTATGCCTGAGAATTTTCAATCAATTCTTTGCTTGCATAAAGATCGCTGATCAGCAAAGTTTTTTTAGGGAAAATTTGGGGGAGGAATACTTCCTCCATCAAAAAATTGGGGGTTGATTCATCTTGCGTATAAACAATGCATGGGTAGGGTTCCAGATCCTTGGCGGTCACCTCCTTATTTTTTGCCAGAGGATGATCCTTCGCCAGAAAAATGTGTGCCTTCATTTGAATAAGCGGGTGAAATTCCAAGCCATAACTGTCGAAAAGTCTTTGAAAGCTATGCTTCTTCTCACAGTTCTCCAAGATCACGCCGATCTCGCTTTTCCGGTTTGAAACAGATTTAAAAACATCGACTGTGCGCTCATAATGCAGGCTGAAACAATAACTATCTGTTGAAATCTCTTTCAGCAAATTGCTGAAAGCCCTGGAGGCAAAGGTATAATGCTGAGAGCTTACAGAAAATTTCATGTCGACTTTCCATTTAGCAGAAAAGTTCTCCTCAATGAATTCGACATTGGCCAATACCTCATTGAAGTGCTGTATAATTCGTTTCCCATCTTCGGTAAGAACAGAACGGTTTCCCAACTGGTCAAAAATACGGATGCCAAGCTCACCTTCAAGCATCTTTATTTGCTTGCTGATATTTGGCTGGGTCACATACAGGGTTTCTGCGGCACTTCTAATAGAACCATTTTTGACGATCTCGGACACATAGCGCATTTGCTGCAGAGTCATCTTCATTGCCATCCCTCCTCTTTATTGATTCTGCAATTGTGTTCGTCGACTAAAAAGCGCAGCGCCTGATTGGCATCGATTAGGGAGGATTTGTTGTATTTTTTAGCGGAAATATTCTGTATGATATTTTGATTTAAAATCCCTATCTCGCAGCTAGTTTTTCTATAATTATTATATAGATTACAGGAATATATGTAAATTCACACTTATTTATCGCCTTTGATAACTTCTTGGTAAAATTTTATAAAATCATTACCGCGCACGGCGTTACGCAATGATTTCACACACTTGATATGCACCGTCCAAATCGTTAAATTCCGCAGCAGGTTAATATGGCATAATCCGCCCGCCCGTTATACCGGCTTGTCCGGCTTATCCACCCAACATTCCCTATCTTCCTGAAGGTATCTGCATTTTCTTTTGTTTTTCCTTGCCTTTCCGTGATAAAATAGGTAAACTGATAGTCAGAACAGGTTTTATCATTTTAAGAAATGAGGGAGTGCCCATGCACAATATTCGTTTAGTCACCGACAGTACAGCGGATCTGCCGAAATGGTTTGCAGATGAAAATAAAGTTTCCATCATCCCTTTACACATCACCTTTCCTGACGGCAGAACCTTTCTTGACGGTGTGACGGTTACTCCCCGTGAGTATAACGAATTGTTGCGCGGCATCGGCAATGAACTCCCGAAAACTTCCACCCCCACCAAAGAAGATTTCCAGAATGTCTACCGGTCTATCCTGCAGGAAGACCCCGGCTGTCAGATCATCTCCATCCACCTTTCTTCCCATTTGAGCAGCACCGTCAGCGTGGCGGAGACCGCCGCCAGGGAAATCAGCCCGGAAATCTACGTATTCGACAGTAAAAATATCAGCTTCGGTATGGGGCTGCAGCTTTTTGAAGCGGTAAAAGTAATCCAAGAAGGAGCCGACGTTAACCAGGTCCTGAAACACCTGCGGGATGTGTCCAGTCATACCGAAACGATGTTCTGTCTGGATACCCTGGAAAACCTTTATAAAGGCGGACGGATCGGCCGGGTCACCGCTTTTATCGGCTCCGTACTGAACATTAAACCCATCATCCATGTAAAAGACGGCGTCTACGAGCCTTTTGAAAAGGTCCGCAGCCAAAAGCAATCCATCCAGAAGATGATCGACCAGGCGGCCAAGCTTTTAAACGGCAAGGTACCGGCCCAGATAGCCGTTATCCACGGAGACTGCCTGGAAATGGCCGAAGCTCTGAAAGAAAAGGCGGAAGCCGCCTTCGGCCGGGCCCTGACCACCTTCGGAGACACTACGCCGGTAGTCATCACTCATTCCGGCCTGGGGACTTTAGGCCTTACCGTCTGCTATTTATAGGACCGGCGGGGCCCTTCCCCTTTGTTTTTTCCGGGAAGCTCCGGCCTTTCCGATCTAAAAAAAACGCGATCCCCAGAGGGGACCGCGTTTTTCGTTTATTCAGGCCAGCCGGTTCAGACCGCCAGACAGTCTGATTTTCAGTCATTCAGGCCTTCAGCCGAAGAGTTTCAGTCTTCATGAATGGAACTGCCGCCGATAAATTCCCGCAGAATTGAATTCAGAGGAACCGCCTCGTCGCCGATCTCCGGAAAATAGGCCAGCATGTCTAAAAGCCGCTGAGCGTCGGCATATTCCGGGATAAGGGGGCTTACCTCCCGCAGCAAAGGCTCCGCATACTTCTTGAACACACCGGTCTCATAGACTAAAGCGGTATTAAACATGGCGTCGGCCTCCTCCTGATAGGGAAAGATGTTTCGCTCCTCTCCCCGGCGCACCGAAGGCCAATGGATCAGGGTATCCTCCGCCGAGCGTCCCCGGTACTGAGAATCCCGCACCAGACGCCGCAGCAGCCGGGCGTCACTGGTGGCCACCCGGTTATAACTGTCGATATCCACCTGCACCATGGAGCTGATGTAGATTTTAAATTTCATGGCCCGGCCCACGGCGGGGGTCAAAGCCTCATTCAACGCGTGAATTCCTTCCACGATGATGGGATGGCCCGGTTCCACCCGCACCTTCCGGCTGTTATCCATCCGGAGACCCTGGCGGAAATCAAAGATGGGCGCCATGACCTGCCGACCTTCCACCAGGCTTTCCAGATGCCGGTTAAACAGCTCCACATCAATAGCCCGCAGGGATTCAAAATCATAGGAACCGTCGGCATCCTTTGGGGTATCCTCCCGGTTCACAAAATAATCGTCGGTGGAAAGCGTCACCGGCCGCAGCCCCAGCACCCGCAGCTGGGTAGCCAGCCGGTAGCAGAAGGTGGTCTTGCCGGAGGAAGAAGGCCCCGCGATCAATACAAGCCGCAGCCGGTCCCGGTCGGCATAGATCTGATCCGCCAGATTAACCAGATATTTTTCCTGCAGCGCCTCGGAAACATGGATCAGATCCCGCACCGCGGCGGGCCCTTTAGATACGGCCCGGGTAAGCCCCGCGACGTTATAAACGTTTAATATCTTGGTCCATTCCTTACTCTCGGTCAGCACGCCGGCCAATTTCGGCACTTCCGCCAAAGGGGCCAGGGTACGGGGGGTTTGCCGGGTGGGATAGCAAAGCAAAAAGCCTTTCTCATAAGGCAAAAGACCAAAGGTATGCAAACAGCCGGCACTGGGGGCCAGGGAATGGAAGGAATGAAAGATCTGCCCCCCCATCCGGTAAATACAGATGGGATCCCGGCCCATTTTCCGCAGCAGGTACGACGTATTGCCGTAACCGGCCCTCTCCAGCAAAGGCAGGGCCTCTTTTGCCGGCAGCTCCGTAGGCACGATAGGTTCGTCCTCCGCCACCAGCTTGCGCATCTGGGCCTCGATCAGTTCCAGCGTGCGCACGGAAAAGTGACTGGCCCCTACAAATTCACAGTAGGTGTGCTTGCCCAGGGCGTGATGAACGTCCAAAAACCAATGGGGAAACAGCTCCCGCACCGCCTGGGCCAGCAGCATGGTTATGCTTTGCTTGTAAATCCGCATGCCCTGCACCGAGGACATATCCAGCCAAAAGACAGTGCCCTCTTCATTGACCGGGGTATAGAGATCCACCACCCGGTGATTATAGAGCGCGCCGATAAGGGGCAGGCTGCGGCCTTTGCCGTAACCCTCGGCAAGTTCCCGAAGGCAGGTGCCTCCGGCTACCTCCAATTGATCCATTTCCCGCTGATCCAAAAAGCCAACAGTCAGTTTTATCGTCAAAAAATCACCCTCTTTGATTCCACTGTTTTATTTTTTGCATTCCAAAATTTCCAGTAAAAAGCAGCCGGCCCTTCAGCCTTTTCCAGGCCCGGCCGCGGCGGCGGATCAGCTTTTATGGAAGATATCATGCTTATTATATCGGATTCTTCTGCGAAAAGATACAATTCATCAAGTCTTAATTTTCTTATCACAAATCCTTCACAGGTATCCCGTAAATTGGAAGTGTAAACCAAAGCAGGTTTCGTTTGAAAGGATGAGGAATTATGGCATGGATCATTTCAACCTCAAATCAGGATGAAAATAATAATCGGAACAGCAATACCCTTCCAAAGGAGGCCCCGGAAGCCTTGCCCGAGGCGGCGGTAAACGGGACTTTCCGGGAGTCAGCCGGACTTTCGGAAGGTTCTCCTGCCGGGCCCGAAGGTTCCGGCGTCCCGGCAAAGGGCAGCGTGGATTGGGTTTTTAACGGGGGTCAGCCCGGGAGCGGAGAAGCTCCCCAGGCTCAGCCCCAGGAAGAGACGGATCCCGGAACCCAGGTTGAAGCTTACGTCCAAAAGGAGGCTCAGTCAAAAGCAAAGCCGGATTTTACCGGCGAATCCCGCAGACCTTCCGGAAATTCGCCGCGGGTCAAGGAAAAAGCCGTCTGGGATACCCTCCGGCTCAAGACCCTGCTGGCGGGGTTCATGGCCGGCGTGCTCTTTACCGTCGGCGTAGGCGCCGCCTCGATCCTGGGTTATACCAGACTCGACAGCCAAAAGGTCCGGTCCGTCAGAGACGCCGGCCCCCGTTGGCAGGAAAACGCCCCGGCCTGGTATGGCGATGCGGAAGCCGGGATCAGCCTTCCCGGCCAGGACAGCGCCGCCATCGCCAACACCGCCGGCGGAACCGGCACAGCCGATCTCACAAGCTCAGGCAGCAGCCTGCCGGCAGCTCAGGCCGCCGTTTCCGGAACTAAGCTCAGCGCCGCCGACGTGGCCGAAACCGTAGGTCCTTCCGTGGTGGGTATTTCTTCCCAGCTCAGTAACGGCACCTCCTCCGGCAGCGGCATCATTTTCTCCAGTGACGGCTACATCGTAACTAACGCCCACGTGATCAGCGGCGGGACAAACATCCAGGTGACCACCAGCGACGGCAAAATCTACAACGCCAGCGTTATCGGCTCCGACGCCAAAAGCGACCTGGCGGTCCTGAAAATCGACGCCAGCGGCTTGGCGGCGGCGACCTTCGGCGACTCCGACAGCCTGCGGGCGGGAGATACCGCCATCGCCATCGGTAACCCCCTGGGCCTGGATCTTGCCGGTACCGTAACTGCCGGTGTAATTTCCGCCCTGAACCGGGAGGTGGAAGTGGACGGCCGCTATATGACCCTGCTCCAGACCGACGCCGCCATCAATCCCGGTAATTCCGGCGGCGCTTTAGCCAACAGCTATGGTCAGGTTATCGGAATAAACTCCGTAAAAATCGCTTCTTCCGAAACCGAAGGATTGGGTTTTGCCATCCCCAGCAACGCCGCGGTACCCATTATTCGCGAGTTGATGTCCAAAGGCTATGTGGCGGGCCGGGCCTCCATCGGCATCTCCGGCGACGAGATCAGCAGCCGGATGGCGTCCTACTACGGCGTTCCCCAAGGCTTCCTGGTCCGCTATGTCGCCCCCGGTTCCGGGGCGGAGGCGGGCGGGCTGAAAGCCGGCGACATCATCACCGCCTTTAACGGTGTTTCTATCACTACCCAGGCTCAATTGAACCGGCAGCTGGATCAATGCAAGGCCGGCGATACCGCTGAAATCAGCGTCTATCGTACCACCACCGGCCAAAACGGCTCACTTTCCATCGTTTTATCCGAAGCCGTAAGTTAAATGACCAACCCTCCCTGCTTTTCCCTATAACTATACACCATACCAATAAGCAGGACGGCCCGGGCTGAATGCCTTGCGCCGTCCTGCTTATGATCTTCCCGCTTATTATTTTCGGGCTTTGCTCCCGGCCATTATAGCGGTGCCGGGAAAAACCCTTCTATCCCTGGCAAGGACTGCACTCCGCTGCCCCTTGAGCCAGGTGCTCCGGCAAAATCACCGGCTTCAAATATTTCAGGCTCAGTTCCTTAAAGCTTTCCTCCATGCCTTCCATACCGTCTTCATGGATGCGGTTCATCATCTCGTGGCGGTTAATGAAAGAATTTCCTTTTTTAAAGACCATCAACCCTACGCCGATATTGGAGAAATTATCGGCGATCCTGGTCATCTGATCAATGATCGTCACAAAAGGAAAGGCCGTATGTCCGGTGCAGGCGCCCTTTTGCAGCCGGGCGATATGATGGCTGCGGAAGTTTTCCTCCATGATGTCGATGATCTTTTCATAGGCCTCGATGGTGCCGATTCTGTCGGAACGATTATGCTTCAGCTCCTGGTTGGTAAAGGCGATCATCTCGTTGGCAGCCGCAAAAAGCCGCTCCAGCTCCGAACGGGCCGAGGGGGAAAAGGACAGTTTTTTATCGTAGACCTCCTCCAGGGCATCCACAATATTGTTTACATTGTCCGCCGCCTGCTCCAGTTCGCTGATGGTGTGCAAAAGCTCCCGCTGGATATTCCGCAGGCTGTCGGGGATCTCACTTTCCCGCAGTTTCAGTAAATAGTCGCTGACCCTGGACTCGATGCGGTCAACGGCGTCTTCCTGCTCCCGGATCCTGGCCGCGCCCTTGGGATCGTATTCTTCGGCCAGGCTCCGGGTCTCCTCCAGCATCACCTGCACCTGGTCTGCCAGGGCATAAGTGGCTTTTCGGGCCTGTTCTATGGCCAGGGAAGGCGTAACCAGCAACCGTTCCTCCAGCAGAATACTTTCGTCCAAAATCGCCGTTTCGTCGCCTTTGTCCCGGATAACGAGATGAGCCAGCTTATCCAAAACGCCGGTAAAGGGAATAAAGATCAGCGTTACGATGACGTTGAACATCGTATGAAAATCGGCGATGCCGCCCTTGGTGATGGGCTCATGCCAAAAAGGGATCCCGATAAAATGCTGGATGCTGTAAATCCCGATCAAAAAGATGGCGGTGCCTGCCACGTTAAAGCTCAGATGCACCACAGCGGAACGTTTGGCGTTGCGGGATGCCCCGATGCTGGCCAGGATGGGCGTGATACAGGTGCCGATGTTCTGGCCCATAATAATGGGAAAGGCCGACGAACAGGTGATTTCGCCGGTAACCGAAAGAGCCTGCAGGATACCGATGGAAGCGGAAGAACTTTGAATGACGGCGGTGATCAGAGCCCCGGCCAGAACCCCCAGGAAGGGGTTGGACAAAGTAGCGAAGATTTCCGCGAACTGCGGCAGTTCCCGCAGCGGCTTTACGGCCGCCTCCATATTAAACATACCGATAAAGAGTATCGCAAAGCCCAGCAGCACCGTCCCCATTTGTTTTGCGCCGGTACGCTTGGCGTTCATGAAAACCAGGATGCCGATCACCGCCGCCAGGGGCGCCAGGGCGGTAGGCTTTAAAAGCTGTAAAAAGAAGCCGGTGCCGCTGATTTCCGACATGCGCAGAATCTGGCCGGTGACGGTAGTGCCGATGTTAGCCCCCATAATGACGCCGATGGCGTTTTTGAGCTTCAGGGCCTTGGCATTGATCAGGCCCACCACGATAACGGTGACCGCCGAAGAGCTCTGGACTGCCGCCGTTACCAGAGCGCCAAATAAAACCGCAGTAAAAATGTTCTTCGTAATGTTTTCCAGAATCGTCTCAAATCTGCCGCCGGCCAGGGTTTCCACGCTGTCGGCCAGCACGGCCATGCCATACAGGAATAAGGCCAGCCCCCCTAAAAAACTGATCACCGAAAAGATATCCATACCGCTTCTTTTCCTCCCCTTAAAGCGCCCCTTCACAAAAAGCGCCAAGCTATTCATAGCCCGGCTCTCTCCCGCCCTTTGTAAAATTCGCAGGCATGCTTTGGTAAACGTATTGTAAAATTGTCGTTTTATCTATATTTTATCATGACTTTACACAATTTTGACCTCAGTCTTACATCAGTAATGTAAAATCTATGTAAAATCAGAATTTCTATGTTATGATGATTTTATCCAAGAATCAGCTTTTTATCGGATCTTTTCGATTCTATCAAAGGAGACGCCTATGCTTTTTGAACGCATTGCCCTGATCGACGAAGAATTTCAGGTACAACCGGACAGATATGTGGCGGTGAGTGGGGATCGCATCGTCTATATCGGCGGGGAAAAGCCCCCGGGGGACTTCGGCGAAAGCTACGACGGCCGGGGAAAGCTCCTGATTCCCGGCCTGGTCAATATCCATACCCACAGCCCCATGACCCTCCTCAGGGGCTACGGGGAAAACCTGACTCTGCAGGACTGGCTCCACAAACGGGTCTTCCCTTTTGAAGCAAGGATGAACGCCGAAGATATTTACTGGGCCTTCCAGCTGGCCATCGCCGAAATGGTCCGTTATGGCACGGTCTCCTGCACGGACATGTATTTTGGGGGCGACAGTATGGCCCGGGCGGTGTTGGACAGCGGATTTAAGGCCAACATCAGCCTTTCGGTTCTCTGTCCTGACCAGAGAAGCTATCAGGAACTGCCCATTTACCGGGAGACCCTGGACGTCCATGAAAAATATCACGGAGCGGGAAAAGGCCGCCTGAACCTTGATCTCAGCATCCATGGCGAATATACCTCAACGCCCAAGGTTGTGGCGGCTGTTGCGGAACACTGCGCCCAACTGGGCCTGCGCATGCACATCCATCTGTCGGAGACCAAAGCCGAGCATCAGGAATGCCTCCTTCGCCACGGCCTTACCCCCGCCGCCTATTTTGAGGAGCAGGGCCTTTTCGACAATCCCACTACGGCGGCTCACTGCGTCTGGTGCACCGAAGAAGACTTCGAGATCCTGGCCCGGCATCAGGTCACCTTGGCCAATAATCCCATCAGTAATCTGAAGCTGGCCAGCGGCTTTTGCAACATCCCTCTGGCCCTGAAAAAAGGCGTCAATATCGGACTTGGCACCGATGGCGCCGCCAGTAATAACAGCCTGAACCTTTTTGAGGAAATGAAACTTTACGCTGTTCTGAACAAAGCCCTTGCCGGCGATCCCCGCCTGATCACGCCGGCGGAAGCCCTGGCCGCCGCCACGATAAACGGCGCCCGCTCCCAGGGCCGGGCCGACTGCGGACGGATCGCTGAAGGCTTTAAGGCGGACCTGGCGGTGCTGGATCTGAAGGGCCCCGGCATGTTTCCCTGCCACAATCTGCTGTATAATCTGGCCTATTCCGCCTCCGGCAGCGACGTTTGCCTGACTATGGCCGACGGCGTTATCCTTTATCGGGAGGGCAGCTGGCCTACCCTGGACCTGGAACGGATCCGCGCCGAAGTGGAAAAATCCCGGCAGCGAATCCTTAGCCTGTTATAATCGGCAGGGGCGATACGGGCAGGGCGGTCTTGACACGGGACCCCAGATATGCTACGATTCTAATGTTTTCCGTTTCGGTAGTTTAATTATGCGCTGGCGTAGCTCAGTCGGTAGAGCAGCTGATTCGTAATCAGCAGGTCGTGTGTTCAAGTCACATCGCCAGCTCCATGAAAAAATCCCCTAGTATTCCCAGGAATACTAGGGTTTTTTATTTTTCTAGGGGAATACCCTCCAGGGGCTTCGCCACCAACAAGCGGCTCCGGTATATACCGGAGCATTGCTTGCCAGAGCCAGAGTTTGTTTTACTGGAGATTTTTAGATGTACTCAAAATGAAATAATAGGTTTACACAATTTTACTCAAACAGACAAAATAATTATCATTCATACTCTCTTTTGCTATAATAAATACGATCTATTGCCATAAAGGAGATGTACCATGCAAAATGAGGATAGGTGGCTAACCACAAAAGAGGTATGTGCTTATTTAAGCATCAGCCGTCAGACCTTGATGTTTTGGATAGAAACAAGAAACTTTCCCGCCGTTAAAGTGGGGAAGTTTTGGCGATACAGACAGGAAGAGATTGACCGATGGATGCGCAGCAGTGACGAAAATCGTTCCGACAAGGAGCTGTAGCTTATGTTGAAGATCGCAATTTGTGACGATCAGCCGGGAGAGCTGGAAATCATCAAAGAATATATAACAGAATACCTGAGCATTCATCCATTGGAAGCAGAAATGAAAGCGTTCTCCCACCCGGATCAATTACTGACCGCCATTGAAACCGAGAGCTTTCATCTCTACCTGCTGGATATTGTCATGCCTATGGTCAGCGGGCTGGAGCTGGGGCAGAGCATCCGCCGGATCAGCCGGGAGGCACAGATCGTCTACATCACCACCGAACCGGGTTATGCGCTGGACGCCTATGCGGTCAATCCGCTGCATTACCTGATCAAGCCGGTAGAAAAGCAGGCTCTGTTTTCCGCACTGGAGCTGGCCCTTTCCAAGGTGGATTTCGGCAGGGAAATTACCGTTACCGTGAAAGTCAAGAAAGGTCTGCGCACCTTGTCCGCAGACCAAATTGCCTGCTGCGAGTATAAAAACCACGCGGTGCGCTATACGCTGATCGACGGCGAGCAGGTGGAAATGACCACGCTTACCGGCAGCTTTGCCGAACATATCGCGCCGCTCCTGTGCGATGTACGCTTTCTTTCGCCCCATGTTTCCTTTGCGCTCAACATGAGCCGGGTGGAAAAGCTGGCACGGGAGGGCTTTTATTTGCGCGAGGGAGGCTTTGTGCCTGTTTCCGCCAGGCAGTATGCCGCTGTGCGCAATGCTTATTTGAATTACCGTTTGAGCAGGGAGGAGAAATAATGGACATGTTTTTTGCTCACTTCTTGCGCGGCACCGTATCCGCCATCGCCAACGTGGTGCTTTTCATCTCGCTTTTGCAGCCGAAATACGGCCGAAGGGTTACCAACCTTGTTATGCTCGCCATCCTTACGCTGAATCTGTCAACGGCGGTTTACTGCTATCTCACCGGCAACCTCACCCTGCTTGCAAAGATCGATGTGGTATTGTTCGTGCTGCTGTGTTTTGCGGCGCGGCCCTTTTTTCGGGACAGCTTCATGCAGTGGTTGTTTTCTTACATCACGGTGATGAACGTAAGCTTTATCGTGATAATACTCAGCTTTATTTTTTCAAGGTCTCTGCCCTATCCCCAATATGCAAACACCGTATTGCGGCTGTTCCTTTTTGCGGGCGTTATTCTGCTGTTCCGCAAGGTGCTGCGGCCCCTCTACCGTCAGGCGGCGGAGCACTGGACGGTGTTTTTCTATGTGGCGGGCAGTGCTTTTTTGGCCTTTTCGTGGTTCATGCTCAGCAGCGATGATATTGTAGAAACCCTTACGGTACAAGCCGTGCCGCTGCTTTGGCTTGTCCTGGTGACACTGGCGGGGTATGGCTCGGTATTTCTCGGTCTCAAAAGCGTGGGCGCGGAATACCTCCTGAAGCAGGATAAGGCCCTGTTGGAGCTGTCCGGCGAGTCCATGAAGCAGCGCCTTTCCCTGATGGATGAGGCGGTAGGGCAAATGCGCGTTGTGCAGCACGACCAGCGTCACCTTAACGCCACCCTTTTGGAGCTGATGCAAAATGGCGATGTGGAAAACGCCGCCGCTCTGCTGCGCCAGCAGATTGCCATTTTACCGAAAAAGCCGGTGCGTTATTGTGAAAATATTACTGTAAACGCCGCCATAAGCTATTATGCAGCTCTGGCCGAGGGGCGGAGAATCCGCTGTGATCTCAGGCTGGATATCCCCGAAAAGCTGCCGTTTTCTGAGCTGGCTCTATCGATGGCGCTTTCCAACCTGATGGAAAATGCCATCCACGCCTGTGAAAAACTCGATCCCCAAGCGGAGCGCTATCTCCGCGTCCACGCCATCTACACCGGTCAGCTCATTTTAGAGGTGGAGAATCCTTATTCCGGAGAGGTGCCGCTGGATGAAAACGGCTATCCCACCGTCCGGGAGGAAGGACATGGCTGGGGCGGTGAGAGCGTCCGGGCCTTTGTGCGGGAAAACGGCGGCGAGCTGCTCTATCAGGTGGAGAACGGCGTTTTTAATGTGCGGTTGCTGATCTGAGCGCAGGCGGTTTCCTTGTCAAGGGAAAATATTGCCTTGGTCCTTGAACATTAAGTAGAAAAATGAGTCTTTTAAGTAGAAAGGCTCATTTTTTCTTTTTCTCGTGTTACGCTCAGGGCGAAATTTACAAAATAGTATGGAGTGATTGGAGGAAATGAACATGAGAAAAAGAATACTCTCCTACCTGTTGGCAGCCTGTATGGTGCTTTCTTTGGCGCTGCCCGTTACCGGATGCTCGGCCAAGACCGGTGCCCCAGCTTTGTGGAAAGCAGGTGACACCCGCAATAAGATCGTCGTCGTGAGCGATGTCCACCTGGGCATTGATGACCGCTATACAGAAACGCTCAAAAACCGTACGTTTTTTATCGAGTTTTTGCGCCAGTTGCAGAGCACTACCGATGTGCGGGAACTGGTACTCGACGGTGATTTTCTGGACGATTGGTTTTTGCCGGTCTATTATCCCACCTATACGGATGTGGCGCAATTTTACAAAGACGCCATTGCCACCAATCAAGCCGTCTTCGACGAGCTCAACAACATTACCAAAAGCGGTATCAAGCTGGTTTATATACCCGGCAACCATGACATGACGCTGGCGGCGGACATCTTGCAGGAAGCGGTGCCGAACATTGTCCAGGTTTGGGATGCAGACGGTCTCGGCCTTTATTACACGGGCGACAGAAATGAGATCGCCATCGAGCACGGCCACCGCTATGACGTATTTTCCGCGCCGGATACAGTCACCAACGCAGAGCTGGCTGGCAATGATGATACCATCCTCCCCGCCGGTTATTTTTACGCCCGCTATGGCGCAACCTGGGTGAGCGAAGGCCGCCCGCAGGTGGAAAGGAATTTGCCGGTGATCACGAAGGTACCGGATAAATCTGATGTAGACCAATACGGCGCCTATATGTATTACCAGATCCTCAAAAGCGTATCCGAACGGCTGACGATCAACGAAGGCCTGGAGGAAAAAGTATTCGATATGCGCATCGCCGGCTTTAACGACGCCTACACCTATTTGGATTTTTATCCCGCCCAGCAGGCGGACGGAACGATATCCGCACCGGTGCTGTTTAAAAACATTCAGCGCACATGGGCGGAGCGCCAAGCGATCAACCAGGTCAAGATTCCGACCAGCTTTCTTGAGGCGGTTGCCGGGACCTTGGACGGAGAGTATTTCTTCAACCAAGCAAAAGCACAGTATCTGGATAACCCCGACGAAAACGTGGATGTGGTTGTGTTCGGCCACACGCATATACCCGAATATAAAGCCCTGGACAACGGAAAATACTACGTCAATGAAGGCACGTGGATTGACGATAACACCCGCTCGGAGGCTGAGCGCACATTTGCCGTCATCACCACCGGCGAAAAGACCGCGGCCGGGCTGTACCAGTATGAGGAGGACGGCTCCGTGACCGATATTGCCGCCAGTGTCGGCAAAGCCAAAGAGGAACCCACCGCTGCGGGAAGTTCTTTCGCCAATGTATCCTTTGCTACCCAAGCGCTTGCAAACTACGGTGATGCTTCCACCCAGGCACGTTATGTGGAGGTAGGCGGCTTAGGCAACGATGAGATCCAGGCAAAACTGAATGCAGGATTAAAAGCCTTCTGCCTCGCGCCGACTTCTTCTGCCGGAAAAGATACCACTTACGATATTATGCCTGTTTTTGAGGTGGTAGGCGGGGATTTGCTGAGCATCAGGACCTACAATACCGCCTATACCGCAGGCGCGGCTTATCCTGTCAATTCCCTACGGACACAGCTCTTCAGCCTGACTACGGGCGCTCCGGATGCGGTCAACCTATGGGATCTCATCAAGGATAAGGGTGCGCTTAAGCAACTGATCCTGGACGGCAAATTCGGTTTTGCACCTGCGGGCGTTGACGGTGCATTGCCCGCGGAACTCAAAGCGGCGGCGGATAAAAAGCTGGCGGAGAGCATTGACACCGCCGAATTTGCGACGCAATTTTACTTTGGCGACGGCGGCAGGCTGAATCTATGGTGTGACGGTGACAACCACGCAACCGGGGATTACTGGGAGTTTGACATTCCTGTCACGGACTTGGCAAATGTTGCGACAGACCGGTTGCTCCCCATTATTGACGCCCTGAAGAATCTGGGCAATTAAAATACGGATAGGTAGTTTGGCAATGAATCGGCAATTTGAGGCAGCTGGGAAAGTATCACTGCATTTTCTCCGGAAGGAGCGTGATGAAATGGAAAAGCGCAGGCGTGAGGATGCACCGCTTGCTGCCCCCAATGCGGAGGGCAACGTGTGGCCCCAACAGGTTTGTCCGGCGTTTGCACCGAGGGCTAATACGCCGGAGGGGATGCGGCAATGCTGGTATTGCCGGTGCGCCGATTTTCATCTGGACAAACCGCGTGCACTGGATGTGGGCGTATGCTACTGGCCGAAAAAATACTGAAATATCCCTTTGACCAGTACGGTGTGGCCGCGGATGAGCCGAAAGACCGGACTGATTCCGCCTGTACGGTACAGCGAGGCGACAGCTTTGGGGCAATTGCCCGTAAGTTCAACTGCACAATGGCCGAGTTGGAACGGCTGAACAAAAGCTGATTCTCCCTCATCTTCCCCGGTGATGTACTCCGAGTGCCGAAGAAGTAAATAAAAACAACAAATCAATAAGCGAAGGACAACCCGGTGAAAGCTGAGAATCTAAGGTGCTTGTGCGCCAGAATACACTGGCTGTAAATCGAACAGAGCCTGCCCTCCACAATGAGGGTAGGCTCTTGCTCTATCTAGCACTGGATTCTTAACGGCTCTGGACTTCGAGATATATTGCTTTCGCCTGCCACGGAAGAAACAATTATACAAAAAATGTGAAACTTTAAAGGCTCCAATAGTGCCGGGAATACCTACAAATGCCCATAAACAAACCATAAAAATTGCAAAAGCAATAATTAAAATGACTTTTAAATAGAGAGGTTCCTCCAGCTCTAAATGTAAATTCCTTTAAATCAATTAAATCCATAAGAAAGCTTGACAAAATCCCCATTATAAGGCCAGACAAAATTGATGGATATGTCATCAACCTTACCAACTATGAATTTGGACTGACGGCAAATTTCGATGCAGTTCGATTTTTTTGCTCTAATTGGACAAAACACCTTGACAAAATATTT
>JAYFQF010000037.1:0-36598 GCA_034927285.1 Peptococcaceae bacterium
AAAAAAAGCGGCTCCAACGGATGCATCCTTTGGAGCCGCTTTTTCTATGGGCTGCCTTTTCTATGCGGTTTAGGTTCTTTTCTTTATCTTTACCATAAAGCCCGTCCCGCCACGAATTTCTTTTCAATATGCTGATCCCCGGAAAGATAGGTCACCCGTTCCAGCCGCTCAGGGATCGTCAGCTCCTGGCCCCCGTTAAACGGCCTGTCGTCCACAACCAGAGCATCCAACTCATTGCCCTGGTCAAAGCTGCCGGTTTTGCCGAAGAAGGAGCCGCCGCCGATAGTTCCCAGATAGAAAGCTTCCGGCAGGGTCAGGGCCTTCAGGCTTTGGTCCGACAGCCGCCAGCGCAGCTTTGAAACCTGGATGGCGTCGGCCATGGCGCGAAAAATCGAAGTGGCATAGCCGCCGGCCACATCGCTGCCCAGACCGAGGGCCAGACCTTCCTCCAGATACCGGCGCACCGGGGCGATGCCGGAAGACAGGTTCGTATTGGACATAGGACAATGAGCGACATAAACTCCCTGCTCTTTCATCAGGCGGATTTCCTCCTCACCGGAATAAACGCAGTGAGCCATAACGGTTTTCGCCGCGCCGCCAAAAAGGCCGTGACGGCGGTATGCCTCGCCGTAAAAAGCCGCGTCGGGACAAAGCTTTTTTACCCAGGCGATCTCCTCCAGGTTCTCCGACAGATGCGACTGCACCGGCAGGCCGTATTCCCGTTGGATCCGCCCAAGTCCCTCCAGCAACCGGTCCGTGCAACTGGGGATGAACCTGGGGGTCAGTATCGGCCGGACGTTTTGGTAGCGCCCCCGGCATTTTTCCAGCCACTCCAAAGTGGCCGCCAGTGAGGAGGCCGCGTCTTTTTCCCGCAGACCGTCGGGGCAATTCCGGTCCATATTGACCTTGCCCACGAAAGCTTTCAGGCCAGAGGCCTCCAGCAGATCCATCAGCTTCAATGTAGCCGGTACATGGACCGTGGCAAAAACGCAAACCCTGGTGTTGGGCCCCCGTTTTACGTCCTCCACGAAGTCCCGGTAAGCTTTTTCTCCATACTCCGGATCCCCGTACCTGGCCTCTGCCGGAAATGTCCGGGTATCCAGCCATTCCAGCAGCTCCAGATCCATCCCCAGGCCCCGGTAACCGTATTGGGGGGCATGGACATGCAGATCTGTCAGCCCCGGCAGGATCAGCCTGCCGCTGTAGTCCCGGCAGGGCAAAGCCCGGTACCGGGCCGGCAGTTCCGCAAAAACGCCGGCGGACAGGCCCCTGAGGCAGACCAGAAAGCCGTCTTTTTGAAAAGCCAGGGTTTTTGGGTCTTTGCTGCAGCAGACGTCGCCTTTTAATACGAAGGATTTTTCCTGCATTTTCCCTCCCCCTTCCAATGCGGAAATAATACGCCTGACGTTAACGGCAGGCCTCGAAAATCAGTATTCCGGCGGCCACTGCCGCGTTCAGGGATTCCGCGCCGCCGGCTAAAGGGATCATTACCCGGGCGGCGATGTCCCGGGGATTTACGCTTAAAAGCCCCCGGCCCTCGTTGCCGATACAGAGCAGGGTCTTTTTCGGCCAGGAGTAAAGCCGGTAATCCACAGCGTCCCGGATATCCGCCGCCACCACGGTATAATCCCGGCCCAGGGCCCAGCGGGCCACCTGATCCCAATCCTGCTCCACACACACCGGCACATGAAAGATGCCGCCCATGGAGGCCCTTGCCGCCTTGCCGCCAAAGGGATCGGCGGTCCCCTTCAGGCAGATCATGCCCCCGCCTCCGGCAGCCCACAGGGTACGCAGCACAGCCCCCAGATTCCCGGGATCCTGGACGCTGTCCATGACCACCAGCAGCTGAGACGAAGACCCTTCCCGGTCCCCGGCCCTCTTTTCCAGATCCTTAAGGCCGGCGATCCGTTCTTCCGCCACTAAAACGATGCCCTGGGGGGCTTCGGTCTCCGACAAGGCTTCCATTACCCGGGCGGACACCTGGAAAAAGCGGCAGCCGGTGGCGGAAAGCCCTTTTAACAAAGCCTCCCCCCGCTGGGTTCCCCCTAAGGTATCATGATAATAGGCTTCCAGGATCTGTCCGCCTTTGACCGCTTCCTCCGCCAGGCGCAGGCCTTCCACCAGAAAACGCTTGCCGCCTTCCCGGTATTTTTTCTGCTTTAATTTTTTGGCCTCCAAAACCCAGCGGTTTTGGGGCGAAGTGATCATCTCCACGATTTTCTCCTTTTATTTCCCTGTCTAAGGCGCCGGGCTTTGGACCCGGGCGGACTTTTACCTCTAGGAGCATTGTACCATAAGCCCGCGGATAAAGAAAAGCAAAAAACAGGCTCTCCGCCGGGGCGGAGAGCCTGTAAAATTTTATCTGAATCTGCGGCCCAAGGCCCCTTTATCCTAAAGGCTGGCTTTAGCCACTTCCACCAGCTGAGCAAAGGCCTTGTCGTCGCTGATGGCCAGTTCGGACAGCATTTTACGGTTTACTTTGACTCCGGCTTTGTTCAGGCCGTTAATAAAGCGGCTGTAGCTGATGCCGTTCATCCGGGCAGCGGCGTTGATCCGGGCGATCCAAAGCTTGCGGAAGTCCCCTTTCTTATCTTTGCGGTGAGCATAAGAATAGGCCAAAGAATGCATCACCTGTTCGTGGGCGGGACGATAGAGCTTGGATTTTGCTCCTCTGTAGCCCCGGGCCAGCTTTAATACTTTTTTATGTCTCTGATGGGCACGACTGCCGCCTTTTACTCTCGTCATGGATGATCTCCTCCGTTTACGCTTTATTTATAAGGAATTAACTGAACCACTCTTGCAGCGTCACCTTTGGACATGATGGCGGCCTTACGGAGGTTCCGTTTTCTCTTCTGAGTCTTCTTGGTCAGGATATGACTGGTGAACGCATGGTTCCTTCTGACTTTTCCGCTGCCGGTTTTGCTGAACCTTTTGGCAGCACCCCGGTGAGTTTTGATTTTAGGCATTAAATTGCCTCCTCCCTAATTTTGTTTTGGTGAAATAATCATGCTCATATTTCTTCCTTCAAGCTTGGCGCCCTTTTCAACACTGCCCAGGTCTTTGACCACCTCGGCCACTCTGTCCAGAAGCTCTTTGCCCAGCTCGGGATGGGACATCTCCCTGCCCCGGAACATGATGGTAACTTTGACCTTATCTCCGTCCTCCAGGAAGCGAATAGCGTTGCGCACTTTCGTGTTAAAGTCATTATCCTCGATATTCGGACGAAGCTTAACCTCTTTTACGCTGACGACGTGCTGTTTTTTTCTGGCTTCCTTTTCCCGCTTGCTCTGCTCGTACTTATAGCGGCCGATGTCCATGATCTTACACACCGGCGGTTTGGCGGTGGGGGCAACCTCCACCAGGTCGAGCCCCTTTTCCAGAGCGATCTTCATCGCGTCCCTGGGGGACATGATGCCCAGCTGTTCGCCTTCTTCGCCCACCAGGCGAATTTCCCGGGTCCGGATTTCTTCATTGACCCTTAAACCATCTTTACTGATATTCTTCACCTCCAGATCAAATTAAAAAAAGCGGAGAAACTCTCCGCTTCAAATGACTTCACAGCACAAGCCGAAAAATCCATGTTTACCTTACCGATTCATCGTAAGGTGAGAAGCGGAAGCTTCTACTTGATTTCCACAGTTAAATAGTTTATCAGGTGATCCTGCCTTTGTCAATAAGCAAAATACTGTCCCAGGATCAGTCTGAACTCCGCCATATCCATATAACCAAAGATGCCCTGACGCGGTATCACCAAGGAGTTCCGGGTATCCGACGCCTTGGCCTTGTCCGGACCCGGCGGTTTCTCCGGGGAAGCCAGATAGCCGAAATCAAAATACCTGCCTGCGATTTCCGCCACCCGGGCGTCGCAGGCTCCCAGGGGATAAGCGATAGAAGTCACCGGCTCTGCCGCCAGCGCCGACAGCGCCTCCCGGCTGAGCAGCAGCTGGTCGGCCAGTTCCTGGTCATTTAAGGCCGTCAGATCCTGATGCCAATAACCATGGCTGCCCAGGGTGAAAACGCCGGAAGCCGCCATTTCCCGCAGTTCCCCTTCGGTCAGGCGGTTGTTTTCACCGATCTTGCCCGCCACCATAAACAGGGAAGCCTTGGCCGACTGTTCTTTCAGAATAGGTAAGGCGTTCGTGTAATTATCGCTGTAACCGTCGTCAAAGGTGATCAGAACCGCTTTGTCCACCGTTTCTCCCCGGTCCGCGGACTGCTGCCAGACCCAGGCTTCCTCCGGCGTTAAAAAGCGGTATCCCTCACCTTTAAGCCAGGCGATCTGCCGGCTGAACTCCCCGGGCTCCACATAGAGATAGCTGTAGTCCGAACCTGACGGCGCCTCACGGATGCAGTGATAGCAAAGCACAGGCAGGCTGCCTGAAAGGCTGCCCGCCGGATAGCGGGCGGATTTACGGATATACGTCAGGGCCGGCATTCCCAGCCGGACAAGAATAACCGCCGCCAGGCAGGCCATCAGGATGATCCGAAAAAGCCGGTGATTTTTCAACCGCTCCATCAATGCCATACAGACTCCTTTTCCGGCTGAAGGCCGCACAACCGGCCGTAATTAACCACGGACGGCCCCCGGCCGCCCCCGGGAACAAAATTTAAATTGAGTTGCGTCTTTCTCCGATTTCTTTTTTTAACTCCCGTTTGAAGGACAGATAGTTTACCGTACCCTGGTCGCCCTTGCCCCGGATCCGCAGGGCGATGGCACCCTGCTCCTGTTCTTTATCGCCCAGGACGATCATATAGGGCGCCTTCTGCATCTGGGCTTCCCGGATCTTATAGCCGATCTTTTCGCTTCTGTCGTCCACTTCCACCCGGATGCCTTCTTCCTTCAGGTCATTGGCCAGATACTTGGCATAGCCGTGCTGCCGCTCGGTAATGGGCAGGATCTTTACCTGGACAGGCGCCAGCCAGGTGGGGAAAGCCCCGGCGAAATGCTCGGTTAAAATCGCGATGAACCGTTCAATGCTGCCAAAGGCTGTACGGTGGATCATCACGGGCCGGTGCTTCTGACCGTCTTCTCCCACATAGGTCAAATCAAAGCGTTCCGGCAGCTGGAAGTCCAGCTGAATGGTACCGCACTGCCAGGTCCGGCCCAGGGAATCCATCAGATGGAAGTCGATCTTGGGCCCGTAGAAAGCGCCGTCTCCGGGATTAACGACGTATTCGGCGCCTACTTCCCGCAAAGCGTCGGCCAGGGCGGCTTCAGCCTTCTGCCAGGTTTCCTCATCACCTAAATGATGCTCGGGCATGGTGGAAAGTTCCATGCGGTATTGGAAACCGAACTGCTTATAAATCGTGTCGATCAGCCGGATCACCCCTACGATCTCCTCGGTGATCTGTTCCGGCAGCGCATAGATATGGGCGTCGTCCTGGGTAAAGCAGCGGACCCGCATCAGACCGTGGAGTGCTCCGGACAGTTCATGACGGTGAACGATGCCCATTTCCCCCATTCGCATAGGGAAATCCCGATAGCTGTGCATCTTGCTGTTATAAATCAGCAAAGAGCCGGGGCAGTTCATGGGTTTAATCGCATAGTCCTCATCGTCGATAACGGTAGTGTACATATTTTCCTTATAATGGAACCAGTGGCCGCTCCTTTCCCAAAGCTCCCGGTTCAAAATCAAGGGAGTCATGACCTCGTCATAGCCCCATTTCTGGTGGATCTCCCGCCAGTAGGCCTGCAGCTCGTTCCGGATGATCATGCCCTTGGGGTAGAAAAAGGGAAAACCCGGGCCTTCGTCCATGATGGTGAAAAGCTCCAGTTCCTGGCCCAGCTTACGATGATCGCGCTTTTTAGCCTCCTCGATCCGCTGCAGGTGATCGGCCAGATCCTGCTTGGTGAAAAAGGCCGTGGCATAAATACGCTGCAGCATTTTTTTCCGCTCGTCGCCTCTCCAGTAAGCCCCGGCCAGGGACATCAGCTTGAAGGCTTTGATGTAGCCGGTGGAGGGTACGTGGGGGCCGGCGCAAAGATCCACAAACTCCCCTTGTTTATAACAACTGATGACGGCGTCCGCCGGCAGGTCGTGAATCAATTCCACTTTATAGATTTCGCCTTTTTCCTCAAAGAATTTCAGCGCCTCTTCCCGGCTCATTTCAAAACGCTCTAAAGGCAGATTTTCCCTGATGATCTTTTCCATCTCTTTGGTGATCTCCGGGAAGTCCTCGGTGGAAATCGGCTTTACCGGGTCCACGTCATAGTAGAAGCCGTCGGCGATGGCCGGCCCGATGGCAAGCTTGGTGCCGGGATACAGGCGCTGGATGGCCTGGGCCATGATATGGGAACAGGTATGACGGTACGCCGCCCGGCCTTTTTCATCCTCAAAGGTTAAAATCCGGACGGCGGCGTCCTCCTCCACCGGAGTATTCAGCTCGGTGATCTTGCCGTTCACCATCCCCAAAAGGGCAAATTTTCGCATGGACTTATCCAGGCCCTCGGCAATTTCCCTCAAGGAGGTTCCCCGGGGGAACTCCATTTCCTTGTCCGATCCTTCGAACTTGATGTTAATGCTGGTCATGTTATTACCTCCGCTTATCGTTAAACTTGAACTGGAATACAATAAAAAAACCGCCCCCGCGCCGCTTGGCACAGGGGCGGGATTACCCGCGGTTCCACCCTTATTCCGCTTTCCCCAATCCCCTATCCCCGGAAAATCCGGGCCGGGCCAAAAATACGGCCTGTTCTCAAGAGAAGGCCGGGGAAAAGCGCTTCATTTCCGTTAACGCCGGAATACGTCGGTGATTAGCCGAAGCTCCCGGGCGGTGCCTCCTTTGCCTCGCACCGAAGTCCTCTTTCAGCCGCTTTCGCGGAGGCCTCTCTCTGGCGGGGATGACCAAGGGGTATGTCCCGTTCATCGCTTTATCCATAACTCTGTCTGACCAAAGTCATGGTTGAAGTATATCGCCCAAAAGCCCGGTTGTCAAGAGAGCAGCAGATTTCCCGCCACCGGCGCTAAAAGGACCAGGAAAATGATCCGCACCACCTGAAAAAGGGAAACCTTTACCACATCCGCTCCCAGTTCCTCCGCCAACAGGGACATCGGCAGCACCCCGCCGGGAGCCGCTACCAAAAGGCTGGTTACCAGGTCAAAGCGCCCCAGCCGGTAAAAGACCCAACCCAGAATCAGACCGGAGAGCAGGATAAAGGCCGAGGTGCTCAATACCGCCGGCCATTCCCGGATCATGGCCGATAAACTGTCCCAGGTAATGGAAAGGCCTAAAAAGCTCATGGCCCCCACTTTAAAAAAGGTGGCGGCTTGCCGGTGCATCACCGGCTTCACCCGGAAACGCCGGCGCAGAGCGGCGGAAGAAAACAAAATTGCCGCCATGCCGCCCAGATAATTCCCGCCGTTGATTTTCAGCCGGTTAAATAGCAGCGCCAAAAAAAGGCCCAGGATATAGATGGCAATAATCAGTGAGATATTGGCATACGGCGGCAGGCTGCGATACCGGAGAGCCGGCTTTGCCGCCGCCAGGGCCGGCTCCGCATGGATGGCAACGCCGCAAGATGTTGCGGCCTCACCGGCTGCGGAAGATGCGGGAGCGGCAGAAACAGTGGAAACAGGTGAAGGGTTTGCCTTTTTTTCCAGACGGCGGGCCAGGGCCGTCAGCCGGGGGATCAGAACCGGGTAACACAGGACCACCAGAAAAAAGCGGATGGTCTGATACAGCACGATCCGGAAGGAATCCGCTCCGGCAAAGCCCAGAGCGATCAGCGCCAGGTCTGTGCCGCCGCCGGGAACGGCGGAAAAAAGGGCGGTGGCCTTGTCCATACCGGAGGCCGCCAGGATCCCGAAGGCTCCCAGTCCGACAAAGAACATATAAATAATTACGGTGATCAGCTCCGGCCAGCCTTCCTTGCCGTTGAAGCTGAAGTCCTGGCAGACGCTGATGGCCACACCTACGGTAAAAAGCATGGGCAGATTCCGGGGCAGGGCGGCAAAGCCGAATAAACCGCTGAGGTTCAGGATCGCCGTAAAAAACAACGGGCCCAGGATCGGCGGCGAAGGCAGGCAAAGCTTTTTGAACAGCCAAAAGCCCGCATAGCCCGAAGCCAAAAGCACAAACAGATCAGCCATGAACCAAAGCCTCCTCTTTTTTCAGCAGAGCCTGGCCGCAGCGGATACCGTCCACCGCCGCCGACATGATGCCGCCGGCATAGCCCGCTCCCTCGCCGCAGGGAAAAATCCCCCGTACCGCCGATTCAAAAGCTGCGTCTCTGACGATCCTTACCGGCGAAGAGGAGCGGCTTTCCACTCCGATCATCACCGCTTCGGGGTCGGCAAAGCCCCTGATCTGCCGTTCAAATAAAGGCAGCGCCTCCGCCAGGGCTCTGACGGCAAAATCCGGCAGGAACTCCTTCAGCCGGGCCGGCGTCACGCCGGGCCGGTAGCTGCAGCCCGTAAGAGCCGCCGTCTCCGGAAGGTCACCGGCCTGCCGTCCCAGAAAGCTTGCCACCGTCTCCGCCGGCGCCCGGTAGCTCTTTTTCGCGGCCAGCCAGGCCAGCCCCTCGTATTTCCGCTGGAAGGCCACACCGCCCAGAGGGCCCGGCTCAGGAAAATCCTCCGGTCCCACCCCCACCAATAAAGCGCTGTTGGCCCGGCCGGAATCCCGCCGGTAATTACTCATGCCGTTAGTTACCACGCCTCTTTCTTCCGAAGCGGCGGCCACCACCTGGCCGCCGGGACACATACAGAAGCTGTACACCGACCTGCCCCAGGGCAGATGGCAGGAAAGCTTATAATCCGCGGGACTCAAGGCCCAGTGGCCGGCAAAAGCGCCATACTGGCTTTTGTCGATCAGCTCCTGGGAATGCTCGATCCGTACTCCGATGGAAAACGCCTTGGCTTCCATGGGCAGACCCCGCTTTGCCAGCATGGAAAAGGTATCCCTGGCGCTGTGCCCCGGCGCCAGGATCAGGGACCTGGCCGGCAGTTCCCACTGCTCAGGCCCCTGCCCCCCGTCTTTTTTCTCGATCAGCATAGCCTGCAAAACGCCGTCTTTAACGATCAGATCCGTCAGTTTATGATTGAAATAAAAGCTGCCGCCCATGGCCTCGATCCGCCGGCGCAGATTGGTCACTGCCGACCGCAGCCGGTCGGTGCCGATATGGGGCTTGGCCTGGTACAGGATCTCGGCGGGGCCGCCGGCTTCCGCCAGCGTTTTTAACACCAGAAAGGCCCTGGGGTCCTTAATGCCGGTAGTCAGCTTTCCGTCGGAAAAAGTACCCGCCCCGCCTTCACCGAACTGGACATTGGCCTCAGGGTCCAAAGGCCCGCCGCTCCAAAAGGTTTCCACCGCCCGGACCCTGCCTTCGATCTCCGGCCCCCGTTCCAAAACTATGGGGCAAAGGCCGGCCTCCGCCAGAGTCAGGGCGGCAAACAGCCCCGCGGGTCCGCTGCCGGTCACCACCGGCCTGAGTGCGCCGGGACAGGCTCTGCCAAAGCTTCCGCTCCTGACCAGACTCCCGCTTCCGCTAAAGCTGCCGCTTACCGCAAAGCTCTGAAGCGCCCCGGGTTCTTCTTCCTCTTTCCCCAGCCCCTTGCGTTTTTTTTGCAGCAGCTTTTTTTCCAGGGCGACGTCCACTTCCACCAGCAAGGTAAATACAAATTTCAGCTCTTCCTTATTCCGGGCGTCCAAAGACTGTTTTTTTATGCGGATATCCCGGATTTCACCGGGGGCGATCTTCAGGATACCGGCGGCTTTGCTCCTCAGCCAGGGCAACAGCTCCCGGTCCGGTTCCTGCCGGCGGTTTGGCGCCGGCTCCCGGCTCTGCCTTTCCGCCGGCAGCTCCCGCAGATACAGTTTTACTTCGCTTAACTGAAGCATCGAATCATTTCCCGCCTTTATGATGACGTTCACGGATTGCTTTGGCGGCCTGCCTGCCCGCCAAAAGGCCGGAAGACCAGGCCCACTGAAGATTAAAACCGCCGCAGGGCCCGTCCACGTCCAAAACCTCCCCGGCACAGTAAAAGCCCGGGCAAATCAAAGATTCCAGGGTATCCGGATTAAAACAAGAAATCTCCAGACCGCCCAGGGTGATCTGGGCCTGATCCCAGCCCCTGGCTTGCGTCACCGGAAAGGACCAGTCCTTCACCCTCCGGGCCAGCCGGCAAAGCTCCTCTTCCGTAAGCTGGCCGCAGGTCCGTTCCCGGACCTTGACGCCGGCCCCCTTCAGTAAGGTCTGGCCCACTATTTTTTGAAAAAGGCCAGTAAAAAAGTCTTCGGCCCGGCGCGCCGCCAGCCGGCTGCGCCGCTGCCGGAAAAAATCCTGCAGCTCCCCGGGGCTTTTTTCCGGCAGCAGATCCAAGGATAAGCGTCCCGGCCCCGGATAGCGGGAGAGCTGGAAAATGGCGATGCCGGACAGCCCATAGTCCCGGAAAAGGATCTCGCCGTTTTCCGCAGCCATAAATTTTTCGTTTTGGTACCAGGAGGCCCTGGCGTTGACCCGCAGGCCGTTTAAGGCCTTCAGCCCCAGTTCCTTCACCTCCTCTTCCGGGCAGCACAGCCCCGTCAGCCCCGGCGTCAGGCTGGTGATCCCGTGGCCCAGAGCTTCCGCCAGCCGGTAACCGCCGCCGGGACAGTTCAGCGGGCCGCCGGCCTTGCCTCCCGAAGCCAGGATTACCCGTCCGGCGCCAAGGCCCCCTTCCGGCAGCGTAAGCCAAAACCGGCTTCCTTTTTTTTGCAGGTCCTTGACCATAGCCCCGGTAAAAACCTGCACCTGTTTATCTTCCAGCGCCAGTCTCAGCACGTCCAGCACCGAGCCCGCAGCGCCGGAGGCGGGATAAAGGCGGCCCTCCTCCTCACGGCTCACCAGGCCCGCCTCAGAAAACAAAGCCGCCGTCTCTTCCGGCGGACACTGCCGGAAGACTTTCCCCACCAGATCGGGCCGGTTATAGGCAGCGGCTGAAACGCCGGTATGGCTGTAATTACAGCGGCCGTTGCCGGTAGCCAAAAGCTTCCGGCCCATCCTTTGGCCGCCCTCCAAAAGGGCCACGGTCTTTCCGCCGGCCAAAGCCCCGGCCGCCCCCCAGGCCGCCATCATGCCGGCGGCCCCGGCGCCGATTACCGCGATATCAAAATCCTTCATGAGCCGACTCCTCCGTTTATCTTCAGGGGATCACAAAGTTCAAAATGCCCGGCACGATTTCCGCCGTAAAATCCGTAGCCTGCAGGGACTCCCCGTCGATGCACAGGGATACCGGTTCCCGGCTTTTTACCCTCAGCCTGGTCAGCCGCCGCCAGTGGATGACCTCCTTCAGGGCCGGATCGTCCAGGTGTTTTCCCGCTCTGTAAACGCCGATCAGTCCGATCATTTTCCGCCGGGAGAGCTTCTTTACCATGACCAGGTCCAGCAGCCCGTCGTCAAACGCTGCTTTCGGCGCTCCTTCATAGCCGCCGCCATAAAACCTGCCGTTTGCCAGGAGCACCATTAAAAAGTTTTCCCGGATCTCTTCGCCTTCCAGCTCGATGGACAGCTCACAGCCGATCCGGCGCAAAAAACTGCGGAGCAAAGAAAGATTATACGCCATAGAGCCTTCCACAAAAGGGATGCCTTTAAACCTCCCCATCCCCATAGCCACCTGGGCGTCAAAACCCAGATTGCAGATATTCAGGCAAAAGCGCTGATTGATCTTCAACAGATCCAAAACCTTTGTTCTGCCGCCGACGAGCCGGCGGATATTCTGAAAATCCCCCGGCTCGTCGAAGCTGCGGACAAAGTCGTTGCCCGAGCCACAGGGAAAGCAGGCTACCTGGACCCGGTCAAGGCCCGCGGCTCCGTTGACCACCTCGTTTAACGTTCCGTCACCGCCGCAGGCGTAAAACCTCACCAGGCCCTGAGCCGCCCTTCCTTTTCTCCGTACATAGTCCTCGGCGTCGCCGGCGCAGCGGGTTACATAAATCTCCCAGGGTTCCTCCTGGGCCGTCATGACCCGGATGATCTCCTGACGCAGACCTTCCTTTTCCTCCGGTCTGCCGGCCACCGGATTAATGATAAAATAATGTTTCATGACGTCCCATCCGTCGCTTTCCGAAATATTTCTTTTTTGCCGGTTCAACCCCATCTGCCGCCTTTTTGCAGGCACGCTGGCTGGTCCGGCGTTCTCATTGCGGTCTTATTATTTCTGTGCAAGATTCTTTTCCAGCAGCTCCCGGATTTCCCCCAAAAGCTCTTCCGTGGTGGGCGGCGCAGGCTGAAGGGGAGCGGCGGCCGGCGCCGCTTCTTGTTTGCGGTGCAGCCTGGACAGCAGGCGGATACACATGAAGATACAAAAAGCGATGATCAGAAAGTCCACGATATTCTGGATAAACATTCCGTAATTCAAGGTAACCGCGGGGTTTTCCCCGGCCGCTTCCTTCAGAACCAGGGCCAGATTGCTGATATCCTTTTGGCCGGTCACCATACTGGCCAGGGGCATGATGATATCGTTCACCAGAGAGCTGACGATTTTACTGAAGGCTCCGCCGACGACTACGCCCACCGCCATATCCACCACGTTTCCTTTCATGGCGAAAGCTTTGAAATCACTGAATAAGGTCATTGGTTTTTTCCTCCCTTTTGGTCCGGCAAAACGCCGGCCGGAAAAGTTGATCTTTATATTTTCGTGCCTTTGGACTCATATTCCTGCCGGTCCCGCATTTCTTTGCGGTTTTTCCGCCAGCTGTACCGGCCCCGCAGCATGTAGCATAAAGGCAAAATCATCGGATAGAAATTGAACAGCAGATACTGGGGTCTCATCCCCAGCATGGCCGCGGGAACGATGCAGCAGATATTCCAGGGAACCAGGGAAGAAAACATCATGGCCGTGCTGGCGCAGCCGTAGGCCAAGAGCTCCCTCTCCCGCTCATCTTCCTGGTTAAACATCGGTTCGCTGAACATGGCGGTCAGCATAACCGCCAGAACCTGGGAAGGCGAAAAGAGGCAGACGAGGAAAGCGGCGGCGGTGACCCCCACGGTTCTGCCCCATTTGCCGCCCAGGCCGCGGATCAGTTCCTTTACCTTGTCCAGCATATTGGTTCCTTTCAATATCCCGGAATACGCCGCGGAAAGGATCACGATCAGGGTAGAGGACAGCATGTCCAGGATACCGCCGCCGTCCAGGACAGCGCCCAGCTCTGCCGCGCCATGAAAGGAATAACCCGCCAGGGCCGCTTTCAGCACCGCCAAAGGCGCCATCCCCTGGCAGCGCCAGGCGATGAGGGCCGCCACAAGGCAGCTGGCGGTAATGGCCTTTTCAATCCGCAGCCTCAGCAGCATCAGGATCAGCATCGTCACCGCCGGCAGAAGGATCCAGGGATTCATGAAAAACGCTTCCTTCATTTGGCCAACCAGGCCGCTTTCCGCCAAAGCCAGGGGTTGCTTCCAGGACAGCAGGGCAAAGCCTGCGGAGGCGATGGCAAAGGGCAGCAGAGCCTTTCGGATCAGCCGGGAGATCAGGCGGTGGATAGGGGTTTTGGTCATAATGGCGATCAAATTCGTGCTGGAGGACATGGGCGAAGCCTGATCGCCAACGAAAGCGCCGGAAATGATGGCGCCGGCGGTCATGGCCAGGTTCACTCCCCCCGCCTTGGCCATGACGATCATGGTCAGCCCGATGGTTCCGGTGGTGCCGAAGGCCGTGCCCAAAACCATGGAAACAAAGGCGGCCAGCCAAAAGCAAAACAAAATAAACAGCCGGGGTTCGATCACCGCGGCGCCGTAAGCAATAATCATCGGAATGGTGCCGCAGGCCCGCCAAAGAGCCGTCACCGCGCCGATCATCAGAAAAATATAAATCGTCTGCACCGGCAGGTTCATATCCAAAAGCAAAATCCGCCGAAGCTCTTTCGGCTTCATTCCTTTATACAACAGGACCAGGCATAATAAAACCAGACCGCCGGTCAAGGGGTAGATCACGTCGATTCCTTTCCAGGTGGAAAGAATCAGGCCGGCCACGATCAGCGCCAAACTGTATTTTTCCAGCATTTCACTCTTCCTTCCCCACTTGTCGTCACATCACCCATTTTACCATGGATAAACGTCTTGACAATCCCCGGCTTTTCCCTTGCCTTTTTATTTTTCTGCCTCCCTGCCCCGCCGCCGCCGGGGCAAGGCCTCGTTCATGTACTCAGGTTTTTCCGGCTTCTCGGCAAAAAATCATAACCGCTCCGGATCATGCCGGCTGAAGACTGATATCGTAAAAAGCGCGTTTCCGAAGTGCGGAAACGCGCTTTTTTGCCTATGCTTTGGTTACTTTTCCTATTTGCCCAAATACGCTTTCTTCACCCGTTCGTCGGCCAAAAGCTCCCGTCCCGGGCCGCTTAGGGTAATGCGTCCCGTCTCCATGACATAGCCCATGTCAGCGGTGTGCAAAGCCATATTGGCGTTTTGTTCAATCAAAAGGACGGTGACGCCCTGCTTATTTATCTCCCTGATGATTTCAAAAATGCCCTTGACGATCAAGGGAGCCAGCCCCAAAGAGGGTTCGTCCATCATCATCAGCTTAGGCCTGCTCATCAGCGCCCTTCCTACCGCCAGCATCTGCTGCTCGCCGCCGGAAAGGGTGCCGGCCAGCTGCCAGTGGCGCTCCTTCAGGCGAGGGAAAAGATTATAGACCCATTCCAGGTCCTGGCTCAGATCATCGTTTCTGGTATAGGCGCCGATCTTGAGATTTTCCAAAACCGTCAGATCTGAAAAGACCCGGCGGCCCTCCGGCACCAAAGTAATGCCGTGGGTGACGATATCGCTGGTGGCCTTGCCGATCAGCTCCACGTCGTTATAGATGATGGAACCGGTTTTGGGCGTCACCAGCCCCACGATGGAACGCAGGGTAGTGGATTTTCCCGCGCCGTTGGCTCCGATCAGGGTGACGATCCGGCCTTCCGGCACCTCAAAGGAAATATCCCGGACAGCCTCGATGCCGCCGTAATTTACGCAGAGATCTTTAATTTTCAGCATGATCAGCCACCCCCAAATACGCCTCGATCACCCGCGGGTTGCTGCTGACCTCTTCAGGGGTACCCTGGGCGATCAGCTTGCCGAAACCCAGCACATAAATCTGGTGGGAGATCTGCATCACTAAATCCATATGGTGCTCGATCATAAAGATCGAAAGTTGATACCGCTCCCGGATCCGGGAGATAAATTCCGTCAGCTCCTGGGTCTCCTGGGGATTCATGCCGGCGGCGGGTTCGTCCAAAAGCAAAAGCCGGGGCTCCGTAGCCAAAGCCCGGGCGATCTCCAGCCGCCGCTGCAGACCGTAAGGCAAAGAGCCGGCAATATCGTCCCGCAGATGCTCCAGGTCCTGCTCTTTGAGGAGGGCCAGGGCTTCCGCCCGCATCCGCTGCTCTTCCTTCCGGTTCAGCCGGAAGGTGGCGGAAAATACATTTTGTCTGGCCCGCATATGCTTGGCGATCAGAACGTTCTCAAATACCGTCAATTTGGAGAACAAACGGATGTTCTGGAAGGTGCGGGCAATCCCCAGCCGGGTGATCTCATCCGGAGTCTTGGTAATCACGCCGGAATATTTATCCGGGTTTTCTCCGGCATAGAGCTTTTTCATCTTTCCGGTGGGATGGTTTTGCAGCATGGGCTGGCCCAGGAAGTCCACATGGCCGTTTGTCGGTTCGTAAATACCCGTGATGCAGTTAAACGCCGTGGTTTTTCCGGCGCCATTGGGGCCGATCAGAGCCACGATCTGCCCTTCCTCCACGTCCAGAGAGAGATTATTTACCGCCACCACGCCGCCGAACTGCATGGTTATATTTTCAACGTGCAGCACGTTTTGGGTCATTTGGCCTCTCCCTCCTTTCCGTAAGCTTTACGCCGAAGGAAATTCCCTATTCGCCGCAGAGAAAACTCCCTGTCCCCCATGATGCCCTGCCGGTAAAACAGCACCACCGCCATAATGATGATGGAGAACACCACCTTACGGAAGCCGGAGCGCAAAAAGGGCACCTGGAAACCGCTGATGACCAAAGGAGCGTCCAGGAACCGGAGCCACCATTCACTGCAGGCGATAAAGAGAAAAGAGGAAATGATGCTGCCGGTGACGGAACCGATGCCGCCGATGACCACGATCAAAAGAATCTCATAGGTCATGGCCGCCTTAAAGGCCGAAGCCTGCACCGTGGTCTGGTACATGGCTAAAAGAGCGCCGCCGATGCCGGCAAAGAAAGAACTGATGCAAAAAGAGAGCATTTTATGTTTGGCCAGATTAATCCCCATGGCTTCCGCGGCGATCTCATCCTCCCGGATAGCCTTAAAGGCCCGGCCGTAAGAGGAGTTGATTAAAAGTACGATCACCGCGATGCACGCCCCCGCTACCGCAAAGGGAAAAATGGTGGAGGAAAAGGTGGGGAATTTGCGCAGCAAATTGGAGCCGTTGGTCACCGGACCCAGGGTATTCCACTGAAAAATCGCCCGGATGATTTCCGCAAAGCCCAAGGTGGCGATGGCCAGGTAGTCGCTTTTCAGCCGCAATACCGGCAGGCCGATGAGATAAGCAAACAAAGCCGCCGCCGCCCCCGCGGCCAAAAGGGCCAGGATTACGCCCAGCAGCTCTCCCACAGCCCCGGCAAACTGACTGCCGCCCAAAAGGGAAGCAAAGGCCTCCTGCAGGGAAAACTGGATCAGGCCGCCGTCAAAGTACTGGTAGACAGAGACCCGGGCCGCTGCCGGGATGGTCAGGATGCCGTAGGTATATGCGCCGATCAGCATAAAGCCGGCCTGTCCCAGGGAGAAAAGGCCGGTGAAGCCGTTCAGCAGATTCATGGATACCGCCACCAGCGCATAAATCGCGCCTTTTTTCAGCACGGTAAAGAGCATGGACTTGGCCGGCAGGAACCTTTCCAGGAGAAAAAGCAGAAGGAAAAGCGCCGCCAGAAGGCACAGGGAAATCACCGCATCCCTGCGGTTTTTCTTTTGCGGGGCAAGGCCGGAATAATTGTTCATCATGCTCACCCCCTCAAACCTTATCCGTGGATTTCTCGCCGAAAAGACCCGTGGGCTTGGCGATCAATATCACAATCAAAAGAGCAAAGGTAAAGGCGTCGGAAAAGGTAGTCCAGCCCATACCCTTGATGATGTTTTCGCAGATACCGATGATGAAGGCGCCGATGACCGCGCCGGGGATGGAGCCGATACCGCCGAAGACGGCGGCCACGAAGGCCTTCAGGCCGGGCATACTGCCGGCGATAGGCGTAACGCCCGTATAATTTGTAAAGTACAGCATGGAGCCGATGGCGGCCAGAAAAGAACCGATAATAAAGGTAACGCTGATTACGGAATTGATCTTGATCCCCATCAATTGGCTGGTTTCAAAATCCTTGGAAACCGCCCGCATGGCCATGCCGATCTTGGTATGATTAATCAGCTGCATCAGAGCAATAACCAGAATAATGGTCAGAACAGGAGTCACGATGGTAACCACTTTGGTAGTAGAGCTACCAATGGTAACCAATTTGGATATTCCGGGAATAACCGGATAGACTTTCGCCAAACCGCCGGTAATATATAAGGCCAGATTTTGCAGCAAATAGGATACGCCGATGGCGGAGATCATGATCGACATCCTGGGCGCGTTGCGCAGAGGCTTGTAGGCAATACGCTCCACCAAAAAGCCCAGCAGCACCGTTCCGGCAATCACCAGAGGAATTGCCACGTAAATCGGCATCGCCGTGGAAGCGTAAACCATGACCAGACCGGCTACCATAAAAATATCGCCGTGGGCGAAGTTGATCAGACGCAGGATACCGTAAACCATGGTATAACCGATGGCGATCAGCGCGTACTGTCCGCCGACGGAGATTCCCGCCAGCAAATAAGGCAGATTTTGATTAATAAAATCCATATACTGTATACCTCCAAAGGGAGCTTCGGCCGGATAATCATTGGAGCTTAATTACGAAACAGGGCAGGGCGGGGGATCGCTCCCCCATCCTGCCGTTTTGCGCATCCATGCGCTGCTGCTTTGTTTCCCCAGCAGGGATTATTTTACGCCCTGAACAGCCACGAAGTCCCAGACGCCGGTTTCGGTGTTGGCTTTCTTTACGTAAGCCACGTCCCGGATCGCGTCGCCGTTTTCCTGATCAAAGGCGATGTCCCCGGAAACGCCGGTATAAGTGACATTCCAAAGGGCCTCGTTCACCGCTTTGGGATCGGTGCTCCCGGCAGCCTTCAGCGCTTCCAAAGCGGTATAGTAAGCGTCGTAACCCATGGCGGAAACAGCGGAAATCATATCGTTGCCGTTGTTATTTGCCAGGCGGGTGGAATCGGCGTTCAGCCATTCTTTGAAGTTTTTGTCAAACTCTTCGTTTCCGCCTTCCTGATAGAAGGTGGTGACATAGATCTGAACGTCTTTGCCTTTAGCGGCTGCGGTGATGACGTTGGAATCCCAGGTGTCTCCGGCCATGATGGGCATTTTGCTGCCCTGGGAAGCGGCCTGATCGATGATCAGAGCGGCGGCCTCGGTGGACACGGGGGCAAAGAAAACGTCGGCGCCGGCGTTGGCGGCGTTGGTCAGGTAAGAAGTGAAGTCACTGTTGCCGTCGGGGAAGGTCTCCTCGATCACTTCACCGCCCAGAGCGGTGAAGGCCTCTTTGAAGTAATGGCACAGGCCCACGGAGTAGTCGTCGCCCAGTTTGGCCAGGCAGTAGGCTTTCTTGGCCTGGAAGTTATCCATGGCGAAGTTGGCCAGTACGGTGCCCTGGAAAGGATCCAGGAAACAGATGCGGAAGTAATGGGTATTTCCCTCGGTAACCTGAGGATTGGTGCAGGTTACGCCGATGGCGGGGATACCGGCATTGGCGAACACATCGGAAGCGGCGATGGATACGCCGGAACCATAGGAGCCCAGAACCACGGAGACGCCGGCGCTGACCAGATTGGAAGCGGCGGAAGGAGCCTTGTCGGTGGAAGACTCGTTATCGACGGGCACCAACTCAACCGTGTAGGTTTCACCGCCGATTTCCACGGTGGGGGTAACATCCTTGGCATACTCGATACCCAGGGTTTCCTGCTTGCCGCCGGCGCCGTTGTCACCGGAAGCCGGTTCAAAGATACCGATCTTTACTACTTTTTCGCCGGAAGCGGCGTCGCCCTGGTTGTCGCCGCCCTGCTGAGCCTGGCCCTGATTGGCGTCCTGGCCGGCAGAACTGCTGCCGCAGCCGGCCAGCATGGAAACCGCCAGCATCAGGCACAACAATAATGCTAAACTCTTCTTCATTTTCTTACTCTCCCCTTTTTTGGTTTGAATTGAAATTCCCGCGGGATGCTTTTCCTGTGTCCATCAGTGAAAAACAAATGTATTCTCCAAAAGCACGGACAAGACCATAAAAAAACACCCTACAGGTCGGAAACACTAAATATTATAGCATGCCTATCCTTATGTTTTCAATATTAAGTAAGCATTTCGTAAAAATATTCCCCGGAAGGACCGGGCGTCAACCAAAAAGCGATATCCGCCACTGAAGTATATCGGAGGATATCGCATGCTCTGCTTATTGAAATTCTCTCCAGGGGTTAAGGCCGCAGGACACAGATCTTATTTTCGGCCAGGTAATCCTTTACCTGAGTGACGGTCAGATCATTATAATGGAACAACGATGCCGCCACCGCTCCCGACACACCGGTATCCCGGAACAGCTCGATAAAATGCTCCAGCCTGCCGCAGCCTCCGGAAGCCATAACGGGAATACTTACCGTCCTGGCCACCTGCTCCAGCATAGGCAGATCATAGCCGTTTTGAGTGCCGTCGCGGTCAGCGGAGGTCATTAAAATCTCCCCCACTCCCAGTTCCTCCACCCGCCGGGCCCATCGGGCCACCGTCATGCCCGCTTCCTGCCGGCCGCCCCGCATGACCACCTGATAAATCCCCGCCGCATCCCGTTTGCCGTCGATGGCCGCCACCACGGCCTTACCGCCAAAGCGGCGGCTGGCCTGGCGAAGCAGATCCGGTTGATGAATAGCCGCCGTATTTACGGCCACCCGGTCGGCGCCGGAATCCAGGATCATTTCAAAATCCTCCAGTGTTCGGACGCCGCCGCCTACGGTCAGAGGGATCATCACCTGTCCGGCAATCCTGCGGATCACCTCCAGCATCAGCGGGCGGTTGTCGGTGGTGGCGGCGATATCCAAAAGAATCAGTTCGTCGGCGCCGGCCTTACAGTAAGCCTCCGCCATCTGCAGCGGATCCCCCACGTCCCGGACGTCTTCAAACTTTACTCCTTTCACTACGCGGCCGCCTTTTATGTCCAATAAAGGAATAATCCGTTTTCTGCGCATAGACTTTCTCCTTGTTCTCCCTGGTTAGGGCCATAGCGGCGCCCTACTCCTGTCCGCTTATCTTCCTGTTCTTTTATTCTACACCGTGAAAGCCCGGTCCGCAAGGGATAAGGCCCCGTCTTCCTTAAAGAATAAGCCCCCTCACGCTCTTGCCCGCCGCCCCCCGGCCATGTTATGATTAGGCAAAACGAGAAAAACACAGCCTTGATACGGCAGATCACAGAATATGAGGAAGATTAATAATGAAGAAATTACCAATGGATCTCCACAGCCACTCGGCCTTTTCCTTTGACGGAAGCCATTCCGTCAGGGACATGTGCGCCGCCGCTTTCCAGGCCGGCGTGGAGATCTACGCCGTCACCGATCACTGCGACGTGGCCGGCTGGGAAGAATATGATTTGGCCAATACCATCCGTCAATCCGTAGCCGAGATCCGCGGCTGCGGGAAAGACTATGCCGGCAAAATGAAAATCCTGGCGGGGCTGGAGCTTGGGGAGCCCTTGGACCGGCCGGAATGCACAAAAGAAGTCCTGGCGGACAACCATTTTGATCTGGTTTTGGGCTCCATCCATAATGTGAAGGACCGGCCGGACTTTTATTACCTGAATTTCCAGGATGAATCTCTGGATCTGAACCTGGAACTGGAACTGTATTTTCAGTCGCTCCTGGCCATGATCCGCTGGGGCGGCATTGATGTGGCCGCCCACATCACTTATCCCTTCCGCTACATTCTGGAGCGCTGCCCCTATCCTTATGATTTTGACGCCTGGGACCACCATCTGGATGAGGTGATCCGTCTGTTGGCGGAAAAAGGCCTGGGCCTGGAGATCAACACTTCCGGCGTAAAGAAAACCCCCTCCTATCTGATGCCCGAAGAACGCTGGATCCGCCGCTATCGTGAATTGGGGGGCGAAAACCTGACCTTGGGAGCCGACGCCCATGTGCCCCGGGACGTCGGCTCCGGCATCTGCCGGGGCCTTGCCGCGGCCCGGGCCGCCGGATTTAAATGGCTTTGCTATTACGAAGAGCATAAGCCCCGGCATATCAAAATCTAAGGGCGGACAGGTGCCGGCCGGCCCGCTGATCCCAGACCGAAACGAAAACAAAGAGAGGCGCTGTCATCAGGCAGCGCCTCTCTTTGTTTTCGCATATTGTCAAGACAGAGGTCGGACAGGAGACCGAAAAACGGGCCCGCAAGGACGAAAGCACCAAATCAAGAGCATAGAAATCAACAGTTGAAACGCCGGGTTATTGCAACATCATCTGTAAAATCTTCTGATTGGTTTGTTTCATTCCCTCTTTGCCAAGGCAACCAATATTTTCAATGGTCTGCTCCACATCAGCAGCCACCAGACCTTCTCCCTCGGCAAACTGCCGGTTGCGCAGACTCATCTCATATCCCAATAGCCCCGCCCCCACCGCCATGGCAATTTTGGCCGCGCAGGAAGGTTTTGCGCCATCACACACCATACCGGATGTAATGGCAAGAGAGTTTACAATGGTATGGGAGATCAGGTCATACCCGCCGCCATTGAGGTAGGCTATGGCAGCCGCGCTGGCTGCGCCGGCACTGACTGCGCCGCAAAATGCCGACAGCTTTCCGATAAAGTTTTTTTGATGCACGGTAACCAAAGTAGAAAAAGCTAAGGCACGATAAAGGATATCCCCCTGAATTCCGGCCCGTCTGGCGTATTCAATCACCGGCATAGAGGAGGCAAGCCCTTGGTTTCCACTACCCGCAGTAATATACACCGGTAAATCGCAGCCACCCATTCGGGCGTCCGAGGCGGAAGCCGCGGCGGCAATAACTCCTCCGAAAAGGCTGTCCGGCGGGCAGAGGGTTAAACAGGTTTTACCAACGCCGGCTCCATAGCTTTGCTCCAAGCCCTCTTGGCTGACAGCCGAGTTGCAGGCAATCTGGTTATCTATCAGCTCCTTAACGTCACTGATGTCCAGAGAATCGGCAAAGTCCAGGGCGGTGCGCACCGATAAGCATACAGGTTCCGCCCGGGACTCGGAATCTCCCGGCAGGCGGTTGGTTTCGGCCAGCAGCCGGTCATCCTTTTGAACGGAAACAATGTTGGTATGAGAATCCACAATATGTACCGACGCCGAGGATTTTCCGGCAAATACCTCCAGGATAATCTCAAATAGCCTGCCGTCGCAAACGGTAACCTCCATAGAGCAGGCTGCAATATATTCCACAATTTCCGCTTTCTGATCCTCGCGGATGTAAGAGATGACCTCCAACTTCCGTTCAGGATCTCCGGCAATGATTCCCGCGGCAATAGCGGCGGGAATTCCTTTCAGACCGTTGGTATTGGGAATGGTGACGGACTTGGCGTTTTTAATAATGCTGCCGCTGAGCTGAACAGCCACCCGTGACGGGCGGACGCCCAGTTCCCTTGCGGCCACTGCTGCCGCATAAGCAATGGCAATGGGTTCGGTGCATCCGGTAGCGGGAATCAGCTCCTGCCGCAGCAGCTCTAACAGTTGTCTGTATTGAGAATCTGTTTGTTTCATATGGGCCTCCACGTTGTTAGAACCTTCCAGAGAAATGGCTTCTGCCCCCCCCCAGGGGGTTCAGTCACTTTTTTAGGGACAGGGGGATTGCTTATTCCGCGACCAGCTTCCATACCAACTGGGCAGCTTTGAAAAACTCTCGCAGATCCAGGTACTCTTCGGTGGTATGCATATTTTCGTATCCTACCGACAAAGTTGCAGTAGGAATTCCCAGACCGTTCAGTACGCTGGCATCGCTTCCACCGCCGGAAATTTTGCTGCAAAAAGGCAGGTTGAGCACCTCGGCAGCTTTTTTCAGTTTTTGAACAACTGGCTGCTGCTCATCCAAAGAGACGGCTTGATACAAGACAGTTTGCTCTAATTCGACCTTGCCTCCGAAATGTTTGGCAGCGTTTTCAAAGCAACGGCGCATATGCGTGATTTGTCTGCTGAGCTTTTCCATGTCCCGGCTGCGAACTTCCCCCACCGCCTCCAAATGAGCAGGCACCGCGTTCATGGCGCTACCTCCTTGGACAATTCCAAAATTAGCGGTGGTCTCTTCATCAATTCTGCCCAGAGCCATGGCGTCCACCGCCCGGGCAAACAGGCGGATCGCGTCTACTCCCTTTTCCGGCTCAACACCGGCATGGGCTCCTTTGCCTGCAATGCGAACGTTTAGCTTGACATGGGCAGGCGCATGGCAGATAGCCCCGCCGGCAGGACCGGCATCATCCAGTACATAGCCCAAATCTGCGTGCAACATATCACCTTTCAGCGCTTTAGCGCCTACCAGTCCAATTTCCTCCCCGGTAGTGAACAGCAGGGTTATAGGGGGATGACTGGTGCCCTGTTCCTGTAAACAACGACAAACTTCCAACAAAATGGCGATTCCCGCCAAATCGTCGGCGCCTAAAATAGTATCTCCTCCGCTGACAATCCGACCGTTTACCTCCACCGCCCGCTTTTGAGCACAGGGCTGTACGGTATCCATGTGGGCGGCCAGCAATAGCGGAGCAAGGCTGGAATCCCCCGGAAGACAGGCGACCAAATTGCCTGTATTGGAGCCGGTTTGAGCCGAGCTTCCGTCTTCCGTGCAGGAAATCCCTATATTTTCAAGCTCCTGCCGGATCCATTCCGCCACAGGCTTTTCCTGTAAAGAAGGGCTATCTATGCGCACCAGAGATAAAAAGGCTTCCTTTAAACGCTTTTGATTGATCATTTACTTTACCAGTTCTTCCATAGGAGTGTAAGGAATATCATCAAATCCGTAATGGGAAGGACCCATGATGTCTAACCCTTCCGGTGTGCGGTAAAGGGGATTGCCAATGACGACCACCGCGACCTCCATACCCTCTCGCATATCGGTATTGGTGATCGGCTCTCCCGTTTTGGCATCTACCGCCTGAATAAGGTCTGGGCTGGTAATAAAGGGTTTATCGTCCAGCCAGGAAATATGGTTTTCGTTTTTGGCCCAAATGTGCAAACGATGTCCAGCAAAGTCATGTTTGCCTTGAATATAGCTGTCGGCATACATATATCCGCCTCGGCTTTCCCAGGTAAACCGCTCCACCCGGCCCCGGAATACCGCCTTGCCATGGGTAGCCTGTGCGAAAGCTTCTGCCGGATCCCGATTCTGCGCGCAGGCTTTCCGCACGGCGGCTCCGGTCTCTGCGCATCTGCTCAATGTGCCCTTCACAACGGTGTTTCGGGCCTCCTTTACCCGCATGGCAAAGCAGGCAAGGCCAATGGGCTCATAAGCAGGAATGCTCAGCATTTTTCCTAGGGCTTCCGCCATGTCATAACCATGGGTTTTACGAATGAGAGATACATTACCCCAAGCATCGCAACAGGCAATAGGACAAATGGGCACCCGGTTAAGGCGTGGCAGAGTCTGAGCTACCTCCGGAACGGCGCGGCCCGCCAGATCAGCGTCAATAATGGCTTTGCCCATTTGAGCAGCGGCGTCCAGGGGAGCGGCGGAGTTTAATCCTCCCATTTCCACAGGGATAAGCCCAGAAACATGGATTCCCAATTCTTTTTCCAGCTCCTGCACGGCAGCCACCAGCACCCGTTTTACAGAACGTTCTTTCAGGCCCAGGCGTTTCATTTGCTCCTTGTCTTCATCGGACAAAGGGGCAATGGAGCCCATGTAAAAAGCGGTGCACACCCAGTCTTCCTCGTCCATATCGTCAATAGAAATCCAGGAAATCTCCTTTTTTTCCTGAAAGCTGGCCATCAACAAATCTTTGCCCATTTTCTGGCTTCCGCCGCCACCGGTTCCCAACAGCGTGGCTCCCCGTACAAAATCTTCCAACTGTTCCATAGTTTTAATCCCATTCATTGTACTTCACCTTTCTTTTCCTTGTTTTTATCCGAGAATCGCATAACTCGCGCGGTCTTCTGATCAACCTTAGAATTTTCTCCCGTTTCGTCTGGTACCAGCCGGAACACAAAGGTTCCGGCGGTACGCATCATAGGGACCAGCTTTCCTTTAAAGTCGGGGAACATGTCTCGAATGGCAATAAATCCGCTGCCGCAGGCCAAAACCGCTATCGTGTCTTTTTCCCGGGCCAGTTGAACAATCCGCTCCCGGTCGGTGTCAAACATCTCGCAGGGGAAAGCAATGCTCACATGCTCCACCCCTATGCCCATCTCCCGGAGCGCAACATCCCATCGGTCCCGTACCCGGTGAACCGCGATGGCACTATGCTCCATGTCTTTGCCTTGTTCCAAAGCCCGGCAAGGCAAATCCTCGCTGAAGGAAAGACTCTCGCAGGCACATCCAGGACAGGTAATCATCAAAACGTTTTTGCTGTTTTGCAGAGAGGATCGAATCCTGCCTTCGTCCAGCATTTCACTAAACAGACCCATATTTGCCTCCCATCAGGGCACCAGAGACAGCCCCAGCTTTTTTGTGCTGACGACAAGCCCCCAAATGCCGCATAAAATCAATCCGCCCGCCGCTATAAAATTAAAGGCGCTTATTCCTCCCACGGCAGCGTAAAAATCCGACAAAGCCAAAAACAGAATGGAGGATCCCGATAAAAAATCCACCCAGGCCAGCGTTCGCAGTGCCTTAGCAGAGGTCGCGCGCAAGGTGGGAATAGCACATAAAATGCCCGGCAAGCCCAATACTGCAAAGCACAAGATACAGTACCATCGATTTTCGACAGCAATGGGAATCAGATTGCACGCCCCCAGCACAATGCTGCACAGAGCCAGGTTGCGGTTGTAAATTGTTTTCATAGCGATTTCTCCTTTACAGTCCGGTTTCATGTTCCACATAGGTCCCAACACTGTAGGGAATTCCTATGCCGCGACATACCACCACCAACAGAATATACAGGATAAAAGCATATACAATGCTGGTAAATGCCGGCGTAAAAAATCCGATCAAAGTTGCAAGAACAGCACCGCCGGCAATACTGACAAAAGCTACCCAGTTAAATTGGGCGTATTTAGTTCCGGGCCCAAAAGAGTAATCCCGCTTGAGAATCAGCCGGTTTACAACATAATAGTCCGCGAGAATCACGCCGGCAATAGGTGGCACCACCGTACCCAAAATATTGAGGAAAGGGACAAAATACTCATAGATATTGGAAATAGCCAGAACCGTTCCCACAATTCCCATAACAAGCACTATACTTTTGTGCTGAAAGGGTAAAAAGCTGCCCACGCCCAGCGCTCCCGAATAAACGTTTGCTGTGTTGGTGGTCCACTGCGCCAAAATCAAAATGATAAGAGCGCCGACTCCCAGTCCGATGGTTAGCATAACCCTGGGCAGATTAGGGGTAGTTCCGATACCGGGTACGTTTGCCCCCAGGGCCATGGCTCCGCCGCACAAAATGCAGAACACGCCTCCTACCAGATAGCCTCCCGCCGCGGAAACAGCGCCCATTTTGGCGCTTTTGGCATACCGGGTAATATCGGAAAGTACTACCGCGCCGCTGGCCGCATTGCCTACCACAATGGTAATGCCGGCAAACAAGGTAAATTCCGTACCGCTGGCCGATTTTGCCAAAAGGGCACTCCAGCCGCCGGTCTGCTCAATCCCGGCAATACTGCCAAACAATGACAGAATGATGATAAGCGGCACTGCGATAAAGCTAAGTACGGCGATTCCGTTATAACCGTACATAGCGGTCAGGGTCATCAGAACGCCGCCAATCAACGCCCCCACAATGGGATTGACCAAAAAGGTATTAGGCAGCAGTTCGCTGAGGGTAAGACCAAAAAATGCCGCCTGCCAGGCAAACCATCCAATTCCCAACAACAATGCGTTGACAATTCCAAAGATATTCGAGCCGGTTTTGCCCAGGGCATATCTGGTCAGCATGGTAGTGGAAACACCAAAACGGCCGCCAAGCCCCGCCAGCGGCGCAGCAAACAGAGTTAGAATTAGCATGCCAAGAACGGCCGCCACCATAGAACGACTAAAGCTCAAACCGGTGATAAGAGTACCTCCTGTAAACATGGTGGAAAGGCAGATAATCCAGCCTGCAGTCGTGGAAAACAGATTGATACCGCTTTTCCGCTGATCTTCCGGTACCGCGCTGGTGGTGTAATCGCCGGAGCGGTCCATGGTTGTTTCCGCTCTTTTGTCTTCCATAACAATGTCTTCCATAAAAACCTCCCTTATTTCATTACCTGCTCGTGTTCTCTCCAACTGGTTAAAAACGCCTGCCGTTTCTGAGCATATATCACCTCCGGTTCATATAGCTTTTTGTATCAAATCTTAGATGAATTATCAAATTTTTCGGTAGTTATCATGCTTTTCTTCAATTATTATTGCGGTTGTCTGTTATTATAGAAAATAGTTCTTCAAATGTGATTAGCCGATACCAAAAAAAAAGCCCCGGTTTTTGTTCAAAAGAACAAAAACCGGGATAAAGCAATTTATCAGGAATCATAACGGGTTAATAGGATACGGTGCAATGCTACTGCTCGATATAATTGCAACGTTTCGGGCAACCTGCCGATGGAGAAACCCAAACGTTCGGCAATCTTTTGCAACCTGTACTTAATAGTATTTTTATGCAAAAACAGTCGATCGGCAGTCCGCTCCAAATCACTCTCCGCGTCCAACAGGTAAACGGTAAGGGTTTCCAACAGGCTTGAGCGGACGCAAGCAGGATCATGGCGCAATCCGTCAATCAGCTCCATACACGTCTGAGCCGCCCCGGCTCCTTGCTCCAGCAGACGCTGGCAGTCGGCTGCAAACTGAATCATTTGCAAGGTAAATATCTGTGCCTCAGGATAGATGGTTCGGGCGGTAGTAATCGCTTCCTCTATCAATAGATAAGCCGAGCGAAAAGCAGCGGTATTTTCCAGATTCAGACAAACAGAAACAGTGGCGGGGATGCCCGCCTGCTCCAACTTGAGGGAAAAGTATTCTGCCAGAGTCATCATCTCCTCTTTTTGAGCAGGACTGCTGGTCATCGCTATCACATTTTCATCATAAATATCCGCCACAATGGTGCCGCACAGATGAGATAGCTCATCCCGCACCAGTGATAGCGTAAAGCGCTGCAGCTTGCCGTCGGGCTGCTGACTTCCGCAAGGAGTTACTACCCACATACTGTCGATGGATTCCACATCTACCTGAAAGGCGTTGGCAATTCGCTTCATTTTTAGCGGCTCATCCTGTAAAATGGCCCGCACCAGTTCCGGAAGGGCGCTATAGCCGTGATTGGAGCTCCACAAATTCAGAGCTACCTGAATCACCTCCGCAGCCTGGCTGACTTCACCCTTCTTTAAAGGGGATGTCTGGCGTAGTAAATACAATACTAGCTTAGGTCCTCCGGTGCCTGAAAGCGTCAGATGGCTGACATAAAACATTTGCTCGTCGATTAGAACGGTCGGAGAATCGTCCAGAAGCTGAATGATCTTTTCCACTGAAAAGGAAAGGGCACGAGGCCAGAAAACGCTGTTTAAGGCGTGGCCCGCGACATCAGTTAAAAACAGCGTTGCCCGAACTCGGTCACTTATCATCTGCAAAGCAGAGTTGATATTGCGTTGGTATACGGGCAGCCGTGACATCCGCTCGATGATTTCCGTTTGAAAGCGGTCGTCAGTCATCTGAGCCTTGATAATTGCCTCCATCACCTCGCTGATCACTTCGCTGTAACGCAGATCAAAGCGATTTTCAGGCATACAGATGAGAGCGAAATCTAATCGGTCGGCGGTTTCGATCAACTTGGGATCGACCTTGGGCATCAGAATCCCCACATAGTACAAGATAACCCCTATTTCACCGACTTCTGCCAGACGACGCAGGTTAGTGCATTGCGCTTCCACATCATCTTTTATATCTGAAAAAGCGGTAATAACCAGTTCGCCGCCCAAAAAGGCAATGTTACTCAACAAGCGCTCCCGCACGTGGGTTACCGCTGTGCATTCCAGCACATTAATGGAAAACACCGGCTTGTTCAGGCAGTTATGGCCTCCAAGAACTGTCGCGTTGCTCAAACTGGGCAATTTCAAAAGCTCGGCTAACGTAACGCTCATCTCATGGCCCTCCTATGTGATGCAAAATCGGCGATCGGGCTTTGGCTCTCTCGCTGCGTACCACGTTCGTCCGGGAGGCTCGACAGGATTGATCAGCTAGATATCTCCGGCCCTATTTCCGAATATCACAAGTATATCACATCATTATACGCGAAGAAACTGTTTACGATCGCGAAAGCTTACGTTGAAACAGCCCGCGTTCTAAAACGGCGCGGACTGTTTTGCGGCTGCTTTTACGTCCGGGGAGGATGGCGGCACAGTAACATTGTGATAAACCTCTTTCATGCAAAAAAACTGGTTTACGCGTCCGTTTCAGACCCCTTCAGAGCCAGTGGCACCCCTAGGTTGAGCCGCACAGCAACCAACCATAAGGCAAACAATTCAGTCCTGCCTTCCCGTCCGCCGCGCTTCCTCCCCCACCTTATTTCGGATTTCCTCCAGGGAAAGCCCCGTTTCGTCGGCGATCCTGGCCAGGTCCTCGTATTCCGGCTTGGTTTTCTCACAGCCCCAGCCACGGCCTTCTTTTATCCGTACAGTCCCCAATGACGTCTTTAGGGTCCGGGAGGTTTTATCCAGCGTATAACGCTGGCAGCGGTATTCCCGGATGCCCAGGGTAGAGGTATGCCTGAAGATCAGCCTGGCCATGGCCTCCTTTTGCTCCAACCGGCACATGCAGGTCAACATGACGGCAGGCCGGTTCTTTTTCATGCCGATCGCTGTGGTATAGACGTCCAGGGCCCCTTTTTCCAGCAGCAGATTCTGGACATAACCGATGCTTTCCGCCGTCATGTCGTCCAAATTGCAGCTGAGCTCCGAAATCATGTCGCCGCTGTCTTCGGTTTCGCCCCAAAAGGCCCGCACGCAGTTGGCCGCCTCAAAATCTTTCTTGCCCATGCCGTAGCCGATGGCGGTAACCTTCATCATGGGCATGGGGCCGAAGCTGCCGGTAAAATGCTTCAGAAGAGCCGCTCCCGTAGGAGTGCAGAGTTCGCCGCGGATGGCCCCGGAATAGATCGGAACCCCTTTCAGGATAAAGGCCGTAGCCGGAGCCGGTACCGGCATGATCCCATGGGCGCAGCGCACCTGGCCGCCGCCCACCTGGACGGGAGAAGCCAGCACCTGTTGGGGTCCCAGCTCTGCCAGCAAAAGACAGACCGCCACCACGTCGGCGATGGCGTCCATGGCGCCGACTTCATGGAAATGAACCTGGTCTGCCGGTTTTCCATGAGCGTGGCTTTCCGCTTCCGCCACCAGATCATAGACTGCCAGCGCATGGGAACGCACCTGCTCCGGCAGCCCCAGGCTATCGACGATTGCGGCTATATCTTTTAGGCCGGCATGATGATGGCCGTGGTCATGGTGATGGCCGTCGTGGCACTGGTCATGCCGATGGCCGGGGCCATGCTCCGGGCCTTGAACCCGGACCGGCGCCGCCCCGGACTCCCGGCCGCAAAGTTCAAAGTCCCCCTGGTCCAGGCTGAGCTCTTCCTCACCGTTCACCAGCACCGACAGATGAGTTCCGCTGATCCCGCATTTTACGGAAGGTTCGGCGAAATATCTTACGCCGGAAAGTCCCAGGGCGTTCAGCTTTTCCACAAAGCCCGCGGGATCAGGCAAAAGCTCCAAAAGGGCGGCAGCCAGCATGTCTCCGGCGGCGCCCATATTACATTCCAGATATAACGTCTTCATTTTGACCCCTCCAAATGATTGATCATGCTGGCCAGATAGCCGGCGCCAAAACCGTTGTCGATATTCACCACGCTGACGCCGCTGGCGCAGGAGTTGATCATGGCCAGCAGCGGAGTCAGGCCGTTAAAGGAAGCGCCATAGCCTACGCTGGTGGGAACGCCGATCACCGGGCAGTCCGCCAGTCCGCCCACTACGCTGGCCAGGGCCCCTTCCATACCGGCAATGGCCACCACAACCCGGGCGGTCATGATTTCTTCCAGATGATCCATCAGGCGGTGGATCCCCGCCACCCCCACATCGTAAAGCCTTACCACCTGATTGCCCAGGACCTCCGCGGTCAGGGCGGCCTCCTCCGCCACCGGCATATCGCTGGTGCCTCCGGTGGCGATCACCACCTTGCCGATTCCATCAGGGCAGGGTATGCCGCCCACAATGCCAACCCGGCCAATTTTATCATACTCCATCTCGTGGCTCTTCCGGATGATCCCGGCGGCTTCAGGGGAAAGCCGGGTGATCAGCACCCTGTTCTGTCCGTTCTCTTTCATGGCGGAAATAATCCCCACAATTTGTTCCGGCGTTTTCCCCGCGCCGTATATCACTTCGGCGATGCCTTGTCTTATTCCCCGGTGATAATCCACCTTGGCGTAGCCCAGATCCTTAAACGGAGCCATTTTCAGTTTAAGGACGGCTTCGTCCACCGACAGCTCTTTCGCCGCCACCTGTTCCAGTAAATGCCGGATATCCCGGTTGTCCATAGGCTTCCTCCTAACGCGCCGCTAAATCCAACAATACGATTTCAAAATAAGGCTTTAAACGCCCAAGAATCTCTTCCCGGGCTTCCACTGCCCGGACCAGCTGCCCCTCCGGCAGCTGAAGCCGGGCCGCGCCTCCAAAAACCCGGACCCGGAAGTCCTGAAAGCCCAGGCGAAAGAGCTCAGCTTCCGCCGCTTCGACTTTTGCCAGGATATCCGCGGTCAACGCTTGCCCCGTGGGAAGCCTGGTAGCCAGACAGGCGTATGCCGGCTTATCCCAGGTAAACAGCCCCGCTTCCCGGGAAAGCCGCCGGATCTCGCTTTTGGTGATTCCGCACTCCCTGAGGGGGGAGCGCACCTTCAACTGGGTCAGAGCTTTCATTCCCGGCCGGTCTCCGGCGTCGTCGGAAGCATTGGTGCCATCCATTAAAACCTGGTAACCTGCCGCCGCCGCCTTTTCCTTCAAAACGCCAAACAAAGCTTTTTTACAGTGGTAGCAGCGGTCTCCGGGGTTTTCCGCTACCTGCGGCCGGGCTAAGACGTCCAGCTCCAGCACTTCCAGCTCCAGCTTCAGCTCTTTCGCCAGCCGCCGGGCGTGCTCCAATTCAAAGCGGGGCTGAAAAACCGTCTTGATATAAAAAGGCTTGACCTCCGCGCCGGCTTTTACCGCGGCATAAAGCAGATAGGCGGAATCCGTACCGCCGGAAAAGGCCAACGCCACTTTAGGGTTTTCCTGAAAAAAGGTCTTTAATTCCATCTTTTTTATCATCTCCCCTTATCGCCGGTTTTTGGTTTTTTAATATAAATTCCGGAAGCGCCGGGATAAAAAAGACTGTTGCATCGGCTTAGGGCAAATGCAACAGTCTTCCTGACCGTCGTTAAATACAATATGCGGGGCTGCTTTTTATTTAAAGGCAATCTCCGCGGCAGGTTAAAGGCAGTATTCCCGGCAAGAACATCCCCTGACCGCGGCAAGAAGTCTTTTCAACCGGCTTCGGCCGGCTAAACGGGATTCCAGCCCGCATTGACATCATTATAAATTTTGCCGGAAGCTTATGTCAAGTCGGATTAGGTTATTTTTCGACATTTCCCTCTCCCAATCATTGGCGGCGGCTTTTACGGAGAAAGTTTTCTTTTGAGGGCATCCTAAGAAAAACCCGATTAAAGGAGTCCCTCTAAGAATATGAGCATCGGAAAAACTTCTGCAAAATCCTTTCAGGAGGCCACCGCTATCTTCGTCATCGGTGAAACCGGCTACAGCCTTCTGGAAGTTCTCTGGCGGGGCTATACCCACTGGACCATGTCCCTTACCGGCGGCCTTTGCTTTCTTTTAATGTATTATCTGAACCAAAAAATGGCCGGCCGCTCTTTGATCAAAAAATGTCTGGCCGCCGCCTTATTAATAACCCTGGTCGAATTCGCCGTAGGCTGCCTGGTCAACCGGGTGCTGCACTGGCAGGTCTGGGATTACGGCGCCAATGCCATGAACCTGCTGGGCCAGGTCTGCCTGCTTTATTCTCTTTTGTGGTTTTTGCTGGCTATACCCGCCATGTATCTGTGCGGCTATCTGAAGCACCGTTATTTTTCAAAATGAGGTGGAATCCCCGTCAGATTCCCAGCTGCCGGCGGAATCCGCTCCAGCCTTCCTCCTGCAAAATGTTCTTATAATACGCTAATTCTTCCCCGATAATCTCGTCGATAACCTGCATGCCCAGCAATTCCACCGGAGCTTTGTCGTCGGTAAGGATCCGCCGGCCTCCCTCCACCTCTTCCAGCTGATCCTGGACCCGGGCCATCATGGCTTTGAATTCCGGGTCTTCGGAGGATTTGATGCCCCGGGAAAGCTCGGCGGCCATCCCCTCGTTTCCGGAGGCAAAAAGCTCCGTATTGGTACCCGCCGCCTTTACCGTGTAGACATAGGGAAATACCGCCGCAATAGTGTCGGACAAATGATCGTTGATGGCCCCTTCCTTTCCCGAACGCATGTTCATATTCACCACCATCACCCCGTCCTCCCGGAGATGTTCTTTTACCAGGGTAAAAAACTCCAGGGTCGACATCTGGAAAGGGATGGTGATATCCTGATATGCGTCCACCATAATCACATCATATTGCTTATCGTTGCGCAGGTAAGCCCTGCCGTCGGTGATTTCCACCTGCACCTTATCCGGCAGATCAAAATGGCTTTTTGCCAGTTCGGCGATTTTTTCGTCGATCTCCACCCCTTCGATCCGGGCCTGGGGAAAATATTCGGCGCACAGGGAAGCGTAAGTGCCGCTGCCCAGGCCAAGGATCAAAATATCGCTGTCCCCTTCCTTTTCAAGCCCCGCCATCAATGGCGCCGCCAGAGCGTAATCATAATACATGCCGGTGAACCGGGCGTCTTTCCTTTTTATGGATTGGACCCCAAAGAGCACATTGGTGGACAGCACCACCTTCTGCCGGTCCTCTTTTACCTGAATATAGTTATAGATGGATTCCCCTTCATAAGCCAGGTCCTTTTCCCAAAAGGCAAAGCTGTAGGTCACCGAAGAAAGCCCCAGCAGGAGGATCACCGCTGCCGCCAGCGCCGATACGGCCCGGTATTTTTTTACGGAGTAAAAATAGCAGCAGCTTAAAACCGTCAGCACGCCGGAAAAAATCAAAAAAGTCATGGCTGTTCCCACCCTGGGTATCGTGACAAAGGTAGGCAAAAAAGTCCCGATAATGCTGCCCAGGGTATTCAACGCTCCCAGCTTGCCCACGATCTCGCCGTTTTTCTCCAGATCCTCCACGGTAAATTTGGCCAGGGAGGGAGTCACCGTGCCTAAAAGCACCAAAGGGAAGACAAAAATCACCAGGCAGCTGACAAGGGAGGCCCAAACGAGGAAGTTTTTCGTGACAAAATAAGCCACCGCCAAAGATAAGCCGGCGATCAGGTATTTTCCGGCAAAAGGGATGGCGGCGATCCAGACCGCGGCAATCAGCATCCGGCGGTAAAGCAGAAGGGGATCGGGATTTTTATCGGCTGAGCGGCCTCCCAGGATATTTCCCAGGGCCAGGGCGATCATAATGGTGCCGATAATCACCGTCCAAACGATCTGGGAGGAGCTGAAATAAGGAGCCAAAAGCCGGCTGGCCCCCAGTTCCACCGCCATTACCGACATGCCGGCAAAAAACTCCGTAGCGTATAAAAACAGTCTGTTTCTTAAAATCGAGGGCTTATCCGTCATAAACCGCGCCTCCTGTGGGATGTTATGTTTTATTATACTTGAATTTGTCTGCCGCCACAATGGAAAAGAAAAGCGCAATCCCTATCTGACGGATAAGGATTGCGCTTGTTTGTTCCGCAAGGCCGGATCGGGTTTGAAAGCCGGAGCCGGTCTGTGTTTTATTTTCCTTTATCTGAATTATATCTGTCCTTTAAAAGAGAGCGTTTCCCGCTGAAGTCCCTTTTATCCTTACAGTTCTTTCAGCCAAAGGCCGTGAAGATTACAGTAAGCAAATGCGGCTACGGGCTTGTCGTCGACGATTTCAAATACGGCCGCGGGTTTTTCCCCGGGCTGCAAGGACTTTCTCTGTCCGCCTTTTTCGGTTTGGACATAGATCCATTCGATAAAATGCTCGGGCGTCATGGGATGCTCTACGGAACCGATGGTCACGGTTACCTTGGAGCCCTCTACCTTCACCACGGGAACGTGCTTCTCCTGAGAGGCATCGGTGGTATTGGGGATCAGTTCTTTCATGGGTTTGCCGCAGCAGACCACGGAAACGCCGGAATCCTTGATTTTTCCGATGAGATTTCCACAGGTTTCACAGAGATAAAAACGATTGATAGCAGCCATGATGAATTCCTCCATTCAAATAGAAAATAGTGATTGGCTAAAAAACAATTTAAAACAGCTTATTAGTAATACCTCTTATTTATTACTTAATAGTTTACCCTACCTATTTCCCTTTTTCAAGAGCACATTCGTTATTTTCTGAAAAAATTTTTGTAATCGTCAGGGGAGGGCCTGCCAATTGGAGGATTTTCTCCGCCAGATAAGCGGCTTCCTGCCGGTCATGGGTGCTGAATAAGACCAGGGACTCCGCCGCGGCCGATTTAAAAATATCCATGGCCTTCTTTTTTACGCCTTCATCCAAGCCTTTAAAAGGCTCGTCCAAAAGATAAATATCCCCGCCATAGGCCAGAGCCCGGGCCAAAGCCACCCGCCTTTGCATGCCGCCGGACAGCTCCCGGGTCTTTTTTGCCGCCAGTTCCTCCTCTGAAAGGCCCAGGGCGGCAAAAATCTCCAGGGTCCGCAGGGGGCCTGCCCCTACCACCTCCACGTTGCGCAAGGGGCCTGCCGCGTCGATCAGCCTGTCTTCCTGAAACACCATGGAGATCCGCTTTCCTTCAAGGCCGCCGGTCACCCCGGCGTCGGGCTTTTCCAGGCCGGCAAGCAGCCGCAGCAACGTGGTCTTGCCGCAGCCGGAAGGGCCGAAGAGGCAGACTGTCCCCCGGGCCGGCAGCTCCAGGGAGAAATTTTGCAGCACCGTCAAATCGCCATAGCTTTTGCAGATCCCCTTCAGCTCCATATCCTGCGCCTTTCCTGTCATAATCGTTTTTTCATCCCTTCAATCATCGCCAGGGCCAGCTTCTCCATCAATATGCTCATCAGAATCACCACGATGGTCCAGGCGAACAAGTCGACGAACTCCAGGGTGATCTTTGCACCGTACAGCTCCTTGCCGATAGAAAGCCGGGGCGAGCCCAGCACCTCCGCCGCCACGCCGGATTTCCAGGCAAAGCCCAGGCCGTTTGATACGGCGGCGGTAAAATACGGCAATACAGCCGGCACATACAGGTAACGGACCTGTTTCCAGAGGCTGAAATGGAAAAGGCGTCCCA
>JAYFQF010000017.1:0-53845 GCA_034927285.1 Peptococcaceae bacterium
CGGTCCCACCGGACCTACCGGCGCCACCGGTCCCACCGGCGCCACCGGCGCCGACGGAGCTATCGGTCCCACAGGACCTACCGGAGCCACCGGTCCCACCGGCGCCGACGGAGCTATCGGCCCCACGGGACCCACCGGCCCCACCGGCGCCGACGGAGCTACAGGCCCTACGGGACCTACCGGCGCCACCGGCCCCACCGGTCCCACCGGCACCGGCCCCGTTAACCTGCTTACCGGCCTGCAGGTTCAGTTGCAGGGGAGCAGCGGCGGTACGGTAAACAACAATATCAACGTTTTGTTTGATACCGTTATCAACGCGCCTACTTCGGCTATCACCTACAATGCGGGTACAGGAACTTTCTTTGTCACGCAGCCAGGCAATTATTATATTTCCTGGTGGGTAAACACCGACGGCGCGGAAACGTCTCCCTTTGTAAATTTCGGTATACGGATCCTCACCGGCGGCTCGGGGACGATCCTGGCCAGTTCTCCCACTCCGGTTACCACACTGCAATTGAACGGCAACGCTTTGATTACGGCGGTAAGCGCGCCGATGGCATTCAGCCTTTTCAATAACACCGGAACGGCGGTCACCTATGGAACATCGCCCATTCAGGCCGATTTGACCATTATTCAGGTTAGCTGATACCTTCAGCCAGGCTGTGGCCGGCGCCCTGAGGCGCCGGCCATATTTTTAGTGCGCCCGGCATGGGTGGCAGCTAGGCGGTGAAAACAGGTAAAGCTGGCTGTTTCGGTAAGGGTACGGTGGAAACGGAGAGTAGCCGGAAAGCGCGGAGTATTGTCTCACTGGAGACCGCAGAGAAGGGCGGTGCAGAGAGCTTGCCTGGCGAATAGCCGCCTGGGCTTCTGGCGGATTGCCGGCAGTTGGATTCTGTCTACATCACTGACAAACGAAGGCCTCATCTCCATGGGCTATGACGACATAGCCAAGAGATACGAGGCACTGCACTCAAGTTACTGAACCGCCGTGGTGGTGTGAGAGGTCGGCTGCCCGGCTAATGGGCAGCCTCCTGCTCGATTTCCGGATAATTGGTTTGCATGCAATTTTAACAGCAGAGGGCGCAGGCTGTGGTCAGCAGCGGCGGAGGGTGCGCTTTCCTGCCGGTTTAGGCTTAAAGTAATCAATGGAGGCCTTTGTTTACGGGCATTTTACTTGAAGCTGCTATATTAGTATAATATTATATAAGTATAATATAAAACGGAGGTAAAGCTATGGCGTTAAAGCATGGTTTACTGGGTCTGTTGAATTATGGACAAATGACAGGATATGAACTGAATAGGGCCTTTAAGGATTCCCTTAATTTTTTCTGGCAGGCGCAGACAAGTCAGATTTATCGGGAACTGAAGGCCATGGAAAAACTGGGCTGGCTTACATCGGAAATTGTAGTTCAAAGGGATAAGCCGAACAAAAGGCTGTATTCCATTACCGGCGCGGGGAGAGCCGAGTTGCAGGGCTGGCTGAATAAAGAAGGAAACGACAGCAAATTTGAAATCCGCAGCGCCTTTTTAATGCGAGTGTTCTTCTCCGGGGAAAGAAATATTGATGAAAATCTGACGATGCTGAAACATTACAGAACGAAATGCCTGGATGCGGCGGCAGCGATGGAGAATACCGATCTGAGCATAGAACGTTACCGCTCCGTCGTCTCCACAGACCGGCAGGCCTTTTATTGGGGGCTGACGGCAAACTTTGGAAAAGCTTACGTCAAAATGTGCCTGGATTGGGCGGATAATGCCATTCAGACACTGGAGGAATCCCGATGAATATTTTAGTGCTTAACGGCAGTCCCAAAGAGACGAAAAGCAATACCCTCCGATTGACCAGGGCGTTTTTAGAGGGATTGAATACGGGAAAAAACGGCCGGGCCGATGTTATCTCCATTTATAAATCCGATATAGAGCCTTGCCGCGGCTGCTTTGCCTGCTGGACCAAAACCCCGGGCCGCTGCGTCATCCGGGACGACATGGCGGAGCTTACGGAAAAATATATCAATGCCGATGTCGTTTTGTGGAGCTTTCCGCTCTACTATTTTGGCATGCCTTCCCAGATGAAGGCCTTTCTGGACCGCCTGCTGCCGACCAACCTCCCTTTTATGACGGTAAATGAAGACGAAACCAGCGGCCATCCTCCCCGGTACGACCTGTCTCATCAGCGTCATGTGCTGATCTCCACCTGCGGTTTTTATTCCATAAAAAATAATTACGATGCTCTTTTTAAGCAGTTTGAGATTATGTTTCCAGGGCGTCTGACCAGGATCGTCTGCCCGGAAGGGGAATTGTTCCGGATACCCCAGCTTTCCGCGAGAATCAATGAGTATCTGTCCCGGGTAAAAAAGGCGGGAGCAGAATTTGCCCTGACCGGCGATGTTTCCGGGGACACGAAAAATAAACTCAGCGAGCTTTTATATCCCCCGGAAGCTTTCGTGGAGATGGCCAACGCCAGCTGGGAAATCCGGCAAACAGCCGGCCAGGGGGAGACCCCGGACCAGGCTGACCGTTTCATGCGGCAGATGGCTGCGGTTTACAATCCCCGGGGAGATGAAAAGGATATTGTGATCGAAATGTTTTTTACTGATCTGGAGAAAACTTATCAGCTGCTTTTGGGCAAGGTAAGGTGTATTGTCAGAACCGGGGATTTTACTCCCTATACCACAAGGATCGAAACTGATTTTTCGCTCTGGCAGCAGATCTCCGCGGGAAAAATCAACGGCGCCGAGGCAATGATGAAAAAGCAGTACAGGGTTTTGGGGGACTTCAGCACAATGCTGAAGATGGGGGAGTATTTCGGCTCTCCGGAGCCCGCCCCGACCACTCCTGAAAAACCGGTGAAAACCAGGATGAGCATTCTGCTGCTTCAGTGGATCGCCCTGTGGATATTGCTGCCGATCCACACTGTTTGGGGAGGCGCCGCTGGGATCGTCCTCTGCTCGCTGGTGCCGATGCTTGGCGGCCGCTACCGGCTGACGGTTTACGATAAGATCAGCGGGATACTGGTATCCATGCTGGGACTGATGGCGCTGCTTTCAGTGGACGGAACTTTTATTATCTGCCTGTCCTATCTGCTGTTTGGTCTGCTTTGGTTATCATCCTGCGCCGGTGAAATTCCGCTGACAGCCTTTTACTCAAACAGCGGCTACGGCGGAGAGAAGGCTTTTGGCAATCCTCTGTTCATCAAAACAAACCGGATCCTGACTTTGGCCTGGGGAGCGTTATATCTTTTGATTGCGGCAGGCTCCTATTTTTTAATGAACAGCGCCATATCCCGCTGCACCGGGCTGGTAAATTCGGCGGCTCCCGCGCTGATGGGGTTATTTACGGCCTGGTTTGTTAAATGGTATCCGGCAAAGGTTGCCAGGGGATAGGGCGCACTGCTGTGGATAGAAATGGATTCCCCGGAGCATATTAGCAGGGAAAAATAACCTGCGAAAGGGAATGATCCTTCTTGCTTTTGGGGTATCTGAAAAAGAAAATACGCTATATCGGGAATTCCGGAAACGCTCAGGGCGCCGCCGGCCAAAAGCCTGCGGAAACCCAAGGAGAATGGGTGGCCGAATCCCTTGAGGAAAACCTGAGCAGTCTGAAGAACATTCTGAGCAACAGCACCGACATAAAGATCCATAAGTTTCGCTTTGGACCCAACCGGTGCTTTTCCGGGGCGTTGGTATTTATTGACGGCCTGGTAGATAACCGTACCCTGACCCAGGCGATCCTCTGGCCGCTGATGAGCTGGCAGCCCGAAGGCTCCCGGTCCTCCGCAGGACGGCAGTTGCTGGAAACGATAGGAGAGGATGTGTTGTGCGCCGGAGAAGTCGGTATACAGCTTTCTTTGCAGGGGCTTGTATCGGGCTGCCTGATGGGCGACACGGCGGTCCTGGTGGAAGGCTGCGCCGCGGGGCTTGTGGTCAATACCAAAGGATGGGAAAAGCGCAGCGTTACCGAACCTCAATCCGAAACGGTGGTCCGCGGCCCCCGGGAAGGGTTTACCGAAAACCTGCGGACCAATACCGCCCTGATCCGCCGCAAGATCCAGAACGGAAAACTGCGGGTGGAAATGATGAAGGTAGGCCGGAAAACCCATACCAACGTATGCCTGCTGTACCTCGACGGGGTGGCGGATCCTAAGGTGGTGGAGGAGGTAAAATACCGGATCGGCCGGATTCAGACGGACGCTATCTTAGAATCGGGCTACATTGAGGAATTCATTGAAGACGCGCCTTATTCCCCCTTTTCCACCATCTGGTACACGGAAAAGCCCGATGTGGTGGCAGGGTGCATGCTGGAAGGCCGCGTAGCTATCGTGGTGGACGGCACGCCCTTTGTGCTGACGGTGCCGATGCTGTTTATCGAATGCTTCCAGACCGCCGAGGACTACTACAACCGGCCTTTATACGCCAGCTTAATGCGGATGCTGCGTTATCTGGCCTTTCTCATCGCGGTGTATGCCCCTGCGGTCTATATCGCTCTCACCGCCTTCCATCAGGAGCTGATCCCCACCAGGTTATTATTGACCATTGCCAATGCCCGGGAAGAAACGCCTTTCCCGGGTTTTGTCGAGGCTCTGATCATGTTACTGGCTTTTGAAATCCTGCGGGAAGCCGGGATCCGGCTGCCCCGGCCGGTAGGTCAGGCCATCAGCATTGTGGGCGCCCTGATCATGGGGGACGCCGCCGTATCGGCGGGGCTGGTGGGAGCCCCGGTGGTGATCACCATTGCCAGAACGGCGGTGGCGGGTTTTTTGATTCCCAACCAAAACGATTCCATTTCCATCCTGCGGGTGGTCATGATGGCATTAGCCTGGTTTGCGGGCTGGTACGGCATTTCCATGGGCACCATGGCCGTATTGTTCCATCTGGGATCCTTAAGCTCCTTTGGCGTGCCCTATTTTGACGGCTTTTCCCGCGGCAGCTATATGGAGGACACTTTTGTACGCATGCCTATCTGGTCGATGATCAGGCGACCGAAGGGGATCGCCCGGGGAGATGTGGTGCGCCAGGGCCCCTATTTCCCTTCCTTAAGACCTTTTGAATCCAGGGATCGGAATGATGAAGGAACGGAAAAGGCAACGGAAGAGGAGAAGGGCCATGAGTAAGCAAATAAAACGCGCTGTGGCTGGGCTTGCGCTGATCCCGCTGCTGGCGGTGCTTTTATCCGGCTGCTGGGATAACGAGGAGCTCCATACCTTGTATATCGTTACCGGCGTGGCCCTGGACAAGGCCGTGGATCCGGAACAGATGGACATTACGGTCCAGATTGCCAAAAGCCAGTCCAAGGAGACCTCCGGACCCGATGGCAGCGGAAGCCAGGGCCATTCCGTCATCCTTTTGCAAACCACCCGGAGCACCATGATGGAAGGACTGATGGATCTGAACCAAAACAGCAACCGTCATCTGCTGCGGCAGCATAATAAGGTGCTGCTGCTGGGGTCGGAGCTGGCCGAGCAGGGGATCAGGAACCATATCGACCTGTTTATGCGCAACCGGGAGTCGCGGATGGAGGTGCTGGTGATGGTAGTGCAGGGCCGGGCGGAGGACGCCCTTTCCGCCAAGCTGGAGCAGGAGTCGATTTCCGCCATGTATCTGGCCAATATGAGCAAGGAGCTTTCCCGGGTATCTCAGCAATATATGATCCGCATGATTGATTTCTCTTCAAGGTTCCTGGAAGAAACAACCGCCCCGCTGGCTCCGATGATCCAGGTAAGCGGAGAGGAGGACAAGCAGGAGATCCGGCTTACCGGACTGGCGGTATTCAAGGAAGACAAAATGATCGGCCGGTTAAATCCTGAAGAGATGCTGGGCTACATGTGGACCATGGGGAAGGTAAAGGAATCCAGCATGGCAGCCAACACGGATTTGGGCAAGGCCGCCTTCCAGATCATCCATATAAACTCCAAACGGGAGGTAGAGCTGCGCCAGGACGGCGGCGTCCAGGTGGCGCTGAAGGTGGATGCCAAGATGCGGGTCAGCGAGCTGCATGGATTTGGGCAAACGGACGTCAAGGATTTGCTCCCCTATCTGACGGAAACGGCAAAAGAAGAAATCCGGCAGAGAATAATCGATACCTTTGAGGAGACCAGGGAATTGAATGCCGATATCTATGGCTTTGGCACGTCGGTATACCGGAAGTACCCGAAAGAGTGGAAGACCATGAAGGAGCGTTGGGACGAGATCTATCCCGATATTCAGTTGGATGTTCAGGTGGATGTGCAGATCCCGGGAACCGGACAGATCGTACAATCGGTGGAGATGGAGGTGAACAGGCAGTGAGAATTGACAAGACCCAGATCCTGGCCAAGCAGTTCATGTTCACGGTGGCCTGCGTACTGCAAGCCTCGTCTCTTCTGACCGCCTTTCTTGCGGAGATCGCAAGACAGGATTCGTGGCTGGTGGTGCTGCTTGGCTTTATCGTTTGCCTGCCCTTAATCTGGATATACCGGTGCCTGATGGTCAGATTCCCGGATAAAAACCTGATCCAGATCCTGGAGGAAGTTTACGGCAGGATCCTGGGAAAAATCATCGGAGTATCTTATCTCTGGTTTTTTGTCAGCCTGGCGGCATTAAACGTATCGGATCTGTCGGATTTTACCAAGCTGACCATTATGGATGAAACACCCGCCGTGGTACTGATGATCATGTGCATACTGACGGCGGCCCTGGCCCTGAGCTACGGGGTCAGGCTGGTGGCGCTGTACAGCACGATGTTTTCCGTTATCTCCTTTATTATATTGGCCGGCTCTTTCCTGCTGCTGATCAATCAGATCCATCCGGAATGCCTCCTGCCCATCCTGGATCTGCCGCCCTCGAAATACATTCAGGGCACCCATATCATCAGCACCATTCCTTTCGGAGAATTGGTGGTCATGCTGATGATCACCCCCAATATAAAGCTGAACAGCTGCAAAATCACGAAATATCTCTACGGGGGCTTTGTCATGGGGGGGCTGAACCTGTTGCTGGTGAAGATACGGGATATCACGGTGCTGGGCAATACCTTTCATATTTTTACCCTGCCCTCGCTGGTGGTGCTGCGCCTGATCAACCTGGGCGAAGCGTTCAGCCGCATGGAGATATTATTTGCGGTAGTACTCATCATGCTGCTGTTTTTCAAGGTTTCGTTCCTGTATTATGTGTCGGTGCTGGCCATGGCCCAACTGATGCAAGTCAGGGATTACCGGCGGCTCATTTTGTCCATGGGAGCGTTGATCGTCACCTATGCCCTCACTTTGTATCCCAATCTTTTGCTGCACGCCGCTTCGGCCAGGGAAATCCAGCCCATGGTCTGGACCGTGTTTGAGTATCTGATCCCGCTTTTGACCCTGATTATCGCCAAGCTGCGGAAGTTACCCCAAGAAGCCCCAGGAAAGGAGATGTAGTCTATGATGGCTCTGACCCTGCTGGGCTTTTCGCTGATCGCCTTAAAAGATCTGACCCCCATCGTGAAAAGCCGCTCCAAGCGCACTGCCGCAGCGTTTTTTTTGTTGTTTATTCCGGCTCTGATTCTGGCGGTATTACAGGTAAGGGGCGTGCAAGTGCCCAGCCTGCAGCTTTTGGTTGAGGGAGCCTTCAGGTCTTTGGGCCTGCATTACTGATCCGGATTTTGTTCCGGGCTTCCGGCGGTCCGCTGTCCGGCGGCCTGCCGGAAATCTCTTTCTTACGAATGCATTACAATTTTCCTGCGGCGCATTTTCACCCGTGGGGTTTTGTGATAAAGTATGGTTAAGAAAAACAGCCGAAATGGGGAGAAAATAGAAAAATGCTTGGACTGACGAAACGAAAGAAAGACAACCGGCGGAAAAAAGGGCTGGCGGGCATTGCTTTGTGCCTGCTCCCGCTCCTGGGCCTGGGAGTTTTGCCCCTGCGGGCGTCACCGGATATTAAAGTCCGCGTATTTGGCCGTGAGCTGAGTTTTGACGCCGGGCCTGTCATGGAAAACGGCAGAATTATGGTGCCTGTACGGAAGATCGGCGACGCGTTGCAGACGGAGGTGACCTACGATTCGGCCAATCGGACGATCACCATGGAGAAGGGGAGCTATACCGTCACCTTGCCTCTGGACAGCAAAAGCGCCACAAAGGTAGTGGCTCCGGAAAAAACCGGGGACGCTTATAAAACGAAAATTCTGAATCTGGATGTGCCGGCGAAAATGTCAGGGGGGCGGGTCCTGGTCCCCATCTATCTGCTGGCGGAAGGCTTTGATCTGGAGATCTATTGGAACGCCAGAACCTCCGCGGTAAATGTCGGCATGTATCTGGAAGATGTCAAAGCCCAGCCGGGCTGGCAGATCCTTCGGGGCCACCCCCTGGAAAATGATATCGAGATTTTAGTGAAGGCTCCGGCAGCCGGTTCCGCCGGCGGCGGAGAACCGGAATTTTTGTTCAGGGATCTGATGCATGACCGCCAGGAACAGATCCGCTGGCATAACGGGCAGATCTGGCAGACCCAGACCAGAGAGGAAATTTACAGGCTTTTGGATAACCAAAGCTATTTATTGGGGCCGGAGCGCTGCGGCGCTTATTTTGGCCAGATATATGAAGACTGGCTGGATTGGGAATATAAACTGAACGATGCAGAGGAAATGTATAACCGTTATTTGGACTGCCTTGATCTGGGCCGTTACGGGCTGAGCGGGAAATTCGGCGATATTGACCAGGTCTCCGTCAGCGGAGCTATGGAGCATAAACAGAGGCCGGAGTTTGCCTATATCGGCCAGACCTGGGATCAGGCCCGGGCGGCCTTTGGTGAGCCGGCTGCTCTGCAGCGGGAAAAAGAAGGCGCTGCCGGCTCCGGGGAGGTGCTGCAGTATTCTTATGGTGAATTCTCTCTGCTTTTTTCTCAGAATAAGCTGGCGGGCTTCAGAATTGACGGCGGCGGCTGGGGTACGGCAGGAGTCTTTATCGGAGATCAGAGGGAAAAAATCCTGGAAAAGCTTGGCCTGCCCAAAGGAGCCTCAGAAATCGACGCCCGGTATTCCGGACAAAATGTCCTCGAGCTCTATTTCCGGGAAAACGGCGTCACTCACCGGTTTGACCGTATAGCCAAAGAAGAGGCGGCGGGTAAGCCATATTTTGTTTTACGGTTTTTCCTGGATGACGATGCCAAAGCGGAGGCAATCAGCTTCATGAAAGTGGATTGAATGGGCAAAAGAGCCGGACTGAAGAGTATTAAGCTGAAGAGGGCGCCGAAGGGAAGAGAGAGGCTGAAGAAAGGCTGAAAAATTAATCGGATAACGGCAAAAGCGGGCGCACAAAAAAGCGCTTTTTCACCAGGGCTGTGGGTAATAAATCCACAGCCCTGATTTTTATATTTTTACGCCGGGAGGAACGGCGCCGGCGCCGCCTTAATATAATGGGGGTAAAAAACAGGATAAAGCCCCGGCACTAAAGCTGTCCGGCGATGATGGGAGGAAGGTCATGATTACCATCAGTTTATGCATGATTGTGAAAAATGAGGAAGAGGTGCTGGCCCGCTGTCTGGAAAGCGTAAAGGACGCGGTAGAGGAAATGATCATCGTGGATACCGGCAGCAGCGACCGTACGAAAGAAATCGCGGCGGGATTTACGGACAAAGTGTTTGATTATACCTGGATCGACGATTTTGCCAGCGCCCGGAATTTTTCTTTTTCAAAAGCCGCCATGGAATACTGCATGTGGCTGGATGCCGACGACGTACTGACTGCGGAGGACCGGCAAAAGCTGCTGGAGCTGAAAAGGGAGCTCCAGCCGGATACCGACGTGATCATGGCTCGTTATCATACGGCTTTTGACGATAAAGGAAACCCGACCTTTTCTTATTATCGGGAAAGGATTTTGCGGCGTTGCCCCCGGGCTCTCTGGAAAGGCAAAGTCCATGAAGCCATTTCACCCTGGGGGAAGATTTATTATGCGGATTTTGCCATAAGCCATAAAAAGCTGAAGCCAAGCGATGCCGACAGGAACCTGCGCATTTATGAGCGGCAGATTGCCCAGGGAGAAGAGTTGTCCCCCAGGGATCTGTTTTATTACGGCAGGGAACTGTATTACCACCGGCGCTGGCCGGAGGCGGCAGCGGTGCTGGAGCGTTTCCTGAAAGAAGGGCAGGGGTGGCTGGAAAACGATATCGAGGCCTGCCGTTTTCTGGCTTATAGCCGCTACGGAATGAAGCAGGGGGAAAAAGCCCTGGAGGCTTTCCTGCTGTCCCTGAAATATGATGAGCCCAGAGCCGAAATCTGCTGTGATATCGGAAAGCATTTTCTGGATCTTGGCCAGTACCGCCTGGCGGTATTCTGGTATGAGCTGGCGCTGACCAGAAAACGAAACGATACGTCAGGGGCCTTTGTTTCCGATGAGTGCTATGGCTATCTGCCTTGTATCCAGTTATGCGTTTGCTACGACCGCCTAGGACACTATCTGAAAGCGGCGGAATATAATGAAAGAGCGGGACGGTATAAGCCGGATTCGGCGGCGGTCCAGACCAACAGAAGATATTTCGGACAGAAAGGGGTCAAAAGCGGCGGCCTTTAATGGAATGAATGGCGCTGCGGAAAAATAAAGGGCGGGCCGGCCCCTTGAGGCAGTGATCAGATCAGCCTGCCGGTACGATTAAAGCGCTATTTCCCTCGGAGAAATAGCGCTTTTTTCTTTGGAAAAGGGAAAAGGCAATGCCGGCGCCTGCAGCGGTGATGCCGGCAGAACCGGTGGGATAGGAAAACGGGCGCCTGTCAGCAGACGTCCCGTTTCCCTGCCGGAATTTATGCAAAGCAACGTTGTTGTTTTTTGAAAGTATGTGTTCAGGGGGGCCTGGTGAGCCTCTTAGGAGATGCCAAGACCGGCGCTGGCATAGCCTGCGATGGCGGCCGCCAGATCCAGACCGCCCGTAACCGATGCGGAGAAGACCAGAAGCAATCTGGTGCCTGCGGTGACGGGAATATTCAGCCCGGTAGTAATGCCGCTGCTGATGTCGCCGATGGAGATCAAGCCCGTGAGGGGAGGCGCCAGGGTGACCACTGCGCCCGGAACTGCGACAAAAGTGTCGTCCGGTGCGGTGGACTGGAACAACTGGGCGGATACCGTTACAGTCGAGCCGATCAGGCTGAGTCCGGCGCTGATGCTCAGATAACCGGCCAGGGAAGTGATTACTCCGTCCCTGGGTACGGAGAACGCAAGGTTCGTCAGACCCAGCAGGCTGACTGTTCCGCCGGCGGCGGCGATGCCGGGAAGGTTAGTGCCGAAGCCGATGGCGCTGGAGGTATTAAGCAAGCCGCCCAGTACGGTGGTTAAAGCGACAGGCGTGCCGGAGGCAAAGGGAATAATTGCTCCTTCGCCCGCTGGCCCGGTGGGGCCGGTAGGCCCTGTGGGTCCGGTGGCACCGTCGGCTCCGGTAGGCCCGGTAGCTCCAGTGGCTCCGGTAGGCCCGGTAGCTCCGGTAGGCCCGGTGGCTCCGGTGGCACCGGCAGCGCCGTCGGCTCCGGTGGGGCCAGTAGCTCCGGTAGGCCCTGCAGCTCCGGTAGGCCCGGTGGCTCCGGTGGGGCCTGTGGGTCCGGTAGCGCCTGTGGCACCGGTAGGTCCGGTGGCTCCGACAGGTCCGGTGGGACCGGTAGCGCCGTTAGCGCCGGTAGGTCCGGTAGGCCCGGTAGCTCCAGTGGCTCCGGTAGATCCGGTAGGCCCGGTGGGACCGGTGAACCCGACAGGTCCGGTAGGCCCGGTAGCGCCGTTAGCGCCGGTAGGCCCGGTGGGACCGGTAGCGCCGGTGGGACCGGTGGCGCCGATGGGACCGGTGGGCCCGGTGGGCCCGATAGGCCCTGTGGGTCCGGTGGCGCCGTTGGCACCGGTAGGTCCGGTGGCGCCGTTAGCGCCGGTAGGCCCGGTGGCTCCGGTAGCGCCGGCAGGTCCGGCAGGTCCGGTAGCTCCGGTGGCTCCCGCAGCGCCGGGATACCCCATGGGACCCTGGGGGCCGGTGGGACCCTGAGGTCCGGGGCAGCCCTGGGGTCCGGGGAAGCCCTGGGGCCCTCTGGGCCCGGTAGGGCCAGGGATGCAGCAGCCGGGTCTCCCGGCGTTTCCGCCAGAGCCGGCGCAGTTGCCGTTGCAGTTATTGTTCCTGTCATAAGGATAGGGATTCATTGCATACGCTCCTTACTGTTTTTTGTCGGTGCATTCAACGAAATTCATCTTTTTTCGTCGCATTTTACTATATTCAGCTACAGGAAAAAGTGTGCCGGCTGCCTTTGGCTTTTGGTTTGTATCAGACTGATCTGCCGGCGGATTGCCGGGACCGCTCCGGTGTATCTGCCGTCCCCGCGCTTCAGAAATCCGGGCTGCCCGTGACAAACCGGCGCCCGTTGACGTCATGTATTTCTTGACAGTGGGGAAGTTTAGGCATAATCTATGAATCATTAGAATTCTATGGAAATGGATGAAAGGAGCGGCCCAAGGATGGAAGCGGCCAAACCGGGTTATCTGTTCAGCGATCAGGCTCTTTATCGGCTTTGTATCCCTTTGGTAATTGAGCAGCTTTTAAATGTTACTGTAGGAATGGCGGACTCCGTCATGGTAGCCAGCGCCGGCGAGTCGGCGGTGTCCGCCGTTTCCCTGGTGGATACGGTGATGGTGCTTTTGATCAATGTTTTCGCCGCCCTGGCTACCGGCGGCGCCGTGGTGGCCGGCCAATACCTGGGCCGCCAGGCTGAAAGGGGGGCCTGCCAGGCCACAAACCAGTTGATTTTATTTTTGACATCCTTTTCCCTTGCCCTGATGGCAGCGATGTATCTGGGGAAAAACCTGATCCTCCATGGAGTATTTGGAAAAATTGAAGCGGACGTCATGGTTCAGGCGCGGAACTATTTGCTGATCGTTTTCGCCTCTATTCCGTTTATCGCCGTTTATAATGGCGGGGCGGCGCTTTTCCGGGCCATGGGGAATTCCCGGATTACGATGAAAATTTCCCTTTTTATGAATGCCGTAAATATTTTAGGCAACGCTCTCCTGATCTATGGCTTTCGCCTTGGCGTCGTCGGAGCGGCCATCCCAACTTTGATCTCCCGGATTATAGCGGCGGTGATCGCGGCGGCTCTTTTACGAAATCAGGAGCTGACGCTGCACCTGACCAAGCCCTTTGAATTCCGGTTTATGAAAGGCATGATAAAGCGGATCCTGTATATCGGCGTGCCAAGCGGACTGGAAAACAGTATGTTTCAGTTAGGCAAGATCATGGTGCTGAGCCTGGTTACCAGCTTCGGTACAACGGCTATCGCCGCCAACGCGGTATCCAATACGGTGGCGTTGTTTCAGATTCTGCCGGGGATGGCTATGGGGCTGGCCATCATCGCGGTGGTTTCCCAGTGCGTAGGCGCCGGAGAATATGATCAGGTAAAGTACTATACCAAGAAGCTGATGATCTGGATCTATGGAGGTATGGTAGGAGTGAATCTCCTGATTTTTCTGGCCATGCCTCTGATTATCCGGATTTATCAGCTGACGCCCCAGACGGCGGAAACCGCCAGGAAAATCCTGATTTATCATGGCTTATGCGCCTGTATCCTCTGGCCGGCGGCTTTTTCGCTGCCAAACGCTTTGCGGGCGGCCAATGATGTGAAGTTTTGTATGGTTGCTTCCGTACTTTCCATGTGGATCTGGCGTATTGGCTTCAGCTATGTCCTGGGGAAAACCTTGAACTGGGGCGTTTTCGGCGTCTGGGTGGCCATGACCATCGACTGGGTTTGCAGGCTCATTTGTTTTATCTGGCGCTGGGTCCGGGGAAAATGGAAATATCGCAGCATCGTTTAGAATGTCTCTTGCCGGCAGCCGGGGCATCCTTTGTTTGCTTTGCGGCTGCACTTTTTCATAGCGCTCCAGTATCGTATTGGACGATTAGAAAGAAGGAACAGAACATTGCCAAAAACCGTGCTTTCTAAAAACTACTACTTAACTTTGATTGCGACAGCACTCTTCACCAGTACCTATTATCTGCTTTTACCTGTTCTGCCTCTTCATATGCAGGCCATGGGTGGAACAAACTTTAACATTGGCCTGATCATGGGCCTTTTTTCGGCCAGTTCTTTAGTTTTACGCATGACCATGGGTAAAGCCTGCGACCGGATAGGTCCTGTCAAGATCATGCAATGGACGGTTTATGCTTTCTTTTTAACTCCGCTTTTTTACCTGGGGGATTCCTTACTCCTCTTGGGCGCGGACCAATTGCTGTATGGATTTACCATAGGTTCTTTTACTGTCTCTTCGGCCACGCTCGTCACGATTTCCGTGGAAAAGGAACAAATGGCCCAGGCCATTGGCATCCAGAGCATCGCTCTGATTGCAGCCAAAGGATTTGCTCCCACTATAGGCAGCTTTATCTACGCGCATTTCGGTCTGATTCCCGTTCTGGCTTTAACCTGCCTCCTGGCCCTGGCCACTCTTGGCGTAACCTCCCGCCTGGAGGAACTCCCCCCCGCTGCTCCGGACAGCGGTATCTCCTTCCTTAAAGTAATCTCTTATCGTATGGTTTGGGCGCCTTCTATTATACTCATCACCACGACCTTCACCTTTGGCAACATTATGACCATGCTGCCCCTCTTAGCTGTTGAACGGGGGATCGACGGATATGGCTGGTTTTTTACGATTAACACACTGGCCGTGATCTGTACCCGGCTGATTACCGGCCGTCAAGAAAAACTGTCCCTGGAACGGCTGATCATCTTTTCCCTGGTGATTATTTTTATCGCCGTGGCAATCCTGGCCCTGGCCTATAGTTTTCAGGTCCTGGCATTTTCGGCTATTATTTACGGGCTCGGATACGGGGCTGTTTACCCGGCCTTAAGCGCCATCGTGGTAAATAACGCCTCAGCAGGCTCCCGGGGCGCGGCTCTAGGCTTCTTCACCGCTGCTTTCGACATCGGTGTCAGCTTGGGGTCCGTCTGGGGAGGAATGAGCGAATTTCTGAATTTTACTTTCGTTTATTTTCTGGCCAGTTTGGTTCCGCTGCTCGGCGTACTGTGCTGCGCCTTTTTAATGAAGCGAGAAAAAATAGAGGCGGAGACTTAAGGGGGTCATATGGCCCGGTTCAATCCGGTCATTATGATCTGGATCCGCGCGGTATGATAGGAGGGAATCTCCTTTTGTTCGCCCCTCTTTTGACAAAGGGGCGGACTCCGGAGATAATGATAGAGAAGGAGGGGAAAAGATGAAAAAGAAAAAAGGAAGGTTATCCCTGTTTATGCTGATCCTGTTTGCTTTTTTCGCCGCCGCAGGCCCTGCTTTGGCCATGCCGCCCAATGAGCTGGGGGTGCCTGCAGACGATGAGGACCCTAAGCCCCTGAGTCTCCAGGAAAAGGCGGAGAAGGCCGCCGGACTGGCCTTGACTTACGGCGGCGCTACCAGCCTGCGGTATGCCCTGGTGGAAAATGGCCGGACCCTGTTGAGCGGCGGCGCCGGCGTTTATTCAAAGGACGGCGGCCGGGCACCGTCGGAAGAAACCCTTTACGGCATCGGTTCTGTCAGCAAGGTCTACACCACGTCGGCAGTCATGCTTTTGGTCCAGCAGGGGAAGGTGGAGCTGGATGCCCCGATAACCCGCTATCTGGACGACTTTACCATGGCGGACGAGCGCTTCCGGCAGATCACCCCTCGCATGCTGCTGAACCATTCCTCCGGTTTGATGGGCTCCACCACCGCCGACGCTTTTTTGTTTGACGATAAGGACAGTTCCTCCAAAGACAGCCTGCTGGCGGACTTGGCGACCCAACGGCTCAAAGCCGATCCCGGCGCCTACAGCGTCTACTGCAACGACGGATTTACGCTGGCGGAGATTTTGGTTGAACGGGTCAGCGGCCTGGAGTTTACGGATTTCCTGCACCGTTATATTACCGGACCCTTGGGGTTAAAAGAGACTTTTACTCCCCGGGATGATTTTGACGCTGAAAGGCTGGCGAAAATTTATCTGGGAGCCGACCCTGAGGCCTTGCCCCAAGAAAGCCTGGGGATCATCGGCACCGGCGGAGTATATGCCAGCGCCCAAGACCTGGCGGCCTTCGGTTATGCCCTTTGCCCGGGCCGGGGAAGTCTGCTGTCCCCTGCCGCTTTGCAGGCCATGGCCGCGGAAGAGTACAAAAAAGGCTTCTGGCCCCAGGAGGAGGGGGGCTTTCTGGCTTACGGCCTGGGCTGGGACAGCGTAAGTCTGCCGCCTTTTAACCGCTCCGGCATCCAGGCGCTGTACAAGGGCGGCGATACGCTTTTTTATCATGCTTCCCTGGTCGTGCTGCCGGAATACGGTTTGTCCTGCGCGGTGGTATCCTCCGGCGGCAGCAGCACCCTGAGCCAGTTGGCGGCGGCCAGGATTTTGATCGACGCCCTGGCGGAAAAAGGAATCTCGGTAAATGAGGAGCCTCTTTCTCTTCCGGAAGCCCAACCGTCGGCCGTCGCCGCAAAACAGGGGGATTATGCCGGATACTACGGCTCCTCCTCCCAGGCGATAAAAATTGAGGTCGCGGAAAACGGCGAGCTCTATCTATCCGCGGCGCTTTTGCCCGACGGACCAAGTCAGACTTACCGTTATTATTCCGACGGTTCTTTCCGGGATGAGACCGGCACCCTGGCTCTTTATTTCATCGAAGAGAAAGAAGGCCGGGTATATCTGAAGCAGCTGTGCGCTCTGGAATATCCCGGCCTGGGATTTCTGGAGGTAAACGATTACGCTTTTGAAAAACTGCCGGCAAACCCCATGGAGGAAAAGACGGCGGCCGCCTGGCGGGCCAGGGCCGGCAAAACCTATTTGCTGATGAATGAAAAATACTCCTCCCAAATCTACTTCCTGGCTTTTCCCGGATTGACCATGCCCGCGGACTTTCTGCCGGCAGGTTATTTTATGGCCAACCGGATCACCGGGGAGGACGCCGCCGAAAGCTTTGTCCAGATCCCCGGCAACGCCGGACGCGACGGCATGGATTTTTGGTTTTTCCGTCAAGAGGGCACGGAATATATAGCATGTCAGGATTCGGTTTATGCGGAAAGCGGCGTCGCCCATGAAATCTGGCCCGGTCCGGCTTCCCTTTGCACGATTCTTCAGGACGGCCGGGCCCGCTGGTTCAGGACCGGCAAGGCGGCGGGCAAGATGATGACGGTGGATTTGCCGGAAAAAGGCGCTTTTTATGTTTATGATCAGACCGGGGTTTTAGTTTCGGCTGCCCGGACGGGAAAGCAGGCCCGGACGGTACTGCCGGAAAACGGCTGGATCGTGTTTGCCGGCGATCCCGGACAGCGTTTTTCCCTGACCATGAGCGAAAACACGGCAGGTTCCGGCCAGGAAACCGATCCGGCCGTACCGGCTGCCCTCCAAGGAGAAGAAAAGACCCGTCAGGACGCCGCATAAACCGGGAACATGTGAATAAAATACTTGACGGAAAAGCCGGGGCAAATAAAGAGCAGGGACGTCGGCGGGACCGGAAATGGCGCCTGAGCGGTTTTGTCAGGGTTTGGCAAAGCCGGGGCCGGTCCCCTCTTGTCAAAGAAGGGAATTTATGATAGCATTTATGAGGTTATCGTTAGCTTAAAAACCCGGGTCGAGTCTTGAGACAGGCTCGTTTCTTTGTTTCCATATCTGAATCGGACCGGTTTGACGACTATACAGGAGGTAGGAAAGAATGAAATTTACTGCAGAAAAGCTTGAAGGCAACAAGGCTAAGCTGACCATAGAGGTGCCTGAAGAAAATTTCGACAAATCTATGGAGAAGGCTTATAAAGGAATCATCGGAAGGCTGAACGTCCCCGGTTTCCGCAAAGGCAAAGCCCCCCGCCATATCGTGGAACGGATGTACGGCCGCGAGATGTTTCTGGACGATGCCGTCAAGGATGCGATTCCTGCCGCCTTTTCCGAGGTGATGGACCAGGCCGGAGCCGAATACGAGTGCATGGTCTATCCTAAATATGAAGTGGTTTCCACTGAAAAAGGCGAAGGCTTGGTTTTTACCGCCGAGTATGATCTGAAGCCGGTGGTGACCTTGGGCGAATATAAAGGCCTGGAGCTGGAGAAGATTTCCGGGGAGCCGGAAGAAGGGGCCGTAGAAAAACAAATCAAGGCCATGCAGGAACGTTTTGCCCGACTGGAGAAAATCGAAGGCGCGGCAGAAAAGGGCGACGTATGCACCATTGATTTTGTGGGCAAAGTAGACGATACGGCCTTTGAGGGCGGCACCGGCTCCAATCACCCTTTGGAACTGGGCAGCGGCAGCTTTATTCCCGGCTTTGAAGATCAGCTGCTGGGCTCCAAAGCCGGCGACGAGATAAAAGTGGACGTCACCTTTCCCGAAGATTACGGCGCCAAGGAACTGGCCGGCAAGGCCGCGGTTTTTGATGTGACGGTAACAGAAGTCAAAAGAAAAGTCCTGGCCGAGCTGAATGACGATTTTGCCCAGGACGTCTCGGAATGCCAGACCATGGAGGAACTGCGGACCGAGCTGACGGAGAAGCTGTCGGCCCAGGCCAAGGAAAAGGCCAAAGCCGAGATGGAGACCCAGGCTCTGGAAAAAGCGCTGGCGGTCTGCCAGGTGACTGTTCCCGATTCCATGGTGGATGTCCGGCTGGACCAGCTGCTGGATAACTTTATCCGCCAGATCAGCCGCCAGGGCATCGGCTTTGAGCAGTATCTGCAGCTTACCGGAAATACCGCCGAAAAGGTCCGGGATAATTTCCGGGAACGGGCGGTAACCGAGCTGAAAACCGAATTGGTGCTGGAAGCCATCGCCGACGCCGAAGGTATCGTGGCCGATGACGAGGCTTTGGAAGCCGAGTACGCCCGCCTGGCGGAGCAGACCCAGAAAACCCCCGAGGAGATCAAGGAGATCTACGGCGCTAATTCCGCCATGGTGGACTCCCTGAAGTTTAACGTAAAGGTTACCGGCGCCATAAAGATCCTGATGGATAATGCCAAGATCAAGTAATGCCGACGCAGAATTTACATGCTGATTTCAGCAGTTAAGGTGGAGGGCAGGCGTTTCGTCTGCCTTTTTCACCACCTACTTATCGAAAGACAGGAGTGATCTCAAATGACAGAAATACAAAAACCTTTGATGAATGCCTATGTACCAATCGTTATCGAGCAGTCCAGCCGGGGAGAGCGTTCCTATGATATTTATTCCCGGCTGCTGAAAGACAGGATCATTTTTCTCGGGACGGAAATAGACGATACTGTGGCCAACTTAGTGGTGGCTCAGCTGCTGTTTTTGTACGCGGAAGATCCGGCAAAAGATATTTCTTTGTATATCAACAGCCCCGGGGGCTCTATTACCTCCGGCATGGCTATCTATGATACGATGCAGTATATCCGCTGCGACGTATCCACCATCTGCATCGGCATGGCCGCTTCCATGGGCGCCTTCCTTTTGGCGGCCGGCACAAAAGGCAAGCGCTTTGCCCTGCCGAATTCCGAGATTATGATTCATCAGCCCTCCGGCGGCGCCAAGGGCCAGGCCACGGATATTGAAATCCAGGCCCGCCGCATCCTGCAGATGAAAGAAAAATTAAACAGTATTCTTTCCGCCAATACCGGACAGCCTTTAGCAAAGATCAAGGAAGACGTGGAGCGGGATTATTTCATGGAACCGGAACAAGCCAAGACCTACGGCCTGATCGACGATATTCTGCTCCAGATCCAGAAGGAGCCGGAAAGAAAGTAAGCGATGGCGCCGGAACCAATCAAACGAGGTGAAGCATGGTTAAATATGACGATACTACCCAGCCCGTGAAGTGCTCGTTTTGCGGTAAAACCCAGGACATGGTTTCAAAACTGATCGCCGGTCCGGGGGTCTATATCTGCAACGAATGCATCGAGCTGTGCAACGAGATCATGGGCGAACCTATGGAACGCACAGCTTTGGAGGAACTGAATAAAGTGCCGGCGCCCCTGGAGATCAAAAAAGTCCTGGACGATTACGTCATCGGCCAGGAGGAGGCCAAGGTGGCCCTGGCGGTGGCGGTATACAACCACTATAAAAGGATAAACCACAGTCTGGAAGCAAAAGCCGCCGGCGGCGGCAAGGGGACGAAAAGCAAAAAAGCTGCCCAGGACAGCGGCGTGGAGCTTCAGAAAAGCAATATTCTGCTGATCGGTCCTACAGGTAGCGGAAAAACACTGCTGGCTCAGACCCTGGCTAAAATTTTACAGGTTCCTTTTGCCATTGCCGACGCCACCTCTTTGACGGAAGCCGGTTATGTGGGGGAGGACGTGGAAAACATCCTCCTGAAGCTGATCCAGGCCGCTGATTACGATATCGACAAGGCGGAGCGGGGAATCATTTATATTGACGAGATCGATAAGATTACCCGGAAGTCGGAGAATCCTTCCATTACCCGGGACGTATCCGGCGAGGGGGTTCAGCAGGCACTGCTGAAAATTCTGGAGGGCACCGTAGCCAGTGTGCCTCCCCAGGGAGGACGCAAGCACCCGCACCAGGAGTTCCTTCAGTTGGATACCACCAACGTGTTGTTTATCTGCGGCGGCGCTTTTGAAGGAATCGAAAAAATCATCGGCAACCGGGTGGGACAAAAGGTTATGGGCTTTGGGGCCAAGGTGGAAAGCCGTAAAGAGAAGGATCTGGCGGAATACTTAAAGCAACTGATGCCGCAGGACCTGATTAAATACGGCATGATTCCGGAGTTTGTGGGCCGGGTACCCGTGACGGTGGCTTTGGAGCCCTTGACCCGGGACGCTCTGGTTAGAATTTTGACCGAGCCGAAAAACGCTTTGGTCCGTCAATACCAGACCTTGCTGGCCATGGACGGGGCCGAGCTGGAGTTTACGGAAGAGGCCTTGAGCGCCATCGCCGACGAGGCCATCAAACGCAACACCGGCGCCAGAGGTCTGCGGGCCATTATGGAGGACCTGATGCGCACCACCATGTTTGAATTGCCTTCCCGCAAGGATGTGCGCAAATGTATCGTAACCAAGGAAACCGTTACCGAAAGCGCGGGACTGACCATGGTTACGGTAGGCAAGAAAAAGTCCGCGGAGGAAGCCAGCGCCTGAGGATAAACAGAGGCTTGCCTTTTCCGAGTTTTCTCCGGTCTGCCTGAGAAGCGGGCCGGGGATATACCGGGATAATCGTATAATGAATGCAGAAAAAAGCCTGCCGCGAAAAAAATTTGCGGCAGGCTTTTTTTCCGTCGTAAAAGGATTTGCCGGCAAGCAGTTCCGCCGGCAAATCCTTTTAATATAGCGGGATCTGCGGATTTTAATTAATAAAAAAGAAGTAAAGGAAAAGGGGATTGAACGGATGAACCGGCGGAGGGGCTTTGGCTGAAAAAAAGAGATTGTTGCCTAAAATGGAATATTATGGTATAATTTATAAAAAAAGGAGGCGAACAGATCCTGTGGAAAGCAGTTATCCTGATGTCTTTGAGGCCTGCCGAAAGGAGGTGGAAGCGGCTCTGGGCCGCCGGGACGCTGTTCCCGGCGGCTGGACTGATGAAACGGTTAAACAGATGCTGGAGGCGCTGATCCTGGAATCCGGCAGAAAATACTGCCTTACCCTGGAAGAGAAGCAGAGGCTTTCAGGGCTGCTCTTTAACCGGTTCAGACGGCTGGACCGTCTCCAGACCCTTTTGGAAGAGGAAGGGATCACCGACATTCTGATCAACGGCGGCCAGGAGGTATATGTGGAGAGGGACGGACGGCTTCAGTCCGCAGGCAGGCTTTTTGATAATCAGGAGCAGGTCTTATCGCTGATCCAAAGGATCTGCGGCCAGGCCGGCCGGCAGGTATCCCAGGCCAGTCCTCTGGTGGATGCCCGGCTGCCGGACGGCTCGCGGATCGGCGCCGTTTTGCCGCCGGTGGCTTTGGATGGACCGGTGCTGGCCATCCGGAAGTTTGCCTCCCGAAGTTTCACTCTGGCCCAACTGGTCCGGTCCGGAACCCTGGAGGAAGAAGCGGCCCTGCTGCTGGAAGGGGCGGTTTCAGACCGGCAGAATATTTTTCTTTCCGGGGGAACCGGATCGGGAAAGACCACGATGATCAATGTGCTGGCGGATTTAGTGCCGGCTGGGGAAAGGATTGTTACCGTGGAGGATTCGGCGGAGCTGAAGATCAGGGGCCCGGCCAATGTGGTGCGCCTTGAGGCCAGAGAAGCCAATCAGGAGGGAAAGGGGGAGATCAGCCTCCGCCGTCTGGTCAGGATGGCCTTGCGGCTGAGGCCGGACCGGATCATTTTGGGGGAAGTGCGGGGTCCGGAAGCCCTGGATATGCTGCAAGCCATGAATACCGGGCATAAAGGCGCCATGTCCAGCGGGCACGGGAATTCGGCGCTGGATATGCTGGAGCGCCTGGAGACCCTGGCTTTAATGGCCGATATCGGCCTGCCGGCGCCGGCCATCCGGCGGCAGATCGGCAGCGCCCTGGATCTGGTGGTTCATTTGGAGCGCCGGGAGGACGGAAGCAGGGTGGTAAAGGAAATCCGCCGGATCAGCCACTGGACCCAGCGGGAGCCGGCCACCGAGCTGCTATATCGGAGACGGGAATGAAAAAAGCGGGAAGAAGCAAGCTGTTTTCGGGAGTATTGGCTTTTGCCGGCGGACTGGCGGCGGCCCGTATCCACTTCGCGCCGGGCCCCTGGCGGCCGGCCGCAGTGTTTTTGGTTGCCGGGCTTTGCTATCCGGCGTTTTGCCGGCGGCAGGCGGGCAGCCGGCGCCGCCGTCTGCAAAAAGAGACGGCTCTTTGGCTGCTGACCCTGATGATGGCTGTTGAAGCCGGCTCCAGTATCCAGCAAGCCCTGGAGAACCTGAGCGCCGGGCTTGCCGCCGGCAGATCGGAGCATGCCCCGGCCTGGGAGCGGCTGCGGAACGGCCTTGCTCTGAACCGGCCGCCGGCGGTTCTGTTGGAAGAGCTGGGAAATGAACTGGGATCCGGGGAGCTTAAAAGCCTGTCCCTGATGCTGAAGACCTCCATACGGTGCGGCACCGATCTGGCGGAGGTGTTTTGCCAGGCTGCCGGGGAAATCCGTCAGGGTCTGGAAGCGGAGGAAGAACTGAGGACTTTCCTGGCTCAAAGGAGGCTGGAAGGAACGATGCTGGCGGCGGCTCCCGCTGCCTTTGTTTTTCTTCTGCGCCTCCTGGCCCCGGGATACATGGCCCCGCTTTTTACCGGCCGGGGGGCTGTTTTGATGTTTTTGGTCCTGCTTCTGGAAGCCGGCGGAGGGTATTTGTTTTACCGCTTATTTGACCGGCGGCAGGATCCCGGCAGGCTGCTGGCGGCCGCAGCCTTTCAGCAGGATATGGCTTTAGCCCTTAAAGCGGGGATGATCGCTGAAGACGCCTGGGGCCTGGCGGCGGGGCTTTGTCTGGCCGAGGGGGCGGCGGAAAAAGGCCGGGAGGCCCGGCGGGATCCTTTCAGGGAAGACGTGAAGGCAGTGCAGAGGGGGATCAGCCTGGGTTTGCCCTTCGGACAGGCCTTAGGACTGGTCTCGGCAGACCGGGAGGCGAAAAGCCTCAGCAGTATGCTGCGGGAAAATCAACGCTTTGGCAGCAGCAGGATTTACCGGCTCCTGCAGGCCGGGGCGGCGGAGGGCCGGCGCCGCTGTCTGATGGAAATAAAGTCCGGCGGCGCCCGCAGGGAAACCTGGCTGTTGTTTCCCATGATTGTGATGCTGGCGTCGGCTTTATTGGTCACGGGGGCGCCTGCTTTGCTGGAGCTTGGCGCCTCATGGTAAAACCGCCGGGAGGGCGGGGAAAGGAAGGAAAAATGAATACTGAATTTTTTCGGGAGGAAAAGGGGATGGGGACAGTGGAAGTGGTATTGATTCTGGCGGTTCTTGTGGGAATCGCCCTGATCTTCCGCAGCTATATCTTCAGCTTTGTGGCAGATATCATGGAAAATATCGCCGGAAGCCCTTTGGATGCCATACGGAACAATCCCCTGCAATATTGAAATATGGGCAAAAGAGGGGAGGAGGGCAGCTTTACCCTGGAGGCATTATTGATCTTTCCCGTAACGCTCCTGATTTTGGCCTGGCTGCTGCGCCGGGGCCTTCTGCTTTGGGAGCAAAGCAAAACCTGGGCGGAGGAGAGGCCAAAAACTCCGGAAGTATCGGCGGCGGAGGCGATCCGGATGACCGACCTGGCTCTGGATGGGATGCAGCCGCTGCTGCGGCTTTTACCGGATTGGGCCGGAGAAATCTGGCGGGGCAAAACCCCGGAGGAAGGATGAGGAAAAAGAGGCAAATTGAAAAGGGCGGCGTAAAAAGTGCCGGACAGGGCCGTCCGGGAACCGGCGGCGAGGCCGGCTCCGTAACAGTTTTCTTCCTGATCTGCCTGGGCGCTGTTTTTCTGGTACTTTTTTTGGTATTAAACGGCACCCGTTATCTGCTGGCGGTCCAAAATACCGAGCAGGCTCTGGCTGCGGCCACCGCCTCCCTGCTTTCCCATTACGACCGGGAACTGATGCTGGAGATGGGCCTGTTTGCTCTGGAAGAAGACGCCGTGCCTCAGGATGTGGGCAAAGGCTACCTGGACGAAAACCTGAACCAGGGAAGTTTTTTTGGAGAGCCAAAATGCCGGAAGTTTTCCTGGCAACTGGCCGAAGCGGGGCGTCTTTCCCGGCCCAAAGAGCTGGGAAGACAGCTATCGGCCCGGCAAAGGACGGAAGGCTGGCTGAGCCTGGGGCGGCGGCTATTGCAGTTTGTGGGCACCGACGAGCTGCGCCGGGGTCTTGGCCTGCTGGAGGAACTGAAGTTGGAGGAGGGAGGCGAAGGAGATGATCCGGCGGTTTGGCCTGACGGGAAAGATTCCCCACCGGAGGGTGGAGAGATATCCCTTTGGCAGTTTTTATTGCCCTGGCCGCCGGAGGGATATCCGGGAAACCCGAGGCTGCCCGCCAATGCTTCCGGCCGGGAAGAAGAGAGCCGGGACAGTTTGGCCCTGGAGCCTTCCGGCTGGAGCATTCTGACGGAAGATTTAAGCGGGCTCAAAGAGCAGGGGCGGGGTATCGCCGCCTATGGCGGCGTTCTGGGAGAAGCGCTGATCAAAGGGCTTTTGCAGGTAAAAGAAAAGATTTTGCGGATCGAATATTATATGCAGCAGCTGGATTTCGCCACGGCGGCGCCCTTGTATGACCGCTTTTTCTGCAAAGCGGAGGTGGAATATCTGATTTGCGGCAGGCCCCGGGCCTGGGAAAACCTGCAGGAAATGGCAATGCGCCTGTTTTATATTCGGAGCCTTTTACAGATCACGCCCAGGCTGGTCTCCGGTCAGGTTACGGAGCCTCTGGCGGCCGCCCTGGCCATAAAAGAAGGCCTGAAAGAGGCTAAAGAAGATGTGGAGGAGCTTTTCAGCGGCCGGCGGATTTCAGCGATTCCCGGCCAGGCTCAGCCCACTATGTCCTATCAGGATTTCCTGAGAATCTTTCTTTTGATTCAGGACGGCGATGTTCAGCTTGTACGTCTGCAAAGCCTGCTGGGGGCAAACCTGGCTTTCTGGGCCGGCGGGCCGGTAGAAAACGACGCCGGGCCGGGAGCGGTTTTGCATAATTACGGTACGGTGGTGGAGTTGGAGGTTCAGGTGGAAGCGAATCTCTGGCCTTTCGGCCGCTTCGGGATAAACCGCTCCGCCCGGGCCGGCTACGACCTTTCCCTTGTCCTGGAAAAGAAGCCAACGGAAGTGGAGTCGCCGGAAAAGGGGCCATCGGGAATGGAGGGCTCGAAAGAATATGCCGGCGGCCAGGGGGAGATGGCGGAAAAGGGGGATAACGGAAAAGGATGAGGATACCGGGAGGCAGAGGGAGAGGTCAGGGCCTTTGCCGGACTGAAAAAGGCTCCCTGACCATAGAAAGCCTTTTGGTTTTGCCGGTCTGTTTACTTGCTCTGCTTCTGGTGCTGGGACTGATCCGGACGTCCCAGGCAGCTTTGGCCGCAGACCTGGCTCTGGATGAAACGGCGGCGCTTTTGGCAAAACAGGCTTATGTCATGGAGCAGATGCTGCAGCCGGCGGAAGAAAGCCAGGGAGCGGGGCCCCGGCAGACTCTGGTTATGCTGACGGCGCAAAAGGCTTTTGAACAGGCTCTGCGGGAAAAACAAGGGATCTTGCAAAGCTTTGACGGGGAGCGGCTCCGGGGAATAGCCAGTCTGGAAGTCCGGCTGGATTTTGCCGCGGGAAAACTGGAACTGACCTTGAGCTTCCCTCCGGCCGGGCTGGGCGGTTATCTTGCTTTGCTGCCCCGGCATTGGCTTTTGCGTTTTCAACGTTCCCGCCTCCTTTGGCTGACGGGGCGGAACCTCCTGCCGGACCGGGGACTGGAGAAATCCTTTGCCGGGATAAAAAAAGGCCCCGTCGTGTATATCACACGCTGGGGTGTCTGCTATCATCAGAAGGAATGCCGCTATTTGGCCAAAAGCAGCATTCCGGCGGACTTAAGCCGCTTGTCCAAGGCTTACCGGGCCTGCAGTATCTGCCGGCCGCCCGGCCGCCAGGGGGCTTAAAACATATCCTTGCGGTAAAGCCACCACACCGCAAGCCCGGAAAGGATCAGGGAAAAGATCAAAATGGAAAGATAGCCGTGAGGATAGGGCTGGCTTACCATAGGCAGCCCTACATTCATGCCGAAAAAGCTGAATACCATAGTGGGCAGCGCCATAATAATGGTAATGGCGGTCAAAAACTTCATAACGCTGTTTAAGTTGTTTGAAATCAGGGAAGCCGAGGATTCCATTGTGCCGGTCAGGATGTTGGAATAGATCCCGGCCATTTCCAGGGCCTGCTTATTTTCAGTGATGACGTCTTCCAAAAGGTCTTCGTCTTCTTCGTATTTTTTCAGGGAACGGGTACGCAAAAGCCGCTCCAGCACGGCCTGATTTGAGCGCAGGGAGGTAGAAAGGTAAACCAGGCTCTTGCTGTAGTTCATCAGGCGGATCAGCTCCTGATTCCGCATGGTTTTATGCAGCTGCCGTTCAATCTCGGTGGTTTTACGGTCGATCTCCCGCAGGTGGCGCAGATAAATCAGAGCGTTTTTGTAAAGGATAAGAAAGAGAAAACGGGTGCGCTTTGCCGTAGACAGGCCCTTGATCCGGCCGTGGGAAAAGTCGTCCAAAAGGCCGGTATCCTTGAGGCAGACCGTCAGTACGTAATCCGGCAATAGAATAATGCCCATAGGCATGGTATCATAAGTGGAAGTGGCGTAATCGTAATTGGGAATGTCGATGATGGTCATGATCTGGTCATCTTCGATCTCCATTCTGGGCCGCTCTTCGTCGTCCAGAGGATAGCGAAGAAAATCATAGAGTACACCGGTTTCTCTGGAGATGAGCTGAAGTTCTTCTTCCGAAGGAGCCACCAGGTTTATCCAGGTGTTTTTGTCGATATAGCTGGATTGGCACATATGAGCATCCTTCGAGCGGCAGATCGTGAACATGGCACACCTCCTTTGCTTGTCCGGGAGAGCGTCTCTTTTTTCCGCCGCTCCGCTAAAGCCTCAGACCCTATTATATTCCTTTAGCTCCGGCGAGGAAAGTAAAAATTAGCGCCGGCATAAGAAAAAGATTATTTTCCCGGATAAAGAAAAATTTAACTATAAATAAGGACAAAATGTAATTAATCTGTTAATATTATATAATGTATACATGAATGCTATCCGGCAGATCCCGGATGATGAGATAGTTCAGCATAGTTTTCGAGGAGGCATGATGATGACAGAGAGCAAACAAAGACCTAAGCTGGTGATCGACTTCAGCAGCACAAAGCCCCTGGGGGAAGTGGTGTATGAGGCTTTGCGGCAGGCCATCAGTGAAAACCAATTCAAACCCGGTGAAAGGCTGATGGAAACCGAGCTGGCCGATGAGATGGCGGTAAGCCGCACACCGGTAAGGGAGGCTGTGCGCAAGCTGGAGTCTGAAGGCTACGTTGTGATGATTCCCCGAAAAGGGACCTATGTGGCTTCCCTTTCCATTCAGGACGTAAACGACGTGTTCGAAATCCGTTCCGCCCTGGAGGGGATGGCGGCGTATTATGCCGCTATCCGGGCCTCCGAAGAGGAAATTCAGCAGGTGAAGGATTTTGTGGAAACCGGGGCCCGGCTTTGGGAAAGCAGCGACTTGGCCAGGACCGTGGCGGAGGATATCCAGTTTCACTCCATGCTTTACCGGATATCCAAAAATAAACGGGTGGAGCTGCTGATCAACGATCTGCGGGTTCAGACTCAGCGCCTGCGTTCCAGAACTCTGGCCACCCCGGGCCGTTTGAAGTTTGCCCTGGACGAGCACAGAAAGATCGTGGCGGCTATCGAGGCCAGAGATCCTAAAGCCGCCCGGGACGCCGCCTACAGCCATGTGGACCAGTCCAAGGAGGTTATGCTGAGCCTCTTGCGGTATCAGGCCTAAGCACCGCAAAAAATGTTTTCACTTGCAGACCGGGTAATTTTCCGGCCTGCTTTTTCTGATGAGGATGCCTGGCCGCCGGGAAGAAGATTTTGTCGCTTTTTTGGCAGGTAATGCCGTTTTACCGGGATGTCATAAATATTTAAGAAATTATTTATAGATTATACCCTGTTCAACTGATAATATAGTTAATGTGAGTCCCAGGCCCTCCGGCCTGGCAGACCGATGATTCAAGGAGTATGACCCATGACCCTGAATTTTATAAAATACGCCGCTGATAACGGCGGAAGAAGGAAGTCCCTGAAGGTTCTTGCTTTTGTCCTGAGCCTTCTCCTTTTATGCCCCGCTTTTGGAGGCTGCGGTTTTTCCGCCGCTTCCCGGGAGCCGGTTTCCCCGCCGGTGATAGACGGGGAGGAAGGCTATCACGTGATCGTGGCGGGAGGCGAGCCGGAGGGAGTGGCCGCGGCCCTTTCCGCTGCCAGAAACGGCATGAGGACCCTTTTGGTGGAAGAGGGCGACGCACTGGGAGGATTGATGACCCTGGGCATGCTGAACTTCCTGGATATGAATCACGGACCCAAGGGGGAACTCCTGACCAGGGGGATCTTTCAGGAATTTTATCAAGATATGGGAAATGCCTTTGATGTGGAAGAGGCTAAAGCCTGGTTTTTGGAGAAGTGCCAGGCTGAGCCCAATCTCACGGTCCTTCTGAATACGCAGATCCTGGGACCGGTAATGGAAGGCAGCAGCATTTCCGGCCTTAAAGTTAAAGAAGCCGGCGCCGAAGGCGGGACCGAAGAAAAGATTTACCGCAGCCTGACGGTGATCGACGCCACGGTGGATGCGGATGTGGCCGCTGCCGCCGGCGTTCCTTACACCGTGGGCGGCGAGGACTACGGCCAGGCGGATACGCTCCAGGGAGTGACCCTGGTTTTTGAGGTTTCCGGCCTGGATTGGAAGACGGTGGCGGACTATCTGAAAAACGACGAAAATCCCGGGACCGGCGCGGATTCCGTCTCGGCCTGGGGATACGGCAAAGAAGCCCTGAGCTATGCCTCCGTTGATGGAAACATGCGTTTTCGCGGGCCGAATATCGCCCGTCAGAAAAACGGCAATGTCCTTTTGAACGCCCTGCTGATCTTTGGGGTGGACGCCCTGAACGAGGAATCCAAGACGGAAGGGATTGCCCGGGGAGAGGCGGAAATTCCTTATCTGATCCAGTTTATGCGGGAAAATTTCGTGGGCTTTGAAAAGGTGGAGTATGTGTCGCATGCCCCCAGGCTTTATGTGCGGGAGACCCGGCACATCGAAGGAGAATACCGCCTGACCATCACGGATGTTTTGGAAAACCGGGACCATTGGGACCGCATCGGCCACGGCAGCTATCCTGTGGACGTCCAGGCCACGGCTCCGGATAATTACGGAAATGTCATCGGGGTGCCGGATATTTACAGTATCCCCTTCCGCTGCCTGGTGCCTCAGAAGGTGGATCAGCTTTTGGTAGCCGGGCGCAGCGCTTCCTATGATTCCTTGCCCCACGGCAGCGCCAGGGTGATTCCCGTGGGCATGGTCACCGGTGAAGCCTGCGGCGTGGCCGCAGCCTGGTCGGTAAATCAGGAGGAGACCTTCCGGGAGATGACAAAGAGTGAGGAAGCCATCCGCTGGGTGCAGGATACCCTGAAAAAGCAAGGGGCGTATCTGGTGGAATATGATCCGCCCCGCATGGCGGTGATGGACCACTGGGCCTATCCCGGGGTAGTGGTGATGCGGGAGCTTTGCATGACCGAGGGCGGATATGGTAACGATTACCGCCTGGATGAGGAAGTGGCCAACCGTTGGGCTTTGCAAAATAAGCTGAACCGGATGATGGAGCTGATAAACCGCCGGACCCAAGGGGCGGTACCGGCCGTACAGGTGAGCGTCGGCCATGATGAGATCGCGGTAGGCGATATTTATCTGGCGGCGGCTCAGGCCTGGGCAGGCAGTGAGAGTAAGCCGGGCGATGAGAGCGGACCCGGACCTGCCGATGTAAAAGCCGCGGAAAAGCTGCTGACGGATCAGGGCGTGCTGACGGAAACGATCCGCCGGCATTGTCCGGATACGGCCGCCCGGGCCACTTATGGCCAGCTGTTAAGCATATTGGGCTCTCTTTATGAGAAAATCATGGAGACCAGATGATTATGGAGATCAGATAAGGAGCGGAAAAGATGTATATCAGTACAAGAGGAAATTGCCGGCCCGTATCCGCAGCCAAAGCGATATATCTGGGTATGGTTCCTCAGGGGGGACTGTTTGTCCCGGAGGAGATCCCCAAGCTGAGCCTGGAGAATATCGGACGGATGGAGGAACTGGATTATCCTTCCCTGGCTGCGGAGATTCTGGGCCTTTACCTGGAGGATTACAGCTTCCAGGAGATCCGGGAATGCACTGCCAAGGCCTATGGCGATAACTTTTTTCATGAGGATATCGCGCCGGTGACTCTCCTGGAAGACAAGGCCGCCATTTTGGAACTGTGGCACGGGCCCACGGCAGCCTTCAAGGATATGGCCCTGCAGGTTATGCCCCATCTTTTGTCGGAAGCCATCGCCAAGGAAGGCCGTGGCGAGGAGGTGCTGATTTTGGTGGCCACCTCCGGCGATACCGGAAAAGCGGCCCTGGAAGGATTTAAAAATGTGCCGGGCATCAGGATCGCCGTCTTTTATCCTGATCAGGGGGTCAGCAAAGTTCAGGAATTGCAGATGAACACCACAGACGGCGATAATACTTATGTGGTGGCCGTGGAAGGAAACTTCGACGATTGCCAAAGCGGCGTAAAGAAGATTTTCGGCGACCCGGAGCTGAATCGGATTCTGGCGGAAAAAAAACTGCAGCTCAGTTCCGCCAACTCCATTAACTGGGGCAGGCTTTGCCCGCAGATCGCCTACTACTTTTACTCTTACCTGTCCCTGACCCAGGCCGGCTGTCTGAAGCTGGGGGAAAAGATAAATGTAGTTGTGCCCACCGGAAACTTTGGAAATATCCTGGCCGCCTGGTATGCGAAAGAAATGGGGCTGCCCATCGGCAGGCTGATTTGCGCTTCCAATGAAAATAAAGTCCTCAGCGACTTTTTTCATTCCGGGGTATATGACCGCCGCCGGGAGTTCCATAAAACCAGCAGCCCTTCCATGGATATTCTGATCTCCTCGAATCTGGAGCGCTTCCTCTTTGAGATCAGCGGTCACGACAGTGCCCTGACATCGGGGCTGATGCAGGACTTGCAGGAAGAAGGCGTCTTTTCCGTAAGCCCTGCCCTGCTGAAGAAACTGCAGTCCGTCCTCTGGGCCGGCTGGGCTGATGAAAAGGCCGGGAGCAAAGCCTTAAAGCAAACTTTTGACCGCTATCATTACCTGGTGGATACCCATACCGCCGTGGCCCTGGCGGTTTACGACCAGTACCGGCAGGAGACAAAAGACGATGCCCTGACCATTATCGACGCCACTGCCAGCCCCTTTAAGTTTGCCAAAAATGTAATGGAAGCCCTGGGCGAAGAAAAGGCGCCGGAAGATCTGGATGAGCTCCTGACCCTGGAAGCCCTGAGCGCCTATACGGGCCTGCCGGTGCACCCGGCCTTGAAGGATCTTGACAAACGGCCGGTACGCCATAATAAAGTGATCAAAAAAGAAGAGATGGAAAATTTCGTTAGGGCTTTGGCCGGCGGAACTTTTTTTCAATGACCAACGTCCATATAGATAGAGTACATAACGATTGAGAATGAGATTCCGGACAAGGGAGGTTTGGCATTGGCACCATTAATACAGATAAAAGGCCTGACGAAAAAGTACCGCCTGGGCCGGGAGGTGATCACCGCTGTAAACAGCGTCAGCGTGGATATCGAAGCCGGCGAGTTTGTGATCATCCTGGGCCCTTCGGGAAGCGGTAAAACCACTTTCCTGCATTTGGTGGCGGGGCTGGAAAAGCCTACCAAGGGCGATATTTACGTCAAAGGTCTTTGCATAAATAAGATTAAAGAACAGGATATGGCCCTTTACCGCCGCAGATATATGGCTTTTATTTTTCAGTCTTATAATCTGATCCCCACCCTGACCTCCACGGAAAACGTGGCGATGCCGCTGATGTTTGACGGGGTGACCAGGACCAAGCGGGAAAAGCGGGCCAGGGAGCTTCTGACCCAGATCGGCTTGGGGAAAAGGCTGAAAAACAAACCCACGGAGATGTCGGGCGGCCAGCAGCAGCGGGTCAGTATCGCCAGGGCGCTGATCAACGATCCCAAGATCATCTACGCCGACGAACCCACCGGCAACCTGGATACCAGGACCACCAAAGAGATCATGGAGATCCTGTCCGCTCGGGTGCGGGAGCGGGGGGCCACCCTGGTGATGGTCACCCATAACGAAGAGCTGATGGATTACGCCGACCGGATCATTTTTATGCGGGACGGCAGGATCCACCGGATCACCGACCGGCGTACGGGACAGGAGCAGGAATTTACTTATGCCGACGAAGGGGAGATCGACGAGTTTGCCGCCGCCCTGGAGGAAAAAGAAAAAAGCGAAAAAGAAAAAGCCGCGGCGTCAGTCGGGGAAAAGGAGGCGGTTTCCGCCGCTTCCGGAAGCAACGCCTGAGGATGCCTTTTCCGGCGCCGTAAGGGCTACGAATAGAAAACCGAAAATAACGCCCCAAGATATTCCGCCCAAGCGGGAACGAAAGGGAGAAGGAGCAAAAGATGAAACGAAGGGTAAACAGATTAAAAGGGATTTTTGCTTTGCTGGTCATGCTGCTGACGCTGACCGGCGCCATGCCGGCCTTGGCCGTAATTGTCGATGTACAGGATTCGATCATACCGATTCTTTCTGTAGACATCCAGCGTCAGGAGCAGGCGGTGATCGGCCAGGAGTTCACCATCGTTTACAATATTAAGAATATCAGTAATAAACCGGCATTTAACCTGGTCTTTGGCTTTACTGTGGAGGGAGACTATAATCCCTTTACCGCCACGGCGCCCGAGGCCATCAAGCAGCTGGATTCCGGCGCTTCCGCCACCATGACGGTAAAATACAAGGTGGCCGCCGACGCCCGGGAAAAGACCTTCCGCATGACCAGCACCGTCTCCTGCCAGGACGCCCTGATGGGTCAGGGCGCCAATCCCAGCTACAGCACCATCACCGATGTTAAAGTCACCTTTGATCCGGTGATCCCGGACCTTCTGATCACGGATATTAAGGTCCTGGAGCAAAAGCCGGATATTGACAATGGCTTTACCGCCCGGATTTTCCTGAAAAACAACAGCCTGATCTACGATCTTCGTTCGGTAAATCTGCAGCTGGACGGCGGGGATAACTTCGAGGTGCTGAATGTCAGCAATAAGACGGAACTGAAAGTGATTTCCGCCAATCAAAGCGCCTATGTGGATTACAAGCTGCGGGCCAAGGACACCCGCAAGGGAAATATCGTCAAGCTGACCAGCTATTTCAATTATGATAACGGCTCCACCAAGGAAAAGCCTGCGGAAGAAACCCTGAACCTGCCTTTATCCACCAACGTTGCGGGGAATAACGGCAAGATCCCCCGGGTCATCATCAAAAAGTATACTCTGTCCGCCGACAAGGTGCTGGCCGGGGATAAAATAGACCTGACGGTCTCCATTGAAAATACCAATACGCGGCCGGTAAAGAACGTTCTGGTTAACTTTGGCGTCCAGAGCATCACCTCTTCAAGCGGCGGCGGCACCACCACCAGCACAGTTTTTTCACCGGTGAACTCCAGTAACACTTTCCACATGGATAAGATCGAGGGACAGACCATGGTAAACCGGACCATCACCTTCAATGTGGACTCCGGCGCCACGGCCATGACCTATGTGGTGCCCGTGACCATCACCTATGAGGATGAAAACGGCACCGCCGTCACCCCGGTGGAGGATACCGTAAATATCCCGGTTACCCAGGAATCGAAATTAACGGTGATTTCCACTACCTTCCCCAATACGGCCAATGTCGGTATGCCCACGCCGGTGCAGGCGGAGTTTGTAAACTCCGGCAAGGTGGATATCGCCGATTTCACCGTTAATCTGGAAGGCGATTTCGAAACTATGGACGCCAGCTCCTATCAGGCGAAGCTGACGATCGGCACCACCAATTCCTATGCCGGCATGATCGTGCCCTCGGAGGAAGGAACCAAGGAAGGAAAGCTGGTGGTCAGCTATACGGATAATAATAATGAAACTGTTACTCAGGAGTTTCCTTTCACGGTGGAGGTCACCCAGATGGAGGAAGTGGACCCCGGCATAATCGACGGGAATGACCCCAACGGCATGGACCCCGGCATGGCTGACGGCCAGGGCAGCGGCGCCGGCGCTTTTCTGAAAGCCCATTGGCTGACCATCGGGCTGGTACTTGTGGTGGCGGGGATGTTCATCTATATCGTACGCCTGAAAAAGAAATCGAAAGAGGAGTTCTTCGATGAAGACCGTTGACATCGTAAGGATGGCCTACGGTAACCTTTTTCGCAGGAAGGTCCGGGCTTTCCTTACCATCATAGGCGTGTTCATCGGCACCATGGCCATTGTGGTCATGATGTCCCTGGGCATCGGCCTGCAGGAAGCGACAACCAAACAGATGGAATCCTGGGGCGACCTGAATATGATCACGGTAAATCAAGGCCGCAGTTATGACTCTGAAACCGGTGAGATGCGGGAGGATGAACAGCATCTGAACGACGACGCCGTGGCTTTGATGCAGGGTCAGCCGGGGGTGGTCTCCGTCATGCCCATGTATAATATCAGCGGTTCCGCCAAGTATGGCAAAAAAGAAGGCTACCTGAACCTTTACGGCGTGGATCCCGAGACCTTCTCTTCCATGAGCTATACGATTGCCGAAGGGCGGATGATCGACAACAGGTATTCCACTTCCATTATCGTAGGCTGGCAGGTGGTAAATCAGTTCTGGGATCCTGACGACCGGGGCGGCGGGATGTATTATTATGGCCCGGGCGGCAGCGATACGGAGCAGCCCGACTCCCGGGAAATGCTAAACAGCGTGGTCTACATCCAGCTGCAGAACCAGTATAATTACGAAATCAGTCCCCGGAAGCAGCCTCTTACCGTCATCGGCGTCCTGGAGGGCGAATATAAAGATCACGCTTACAACGCCTATGTGCCTATCGAGTCCATGAGAAAATGGCGGGAGTTCATTAACGATCAAAGCTATATGACTGCCGAGCAGAAGGCGGACTATGAGCGGCAGCAAAAAGAAATGGAGGAAAACGGCTGGGGCAGCAGCCGGAATCCTGAGGATTATGATCAGATCATCATCAACTGCAAGGATGTGAAGGCCGCCCGGGAGGTAGCCGCCACCCTGCGGGAGACCGGCTATAATCTCTGGACCATCGCCGATTCCATGGAGGGCGTGGAGCAGCAGGCTCTGATCATCCAGGCCGTCCTGGGCGGCATCGGCGCCATCACCCTTTTGGTGGCCACCATCGGTATCGCCAATACCATGATCATGTCCATCTATGAACGGACCAGGGAGATCGGCGTCATGAAGGTCATCGGCGCCGGCGTCGGAGACATCCGCAAAATGTTCTTGATGGAGGCCGGGCTGATCGGCGTCTGCGGCGGCGTTCTGGGACTGATCTTAAGCTACGGGGCGTCCCATTTGATTAATAATCTGGCCGGCGATTACATGGGGACCCTGCCGGACGGCACGCCTTTGGGGATTTCTTCGATTCCGCCCTGGCTGGCCATGTTTGCACTGGCTTTTGCTTTTTTTATCGGCATTCTGGCCGGCTGGTACCCCGCCAGACGGGCCTCGAAGCTGAGCCCCATCCTGGCCATCCGCAACGAGTAGCCGGGAGCCTTCCTGAAGTAAAGGATTATCGGATTTTAAAACGCGGCCTGTCCCTTAAAAAGACGGGCCGCGTCTTTTATGGGCACCTTTATCATAAAGGCTGAAGCCGGTTTTTCACTGAAGGACCTGAGGCTGAGGTTCCCGCCCCGGGACAAAAACCGTAAGCGGCCAGATTTCGCTTGATATTATGGTCAAAATCTATTAAAATATTAAATATAAATGCTCGTCTGTATTCTTGTATACAAAAATCGAAAAAAAGGGATTGCAGTATTTGAGGGAGGGTTTATGTTGAAAAAGAAGATTTTATCTGTTGTTGCGCTGATGCTTTTGATGACCATGATTTTGGGAGCCTGCGGCAGCGAAGCCGCCGATCTGAAGATGGCCACGGGTGGCACCACCGGCACTTACTACGCCTTCGGGGGCCTGGCGGCGCAGATGTTCACCGAAAAAGTAGAAAATGTAAATGTAACGATCCACAGCTCCGGCGCATCCAAAACCAACATCTTTGAAATTGCCGACGGCGACGCAGATATCGCCTTGGTCCAAAACGACGTTGCTTATTACGCTTATAACGGCACCGACCTCTTTGCCGAGGACGGCGCGGAAAAGGATTTCTCCGTCATGGCCGCCGCTTATGCCGAGGTCTGTCAGGTGATAGGTAAGGGCGACATTACCTCCATTGAGGATCTGAAAGGGAAAAAGGTTTCTGTGGGCGACGCCGGTTCCGGCACCGAATTCAATGCCCGTCAGATTCTGGAGGCTTACGGCATGACCTTCGAAGACATTACTCCTTTTAACCTGAGCTTTGGCGACAGCGCCGAGGCCCTGAAAGACGCCAAGATCGACGCCTTCTTCTGCGTGGCCGGCGCTCCCACCACCGCCATCGTGGACTTGTGCACCACCCAGGATGTAAACCTGCTGGAAGTGGACGACGCTCACGCCGCCGCTTTGATGGAGTCTTATCCTTTCTACACCCAATACACCGTTCCCGGCGGTTCTTATATGGGCATTGACAGCGACGTAAAAACCGTAGCCGTAAAAGCCACCTTTGTGGTATCCAACAAGGTTTCCGAGGATGTGGTTTACGCCATGACCAAGGCGCTGTTCGAAAACAAGGACAGCATCGTCCACGATAAGGCCAAGGAACTGGATCCTGCCTACGCGGTAGCCGGCATCAGCGTTCCCTTCCATCCCGGCGCCGAAAAGTACTTTAAGGAAATCGGCGTACTCAGCTAAGAAATGAAAGGGAAGTCCGTAAAATTTGCGGTTGGGATCGCGGCAGTGCTGGCCATTGCCGCGATCTTGCTTGGCTTTTCCTGGCCCAAAGAAGAGGGGCTGATTTTGCGAGACCCCCGGACCAGGGAAGTCTATGCCAGCTTTCCGCTGGAGGAAGGCGGCCGTTTTTCCATTACTTTTATTCATTCCGTAAATAAGACTCCTCTGACGGATGTTTACGAAATACGCGGCGGGGATATTTATGTGGTGGAGACAAAGTACTACAGTTTTGGCGCCGGGGTTCAGACGGAGCTGGAAGAGGGCCAGTCCCTCAGCTATGCCGAAGACGGGGCGATGATCATTTCCGGCTTTGATAAAAAGATGACGGGAATGGTTTATGTAGTGGGAAAAATATCCGACCATGTTTTGAAAATCGGGGAAGCGGATTACAGCTTGACCGAGCTTTGCGGCAAAGGCAGCGCCGTTGAGTTTGTTTATAGGAGGTAAGAACTTGGCAGAAATAAATAAGATAAACAAAAAGGACGGCACGGTCACTGGGCAGCAAGTTCCGGAGGAGACCTTCTTCGCCGGAAAGACGGAAAATCCGGAAACCGAAGTTCCGGAAGAAGCTCTGGTAGGTACTGAAGAAGATGTGCAGGCCATGATGGAAAAGTTTGACCGGGAGTCCAATACCCGGCATTTTGCGGGAATACCGCAGAAGATCATCCGGTATTGCCTGGTGGCTTTTTCGCTGTTTTGCATATATATGAATCTGATTGCGGTCTGGGACGAACGGACACGCCGGGCTTCCTTCGTGGGATTGCTGGTTCTGATGGCCTTTGCCCTTTATCCCGCCAGAAAACAGGACGGCCGGGTAAAAAGGCTGAACCATATTCCCTGGTATGACGGGGTTTTGGGCATTTTGGGAAGTTCCTGCTTTTTTTACTTTGTTTTCAATGTCGACCGTATCGTAAGGCTGGCCGGACGGATCAGCGACTTCGACGTGTTGGTGGGAGTCGTGGGTATCCTGATCCTTCTGGAAGCTTGCCGGAGAGTCACCGGGATTCCGATTGTCGTAGTGGCCGGCTGCTTTATGGTTTACTCATTTTTTTCCGGTATCACCCTGAAAAAAATTATATTTAATTTGTTTTATACCACGGAGGGAGTTATCGGCACACCGATTTCCGTATGCTCTACCTTCATCGTTTTATTTATTATTTTCGGAGCGTTTTTGGAGAGGACGGGTATTGCCGACTTCTTCATCCAGACGGCGAACTCCATAGTGGGCGGCGCTTCGGGAGGTCCGGCCAAGGTGGCGGTAATCGCCAGCGCTTTGGAGGGCATGGTATCCGGCTCATCGGTGGCCAATACGGTAGGCTCCGGCGCGGTGACGATCCCCTTGATGAAGCGTACGGGATATAAAGCCGAGTTTGCCGGGGCGGTGGAAGCCGCAGCCTCCACCGGCGGCCAGATCATGCCGCCCATCATGGGAGCGGCCGCTTTCCTGATGGCGGAAATGGTGGGCGTTCCCTACAGTACCGTTGCGGTTAAGGCAATTCTTCCCGCTCTGTTGTATTTTACCGGCATTTTTGTTATGGTTCACCTGGAAGCGAAGAAGGAAGGGCTCCGGGGCCTGTCCAAGGAAGAACTGCCGAATTTCTGGAAGCTTTGCGGCAAAAGCGGTTATCTGCTGCTGCCTCTGGTCCTTTTGATCACCTTGCTGGCCATGGGCTGGCGTACCATGGCGACCTGTGCCATGGTGGCTACGGCGGCCGCTATTTTAGTCAGTATGCTGCGCCAGGATACCAGGCTGAATTTCAGCCGCTTCTGCGACGCTTTGGAAAACGCCGCCAGGAGTACCATCGGCGTGGGGGTGGCCTGCGCCACCGCAGGCATTATCGCCGGAGTGGTAACCATGACCGGCCTGGGTCAGGTCCTGATCACCGCCATTGTAAAGCTGGCCGGCGATTATACCATTATCGCTCTTTTCCTGACCATGATAGCCTGCATCATCCTGGGCATGGGCGTTCCCACTACGGCTAATTACGTGATTATGGCCACTACCTGCGCGCCTATCCTGATCGCTATGGATATTCCCCCCATGGCGGCTCATATGTTTGTTTTCTATTTCGGCATCGTAGCGGACATTACGCCGCCGGTGGCCCTGGCTGCTTACGCCGGCGCGGCCATTGCCAAAGGAAATCCCATGAAGACCGGCCTGAACGCCACCCGGCTGGCCATCGCCGCCTTTATTATTCCTTACATCTTTGCCTTAAGCCCGGCTATGCTCTTTATTGATACCACGGTCCTGGAAGTGATCCAGATCATATTTACTTCCTTCATCGGCATGTTCATGGTAGCCATCGGCCTGGAGGGGTATTTACTGACCCATGTGAAATGGCCCTGGCGGATCATTTCCATTTTAGGGGGCCTTTGCCTGATCCACCCCGGCTTGGCTACCGATATTATCGGCATCCTGGTGCTGGTTTCGGTGGTGATGTCCCAGATCGCTTCTAAACGAAAACACACGGCGAAGATTGCCTGAAGAGGCTTGGGCCTTTGAGAGCGGAAAAATCCCTCCCGTTGAGAGCCTGTCAGATACCGTTATCGTCAGTCCGGAGGATGGAAAGAAAGACAGCTTCAGGAGAGCTATTCCTGAAGCTGTCTTTTTCGGCTTTTTTAGTTCCGATTTTCGGTTTCTGCCGCAGTCCTTGTAAACGTCCTTATATCAGGCGGCATAGGCCAGGCGGCCGTACAAATAATTTTATTTCGGCAGAGCATGTGGTATACTAAACCATAGACTTACTTATCAATATTCAGCACGCCGCCGTTGGCGATATTCTCCCGTTTTGTGTCCTCGATACTGATGGTGACCGCCTCGGCTCTGGCGCCGATGGTTTCCACCAAAGCTTCGGTAACCTTTTTGGCCAGCGCCCGTTTCTGTTCAACAGTGCGGCCTTCCACGATTTTGATGTTAACGATGGGCATGAAAAATCCTCCTTACGTTTATCATAGTTCCTTTAATTATTATATTGTCAGGAGATAATGCAGTCAAATAAAACTTTACTGATGGTGAGGGCCGATGCTGAACTTGCCGGAAAAGATCAACCGAATATTTACCATGACGGAAGAAAAAGGCCTGCCGGTCTGGTTGGTGGGGGGGTGCTTGCGGGACCTGCTGCTGGGACTTGCACCGAAAGACTGGGATTTCGCCGTTGCCCTGCCTCCCCAGGAGGCGGAGGAGAGGCTGAAAGGCGCAGGATTGAAGGTCTATGAGACAGGATTAAAACATGGCACATTGACCTTCCGCTTTGAAAAAGAAAATTTTGAGTTGACTTCCTTAAGGCTGGATGGCCCTTATCCCGATCACCGCCGGCCGGAATGGGTTAAATTTACCCAGGATATCCGCCAGGATCTCAGCCGGCGGGATTTCACCATAAACGCCATGGCTTACCGGCCTGGGGACGGCCTTACGGATCCTTACGGCGGAAGAGAAGATTTAGCCGGCGGGATTTTGCGGGCTGTGGGGGAAGCGGAGAAAAGGCTTGAGGAAGATGCCCTGCGTGTCCTGCGGGCGGTGCGTTTTGCCGGCCGCTTCGGCTTGAGGATCGAGCCGTCCCTGGCAAGCGCCATGAGGGGGCAGGCCGGGCTGTTGAGCGCCATCAGCCGGGAAAGAATCGCGGCTGAGTTAAACGCCATGCTGTTGGAGAAAAACCCTGTTCCGGCCCTGGAACTCCTGGCGGATTTTGGCCTCTGGCCTTATATCATCCCGGAAATGGCGGCCTGCGTCGGCTTTCAGCAGCATTCGGTATATCATCATCTGGATGTGTACGGCCACACCCTTTTGGCTGTGGCCAATACGCCGCCTCAGCTGGAGTTGCGTCTGGCAGCTTTGCTTCACGACATGGCCAAACCGGCGGTGTTTACTCTGGACGCCAAAGGGAAGGGCCATTTCTACGACCATGAGCTGGCAGGCGCCAAAATGGCCCGGAAGGCTCTGCAGGGGCTGCGTTACAGTCGGGCCGTCCAGGATAAGGTAGAGCTTTTGGTGCGCTTTCATATGTTGCATCTGAAGACGCTGAAGTCCGTGACCTTGAAGCGCTTTCTGCGGGCTCTGCCCAAGCCCAGGCAAGAGAGCCTGGAGGAGGTGTTGGTACTGCAGAAGGCCGACCTTTTGGCCTCCCGCTACACGAAAGAATCCGTGGCCGAATATGAGGCCTTTGCTCAGCGCAGCCGGACGGTCCTGGAAAGCGGCTGCCCGCTGGATATCGCCGATCTGGCCATTGACGGCAGGGATCTGGTGGAGGTGGGGATCCCCGAAAATAAACGCAGTTCCTTCCTGGAGGAAATGTTGGAGTTGGTCATGGCCTATCCGGCCATGAATAACCGGCAGCAGCTTATGGCTATCGCCGAACGGCGGGGCTAGGACAGGGAAACGGCAAGGTCAGGACAAGGAAATCTTGGGATCTCCGGTCAGATCAAAGGCCATCCGGCGGCATTGCCGGGCCAGCTGGATTTCCCCTTCGGCTTCGCTTTGGTCGGCCAAAGCCAGGGCCGTATCCACCACCTGGTCTGAGGGACCCAAGGGAATTCCGTGTTCCTCTAAAATTTTCAGAAGCTTATCCTGATCCGGCGAAGGAACGTCTTTGCCGGTCATTTGATTAATGTAAAGAAGTTCGTTCAGCACCAGATCGTGGGAAGCAAAGCCGTTGGAGAAGAAATAAAGCTGAGCGGCCTTTTCGTATTGCTTTTGTTCGATGAAATAGTAACCCCAGTTCCGGTAGCCACGGGCCAGTTGTTCCCGGGTGACGGCCAGGGCGAAAGCGTGCCTGGTCTGCTCCAGGTAAGCCGGCAGTTTTTTTTGCAGTTTGAGAGACTCTGCCAATTCAAAGACCGCCTCGGGGTCCACGGGGTTCCAGCCCAGGGCTTCCTCCAGGGCTCCGGCTGCGCCGGCATAGTCTCCGGCCTCCAGCAGCAGCCGGCCTTTCAGCCGGTAAAGCTGCGAGAACCGGGTTTCGCAGGGCACCACTTTTTTTCCCGGCTGAAAGATCCTGTGATATAAGAATAACTGAAAAATGTCGTCAAAGCTGAAGAAAAGAGTATCCTGCCGGGGCTGGAAGGCCGCCAGGGCCAGGGTCAGAGTTTCCTCCACTTTTGCCAGATCAATACTTTTCTCATTGGCAGTTTCCGTCATATGTCACGTCCTTTGAATCAGATTTATTGCAGGGCCTTTTTATTGGCGTACGATGTGATCCACGGTGCTATTATATCATGAGGTAATTCGCTGCGCTCATTATATCATGAATCCTGATTTTAACGCGGCCGGCTCCCTGAAATCCGCTATAACCGCGCGGCCCGCCACGCAGGGTAAATTATGATGAGAAAATCATACCGGCTTTTTACTTGAAGTCCCGGTCAAAGACCGATATGATAAGAAAAGGAAGACAGCAAAAAACGCGGACGGAAAAAGGTGAAGAGGATGAAGACCACCAAGGAAGAAAAAAGCTGGATTATGTATGACTGGGCAAATTCCTCCTACGCAACGATTGCGATGGTGGCGGTTCTGCCTATTTATTTTGCTCAGGTTACCGGAGCGGCGGGAATCGACGGCGATATGTGGTGGGGCTTGGGCACCTCGGCGGCCACCTTTACGCTGGCCTTTCTGGCGCCGGTGCTGGGGGCGCTGGGGGATTATAAGGGGACCAAGAAACGGTTCTTTACCGGCTTTCTGCTGCTGGGGTTGGTCTTCACCGCGGCGAATATCTTCACCTCCGACTGGAAGATGATGCTGTTAAGCTACAGCCTGTCCTATCTTGGGTTTTTGGGGACCAATCTTTTTTACGATGCCTTCCTGACGGATGTGACCAGTCATGAACGCATGGATAAGATATCGGCCCTGGGATACGGACTGGGTTATATCGGCGGCAGCACGATACCTTTTCTGGCCTGTCTGGCGCTGATCCTTTTCGGGGAAAGAATCGGCGTAAGCCCGGTGGCGGCGGTAAAACTGTCTCTGGCCATTAATGTGATCTGGTGGGCGGCTTTCAGTCTGCCAATTCTCTTGAATGTCCGGCAGAAATATTATCTGGAGCGTCCAGAAAAGGGCGTTTTGCCCCAGGCTTTAGGCAATATGCGCCATACGTTTAAGGATATTTTCCAAAACAAAGCGATTTTTTATTTTTTGATTTCCTATTTCTTTTATATAGACGGGGTAAATACGGTAATCAATATGGCGACGTCTTTTGGGACCACCCTGGGATTGAATACGAATATGCTGGTGGTGGCGATCCTGGTGATTCAGCTGATCGCTTTTCCCTGCACCGTCCTTTCGGTGAGGCTGGCGGACAAAATTGGGACGATGAATACACTGCTTTTATTTATGGGAAATTATACGCTTATCGCCGTTCTGGGCTTTGTCATGGGCTTTGGGGTGGAATTCGGCCATTTTTCCGTAGAGGTGGGCATAAAAATTTTCTGGGCTCTTTCGATCCTGGTGGGCACCAGCCAGGGAGGAATACAGGCTCTTTCCCGCTCCTTTTTCGGTAAGCTGGTACCGCCGGAAAAGTCCAACGAGTATTTCGGCTTTTATGATATTTTCGGCAAGTTTGCCGCGGTTATGGGCCCGGCCATTTACGCTTTGGTGAAAGCGCTGACCGGTTATTCCTGTTATGCGATTTTGGCGCTGAGCCTTTTATTTTTGGCAGGCGCAGGCGTTATACTGAAAGGCAGAAGGGAGATTGAGGCGGGGGAGGCCAGGACCAGGTCAGTCGCCGAAGAGGCCGGGGCGGCAGCCCCGCCCTCCGGTTCCCGGGAGGGTGAGGTGTACGGCGCATGAAAGAAGAGGAAAAGCGCCGGTACACGGGAGAAGATTTTGCCCCTGTTTACCCCCTGTGGCTTTTGTTCCCTATTACCTTGCTGTTTTTGGTGATTTTGCTCTGGTTTAAGCTGGTTTACCGTCTGAAGATCATCAGGGATCCGGAGCTGGAAAAGCTGCCGCCGGGCCCGGCGGTTTATCTGGGGAACCATTGCTCAATGCTGGACTTCTTTTTTATGTCCATCGCTTTTTATCCCAGACGAATCCATTATGTGATGAGCAATGCTTTTTTGAGCAAGTGGTGGGGGCCGCCGGTGATCCGGGGTTTGCAGCAGATTCCGAAAAGCCAGTTTTTTGCCGAGGCCAAAAGTGTGATCACGATGAAGCGGGCGGTCAAAAAAGGCTGCAGTATCGGAATCTATCCGGAAGGCCGCATCTCCCTGACCGGCAGGACCGGCTACATTGCTCCGGCTATCGGCAAGCTGGTGAAATCCTTTGAAGTGCCGGTGATCGCGGTGAAGGAAGAAGGCTTTAGTCTGCGCAAACCGCTGTGGTCAAAAATCCGCCGCCGGGGAGATTTGCAGGTGGAATGCCGGCTTTTATTCACCCACCAGGAAATCCAGGATTTGACGGCGGAAGAAATCCACCGGCGGATCGTTGAGGCCCTGGACTATAATGACAATGAACGGCAGCTTCGGAAGGGACTTCCCTTTGGAAAAAGCCGAAGGCTTTTCGGCAGGGCAAAGCTGGCGGAAGGCCTGGAACTGATCCTTCACCGCTGCCCCTCCTGCGGCAGGGAATTGGTTATGGAATCGTCAGGGAATCGATTATTTTGCGGGGAATGCGGTTTTGGGGTGACTTTAGACGAGTATAACCGGCTGACGCCGGAAAGGGGTGGCTGGCCCGGTGAAAGCCTGACCAGTATCCCGGATTGGCATGACTGGCAGGCCGGGGTCATGCGGCGGCGGCTGGCTGCGCCGGGGTACAGCTTTTCCAGTCCCGGCCGGCTGACGCTCCTGGCTAAAAACAGCTTTCGGGCAGAGGAAGGCGGGCCGGTAAAGGTTTGCCTGGACGCAGCCGGCATATGGCTGGAAAAGGACGGCGTCAGGGAGAAGGCGCACCAGACCGGAGAACCGGGACCGGGTTATTGGCCTGCGGAACAAAAAGAAACTGAAGCCGCCGGGGACAGGGGAGCGGATGAAGATAAAGTTATCCGGTACTTTTCTGCGGGGCAGCTGCCGACGGTTACCGGCACACTGGGATGCTTCGTGGATTTTCCCGGTGTGGATACGCTGTACAGGCCGGAGTTTAACGACCGCCGTCTGCCGGTTTTCTGGATGCAGGCGGTGGAAGCGCTTTACGCCGGGAAAGCGGAAAATGGAGCCAAAGGGTGTCCGGGATAAGGAACCCTCCGGGATGAGAAACCCTGAGAAAAGGCTATTAAAAGCACCGGCTTTTTCGGCCCGAAGCCGGGGACAAAGCCGGAAGTTTTTTCGCGGTTTTATTTCAGAACTGTTTCTTTTCCGTGAAAACAGTACGCTTCAGGAAAATTTATGATATAATGAGCGTAGCGAATTACGTCATAAATTTCCTGAGTGTTACTTATATCTTTATGGTGACGCCTGGAAAAAGTTAAGATATACTTGAAGAAAAGAGGAAATGCATGAAACCGGTTTTCATCAGGCGGAATGCCTCTTTACTTTTGGCAGTGATCCTGATTTGCGCCTCCTGTGGCATCCTGGAAGCAAGGCGTCCGGAAAATGGCAATTCTTTGAACTATTCCGGGAACGGGGCTCAGGTAAGCGGGCCGGGGCAGGTTCTGGATATCGCGCCTCCGGAAGTTCCTTTGGCGGAAAAGGCCGCGGCTTCCGGCCTTGCCATGCCCAAGGCCCAGGGCGCCGAGGTCTATTCCAACACAAAAGTGGCCTTTGATGTTTCCAATACCGGGGAAGGTTATGTAATGGTCAAGTATACGGGTACTTCTCAGGCTGCCCTGAAGGTATTGCTGACCTGTCCCAGCGGCGTAACTTACACCTATACCCTGAATAACCAGGGGGATTACGAGGTTTATCCGCTTTCCGAAGGCAGCGGCTCTTATAAGGTGGGCGCATACCAGAATATCGGCGGCACCAAATATTCCACCTTATTCAGCAAGACGATTTCCGTAAAGCTGAAAGATGAATTCGGGCCTTTTCTTTTGCCGAACCAGTACGTAAATTATAAAGAAGACAGTGAGGCGGTAAAAAAGGCGGCGGAATTGACGAAAAACAGCAAGGATGAGTTGGAAAAGGTATCGGCGGTTTATGGTTTCGTCATAAATCATCTCACCTACGATCAGGAAAAGGCAAAAACGGTCAAAAGCGGTTATCTGCCGGTAGTGGATGACGTACTGAAGGAGAAAAAAGGAATTTGCTTTGATTATGCTGCCCTGATGGCGGCTATGCTGCGCAGCCAGGGCGTGCCTACAAAGCTTGTAGTAGGTTATACCGGCCAGATCTATCATGCCTGGCTGAATACTTACAGTGAGGAAAGCGGTTGGGTGGAAGGGATCATCTTTTTTGACGGCACCACCTGGAAGCTGATGGATCCTACCTTTGCCTCCAGTGCGAAATCCGATGAAAAGATCATGGAATATATCAGTGACGATGATAACTACACGGCAAAATATCTGTATTGAGATGCCTGATGGCCGGTGATCCCGGCAGGGCTTCAGCTGACCGGGGCCTGGTCTTTCAGGCCCCGGTTTTATTGCTCAAGGAGTGAGGCGCTATCCAAAAAATAAAACTAAGCGATGAATATCTCTCGGCCTTTTGCATGGAGATGTATCTGATCCTCCAGGCCGGAGTGGCGGTTTCCGAAGGGTTTTCGCTTTTGGGCCAGGAGGAAAGATCGGGCGAAGCACGGGAAATCCTGGGACTTTTGTATGAGCAAAGTGAAGCCGGCATAGCCCTTGGCGAAGCCTTCCGGCAGACCGGCGCTTTTCCCGCCTATATGATAAGCATGGTGGAGATCGGCGAAAGCACCGGTTATCTGGACTCGGTATTCAAGGCCCTTTCTTTGTATTACCAACGGCAGACGATGATCTCCCGGACCATACAAAACGCCGTGGTATACCCGGCCCTGATGTTTGTCATGATGCTGGCGGTTATCGCCGTGCTGATGATCCGGGTGCTGCCGATTTTCAATGACGTATTTCATCAGCTGGGAGCCGCCATGTCGCCTGTGGCCGCGGCCTTTCTGAACTTTGGGCTGGCGCTGAACCGGGGACGTTATCTGATTCTGGGAGTGTTGCTGGCTCTGGCTGCCCTTGGACTGGGCTTGCACTTTTTCCGGCCCTGGCGGGAAGGCGCCGGACGTCTTTGTTCCCGCCTGGCCGCCAGGACGAAGTTGGGACTGATGATCGGCCGGGCCCGCTTTGCCGCCGCCATGACCATGACCCTGGCCAGCGGTATGGACGTAGACGGTTCCCTGGAAATGGCGGAAAAGCTTTCCCGGGATACGGCGGTCAGCCAGCGTTTGACGAAATGCCGTCAGTTGATTGCCGAAGGAGCCGGCTTTGCCGAGGCGGTGACGGCAACGGAATTGCTTGAACCCTTATACTGCCGGATGCTTTCCGTCGGCGTAAAAACCGGCGCCGCCGATACGGTGATGGAAGAGATTTCCCGCCGCAGCGAGGAAAATGTCGGCGCTGCCATTGAAAAAATCATCGGCAAGGTGGAGCCGGCCCTGGTTATCATTATGTCGATGCTGGTGGGACTGGTACTGCTGTCGGTGATGCTGCCGCTGATGGGAATCATGTCGGCGATCGGAGGATGATTCAAAAGGAGGCAGCATGAAAGACAGAAGCGGTTTCAAGCAGATCCGGCAGGCGACGGGAGGAAACCTTTTTTCCCTTGTCCTGTTTTTGGTGATTATGGCTGCCTTTTTGGGAGGGCTGCAGCAGGCGTCGGCGGCCCGGGAAGAAGAGGCCCAAAGGATCGCCAGGGACAGCCTTGTCCGGGCGGCGGTCAGTTGCTATGCCATTGAAGGCAGATATCCGGAAAGCTATGAATATCTGAAAGAAAATTACGGTGTGATCATCGACGAAGAAAAATATGCCGTACATTATTCTGTATTTGCTTCAAATATCATGCCGGATATCAGCATCACAGAGAAGTGAAAGGACGCCGGAAATGAGGCAAAATCCGCACTTAATTGACATTATCGCAGGACTACTGTTGTTTTTTATTTTTACGGCCGCCCTGCTGATGATCCTGGTCAGCGGCGCCGGGGCATATCAGAAAATTGCCGGATCTCTGGAGGGGCAGTACAGCGAGCGCACCTGCCTCAGTTATCTTGCCGCCAAAATCCGGCATTACGACTGCCTGGAGGCAGTATATGTCACCGATTTTCAAGGCATAAACACTTTGGCTTTGGCGGAGGAGATCGACGGGGAAGCCTATACGACCCTGCTGTATTATTATGACGGCTACCTTTGGGAGCTTTTTGCCGCCAAGGATTCCGGCCTTGCCCCCCAGGACGGTTTAGCCGTCCTGGCTGTGGACGGCGTCGGCTTTGAGGCGATAGAGGATTCCCTGTTTAAGCTCACCTGCCGGGAAGGCCAGCGAAGCGCAGAGCTTTTGATCTCTGTCCAGAGTGGAAAGAAGGGGGGATTATCGTGAAGGAACGTTCCAAAACCGGCCTTTTTTTAATGGAACTGATCCTGATGGTTTTGGTTTTCTCCTTTTCGGCGGCGGCTTGCCTGCGGGTTTTCGCATATGCCCGGAAGGTTTCCGATTACAGTGAGGACTTAAATGAGGCGGTACTGAAAGCTCAATCCGCGGCAGAAGCCTATAAAGCGGCCGGCGGAGACCTGGAAAAGGCTTGCGGGACTATAGCCGGATCCGCAGACCTGAAGGAAGGACAGTACCGTGTCGGTCTGGCGGAAGATGCCTCTCAACCCGGCTGTGCCGCCATTTCCGGCGGAGCCGAAAATTCGGCAGTTTTCTTTTTCGACAGCCGATGGAATCCGGTACCGGAAGCAGAAGCCTGCTTTACCCTGCGTCTTGAAGAGGCGAATCATAAGCTTTCGATAGACGTAGAAAAGCAGGCGGCGGAGGAAAAGCTGTTCACGCTGCAGGTAAAGGCGGTGGACCATGGAAAGTAGCCGCAAAGGGCCACGGATCAATATCGGCAGCGTATCTTTGACGGTGATTTTTGCCGTACTCTGCCTGACGATCTTTGCCGTCCTTTCCTTGTCTACGGCCAATGCTGAGCGGCAGCTGGCGGAAAAAACAGCCCAGGCGGTCAGGAATTATTACGAAGCAGACCTGGCCTGCGCCGAAAGAGCCGAGGCAGTTGCGAAAATCCTGGCCCTGCCTTTAGACCCGCGGCAGCAGGAGGAACAAATCCGGCAGCTGGGCGCCGAAGTAAAAGAAGATATCGTTTCTTTCCAGGAAAAAATTGATGAACAGCAGGCCCTATTTGTGAAACTGCGGCTGGAGGAAGGGGGCTTCCGTATCCTGGCCTGGCAGGCTCAAAACGTCGGAGAATGGTCCCCGGAGGAAGGAATTGCCGTTTGGCAAGGAAACTGATAGAATAAAAAGAAACAGACGGAAATGAGTTTACCTTTATCGAAGGGAAGAATCTGAATGCTGGGCTTTTTAGAATTATTGCGGATGTCTTTGGATGCCTCCGCCTCCGATATTTTTATTGTTTCCGGCCAGCCTTTGTCTTATAAGACAGAAGGAAGGATCATGGCCCTGGATCAGGAAAAGGTAATGCCGGATACCGCCAGGGACCTGGTGGAAGAGGCCTATCGGGAAGCCGGCCGTTCAATGAAGCTTTTAGAAGAGACGGGGGATGACGATTTTGCCGTCTCCGTAAAAGGCCTGGCGCGATTTCGGATCAGTACCTATAAGCAGCGCGGTTCCCTGGCGGCGGTGATCCGGGTGATCTCCTTCGGAATTCCCGATTATCGTGAATTGGGGATTCCGGAAAAAGTGATGAGCGTGGCGGATATCACAAAAGGCCTGGTGCTGGTTACCGGCTCTGCGGGCCACGGCAAGTCCACCACATTGGCCTGCATTATCGACCGGATCAATAAAACCAGGTCCGGCCATATCATTACTTTGGAAGAGCCTATCGAGTTTTTATACCGGAATGATAAAAGCATCATCAGCCAGCGGGAGATCGAGCTGGATACCCTTGATTATGTGACGGCTTTGCGGGCCTGTCTGCGCCAGGCGCCGGATGTGATCCTGCTGGGGGAGATGCGGGATTATGAAACCATCAAAACGGCCATGACCGCCGCTGAAACCGGCCATTTGGTGCTCTCCACCCTCCATACCCTGGGGGCGGTAAATACCATTGACCGGGTCATCGATATCTTTCCTCCTCACCAGCAGCACCAGATCCGGATGCAGCTGTCGTCCCAATTAAGCTCGGTGATTTCCCAGCAGCTGGTTCCTACCGTGGCCGGCGGCATCGTCCCGGTGTTTGAGATAATGCATGTAAACAATGCTATCCGCAACATGATCCGGGAGGCCAAAACCCACCAGATCGACTCCACCCTCGGCGTATCCGCTGCCGAGGGCATGGTCAGCATGGATATGAGCCTGCTGGAACTGTACAGGAAGGGGATAATCACCGCAGAGACGGCTATCCGGTATTGCCTGTCGCCGGAAAGAATGGAAAAGCGCTTGGAGAACCAAAACGGGGATGAAAGGCAGTAAATAAAGATGAGACATATTAATTGGAAGGGAATTCTTCTTCTGATCGGCGCCGGCGCATTACTGATCGGACTGGCTGTTTTTTTGGGTTATCTCTTGATTTTTACCGGTCCAGGCGCGCTCTGAGCGAAGGAGACAAGGAAGTTTCGCGTTTTTCCGGCGCAAAATGAAGTGCTGTCGCAAAGTATTTGTTTGCGGCAGCCCTTATTTTTTACCCGGACTGGCTCAAATTCTTATTCCCCGGCATAGGATTAATCGCAACGAAGGGGAAAAGGAGATGAGTGTATGCAATATACTGTCCAACAGGGAGATACCTTATATTCCCTGGCCGCCCGGTATGGACTGACGGTAGCGCAACTGGCGGCAGCCAATCAGCTGAGCCCCAACGCTGAGCTGACGCCCGGGCAGATTATCACGATCCCGACGATCGAACAGGGCGGCAACGGCAATGGCTCCGGTAACGGACGGCCCGGCGGCGGTCAGGGCGGCAACGGCAACGGTCCCGGCAACGGACGGCCCGGCGGCGGCCAGGGCGGCGGTCCCGGCGGCGGCTGGCCTGGTGGTGGCCCCGGCAATGGACGGCCTGGCGGTGGTCCCGGCGGCGGCCAGGGCGGCTGGCCCGGCGGCGGCTGGCCTGGTGGTGGCCCCGGCCCGGTCTATCCTGGAACCGGAAATACCAACATTCCTTCTATTTCTGTTCAACCCGCATATCCTCCCCAAGAGTATTTTTGTCCGGTGCTGCGTCCTGGCAGCCGCGGTTCTGTAGTCCTCTTACTGCAGCGGCTATTGCGGGCCAGAGGATACTATAACGGACCGGAAGACGGCATCTTTAATGCCCGCCTGCAGCAGGCGCTTCGTATGTTCCAGCAGGATAACGGGGTCTATGCCTCCGGCGTGGCCAGCGGCAGAACCTGGAACCTGTTGGGTGTATACTGCGGTCAGGTCCCTCAGGTCAACGACAGCTTGCCGGTCAGTTCCGGCGTATCCCGGGGCCTGCGCCAGATCCTCTACACCGACCGCCGGGTTTACCGCCCCAATCAATCGGTGCAGATCATGCTTTCCAAAACCAATATCACCAATGATCCGGTGAATCTGCGCTATTCCACCAGCCAGCTGATCGAAATCGTGATCCGTAATATCTATAACCAGGAGGTCTGGCGTTATTCCTGGAACCGGACCTTCAATCCTTATGGACGTCAGATCAGCATTATGCCTGACGGAACCCAGACGATCAGCGAAGTTTGGAATCAGCGGGATAACAGCGGCTATCCCGTATACAGCGGACTGTACAGCATCACCGCCACCAACCTGGCTACCGGCCTGAACCTGACGGTACAGGTGGAAATCAGCTGAAGCGGGAGGCTGCCGGCCTGAAGCCCGCGGAAGCGGCTCCGGCAAGAAGCGCTTTAAGAGAGCTTTTTGCCGGAGTTATTTTTTTAAAAGTTTTTCACCGTTTCAATTATTGTGATATGATAGAATGCGAGTAAAAAAGGAGAGAATCAGGATGTTTAAGATCAGGATGCTTAGATCCAGGCAAATGACCAGAACTGCGCTTTTTGCCGCTGTTTACGCCGTGCTGACGATTGTCCTTGCCCCCATCAGTTACGGCCCCCTGCAGCTTCGGGCGGCGGAGGCGATGACCGTATTGCCGGCACTTTTCCCTGAGGCAGTGCCGGGACTGTTTATCGGGTGCTTTATCGCCAACCTTTTTGGCGGAAATGGGATATTGGATGTGATCTTCGGCAGCCTGGCCACCTTAGCGGCGGCTTTTCTTACCAGGAAGATGAAAAGCCCTTGGCTGATTCCTCTGCCGCCGGTAGTGATCAACGCACTGGTCGTTGCTACGGTGCTGACCTTTACCACTGGATTACCCTGGCCTTTGATCGCGCTGGAGGTAGGAGCGGGACAATTGGGTTCCTGCTATGTACTGGGACTGCCGTTATACTTCATGATGAACAAGCGCCTGGCGAAAAAAGAAGATATACAATAGGCAAAAGGGAAATAAACGAACATATGCTCGAGAAAACGAAAATATGTTCGGAGACAAAACCTCATTAATCTTCAATTGTAATTCAAGCCTATTTGATTGGTTAAATAAAGTTAAGAAAAGCGTATTCATGATCCTGATGATCATGAATACGCTTTTTTAGCACCAAAGAGGCCGCTGACGATCCGCAGCGGCCTCTTTTCTCAGCACGGAGCAATCTGCTTTGCTTCAGCAAAAATAAAATTATTGGACTTAGCCGGCGGTTTATGGCGGCCAGTCTTTCCGTATGGCAGAACCTATAAATGGCAATGCTATGCAGGCTGAATCATGCTGTCCGCCGCGCACGGAAATAGATCAACCGGAGAGGGTTCGCCAAAGCAGGGCTATTCCAGAAAAAATAACGGGCAAAAGCATTAAATTTGGCCCGAAATTGGAAAAGAGCAGCAAAAGTGTAACCGAAGTGTAACTGCGAACAGATAAAATGGTAACAAAATGGTACAGTTTTCGGCCTGGTTATTTTTATTTTACAGGAAGCCAGAGAAGATTGGGAGGTAAAAAGCGATGAGAATCAAAGGGAAAAGGATATCCTCCTTGCTATTGGTATTTGTAATGTTGTTCAGTATGCTCCCCGCACCGGTTTACGCAAACCTGGATGCTGTTCCGGGACAGTCCGATTCAGCTCCGGCGTCTTCTGTTGAAGCGTCAGGGGATGAATCGGGAGAACAGGGAACGCCGGCTGAAGGCGAAGAAGACGGCCAGCCCGCCGGAGGCGAAGAGGACGGCCAGCCTGCCGAGGGCGAAGAAGACGGCCAGCCCGCCGAGGGCGAAGAAGACGGCCAGCCTGCCGAGGGCGAAGAAGACGGCCAGCCCGCCGACGGCGAAGACGACGGCCAGCCTGCCGAGGGCGAAGAAGACGGCCAGCCCGCCGAGGGCGAAGAAGACGGCC
>JAYFQF010000028.1:0-20487 GCA_034927285.1 Peptococcaceae bacterium
GCCGGTCATCCAGGATCTGGAAAGATCCTGTATGACCGGCTTCTTTTGGAAGACCGCAGAGCGGATCGGTTTTATCGCGTTTATCGGGATAATGGCATGGTCATGGTATAATCCCGCAGGGTAAAGCCGCCGCCGATGGGCAGATCCGACCGGGACTCGACAGAAAAACCCTGTTTTTCAAAAAAGCCGATGGCCGCTGAATTTTCCCGGCTTACGGCAAGGGTCATCTTTCCCAACCCCTGCTGCCGGGCCAGATCAGCCAGTTCCCTTAAAAGGGCGCTGCCGATGCCCCGGCTCCTGGCGCCTTCCCATAAATACAGTTCTCTGAGAATCAGCGTATTTTCCGCCGTTTCCCAGGCATAATAACCTGCCGGGGCGCCGCCGCCCAGAAAAATCAGCCGGTAGGTTACGCCGGAGGCCATTTGGTCCTGAATGGAGATCCAGGACTGAAATTTACGCAGCATATAGGCTACCTGGGGCGGGTCCAGAAATTTATTGAAATAATCCGTCCAGATTTCCCGGGCCAGCTCGGAAACCAGCCGGGCGTCGTCCCGGTTTTTTACCGGGCGGATATAAAAGTCAGCGGTTGGCTTTGGGGGTTCGGGGGAGAGGACAGGGGCGGCTTTTTCCGGGACGGCAGGGGGGGAAGCCTTATCGCCGATGGGAGTGATCCGTGCCTTCTTTTTCCGTCTGGCCGGCGACCGTTTAATCTTCCGGTATAGCTGCCAAAGGATCAGCAAGAGGGCCAAAAGGGCAAAGACCCGGGACATGCCGGCGATTTGGGTCAGGACCGCGTTTTGTACGTAAGGATCGCTGTAGTGCAGCAGCTGGTCCGGCTGAAGATCAAATTCTATCATCGTACCTCCGAAATTTTCCGCCAAAGGGTGGCCGGCTTCTTTTTCCTCAATCATAGCAAGGCCGGGCGAAGGGGTCAAGATAGCAAATTCTTTGCCGACAAGGAGAAAAAGTGTGGTAAAATAAGAGGCAAACTGATTATCCCGGCAAAGGATAAGAAAAGGCGGCTGTCAGACATGGATTGGATCGAAATAAAGATATATACTACCAGCCAGGGCATAGAGCCGGTCACCGGCTTATTGATGACCCTGGGGATCAACGGCATGATCGTGGAGGATCCGGAGGATCTGGAGGCTTTTTTGGCCAGCCCCCAGGCCCGGCGCTGGGATTATGTGGACGAGGCGCTGCTGGAAAGACGGGGCCAGGAAGCCGATATCCGGGTCTTTCTGCCGGAAAACCAGCAGGGCAAAAGCCAACTGGCCCAATTGGGCCGGGCTCTGGAGCAGTTGAAGGCGGACCCGGCTGCCCGGGAGTACGGCCGCCTGTCCTGGGCCCCCTCCCAGGTGAAAGAAACGGACTGGGCAAATAACTGGAAGGCCTTTTTTAAGCCTTTTCCCGTGGGCCGGCGCCTGGTGATTAAGCCTACCTGGGAAAAATGGCTCAAGGAGGATGAACGGATCATTCTGGAGATCGATCCCGGATCCAGCTTTGGCACAGGACAGCATCACACCACGCGGCTTTGTCTGGAACTCCTGGAACGCTATACGGGACCGGGCATGCAGGTCCTGGATCTGGGCTGCGGCAGCGGCATCCTCTTTATCGCCGCCTTGCTCTTAGGGGCTGAAAGGGCCGCAGGCGTGGATATTGAAGAGCATTCGGCCAGGACGGCGGCGGAGAACGCTGCGCAAAACGGAATTTCTCCAAAACGGTATGCCGGCTTTACCGGCGATATCGTCAGCGACAGCCAGTTCAGGAAAAGCCTTGGCTGGGGGAGGAAGCAATATGATCTGATCACGGCCAATATTGTGGCCGACGTGATCCTGGCTATGGCCCCTTTTTTTGACGGCTTTCTGAAGGAGGACGGCAGGCTTTTAATCTCCGGCATCATTGACCAGCGGCTGGAGGAGGTTTGTCAGGCTCTGGACTGTCAGGGCTTTGCGCTGGCGGAACGGCTGGGCTCCGCCGACTGGAACGCTCTGGCTTTTGTAAAGAAAGAGGTGGCGGGAAATGAAGGATAATGCCGGGGAATTATACCAAAGGCAAAAAAACTATTGGCTCAGCGGCCGGACAAAAGAAAAGGCATTCCGAAAGACTGCCCTGAACACGCTGAAAAACGGCATAAAAAAGCATGAAAAGCAGCTTTTGGCCGCCCTGGGCGAAGATCTGGGGAAAAGTTCTTTTGAAGCATATATGACGGAAATCGGCGTGGTATATGCGGAGATCGATTTAGCGTTAAAAGAGCTGGACAGCTGGACGGCTCCGCAGCGGGTAAAAACCCCTTTAAGCCTTTTTCCCGGCAAAAGCGTAATCTTCCGGGAACCCTACGGCAGCGTGCTGATCATGTCCGCCTGGAACTATCCTTTCCAACTGGCTTTTGCTCCCTTGGTCGGAGCTGTGGCGGCGGGAAACTGCGCGGTGGTTAAAATGGCCGGGCAGGCGCCTTCCACGGCGGCTGTGGCGGCGGCTTTGATCGGGGAGCTTTTTGACCCGGAATATATCGCCTGTGTGACCGGCAGAGCCCGGGAACTGCTGCAGCAGCCCTTCGATTATATCTTTTATACCGGCGGGGCCCAGACCGGCCGGCTGGTCATGGCGGCGGCGGCGCAGCATCTGACGCCGGTGACCCTGGAACTGGGCGGCAAAAGCCCCTGCATCGTGGACGAAACGGCAAACATCGCTCTGGCCGCCAAGCGCATCGCCTTCGGCAAGCTGCTGAACAGCGGACAGACCTGCGTGGCTCCGGATTATGTGCTGGTACACCGGGAAAGGAAAGAGCTGCTGGTGGAAAAAATGATCGGTTTCTGCCAGGACTTCTATGGCCGGGAGCCTTTATCCTGCCCCAGCTACCCCCGGATCGTCAATCCCCGGCATTTCCGCCGGCTGGTTTCTTTGCTGGAGGACGCTGAGCTTTTGTGGGGAGGGGAGTATGACGAAAAAACGCTGAAGATCGCCCCGGCTATCGTTAACGAGCCCCGCCGGGATTCTCCGCTGATGACCGAAGAAATCTTCGGACCGATTTTGCCGGTGATCGCTGTGGAAGATGTGCCTCAGGCCTGCCGGCTGATCGAAGGCAAAGATAAACCCCTGGCCTTGTATTATTTTACGGAAGAGGAAAGCCGGGCCCGCCGGGTGACAGAGCGTTTGTCTTTCGGCGGCGGCTGCATAAACGATACCGTCATGCATCTGGCCAACGGCCGCCTGCCCTTTGGCGGAGTGGGCCCAAGCGGCATGGGCAAATACCATGGCGAATACGGCTTTCAGGCCTTCAGCCATGCGAAAAGCCTGTACATCCAGAGTACAAAAGGCGATATCCCCTTCCGGTATCCCCCTTTTACCAAAAGCCTGGATTTGCTGAAAAAGCTGATGAATTAGGAGAAGGAGCATGGAGCGTTTTTATGTAAGCCCCGAAAATATCGGCAGCCGGGAAGCTTATGTCACCGGCGAGGAGTTGAAGCACCTGTCCAGGGTCTTGCGGCTGAAGCCCGGGGACCCTTTGGAAATATTCGACGGGCTGGGACGGGGCTTTCACGCCGTTCTGGCCGCGCTGGAGGAAGGCAGGGCCAGGGTTTTATTGGACGACCCGGTGGCGGAGAGGCGGGACAGCCGGCTTAAGACCTGCCTCTTGCAGGGGATTCCCAAGGGGGAGAAGATGGAATGGGTGGTTCAAAAGACTACGGAGCTGGGAGTAAGCGCCGTGGCTCCTCTGGAGCTGACCTGCTGCGTGGTCAGGCTGGAGAACGAGAAAAAACGGCGGGAGCGCAAGGAACGCTGGCAAAAAGTCGCATGCGAAGCCAGCCGCCAATGCGGCCGCCTGACGGTGCCCCAGGTGGCCTTGCCCGGGACGCTGAAGTCCGCCCTGGAAAAGCTTCGGCCCGAGGACCTGCTGCTGATCCCCTGGGAAAAAGGAGGCATCCCGGTAAAACGCCTGCTGGAAGTCACGCCCGGGGAAAAAGCGGCGGCTTTGGAGAGCGGCCGGGGAACGGTATTTTTTTTGGTGGGCCCGGAAGGCGGGCTGACCAAAGAGGAAGTGGAGCTGGCCGTGGCCCGGGGTGGCGTCTGCCTGACCCTGGGTCCGCGGATTTTAAGGACGGAGACGGCGGGTACGGCGCTTTTGACCCTGCTGCAATATGCCTGGGGAGATATCGGCCTGGCGCCGTCCGGTCATTTTCAAAGGACGGATTCAGATTGAGGGAACCGGGAAAGCCAAAGGAGAGAATCAGGATAGGCGGTCTGGAATGAGAAGAAAAGTAGCCTTCTATACATTAGGATGCAAAGTGAATCAAAGCGAAAGCCAGCAAATGCTGGACAAATTTATCAGCCGCGGCTGGCAGGCGGTGGAATTTCACCAGGCGGCCGACGCTTATATTATCAATACCTGTACGGTAACCCAGGCAGCGGATCAGAAATCAAGGAAAATGATCCGGGCGGCCAAGCGGCAGAATCCGGCGGCGGTGCTGGCGGTGACCGGCTGCTATGCGGAAACCGGCGCCGCTGTCCTGGCCGCCATAGAAGAAGTGGATCTGCTGATTCCCAATCAGGACAAGGAAAAAACGCCGGAATTGGTGGAGGCCCTGCTGCCGGAAAAGGCGGGGGAGGCTGCCGGAGGCTGCCCGTATCCAAACCTTTGTCCGGGAAAAGACCCTCAGCCGGCGGTGCTGAAGGGTCTGAACCGGACCAGGGCAACGCTGAAAATCCAGGACGGCTGCCGGCAGTTTTGCACCTACTGCATAATTCCTTATGCCCGGGGCGGCTGGCAAAGCCTGCCGGAAGAACGGGCTTTAGCGGAGGCCAAAGACCTGGCCGCCAGGGGCGTCCGGGAAATCGTGCTTTTAGGCATCCATCTGGGCGCTTACGGCTGGGAAAGAGGCCGAAGAAACGGCCTGGCTGAAATCTTTGAACGCCTGCTGGAGGCTTATCCGCAAACCCGTTTCCGCCTGGGTTCTTTAGAACCCATGGAGGCAACGGCCGGGCTGATCCGCCTGATCCGGGACTATCCCAATGCCTGTAAACATCTGCATTTGCCGCTGCAATGCGGCCAGGACCGGATACTCAGGGCCATGAACCGCCCTTATACCACGGCGGAGTACCGAAAAAAAGCGGAGGAAGTCCGCAGTTTGATCCCGGACATTGCGCTGACCACGGACATTATGACCGGTTTCCCGGGAGAAACGGAAGAAGATTTTCAGGCCTGCTGCGCTTTTGCCCGGGAAATGGCTTTCAGCCGGATCCATGTTTTCGCGTATTCCCGGCGGCCGGGAACTCCCGCCGACGCCATGGCGGGTCAGTTGGCGAAAAAAATCAAGGAAGAGCGGAGCCGCCGCCTGATCGCTTTAGGCCAGGAACTGCAGCGGGATTATGTCTTAAGCTGGCGGGGGCGGCGGCAGGAGGTCCTGGCGGAAGAAGAAATCGCGCCGGGAATCTGGAGCGGCCACAGCGATAATTATCTGGACATCACCTTTGCGGCGGCAGGAATCCCCCGGGAAGAAAACCCGGAATCCCGGGAGGCAGCAGGCCAGCCTTGGGGCGGCCTGCGGGGGGATAGCCTGATCCTGGAGGAGAGCCTGAGAGGCAAAATATTACCGGTGACGCTGACCGGAGAGCCCGGCGCCCGGGAGGGCAGTTGGGCCGGCCAAATGTTGAAGAGGGAAGCATTGCCGAACAGAGAGAAAGATGATAAAATAATAACTGAAAATTGAGCGAAAAGGGGGTGTCACCTATGACAGAGTGTATATTTTGCAAAATTGCAGCCGGTGAAATTCCCTCCAGCAAGATCTACGAAGACCAGCAGATGCTGGCCTTCAAGGATATCAATCCCGCCGCTCCCGTCCATGTGCTTTTTATTCCCAAAAAGCATCTGGCTAATTTAGGAGAGATGACGGCGGCGGATGAAGGGCTTTTGGGCCATATGATGGCTGTGGTGGGCAAAGTGGCCCTGGAACTGGGGCTTACGGAAGGTTACCGCGTGGTCAGTAATTGCGGTGAGAAAGCCGGCCAGTCCGTTAATCATCTCCATTTTCATTTGTTGGGCGGAAGAAATTTGCAGTGGCCTCCGGGTTAATCGTTGACCTGAATAAATATTTAGGTTATAATTAAGCGTATGCTTTATCGCGGCATTCCCTTCGGGAGGGATAAAGCGTACGGTTTAACCTGAAAGGGGGGTAACAAGATGAGTGAAGTCAAGGTTGGCAAGAACGAAAGTCTCGACAGCGCACTGCGCCGTTTTAAGCGTACATGTCAAAAAGCCGGAGTTTTGTCGGAAGTCCGCAAACGTGAACATTACGAAAAGCCCAGCGTCAGGAGAAAGAAAAAATCTGAAGCTGCCCGGAAAAGGAAATTTAAATAATCGTTTACCATAACCACCCGTCAGGGTGGTTTTTTTACACAATCCGCCGCTTTTTTCAAAATATTAGCCGGAGCTAAGGAATATCCGCCCGGCCGGGTCTACAATGAGGTCAGGTCGGTAGTTTGGAATCTAACCATTATTTAACCGTTAAGTGAGGGACAGGCCATGAGTATACTGAGAATAGAATACAAATGGAGGATTTTTCTTGTTACGGCCCTGGCTAATCTTACTTCAGCCTTTGCCTTGAACAGTCTTAATCTGGCGCTGCCGGTGATAGCGGAGGAATTCGGCACCTCTATGGGGACCGTCAGCTGGCTGTCTCTGGTTTATTCCTTTATCCCCAGCTGCACGCTGCTGATTTTCGGTCGCATGGCCGATCTCTACGGGTATAAAAAACAATTCGTGGGCGGCTTTACTGTTTTCGGCCTGGGCTCGTTTTTATTGCCGCTGTTGGCCAATACTTTGCCTTCGCTTATTTTTTTCCGCTGTGTGCAAGCCGTCGGTTATGGTATGATGATTTCCATTACCCAGGCGATGTGTAACCGCAGCTTCCCTTCAAATGAAAGAGGGAAGGCCCTGGGGGTGAACTCCGTATTTGTTTCCGTGGGGCTGGCGGCCGGGCCTACCATCGGCGGCATCCTGATGACGCATTTCAGCTGGCGGGCCATTTTTTATTTTAATGTGCCCCTTTGCATTCTGGGTATCGTGGCTTCTTTGTTGATCCTGAAAAGCGATCCCGTTGATAAAACCCGGGACCGCCGCATGGACTGGGCCGGGTCCGCCTGGTTTGCCCTGTGCATCGGGACTTTGGCGGTAGCTATTAATTTCAGCGACGACTGGGGTTTTTGGTCCCTGCCTTTTCTTTCCTGCCTGGGGATCTCGCTGGTCAGCCTGATTGCCTTTATTCTGCGGGAAAATCGCACGGCTATGCCGCTGATGCACCTGAACCTGTTTAAAAGCAGAACCTTTACTTTAGCCAATTGCGCGTCGGTCCTTTCTTATATGAGCCAGCAGATGAACACCTTCCTGGTCCCCTTTTTCCTGATGAATATCCTGCGGATGACCAAAAGCGATTCCGGCTTTGTTATGCTGGCCACGCCTCTTGCCATGATGCTGCTGTCTCCCGCTGGCGGCCATATGGCGGATAAATACGGCAGCCGCCGCCCTGCGGTCATCGGCCTTTCCCTCATTATACTCGGCTGCACGCTGATGAGTCTTTTACAGCAAAGTTCTACCATATATCATGTTATCGCAGCCCTGATCCTCTTCGGCATCGGCAACGGCTTAAGCGTTTCCGCCATTAATACGTCAATTTTCAGCGCCGTCCCCAAAGAGCGTTCCGGCGTGGCTTCCGGTATGGTGGCCACTATGCGGAACTTAGGCCAGGGCCTGGGCGTAGCCTTCGGCGGAGCGATCATCGCCCTGCGGGAAAAAGAATATCTGGCCGCTCTGTCGGCAGGGATGGAAAAGGAAGCGTATTTGCTGGCCCAGCGGGACGCTTTCTTCTTTGGGATTTGCATCGTGGTCCTGGCGCTTTTCTGCATGCTTTTGACCCCGGCCAAAACCAAAGTCAGAGGCGGTTTGCGCTCATGATTTTTTCCCGCGACAAGGTCCGGTCCGGGGGAATCCCCGTTCACGAGATGCTGGAGGCAGGCCTTTGCCTGGCTTTGGTGGGCGGATTCCTGGACGCTTATACGTATTACCTGCATGGCGGGGTATTCTGCAATGCCCAGACCGGCAATCTGATCCTGATGTGCCTGAGCCTGGCGGAAGGAGATTTTCTCCGTTCCGTAAGCTATCTGGTGCCGATCCTGGCCTTTGTCGTCGGCACGGCTGCCGCGGTTCAGCTTAAGCTCGCCTTTATCCGGCGGCAGGCCCTCAACTGGTACCATCTGGTGCTGGTTGCGGAGGCGGCGGTACTGTTTCTTATCGGTCTCCTGCCGGAGGGAGTTCCCCATTTCATCATCAGCGCCGTCATTTCTTTTGTCTGTTCCCTGCAGGTAAGCGGGTTTCAGAAACTGGAGGGCGCGCCGTTTGCTACGACCTACTGTACGGGAAATATCCGGTCCGCCACGGAAAACGCCGTGCGTTATCTCAACCAAAAGGATAGGGGCGCCGGCCGGAAGTCTTTGCAGTATGCGGCCGTTATTCTCTTTTTTTGTCTGGGTGTGGCGGCAGGCAGAGTGGCTTCCATCTGGCTGAAAGGAAAATCCATCTGGTTTTGCAGCCTCCTTTTATTGTTTGCGGCAGGCATGATGAGCTGGTTTGAGAAGCGGAAAGAAGAAGGGGAAGCTGCCGGCTGAAAAAAAGAAGAAATACCCCGGGGGCTCTGGGGCTATTTGGGGCGGCGAACGTTTTTCGCCGCCTTTTGCTTTTTGTCAAAAGCCGCAGGCTTATCCTCCGGCTGTCAGGGGTGTGCCGGCAATAGCCGATAGTGTCAGGGATGGCCGCTTTTTTTCGCGGCCATCGGAAAAATCCAGGTATACAGCGGAAAAAGGCATTGGCAGACAGAGGCTTTTATGGCATAATAGTTAAGATAAACAGGGAATTTTCGGCCTTTGGCCGTTGCAAATTGAAAGGAAGTGTCTATTGGTGAATTTTCAGGACATGATTTTGACCCTGAATGCCTTTTGGGGGGAGCAGGGCTGTATCATTGCCCAGCCTTATGATATGGAGAAGGGCGCCGGCACGATGAATCCCGCCACTTTCCTGCGGGCCCTGGGACCGGAGCCGTGGCATGTGGCCTATGTGGAACCTTCCCGCCGCCCCACCGACGGACGTTACGGAGAAAACCCCAACCGCCTTCAGCATTATTTTCAATATCAGGTTATCCTTAAGCCTTCTCCCGATAATATTCAGGAGTTGTACCTGGAGAGCCTGCGCAGGCTGGGTGTCATCCCGGAAGACCACGATATCCGTTTTGTGGAAGACAACTGGGAAAATCCCTCACTGGGGGCCGGGGGCCTGGGCTGGGAAGTCTGGCTGGACGGCATGGAAGTCACGCAGTTTACCTATTTCCAGCAGTGCGGGGGACTGGAATGTCACCCGGTCAGCGGTGAGATCACTTACGGGATCGAGCGTCTGGCCATGTTCATCCAGAAAAAATCCAGCGTCTACGATATTACCTGGGTGGACGGCATTACCTACGGCGACGTCTATCATCAAAACGAAGTGGATTATTCCACTTATAATTTTGAGGTCGCCAATGTGGACATGCTCTTTACCCTGTTTGACCTGTATGAAAAGGAAGCCATGGCGGTGCTGAAAAAAGGGCTGGTACAGCCGGCCTACGATTATGTGCTGAAATGTTCCCATACCTTTAACCTCCTGGACGCCAGGGGGGCCATCAGCGTAACGGAGCGCACCGGCTATATCACCCGGGTGAGAAATATGGCCCGCTCCTGCGCTCAAGGATACGTATCCCAGCGGGAGGCCCTGGGCTTTCCCTTGATCAAAGACGCCGAAAAGGCCAGGGGAGGTGCAAGATAATGGCGGATTATTTATTGGAAATCGGGACGGAAGAGATCCCGGCCAAGTTTATGCCCAGGGCTCTGGACCAATTAAAGGAGCTGGCGGCTGAAGCTTTGGAGGAAAAAAGAATCGCATACGGAGAAATCCGTTCTTTGGGGACTCCCCGGCGCCTGGCCCTGATCGTTAAGGATATGGCGGAAAAGGGCCAGGATTTAAGCGAAGAGGTCAGGGGGCCCGCCAGGAAGGCAGCCTTCGACCCCCAGGGAAATCCCACCAAGGCGGTCCTGGGCTTTGCCCGGGGCCAGGGCGTAACGGTGGAAAGTCTCACCGTAAAAGAGATCAACGGAAATGAATACGTCTATGCCACCAAGCATACCGCCGGCGTGGAGACCAAACCCTATCTGCAGACCATGATCCCCGATCTGGTGGGGATGATTAATTTCCCGAAAACCATGCGCTGGGGGGACTTGGATTACCGTTTTCCCCGGCCCATCCGCTGGATCGTTTCCCTGTGGAATCAGGAAGTATTACCTTTTGTCATCGCCGGGGTCCCGGCGGGGAAAACCAGCCGGGGCCACCGGTTTCTGGGCAGCGGCCAGGTGGAGCTTACCGGAGCTGAAAATTACGAAAAAGCACTGGAAGCCCAGTTTGTCATGGTGGATCCCGCCCGCCGCCGGGAGGAAAGCTGGAAGCAGATCCAGGCCGTAGCCCAGGCAAATCACGCCGTGGTGGAAGAAGATCAGGAGCTGATCGAAGAGGTCACCTATCTGATCGAATGGCCGACGGCTCTGCTGGGAAGCTTCAGCGAATCCTATCTGGAAATTCCGGAAGAGGTGGTCATTACTCCGATGCGCGAACATCAGCGCTATTTCCCGGTCCGGGATAAGGAAGGGAAGCTGATGAACCGCTTCGTTACCGTCAGAAACGGCGGAGAACGCAGCCTGGATCTGGTGGCCGCCGGAAACGAAAAGGTTCTGGCCGCCCGGCTTTCCGACGCCCGGTTTTTTTGGGACGAAGACCGGAAGCAGCCCCTGGAGGCTTATCTGCCTAAGCTGGAGAAAGTGGTTTTCCAGGAAAAACTGGGCAGCGTGGGCGATAAAGTCCGCCGTATCCAGAAACTGACCGCATATCTGGCCGAGGCGTTAAACGCCGATGACGAGACAAAATTCGTCGCTTTGAGAGGCGCTCATTTGGCCAAAGCGGATCTGGTGACCAATATGGTCTTTGAATTTACCGAGCTGCAGGGCATCATGGGCCGCTACTATGCTTTGGAATGCGGAGAAAAACCCGCTGTAGCGGAAGCCGTTTTGGAGCATTACCAGCCCAGGTTTGCCGGTGACGCCACAGCCCGCACAAGGGCCGGAGCCCTGGTGGCCATTGCCGATAAAATGGACACTATCGCCGGTATCTTTGCCGTGGGCATCGAGCCCACCGGTTCTCAGGACCCTTACGCCCTGCGCCGGGCAGCCATGGGGATTTGCCAGACCATCATTAATCAGGACCTGGATCTGGATCTGGACGCTTTGATTGCCAAGGCTTTGGAACAATATGCCTTTATTCTGGCCGACGCTTCCGCCAAGGAGCAGACGGCAGGAAAAATCAAAGATTTCTTTAACGCGCGGATCCGAAATATCCTCAGCGACGGCGGTCACCGTTACGATGTGGTGGACGCCGTTATGGCGGTGCCTTTCAATAAAATCGGTCAGGTGACGGACCGGGCCATGGCCTTGAGCGCCATGCGGGAGGATCAGGCCTTCAAACAGCTGCTGGCGGTCTTTACCCGGGCAAACAACCTGGCCAAAAAGAGCGTCAGTTGGATGATTGATCCTTCGCTGCTGAAAGAGGAATGCGAGATGGCTCTCCATGCCCGGACCCTGGCCACCCAGGCCGCTCTGCCCCAGGTGATGGAAAAGCAGGGCCTGAGGGGTGTCATCGCCGCCCTGGCCCGTCTGGCCGAACCCCTCAACGCCTTTTTTGACGGCGTTATGGTTATGGCCGAGGATGAAGATCTCCGGAACACGCGTTTGGCCCTGTTGAACGCCATTGTTGAGATGACAAAGATCGTAGGCGATTTAAGCAGGCTTGCGGAGTAGGGCCTTGCTTGCCTGCCCGAAAAGAAACCGGCTTCCGCAAAGCTTGTCATGGCGGGCAGAGGGCGGCAGGCAAAGAGATATGGATATAATAAATGGAAAAGGAGCTGGCATAATGAAAGCAAACACGAATTACGCCAAACTGGAAAGCAGTTATCTTTTCGCTAATATTGCCCATAAGGTAGCGGAATTTCAAAAGGAAAACCCTCAGGCGGCCGTTATCCGCATGGGCATCGGCGACGTGACCCTGCCTCTGGCCCCGGCGGTGATCGAGGCCATGCATAAGGCGGTGGATGACCTGTCCAAAAAGGAAACTTTCCATGGTTACGGTCCGGAACAGGGCTATGATTTCCTGCGGGAAGCCCTTCGGAAATATTACGGTCGCCACGGCGTGGAACTTTCAATGCCGGAAATCTTCATCAGCGACGGCGCAAAAAGCGATGTGGGGAACATCCTGGACCTTTTTGCCCTGGAAAATGAAGTGGTGGTCCCCGATCCGGTCTATCCTGTTTATGTGGATACCAACGTGATGGCGGGACGCAAGATCACTTATATGAGCGCTGAAGAATCCAACGGCTTTCTGCCCATGCCCTCCCGGGAGACGACGGGGGACATCTACTATCTCTGCTCGCCAAACAACCCTACCGGCGCCGCCTATAACCGGGCCCAGCTCACGGAATGGGTGGATTTTGCCCGGGAAAAAGGCGCCTTGATCCTCTTTGACGCCGCTTATGAAATCTTTATCGACAATCCCGATATTCCCCATAGTATTTTTGAAATCCCCGGCGCCAAGGACTGCGCCATCGAGTTTTGTTCCCTGTCCAAGACTGCCGGTTTTACCGGCGTGCGCTGCGGCTATACCATCGTGCCGGAAAGCCTGATTTTCGACGGAATGAGCCTGAATAAAATGTGGGTGCGCCGCCAGACCACCAAGTTCAACGGCGTCTCCTATATTTCCCAGCGGGGTGCGGAAGCGGTCTTTTCGGAAGAGGGCCTGGCCCAGGTTAGGGAAGTGATCCGTTACTATAAAGGAAATGCCATGATCATGATCAAAGCCTTCGAGGAATTGGGCATAACCTTTTTCGGCGGCTATTGCTCCCCTTATATCTGGCTGAAATGCCCACGGGAGATGGAATCCTGGGATTTCTTCGATCTGCTGCTGAAAAAGGCGTATATCGTCGGCACTCCCGGTTCCGGCTTCGGCGTAAACGGCAGAAACTTTTTCCGGCTTTCCTCCTTTAATACCAAGGAAAACACCCAGGAGGCCATGGACCGGATTAAAAAACTGCTGTCCCGGTAAAGCCGGGAAGCGGCCGGGAGGGAACCCAGCCGGAGCACATAAAGGAGTACATATGGAGATCACAAAAGAAACGGTAACCCATATCGCCAATCTGGCCAAAATCAAGCTTTCGCCCGAAGAGACCCAGCGGCTGGCTGCAGAGATGGCCGGCATCGTGGATTTTGCCGACAAGCTGGCGGAACTGGAGATCGAGGGCGTGGAGCCTACCACCCATGCGGTAAAAGTGCAAAACGTACTGCGGGACGATCAGGTGAAGCCTTCATACCCGCGGGAAAAACTGCTGGCCAACGCCCCTGAGCGGGACGAGGCCTGCTTTATCGTGCCGAAGGTGGTGGAATAGATGGCAAAACTGACAAAAGAGGCGCTTTTGGATAAGGAAAGCTTCAGCGGCCGGGAACTGGCGGAGTTAAGCCTGGGTCAGGTTTCCGCGTTATTGGCGGCGGGCAGAGTCACCAGCCGCAGCCTGACGGAGAACATGCTCGAGCGGGCCGGGGCTAATGAAAGCAACGCTTATATCACGGTGAACCAGGAGGCCCTGGCTCAGGCCGACGCTTCCGACAAACGCCGGGCTCTGGGACAAGAACTGGGCCCTTTGGACGGCGTTCCCATGGCCCTGAAGGATAACATTTGTGTGCAGGGGCTAAAAACCACCTGCGCTTCCCGGATGCTGGAAAATTTTATTCCTCCCTACAGCGCCACGGTGGCCCGCCGTTTAAGCGACGCCGGCGCCGTGCTTTTGGGCAAACTGAATATGGATGAGTTCGCCATGGGTTCCACCAGCGAAAATTCCATTTTCGGTCCGGTAAAAAATCCCCGGAACCCCAAGCTGGTCCCCGGCGGTTCTTCCGGAGGCAGCGCCGCCGCAGTAGCGGAAAGATCCGCTTATTTTACCCTGGGCACCGACACCGGCGGCTCCGTCCGCCAGCCTGCTGCTTTATGCGGCGTAGTGGGCTTAAAACCCACGTATGGCCGGATTTCCCGCTACGGCGTAGTGGCTTTCGCCTCGTCCCTGGATCAGATCGGCACGCTGGCCTCCGACGTGGAAGGGGCGGCGTTGTCCCTGCAGGCCATAGCCGGCAAGGATCCCCTGGACGGCAGTTCTTTGGCGGCCCCGGCGGAGGACTATCTCAGCTTTCTGAAAGGCGCCCAGGGGGCCAAGGGCCTTAAGATAGGCGTACCTGAGGAATATATGGGCCCGGGGATCCAGGAGGAAGTTCGCCGGGCCGTGCTGAGCCTGTCGGAAAAGCTGAAGGCCGCCGGCGCCACGGTGGAGGCATGTTCCCTGCCCAGGCTGGACTACGCTCTCAGCGCTTATTATGTCATCTCCTCCGCCGAGGCCTGCAGCAATCTGGGCCGCTACGACGGAGTGAAATACGGATACCGGGCGCCTTCCTATGACGGACTGGAAGATATGATCCGCACCTCCCGCAGTCAGGGCTTCGGCGACGAGGTTAAGCGCCGCATTCTTTTGGGCACTTATACGTTGTCCGCCGGATATTTCGACGCATATTACCGCCGGGCCCAGCAGGCCAGGACTTTGATTATGGAAGATTTCCGGCAGGCCTTCGAAAAGTACGATGTGCTTTTGACGCCCACCTCGCCGGTGACCGCCTGGCCGATCGGCACCCGGCATACGGATCCTTCCGAGGTCTACGCCATGGATATCTGCACCGTGTCGGTAAATGTGGCCGGACTGCCGGCCATCAGCCTGCCCTGCGGACAGGACAGCCGCCGTATGCCCATCGGCGCCCAGCTTATCGGCAGGCCTTTAAGCGAAGGCATCCTCTTAAAAGCGGCCCAGGCAGCGGAGGAATTAGCAGGAGAGGAGGCCCGGGCCAAATGAGCCAGTATAAAACCGTTATTGGCCTGGAGGTCCACGTGGAGCTGGATACCCAGAGCAAAATTTACTGCGGCTGCACCACCGCTTTCGGCGGTGAGGAAAATACCCATGTTTGTCCGATTTGTTCCGGTATGCCCGGAGTTTTGCCGGTGCTGAACCGCAAGGTAGTAGAGTACTGCGTACGGGCGGGACTGGCGCTGAACTGCAAGATCAACCGCTATTCCCGGCAGGACCGCAAGCATTATTTTTATCCCGACCTGCCTAAAGCCTTTCAGACCTCCCAGTATGATCTGCCTCTTTGTTACGACGGCTATGTGGACATCATGGCCGAAGGGAAGCCGAAGCGTATCGGCATTACCCGCATCCATATCGAAGAGGACGCCGGCAAGCTGATCCATGAATTCGGCCGGACCCGTGTGGATTATAACCGCTGCGGCGTACCGCTGATCGAGATCGTCTCCGAACCGGATTTCGAAAACTCCGCCCAGGTGGTGGCCTATCTGGATACCCTGCGCAATATCCTGCTGTATACCGGGGTCTCCAACTGCAAGCTGGAGGAGGGCTCCATGCGCTGCGACATTAACCTTTCCATCCATAAGGAAGGCGAGCCTTTCGGCACCCGCACCGAAATGAAGAACCTGAATTCTTTCAGCGCCGCGAAAAACGCTGTGGAATATGAGGAGAAGCGTCAGCGCCGGGCAGTGGAGGCCGGCGGCGTCATTACCCAGGACACCCTGCGCTGGGATGATGAAAAAGGCATTAATTACGCCATGCGCACCAAAGAAGACGCCGACGAATATTATTATTTTCCCGAGCCGGATATCATGCCCATGGTCTTAAGCGAAGAATATGTCCAGGAAATCGCCGATTCGCTGCCGGAACTTCCGGAAAAGCGCAAAGTCCGCTATCAGGAGACCCTGGGCCTTTCCGCCTACGACGCCGGACTTTTGGTGGCGGACAAGCATCTCAGCGACGTTTTTGATGATGCGGTGGCCCTGGGCGCCGCCCCCAAGGCCTGCGCCAACTATATTATGGGCGATATCACCCGTTTGCTGAACGATAAAGGGCTGGAGCCGGAGAAGCTGCCTTTTGACGGGGGCCGGCTGGCGGAGCTGGTGGGACTCATCGAAAAAGGAACCATCAGTAATTCCATCGGCTCTAAAGTGGTGGAGCTGATGTTCGCAGAAGAAAACCGGGGCAAAAGCCCCCAGGCTTTAGTGGAAGAACATTCTCTGGCCCAGGTCAGCGACGACGGCCTGATCCGGGGAATGTGCAGTCAGGTCATCGCGGAAAATCCCAAGATCGTAGCCGACTATAAGGCGGGGAAGACCAAGGCCATCACCGCCTTGGTGGGGCAGGTGATGAAGCTTTCCCGGGGCAAGGCCAATCCCGGCATGGTTAATCAACTGCTGGCCGAGCTTTTGGCCTAGTCGCCGGAAATATTCCAAGCCGGCTGAAAAAAGGAAGGCAAAGAAAAAACCGCAGGCCGCGGTTTTTTTTTCTTTGCGTATTATTCTTCGTTTTTATTCTTGGCCTTTTCTTTTCCTGCTTTATTTGGTGATGATAAATGCCAGGTAGACTAAAGGCTCACGGCCGTTATTCGCTACGCCGTGATTTTTGCCGCCGCCGCAGATGGCGGCGTCGCCGGGATAGGCCAGGATTTCGGCGCCGTCGTCATTTACCGTGGCCACACCTTCCAGGATATAAATGATCTCCTCGTCTTTTTCATGGGGGTGAGGACCTATGGAGCAGCCGGGCTGCAATACCACCTTGGAGGCCATACGGATTTTCGGGTTGGTTTTTTCTTCTTCGGAAAACAAGGCGTAAGCTTCCACTTCGCCCCGGCCTCCGTGAAAATCCTGAAAAAGCTTTTTCTCAAACTGATCCGGTTTTTTTATCATGGCAAATCTCCTCCCGTAAAAATTTTACCGTCCTAAGGTTAAGTATATCCGATCCCGGGGCGGCTGGAAACAGTTTTCTGCCGGAATTTATGATAGAATGAAAAGATAAAATAATGGTTAAGAAAAAGATAACGTTTAATCTGAGGGAAAACAAATGAAAAAGGACAAAGCGAATCTGATTTTTTCCATGCTGATTTTCGGCAGCATGGGGTTGGTGATTAAAAAAATCTCTTTCGGTTCCATCCAGATCGCCTGGTTCCGCGGCACGATCGGCTGCCTTTTTATCCTGGCGGTCTGCTTTTTAAGCGGAAAAGGCCTAGATATCCGGGCGCTGCGAAAGAACCTGCCTGTTCTTCTGATTTCCGGCTGCTTTATCGGGGCAAACTGGATTATGCTGTTTAACGCGTATAAGTACACCGACGTTTCCATCGCCACGGTCTGTAACTATATGGCGCCGGTGATCGTGACGTTCCTTTCCCCGCTGCTATTTAAGGAAAGGCTCAGCACCCTTCGGGTAGTTTGCGTTTTCAGCGCCGTAGCCGGCCTGGCCTGTCTGGCTTCTGCCGGCGGCGGGCTGGGCCCGGAAGGCGCCAAGGGCATTGCTTTTGGTTTGGCGGCGGCGGTGCTTTACGCGGGAATGGTGGTCTGCAACAAATTTTTACGGGAAATCTCCGGCAGGGACAGCTGCGCCATGCAGCTGGGGATGGCGGCTCTTTTTCTGACGCCTTTTTTCCTGGCCGGAGGAGGGGTTTCCTTCGAAAGGGCCGGCATAACGGAGGTGGCCCTCCTGCTTTGCCTGGGGATAATCCATGCCGGCGTGGCCTTCTTATTGTATTTTACAGCGATCCCGGGCCTGCCGGGGCAGAGCGTGGCCGCGCTGAGCTATGTGGAGCCGGCTGCCGCCATTCTTTTTTCCTTTCTGATCCTGGGAGAACGTCTGACGGCGGTACAGCTGGCAGGCTGTATCCTGGTGCTGGGCTCCACCTTCGTCAGCGAGCTGTGGGGCGGGAAAAGCACGGCGGCGGAGCCAAATTCATTTGCGCAAGACCAGGGGAGCCTGTATAATAAGTAAAACAGAATGGCTTCAATGCAAGACAGAATTTTTTCAATGCAAAACAGGAGGCGTCCCATGAAGATCCCGCAGTTATTTGAACAAAAGAAAATCGTGTTTTCCCTGGAGGTGTTTCCCCCGAAAAAAACCGGCGCCCTGGAAACGGTATATCATACCTTGGCGGGGCTGCCGGATATCCCGGCGGATTTTGTCAGCGTTACTTATGGAGCCGGCGGCAGCAATATCCAGAAAAGCAAAACCTGCGAGATCTGCGGCCATATCAAAGAGCGTTATCATATCGAGCCGGTAGCCCACCTGACCTGCGTGGGCGCCACCAAGGAAGAGATCAGCCGCACTCTGGAGGATCTGAAGGCCAAGGGCGTAGAGAACATTCTGGCTCTGCGGGGCGACCGCAACCCGGAGATCAATTTGCCGTCGGATTTCGCTCACGCTTCGGACCTGGCGTCCTTCATCCGTTCCTATGATTCTTCCTTCAGCCTTTCGGGGGCCTGCTATCCGGAGGTTCACGCGGAAAGCGACAGCATGGAAGAGGATATCGCCAACCTGAAAATCAAGGTGGATTCAGGCGTGGACCATCTGGTAACCCAGCTTTTCTTTGATAACGGCTGCTTTTATGAATTTCGCGATCAGGTCCGGGCCGCAGGGATCAGGGTCCCCATCGAGGCCGGCATCATGCCGATCATTAATAAAGGCCAGATCGAAAAAACAGTGACCATGTGCGGAGCCAGCCTGCCCCGCAAATTCGTTACTCTGCTGAACAAATTTGCCGATGACCCGGAAGCCCTGAAGGCTGCCGGCATTTCTTATGCCACGGACCAGATTATCGACCTGCTGGCCAACGGAGTCCAGGGTATCCATGTTTATACCATGAACAACCTGGATCTGGCCCGGCAGATCTACACAAATATCAAAGGCATTGTGGAAAGCGCAAACCGATAGCGGAAAAAAGCGCAAATATACGACAGGACGGGTGAATGCAATGACCAAGGAAATCGCCGTATTGGGGGCCGGCAGCTGGGGCACCGCTCTGGCTTCGGCACTGGCGGCCCAAAATTATCATGTGCGCATTTGGGCCCGGGATTCAGAGCAGATCGCGGAGATGAAAGCCGAAAGAGAAAATCGCCGTTATTTGCCGGGAGTCCGCCTTACGGAAAACGTGTATCCCGAGGCCGACCTGGAAAAAGCTCTGGACCGGGCGGAAATTTTTTTATATGCCGTACCGGCTCAGGGCTTTCGCCAGGTGTTTGAACAGACCCTGCCTTATCTCAGGCCGGAAGCAATCCTGGTAAACGCGGCCAAGGGAATCGAGAGAGGCAGCTTGCTCAGGCTTTCGGAAATCGTTTTCCAAAGCCGGCCGGAAGCCCGCTACGTGGTGCTTTCCGGCCCTTCTCACGCCGAGGAAGTAGGCAAAGGGCTGCCGACTACCCTGGTGGCTGCCGCCGGGGAACGCCTTTTGGCGGAAGAGATCCAGGACCTTCTGATGAGCGACAGCCTGCGGATCTATACCAGTACCGATATCGTAGGCGTGGAGCTGGGCGGCGCCTTAAAAAACATCATCGCCCTGGGGGCCGGTATTTCCGACGGCATGGGCTACGGCGACAACGCCAAGGCCGCCATGATGACCCGGGGGCTTACGGAGATGGCCCGACTGGGCATCGCTTCCGGCGCCCAGGAGGCCACCTTCTTCGGCCTGGCCGGTATCGGTGATCTGATCGTCACCTGTACCAGTATGCACAGCCGCAACCGCCGCTGCGGCATCCTGATCGGCCAGGGCCTTTCCCCGGCGGAAGCCAGCGCCAAAGTAGGCATGGTAGTGGAGGGAATGTTTACTACCGAAGCGGCTTACGAGCTGGCCAGGGCAAAAGGCATACAAATGCCGATAACCGAGCATATTTATGAAGTGATTCAGGGGCGAATGGATGCCCGGGAAGCGGTGAAGCGGCTGATGACACGGAAAAAGAAGCACGAGCGGGAAGAGGAGTTCATTTAATAAACGAAGGACAGCAAACGGAGGACGGTAAAATGAAAAAAACAAAATTTCCTTTTGAAATCTGGTGGAAAAACGCCGGGGAAGAAGAAATCCAGGCCGCTTTCGCCTTTAGCGATGATTATCTTCGCTTTCTCAATGATTGCAAGACGGAACGGGAGGTAGCGGATTTTACGGAGGCTCAGCTGAAGGAGCAGGGGTTCCAGAGCCTGGATGAGCTGCTGGCCCACCGGCCGGCGGGCGCCTTTTGCAGCCTGAAGCCCGGGGATAAGGTGTATAAGGTGGTCCATGGCAAGGCCGTGCTGGCGGCGGTGATCGGCGCCAGTCCCGCCCAGGAGGGCTTTAATATTATCGCTTCCCATATCGATTCGCCCCGGCTGGATTTCAAGCAGACCCCCCTTTATGAGGATATTAACTTAGCGCTGGCCAAAACCCATTATTACGGCGGGATAAAAAAATACCAATGGG
>JAYFQF010000046.1:0-23986 GCA_034927285.1 Peptococcaceae bacterium
GTATTAAAAAAGGAATCAACCGGCGGATTTATACTGCTGTCTGATTCCTTTTTCATTCTATTAGTTTTCCATATTCAGGTGGCTTTTCTTAAATTGTCCCTATTGCACCGTAGAATATTCGTCGGAGGTTTATTAAGTATGCAAACGATTGCCTTCAAGCAAATCTATAAGATCGTTGACACGCATGCGCTTTGAGCTATCCGTCTGGAGACAGCCAGGCACTATACTCCAAATTGTCTCCGGGAGCGGTTTACAGCGTATTCTAAGATATTCTTCATAGACAAGGCTGCACACCGGCCCCTTGCTCCATAGCCGATCTCCTAAAAGCAGTTCCACCAATGTGACGCCAAGGTTCCATACATCTGTAGGGCTGTACGGATTCATCCCAATTAGTCCAGCCGGGAAATTGGTATTCCCAATCAAACCTTACTTCGCTATATTCACCGCCGCTATCAAAAATGTAGGCCTCAAGATTCTCCTGCGAAATGGCCAGGGCAGTCGGTTTGCCGAATGAAAGACGCTTTTCAACCAAGACTTTGCCAGTATCCATATCCCATATTTTCCAACCCGGTTCATGACAAGTTGCCATTAGATAACGCGCATTCGCTATAAAGGTGATGGCGCTGATGCACTTGGTCTCCCGAAATTCCCACAACTTTTCGCCTCGGCTGTTCCAAATCTCGATAGACCAATCTTTTCCGATCTTGCGGGTGTTGGCAATCAAAGTTCCGTCAGGGCTGACACACAACCTGTAACGACTGGCCCCATCACCCGTTGCGAAAGGATGCCATTTACCGCTGTCTAAACAAAACACCGCGATGCCAAAAGGGTCTTCGCCGCAAGCATAGGCAATTTTCCCATTCGGAGCGCAGATAATATCGTAAATTATCGTGTTCTTCATTCCTTTGCGAGCAAAGGTTTTTTTGCGCGTGCCATCCACTGTAGAATAAAGAGAGATGCTTCCAAACATTCCCCCCGCCAAAATCTCGCTACCATCGGGCAAAAAGGATAGAGCGGTTGGCCTACCGCTACCGCTTGGAAGTTTGATAGAAAGCGTGGACTGGAAAAGGTGGCAGGTAAAAATCTGAATTACACTGGATGCAACAGCACTTTCGCTTTCTTTTCCGCCAACGGCGAAGGTTATACCGTCTCCGCTTAAAGCCAGGCCACAGCCTTGATTTCCCAATTTAGTTGCAAATAATTTTTCGCCCCCGACAGACCGCACAGCGGAAATCCTGCCCTTTTCATCGCAATAGAGGAAATACCCCATCGGGGACAACAACACCCGCTTCAACGCATCTTGGTTATTCAGCCTGTCCTCATCGACCGCGTATACAGCACGGATACCGATTCGTTGGCAGTGTTTCCCGATCTCATCCTGCATGGACAGAGCCTCAAGGGCAGTCTCAAATCCCTTGATGGTACGCGCTTGTGCCAAAGTTTTCAGGGAGGCAGCAACATCACCAGTCCCCAATTGTGTCCGACATTGCGCCAGAAAACTATAAAAGCGTTGTTGGAGATCCATCTGTTCCTGAAAGCTGCGGATTTTGCACAGTGTGCCCTTGGCCCTATAGAACTCCTTGGGTAGGGGCATACTCCAGGTGCTATCATCCGGGCCGATCCATACGAGGTTATTATCGGCTGTAAACGTAGCTGCTACTTGGCCGCTTGAAGATGCGAAATTCGGTTGGGCAAAGGTAAAAAGGCATCGCCCCGTGGCATATTCCCATACGCTGAATTTTTCAAGGCTGTCCCAGTAAGAAACCATAAGGTATATCCCGTCCGGGGAGAAAGAGATTGATTTCACTGCCGGTATACCTTCCGCAAAAAGGCGGAGTCTGGCAGAACCGACTGCTGTGTTCCATACTTCGATACGGTTTACACGTGCTTGTTTCCCGCCATCGATGCAGGTGCCACTTAAAAAGCATTTTCCATTTGGGGTGAAGGCAAACGCACCTATGCGATCATTCATAGCTATTTCGATGTGAAATGTTGCCATACTCACATCCCATAGTCGTATCGTGTAATTGTAGTGGTATTCCGGAGCAGAAATTCCCTTATGTGCGAGTTGGTTAAAAACCACCGGATCACAGCCGTAGGTCAAAAGATGCTCGCCAGAAGCGTCAAAGGCCATGCAGGTAACTTTAGAACCATGCGCCTGAAAGGTTATTGTTGGTTCTTTTGTTTGCTCGTTCTGTATCGATACGCGTCCATCGTTATAGCCCTTGACACTAAACCGGCCATCGAGCGTAGCGGCAGAGCATTGGCCGTCATAAAACCGTTTGCGGACAAGATCCTCTCGAATGGATGCCAGCTCAATAAAGGATGGTTCAGAATGCGGCAGATTCTGCGGCAGCTCACGCCGTGGGTCCTTTTCGTGGAGAAGCATAGCTGATTGCACATCACAACGTTCCAGGTGTATATCAAATAGCAGATCATCTATTTCCGTGTGGTTGAGAGCTACTGCATATAAGCTTTGCACTCGTTGCAATAGCTGTATATCGTCCATTCGGCCGCTACGCCAAAAAAGTAAGCCTTGGTTATAGATTGTCTCTACATGCTGGCTGTTTTGCATCAAGGAAGATTGCCAGCATCGCTCCGCATCATCAGCCTTTCCTAAGTCAATATAGGACAACGCCCTGTTATTGAGACTATCCGCCGTATCCGCCGCAGCCTTGGACACGGGGCGGGGATATTTCGCTCCGCCTTCTTCCTGGTAGATTTCCAGCAGCCGTTTTTCTATCTCTGCAAAATCATGCGGACGTTCGGTTTCCTTTGTGTTTAAGCATGCTTTAAGCAAATTCTGCATTTTTTGAGGGATGGAGATTTTTGCGTTGGGAAAATACTCCTCGCAGGCCGCACCAGCGATCACGCCGTTTTGCCAAGGGCGCTCTCCGAGGTACATTTCCATCACCGATACCGCCCAGGAATAGATATCGGTGCGCCGGGTGAGCTGCCCGCCATTCATCTGCTCCATTGAGCAGTAGGCAGGGGTATAGCCGCCGCCGGCGGAAAACATCGTAGCTTCGGTCGGAATATCTGCGTCGAGCACAGTCAATGTGGCACGCGCTCTGGCGATACCGAAGTCGGCAACTTTAGCGTTCCAATCCTTCGTCAAAAGCAGGTTATCAGGTTTGACATCCTGATGGATCAACCCTTGCTCATGGGCGTAATGCAGCCCGCGTGCGGACTGAATTGCGATGTCGAGGATACGCTCCGCCGCGTTTCCCTCATATAGTCTTCCATTCTCAATGGCGCTTTTCAGACTGCCGCCGTCCATCCATTCCGAGAAGATGGAGGGGACATTATTGATCTCGCGCACGTAATAGCAGGAAACGATATAGGGATGCAGGCCAAGGTTGATCCACGCCTCGCATTCATGGACGAAGTTTTCTTTCTGCTTTTCCGTTTCCGACTGAAAGAGACTGGCTTTGGGGCGCTTCATGGCAAGGTCAACGTTCCAGCCGGTATGATGTACGCGCCATACCGCGCCCATGCCGCCCTCAATGGCATCGGATTCGATGCGATAGGTATCCAGCAGAGAAGCGCCTTTTTCGATAACCGGCATGCCGCTTCCATCATCGGAGGTCGTTACACCGTCCAAAACGGTGGCATCATTGAGCATGGTTGCGTCGGCGTTATCGGGCAGTGTGGCATTTGCCGCGTCGGTATCAAGAACCGTTTCATCTGAATCGAGAATCGTTTCCTCTCTGTCTAATATCGTTTTTTCATCTTTGGTCATGATATCACCCCTCATGCGATAGAGATACTAGCGCTCAGCTTGCTCTTTTTTACGCTCTTTCTTTTTCTGAAAGTATACATAGCGAAGCCGCTCAACCTCGTCGTTGGTATATTGCGCGTCGAAACGGTTGTACTTCTCTCCCACAAAAAGGCGAACACATATACCAACGTAAACGTGGGAGTTTGGCGAGGGTGAAGGGAAAATCCCCGTTGCTAAAATAGCGGAAAAGGCAGAGGAATACAGGCCGAGCGAAAGAGCCACCTATAAAATGATAAAAGGTGAACTTGAAAAAAGTTCAGTGTGGGCAAAATTTGCCTACACTGCTTCTGACGGAAAAGATTATCAAGTTGATTATTATAATTTAGATGTAATTATTTCTGTTGGCTATCGTGTAAAATCCTTACGAGGTACACAGTTTAGAATTTGGGCTAGCAATGTTTTAAAAGAGCATATGAAAAAAGGGTTCGCCATGAATGAGGACCTTCTAAAAAATAATGGCGGAGGAATTTATTTTGATGAACTGTTGGAGCGAATTCGTGATATTCGTTCATCCGAAAAAAAATATTCTGGCGAAAAATTCTTGATATCTACGCGACAAGTGTCGATTATGATCCAAGAATGGAATCTTCAATGTTGTTTTTTAAGACAGTGCAAAACAAAATGCATTAGGCTGCACATGGTCAAACGCAGACCTGTATGCAAAATACGGCTTGACCGATGACAAGATTGCCTACATCGTAGCAACCGTCAAGCCAATGAAGTGAGGGAGATCGGAGATGCATCCTGAAAAGACAAGAAAATGTATTTATTGTTTGCAAACGAAGCCAGTTTCAGATTTTAATCGTGAACACGTCATATCTCGATTTATGGGTACTTATGAAAATGCCGTTGTTCTTAATCACAATGAAGTTTGCAAAGAGTGCAATGATTTCTTCTGTGAAAATTTAGAGAATGCTCTGTCTTTTGATTCTTTAGAGGGCTTATTGCGTACCGAACGATTACCTAAAAAGATGAAGACGCAACGGGCCATTGACCGAACACGATTGCAGGTTACCGTGTCCTAAAGATTACCGTTGCGGCTACCGGCCCCGGCGCCTGGATACCCGGATGGGAACCACGTATCTCCTGGTGCCCAAACTACGAAACCAAGGGTACATCCCGTTTTTTATCACGGAGCGTAAACGCAGCGAAGCGGCTTTGACGATATCATCCCGTCGGGCATCTGAGCGTAAAAAAATGCCGGTATCGGCAAATAACAAAATCATATCGCACATGCTTCATTGATTTCTTGCCGATAATATGCTATACTAAAGGCAGGAATACAAAGGGGGCGTGGTATGAATTATCTGTCGGTGGCACAAACGGCGAAAAAATGGAAGATGTCCGAACGGACGGTCCGCAATTACTGCGCCCAAAACAAAATCCCAGGCGCGTTTCTGACGGGCAAGACATGGAATATACCCGAAAACGCCGAAAAACCGGAGCGAGTCAACAAGCATTCCGCCACGCCGAAAACGCTTCTGGATATTCTGCGGGCGGAGCAGGCGGCGAAAACCTCCGGTGGGATTTATCACAAGGTGCAGATTGAGCTGACCTACAACTCCAACCACATCGAAGGCAGCCGCCTGACTCATGACGAAACGCGCTACATCTTTGAGACCAATACCATCGGCCCGACCGGTGAAGCGATGAACGTGGACGATATTTTCGAGACGGCAAACCATTTCAAGTGCATCGACCTGATTATTACGCAGGCGAAGTATGCGCTGACGGAGAAATTCATCAAGGAACTGCATCTCACGCTGAAAAACAGCACCAGCGACTCGCGGCTGGACTGGTTCGCCGTGGGCGATTACAAGCGGATGCCAAACGAGGTCGGCGGCAGGGAGACCACGCTGCCCGAACAGGTCGGCCCGGCCATGAAGAATTTGCTGGCCGGCTACAACGCGGTAAAGGAAAAGACCTTTGAGGAACTGCTCGAATTCCATGTGCGCTTCGAGAGCATTCACCCGTTTCAGGACGGTAACGGCCGTGTGGGCCGGCTTATTCTGTTCAAAGAGTGCCTGCGTAATAACATCGTGCCCTTTGTCATCGGCGACCACATGAAGATGTTTTATTATCGCGGACTGCACGAATGGGGCCGGGAAAAGGTCTGCCTGACCGACACCTGCCTTGCCGCGCAGGATCAGTTTAAAAAGTATCTGGATTATTTCAGAATCCAATATTGAGAGACGCCAGCGTCTCAGGAGCAACCTTCGGGCTGCTCCTTTTTCATGCCATTTTTAAGGAGGTGAGCGGCAGATGGCGGACAATTTCGAACTGAAAATCGGTGCGGAGGGTGAAAAGGATGATAGCCGGGACTATAGAGGCACTAAAGCGGCTCTGGCCTATAACGGCCTGGCCTTCTCTGTGCCGAAAAATCTCTATATCATCGGCATGATGAATACAGTCGACCGCAGCCTTGCTATGATCGATTACGCGCTCCGTCGCCGTTTCAGCTCCTTTGAGGTCGAACCGGGCTTTGATTCCGAAGGCTTTATCCAATATCAGAACAGGCTGAATAACGAAACGCTGAACGAGCTTATTTCCAAGATTAAAGACCTGAATCGTGAAATATCGCTTGACAAGTCTCTGGGTAAGGGATTTTGCATCGGTCACAGTTTCTGTGGCAGGGATGTATGCACGGAAGAGTGGTTGCATTCCATCGTTGATTATGATATTCTGCCGATGCTGCGTGAATACTGGTTTGACGATACCAACAGGCTCCAGTGCTGGGAGAACATTTGTAAGCGCCAAGGGCCGGATGGCATTTTTCGCCCGGTTGTTGCTGATGGGGGCTAAGGGCAACCCCTTCCTCCGGTTGGATGGTCATGCCCTGGGTCTGGAGGGTCAGGGCCCTGCTTGGCGCCGATGGGATCCGGAGGGGGATTTTAGTATTTCAGGAACAGCCGTTTACAGCAGAGAAATTTTCAAATGCGCTCAGAACACAGGATAAGAGGAGAATGTCGATGAAAATAAAAAAGGTGTTACCATGCATAGGAATATGCTTAAGTTTGTGTGCTTGCAGGATCAATCCTTCCATCCCGGTATCGCCGGGAAAAACGTCTGAAGACGTCATAGCGGAGCAAACGGAGGAAGGCGGGCCTCATGCTCCGGACGGAGCAGAGAAGCCGGCTCCCGAAGAGGCGGAACCTGGTCCGGCTGAAACCCAGGCGACGAAAAAGATAACCGGTTATGAAAGCTGGCAGTCATCGGAAGACGTAGATGCGTTGATTCGAGCCCTCAGTCTGGAGGAGACCGTAACGGAGGGCACTGTTGAAGGCAATTCTTATTATGACGGTCTTATAACAAGCGACGCCTATTACCTTGATGAAGTAAAAGATATTTTAGGATATCAGTTTGATGAACCCCTTCAAATAGTCCGGTATGCATTTTTAGACATGGATTATGACGGACAGCCGGAAGCTTTGCTGGAAATGGCGAATGGCGGAAATGCCTGGTATAAAGTCCTGCATTATGATGATGGGACAGTATACAGTTTTTCTTTTGTTTGCCGGGGATTTGAAAATCCAAAGGCCGATGGCGTCTATATCGGATCCAACGGTGCGGCGGATAATTACTATTTCCGGCTAACCTTTGACGGGGCAAAAGCGAAAGAAATCGAAACTGCCCACAGTGAATCGGATTCATCAGGGGAAGAATTTATGATCCGCTATTACCTTGGAGGCAAGGAAGTCACGGAAGAGGATTTCCTTAAGTACAGCGCCGAACAAGAAAATAAAGACGGCGTCAGTTGGCAGGATTACAGCACGGGAGAAGAAATCCCGGGCAGGGCTGAGGAAGCCGGCAAGCACAGCCGTTGAAAAACAATCAATCGAAACCACTATCGGAAAACAGTCAAGGGAAGCAGACTTTACGATTAATTCAGAGAGCCGCCTTGAAAAAAACGGAGAAAGAAGTATAATAGTTGATAATATCAACTAATCTGGAGGCGGGGATGAATAACGAAGAAATAGTGAGAAAAGAGATAAGGCTGCTGGTAAGGGAATTAGGTCTGCTGAATCACGATTGCCTTAATTCAGGCTTAACACTGGCCCAAGCCTACATATTAAACTATCTGAAGCAAAACGGCCGGACTCCTTTTAATGAATTGCTGATAAACCTGGGCATTGACAAGGCTTCACTCAGCAGAATCGTCGGCGGCCTGGAGGCTAAAAATTACCTGGAACTAAAAAGGGCTGAAGAAGATAAGCGAATGAAGGATCTTTGCCTTCTGCCCTTAGGGTTGAACGCTATAAATGACGGAGACGACAAAGCAAATACATTCATGAAGGAAATTTTGGCTCTGGGGGACGGCGAGGATATCGATAATCTTGTCAGGGCCTTTCGCGCGTTTCGGATTCTGACATTAAAAAACAATCTGAAAAAGAATGATTCCAGAATTACGGTTGAAAGAGTTTCCGAAAACTATATGGCGGAGACCATAAAATTAGCGACAGAGGTATTTACTGACGAGCAGGGTATTCCTGCGGAATTGGTGCCGCTGGCTGCTGATTTAGAGCCGGTCTGGTGGTGCGCAAGGGCGGGGGAAGACATTATTGGAGCAGTGGCGGCCTGGAAAGAAAACGATGAATGGAAATGGGGAAGATTTTCTGTGGATAAACGATTGCGAGGGATCGGCATTGGTCAAAAAATCGCGATTTATTCATTGAAAGAAATCTTCGGCCGGTATACCGACGAATTATATATCGGAGCGAGAGAAGTGACGGTAAGGATGTTTAAAAAGTTTGGCTGCAAAATTATTGGGGAAACCAAAGATTTTTATGGGGAAACGATAACGCCGATACTATTAACCAAAGATTCGTTTGCTGAATATTTGACTAAAAGCAATGTCTGGACAAAAGCCGTTCCCCGCGGCATGTAAAATAGCCCGGTGTCTCAGAAAATGGCGGTATTATCCGCCGGAGGTTATGGGCAAAGTCTTTTCGCTTTTGATGACGGCTATGACTTTTGCCATGCCCTTCGGCTTATTGGTGGCCGGTCCCGTTGCCGATGGGCAGAAAAATATTTGATAAGCTATTGACATTGACGTAACGTAATCGTTTATAGTGGCGTTGTAAGGGGGTGAATCCATGGAATACACGATCAATAAGCTGGCAAAACTGGCCGGCGTCAGCGCCAGAACTCTGCGGTATTACGATGAATTGGGGCTGCTTTCCCCCGCCCGGGTCAGCGCAAACGGGTATCGGATATATGGGCAAAAGGAAATCGACCGGCTCCAGCAGATCCTTTTTTACCGTGAACTGGGCGTACCCCTGGTGGAGATCGGACAGATTCTGGAATCAAAGGATTTTGACGGGTTTTCGGCGCTTCAGAATCATTTGGCCGCCCTGCTTGCCAAACGCCGGCAGTTGGATTTGCTGATTGCCAATGTCGAGAAGACCATAAGAGCCAGGAAAGGAGAAATCATGATGAGCGACCAGGAGAAATTCGAAGGTTTCCTTCAAAAGCTGATTGACGATAACGAAAGACAGTTTGGAGAGGAAATCCGGACAAAATACGGCGAGGAGCGGCTCAATCGTTCCAATGCCCGGGTTTTGAACATGAGCCGCCGTCAGTACGCCGAACTGGAGCAGCTGACGACAGAACTTAACGAAACCCTCAAGGCTGCCTTTCAGCAAGGCGATCCGGCCGGCGAACTGGCGCAAAAGGCCTGCGGGCTGCATAAAAAGTGGCTGTGCTGCTATTGGGATAAGTACAGCAAAGAGGCGCACGTTGGTTTGACGCAGATGTATGTGAACGATCCGCGCTTTACCGCGTATTATGACAAAATTGCTCCCGGCTGCACGGCCTTCCTGCGGGATGCGGTGGCGATATACTGTCAATAACTTAACATAGAAATGGCGCTTTGCCCTTTTTTATACCGCTGCCGGGGCATACGGCGCTTACATCAACCAAAGCATAAACGTTTACATCACCCAATGCATAAAGAAGAGGCCCAAACCACTGGTTTGGACCTCTTTTTGCAGCCTGTTTCAATAAAATACCTGATCCAAAATACCTAATCCACTTGAGTTGTCAGGAAGATGGGCAGGGTCATTTGCTCGATCTGATTCTGGAGCTCCTCAAGTTCATCCATATGACGATCTTCGTCATTAAGGATTTGTACCAGGATATCCCGGGTGGCGTAGTCCCGCAGCTCTCCTGCAAGGATGATAGCCTCGTTATAAGCCTTGATGGCGCCGACTTCAGCAACCCGATCATTTTCAACCTGTTTGGGAACGTCGCTGCCGATATTGATGTTATTCAATTTGCTCACGACCGGGATGCCCTCGAGAAATAGAATTCTTCCGATCAGTTTTTCAGCATGCTTCATTTCATCGATCGCCCGTTTTTCAAAGCCCTGGTGCAGCTTGCCGTAACCCCAATCCTCACACATTTCCGCATGGACAATGTATTGGTTTATCGAGGTTAACTCATCAGCAAGCAAAAAATTTAAGGCGTCAATCAGTTTGGGATCTCCCTTCATTGTAAAAACTCCTTTCTTTTTTCCTCGCCGCAGAACGGCGTGAAGTGCATATCAATCCGGGATAAAACGGAATTCCCGGGAACTGTTTGGTCACAGCCGGCATAATCTCGGTTAAAGTCTGATTTCCATTGAAAATCAGACAACTTATTCTATAATTATATGAATTTTATATTCCCTTGTCAACCGACAGGCGCTATTATTTTTCCAGGCAAAGGAAATCTTTCTTCCCCAGGTATTGCGGATGAAAAATTTTGATGCCTTTATTTTCATGCAAAATTAAATTATAATAATAGAGGATTCCCCGATGGATCGGTCACAGATTCATAACCGGTTGATTGTCTCATGTGACCGAAACCGACACCGCGATCCGCCCGACCCCGCAACCGACACTCCTGCCGGATTTTCCCCGATCAGGGCCTCTTTACGCTGACTCTGACCGGTTTTTTTAATTCATCCTTGATTCCACCCTGGTTTAACTGTATGATCTTCTTGTATGTATTGTTGGATATCTCGAATCGGTTTGTCTTTGAGTGCGGAATTTTGGATAAAAGGTAATACAGGATGAACCCCGGGCCTTATCACTTTATCGCTGAATCTTACTGCCAGGATCATACCGGCCTGATGCGATCGTTTTGACCGGCCAAGGCATGCGGAGGAGGAGGTTCTTCTACAAAAAAATGAGTAGGTGACAACTAATGCGGTATTTACCCATTGAAAAAATCCATGAGAACTCCATATTGGCAAGCCCGATTTATAATGACCAGGGGAACATTTTGCTGAATGCAAACGCTGTGTTGAAACGTTCTTTTCTTGATAAATTATCCGTCCGCGGCTATGGAGGATTGTATATTTATGATGAAATATCCGAAGGCGTCGCTGTAAAAGAGATGTTGTCCAATGAGCTGCGGATGAAAGCAATGAATTCGCTGAAGACCTTGAATTTGGACGCCTGCAGAGCGGTGGCCAATTCCCTTGTGGACGAGCTTTTGAATCAATCGGATATCTCCATCGATATGGTAAATGTCGCCGCCTTTGACAACTATATATACGTGCATTGCATTAATGTCGCGGTGCTGTCCGTTATTGTGGGAATCGGGGCAGGCTTAAACGTTGCGAATTTAAGACAGCTTTCCCAGGCGGCCCTGCTTCACGATATCGGCAAACTCAGCATAAGCCTGGATATCCTGAACAAAAAGGATAAATTAACCGACGAAGAGATGCGGATTATTCGTTGCCATCCGGAAGAAGGGTATAATATCGTTAAGAATAATATACGGATTTCTGCCCTGGTCAAAAACGCTATCCTTTCCCATCATGAAAACGAGGACGGCAGCGGATATCCCCGTTGCCTTAAAAGTGAGAAAATCCATCATTATGCTAAAATTATTCATGTTTGCGACGTATACGACGCCCTGGTATCAAACAGGGCGTACAGAAGGGCCATGAATCCGGCGGAGGCTCTGGAATACCTGATGGGTAATTGCTGGATCATGTTTGATGTTGAATATGTAAAAAAGCTCATGGAATATGTATCGCCTTATCCCACCGGAATCACCGTAGAGCTGTCAAACGGCAAACAGGCTCTCGTGATCCGGCAGAACAATGAGCATAGGGTCAGGCCGGTAGTTGTGGTGATCGACACAAAAGAAGAAATTGATTTAATGAAGGTTCTGGACCTGACGATCATAAAGATATTGACCTGACCGGAAGCCGGGACCGGGGAAAACAGGATACTTCTGGCGCTGTTCAAAACCGCGGAAACAAGATATAATTATCTTGACGGCTGCCGGGGCGGCCGCCGCCAAGGAGGTAACTGATAATGAAACGTAAATTTATGTTCACGATTTTGCTGATCCTTTTGTCCTTACTGACGCTGGCCTTTGCCGGCTGTACCGACAAGGAGGAAGGCACCGGAAATCCCGGTCAGAGACAGCCGGCAGAAAACGGCGGGAACGGGGAAGCCGGCGGCGCCGGCGGAGAAAATGATCCGGAAGGAGAAGCCGCCAGGCCCGATACGGCCGCGTATACTTACGAAGGGGGCGTCATCCGCTTGAAAGCCTACGACGCGGCCCTTGACGCGGTAAATGATTACGAATATAAAATCCCTCAGGGAGAAGAGACCACCCTGTATACCGTGCTGGACGCCTATAATGAAGTGTATGTGATCCCCGTGCTGGAAAGCCAGGGTATCCGGGCCAACAGCATCACTTTGGAAGACGGCCTTTTGGCCGTCGACTGCGATCAGAGTATTTACGGAAACTACGGCAGCGGTACGGAACTGCATTTGTTGAGAAATCTCTTTTACGCGTTTTTTGAAAATATTCCGGAAATCGAAAATATTACCATCAGCGTGGATGGCAAGGCTTATGAAAGCGGTCATATCATGTATGAGCTGGGCGAGAAAATTTCCCGGGACAGCGTCTATCAGGAAGGCTGATTCCTTTTGATCGGGCATTTGCGGCCGGCAAAGTAAGGGAGAAGAAGATGCGGCTTTTTATCGCCATCACGTTTGAGGAAGAAATTAAAAAAATGCTGGCGGAGTTCGGCGGCCGGCTGGAAGCCGCCGGGATAAAAGGCCGCTTTTCCGCTGAGGAAAATATTCATTTGACGCTGGCCTTTCTCGGGGAAAGCCGGAGGGAGGCGGAACTTTGCCGTATTCTGGGTTCTTTGGAGGGGGCCGCCTTCCCTCTGGAAAGCGGCGTCTTAGGCCGGTTCAGAAAGCAGGGAGGGGACGTGCTTTGGCTGGGACTGAAAAAAAGCCAGGCTTTGGGCGCCCTCTACGGCCAATTGGTTGAGAAGCTGGCCGGCGCCGGCTTTGCTTTGGAGGAGCGCCCTTACCAGCCCCATATTACCTTAGGCCGGCAGGTCTGCTTTCCTTCGGAAAGTCTTTTTTACGAATTCCAGAAGAACGGTCCATGGTTCAGAACTGAAGCGAACCGCGTAAGCCTGATGGAATCCTGCCGTGCCGGCGGAAGGCTGGTTTATCGGGAACGTTTCCGCGCGGAGCTTTAACAAGGAGGGATGGTTCATGGGCAAAAGAATCCGGCTGGTAATCGCCCTGGGCTATGCCGCCCAGGCTAAACTGAGGACGAAAAGGCGTAAGGAAATTTCCGAAATACTCAAGATCCTTGAATAACAGACATTCGCCTGTCTCTTCGGCCGGAAGCCCCCGGGCCGGGCACGGGCCGTAAGATCCGGAGGAATTTGCCCGGAAGTATTATCCGGAGGAATTTGCTCAAGGCAGTTATCTGGGGGTAAATACATAGCATAATACTTAAAAACGCAGCAGGCCTGATCTGCTGCGTTTTTTTTTATGGCCGGCCGGGAGTGCCGGTTAAGGGCGGTCTACCCTTGAGCAAAGAGCCGATCCGGTTCTTCCAGCAGCAGCTCTTTCAGCTGCCCTACGCCGGCGGCCAGATAATCGGCGCCGGCCCCGCGCAATTCTTCCTCGCTGCCGTAGCCGTAAAGGACGCCGATGGATTCCAGCCCGCATTTTTTTGCTCCGATGATATCATGCCGGCGGTCGCCGATCATTACCGCCTGATTAAGGTTTGCCACCCCCAGCTCTCCCAGGGCGTATGCGATAACCTCCGCTTTTATTACCCGGGTCCCGTCCAGGTTGCTGCCGGCGATCGTGTCGAAATAGGCGGCCAGATGAAAATGCTCCAGAATCTGGCGGGCAAAAACCTCCGGCTTGGAGGTGGCCAAAAGCACCAATCTGCCTTGGGCCTTCAAGGCGGCCAGCAACTGAGGGATGCCGGCATAGACCCGGTTTTCAAAGATACCTTTCACCGCGAAATATTCCCTGTACTTTTTTATCGCAAGAAGAGCCTGGTCCTGGCTGAATCCGTAGTACTCCCGGAAGGAATCGGTCAGCGGCGGACCGATGAACGCGCATAAAGCGGTTTTGTCTTCCACCTGGATGCCAAAGGCAGCCAGGGCGTAAGCTACGGAATTGGTGATGCCCACCATGGGGTCGGTGAGGGTGCCGTCCAGATCAAATAAGATGTACCGTTTGTTCATGACAGGATTCCTTTCAGGGCAGAGTACGTTCAGGCGGAACGCCCTTCAATTTTCTATATGTATTTCCTATCATATAACAATGCGGCGTTCAGCACAATCAGCACGGAGCCGGCGTTATGGACCAAGGCGCCGCTGACCGGGGTCAGCACACCAGCCGCCGACAGTAAAATGGCGATAAAGTTAATAAACATGGACAGGCTGATATTAAATTTTATGGTCCTGGCGGTGGAATTGGACAGCCTCTTTAAATACGGAATTTTTGCAATATCGTCGCCGGTCAAAGCGATATCCGCCGCCTCCAGGGCAATGTCGCTGCCCATACTGCCCATGGCCACGCCTACATCGGCGGTCTTGAGGGCGGGGGCGTCGTTTACGCCGTCGCCGATCATACAGACTTTATGCGTTTTTTTCAGTTCCCTGATGCTGTCTGCTTTATCCGCAGGCAAAAGCTCGGCGTTAACGGATTGAATCTCCGCCTGGTCGGCAAAATACCGGGCGGTTTGCCGATGATCCCCGGTCAGCAGCACCACCTTGACGTTCATCTCCCGAAGCTCCCGCACCATGCTTTTGGCCGCGGGCCGCAGGGTGTCCGTAAGAGTGATGGCACCTGCCGGAAGCATATCCCTGGAAACAAGGATGATGGCTTTGCCCTGGGCACGGAAGCCCGCCAGGAGATGGTCGGTCTGCTCATCAATGATCACGTGATTCTCTTCCAGGTATGCGGGATTGCCGCAAAGCAGGGTCTGGCCGTTTAGCGTTGCCCGGATGCCTTTTCCCGGTATCATCTGAAAGTCCTTCACGGTTGGGAGCGCGATGCCCCGCTCTCTGGCGCAGGCGGTGACGGCCTTTGCCAGAGGATGTTCCGAATAAGCTTCCGCGGCAGCCGCTAACCCCAGCAGGCTGTTTTGATCCAGATCTTCGGCCAGCGGCCGGATGTCGCTGACGACGAGGGCGCCTTCGGTGAGGGTGCCCGTTTTGTCGAAGGCGATACAATCCACTTTTCCCATATTTTCCAAAGCTTCCCCGGATTTGATGATCACGCCGTGCTTGGTGGCCTGACCGATAGCCGCCATGATGGAGGTAGGGGTGGCCAGGGCCAGGGCGCAGGGGCAGAAGACCACCAGGATGGTAACGGCCCGGACGATCTCTTGAGTGATCAAAAAAGTGGCAATTGCGATTGCCAGGGCGATCGGCACAAGCCATGCGGCCCATTGATCGGCGATCCTTTGCATGGGGGCCTTGCTTTCTTCCGCTTCCCGCACCAGGCGGATCAGCTTTTGCAAAGAGGAATCCCGGCCTACCTTGGTGGCGGAAATGTCAATGGCGCCGAAGCAGTTGACGGTCCCGCAAAACACACCGGCCCCCGGGCCTTTATCTACCGGCAGGGATTCGCCGGTCATAATGGACTGGTCCACGGAGGTATTTCCCCTGATGATTTCTCCGTCCACCGGTATCGTTTCCCCCGGCAGCACCCGCAGAATATCCCCTTGCCTGATCTGTTCTGCCGGCACTATTTCCTCGCGGGTTCCGCTGAAATCCGTCACCAGCTTCCTGCCCTGTACGGGAGAAAGGCTGATCAGCTGCTTTAAGCCTTTTTTTGCCCGCTCCACTGTTTTGTCTTCCAGTATAGCGCCGATAGCCATGATGAAGGCTACCTCGCCGGCGGCGAACAGCTGGCCGATGGCCAGGGAGGCGATCATGGCGATGGAGATCAGCAGAGCCGAGGAGATCCATTTCTGGAAGATAAGCCGCGTGAGGGCCAGATACAAAAGAGGAAAACCGCAGATGACTACCGTGACCCAGGCAGGGTCCACAGGCATTTCCTTGCCGGTCAGCAGCAAGGCCAGGCTTGCCGCCAGAAATACGGCCGCCGTAAGGGTCATGGGGATACCGCTGAATAAAGCATTGATTCTTTTAATCATACCGCACCTTCCCTGAAGCATCATTTCAAAAATTTTTCTATGGCGTTGTTCAGATCTTCCAGAACTTTTTTATCGCCGTTTTCCACGGCGTCGACTACACAATGGTTGATATGATCCTGCAAAATAATCCGGCCGATGCTGTTGATGGCTGAACGTATCGCCGAAAGCTGGATCAGGATTTCGCTGCAGTCCCGTTCTTCTTCCACCATCTTTTTTACCGATTGCATGTGTCCCGTCACCCGGGAAATGCGGTTGAGCACCGCCTTGGTTTGGCTGTGATGATGGTGGTGCCCCTGTGCTGCGGATTCCATAAAAGTGCCTCCTTTGCTAAAAGTAAATAAATAATTACCGTATCCCCCCAGGGGGGATACGGTAATTATACTAATGCCTCGCCCGGGATTTGTCAATCAGAAACCGCGGCCTTTATTTTTCCAGGCGGTCCGCCATGGGCAAAGGGCAGCCTTTTCCGCATTGCCGCTTTCTCTTTGCCCGGCTGCCCAGGCGGCACAGAGCGCAGAGCGTATCCACGCTGATGACGTGCTCTATGGCGCAGGCGTCCGCCGCCGCGGTTTCTTTGCCCACGCCCAGGACTTCCACCAGAAACTGCCGGATGATCTCGCATTTGTCCAGCAATAAAACGGCGTGGCGTTCCCCTTCCGGAGTAAGGAAGATTTGCCGCCGTCCGTCCTTGCGTACCAGCTTTTCTTTTTCCAGTTTACTTATGGCAAGGCTGGCGCTGGCCTTTGTCAGCCCCAGCCGCTGGGCGATATCGCAGACCCGTACGCCTTCTTCGCTGCCGGAGGCAAGCTCATGAATGGCTTTGATATAATGGACCTGAGAGGGAGTGAGAGTGTTCATCTTCCTGTTCCTCCTTTGCCTGTTGTACAATGTCGGGCATGTTAGCCTGAACTAACCGAATCTGTCTTCATTGTACCGTAGTTATCCTTATATTACAAATTGTTTTTTCATGGGGCGGAATATTCCCGGCGGGAATGCTGAAAAGCCGTGACGGACGACGGCGCAAAGAAAATAAAAAAGTTTGAAACGCTTTTATATAATGCAGGTCTTATGAGTAAGGGGGGTGAAAAAGTGGCAGATTTCGGTGAGATATATTCGGAATACTTTTCCGGCGTATATAAATATGTGCTGTCCCTTTGTATGGACGAAGCTTTTGCAGAAGAAATAACGCAAGAAACTTTTTTTAAGGCAATGCAGCGCATAGATAAATTCAATGGCTCTTGCAAACTGTATGTTTGGCTCTGCCAAATAGCGAAAAACACCTATTTTACCCTTTATAAAAAGAAAAAACGTGTTATTTCGGATTGGGATACAGGCATACCGGATATATCTTTCAATTTAGAAACGGATTATCTTGATCAGGATACGGCCAAACGGCTGCACATTGAGCTGCATAAGTTAAGCGAGCCGTACAAAGAAGTTTTCACTTTACGGGTGTTTGGGGAACTGCCATTCTCGCAAATCGGGGAATTATTCGGCAAAACCGGCAGTTGGGCAAGACTGATTTTTTATAGAGCAAAAAAACGATTACAGGAGGCGATAAAATGAAAATATCTTGCGAGATTATAAAAGACCTGCTCCCGTTGTACCTTGATGAGGTGTGCAGTAATGACAGCAAGGTACTGATTGAGGAACACATCGCTGAATGCGATAGCTGCAAGGCCGAGCTGCAAGCAATGAAAGAGGAGCTTTTTCTGAACCACAAAGATGAGAATCTGCAAGAAGCCGAGGCAGTAAAAAAACTGTCGAGGAGATGGAAAAAAGGCATGCTGAAGTCTTTACTGAAAGGCGTCCTGCTCACCATTGTTGCAATTGCTGCCGTTGCTCTCATTTTATATCTGTTTTTAGGCATACGGGTTCTCCCCAAGCCTTATTGACTGGAAGATTATAAATTAAACAAAGCACTGACAGCTGAAATCGAATTGAAACCGGATTAAGCGGATAAAGCTGCGATTCCTTCCGCTGTTTGAGGACGATTTAAACAGCATCGCGGACGATATCGCCGGACGTTTGGGAAAAGCAGTCCTTCGGGGCTGTTTTTTTGCTGCTCAAAACAAGTGGGACTCGAACCCGCACACTTTTAAGGGATGGCGGCTTTTGGGCCCGTCAACTTCACCGGAAGCGTCGGGAATAAATCGAGATGAGGATTTGTTTTAAGATGAAGTCTATGGTAGACTCTTGATATAGAAACGGCGAAAACGATCTCGTTGTTATAAGTCGCGAAGCTTTTGTCCACGGAGATATGATTAGCCGGGCAGGGACACCGGGACCTTCGTAAGCCGATAAAAAGAGAGGGGTGTGCTTTTTGAATAATTCCTCCCGGTTAAACGGCATCTTTATCTCCCAGCGCCTGAAGCGCCGGTTGAGCGAAATAAACGATTACCCCCTGACCACGGTCGTCGCGCCCATGGGCTTCGGGAAAACTACCGCTGTGAACTGGTGGGCCCAACGCCAGGTGAAAAGCCAAGCCGACGCCGTTATTTTGCGTCAGGTGATTGTGAGCGACAGTATTACGGATTTTTGGGCCGGATTCTGCCGGGCTTTCAAAGGCTATCCGGTGTTGACCGAACAAATGAAAGCCCTGGGGTATCCCCGGGACGCGACGGCCGTATCCATGCTGGCCGAGCTTTTGGACGAGGCGTTGGCGCAAAGCTCCAGCCCCATCTACATGGTCATGGACGATCTCCATATCCTTTTGCAAAAACCATTGATACCGCTGCTGCTTTTTCTTTCCCGCCGCCTGCCGGAATGCTTTCACATCGTTCTTGTGTCCCGCAATCAGATTTTTAACGGGGAGGAGCGGATGCGTCTGGGCCATCTGCTGGGAGAGATCACAGTGGATGACCTGCGCCTGAGCCGGCAGGAACTGGCCGTGTATGCCAGGTTTTGCCGGCTTGAGATTTCCGCTCGGGAAATCGATGATCTGGCTGCCCTCAGCGAGGGCTGGATCTCCATGGTGTATCTGAATTTCAAAGCCTATGCCCGGAACGGGTCCTGGCTTTCCAGTTCAGCCGACATTTTCACCCTGATTGATCAGGTATTATTAGATCCATTGCCGGAACGCCTGCGGGAATTCCTGATTCGGATTGGCATGACCGATGAGTTTACGGCCGAGCAGGCAGCCTGGCTGTGGCGGCTCCCGGACGCGGCGGCTATCCTGGAATCCCTTTCCAAAAACAATGCCTTTATCACCCGCAATGAAAACGGCATCTATCGCTACCATCATATGCTGCGCCAATGTGCCCGGCATAAATTTGTGGAGAAGCCGGCAGCCTATCAGCAGGAAAACTATTCCCGCTTAGGGCAATGGTACCTGGACCACGCAGAGTATGTCCCGGCTTACTATGCCTTTGCCGCTGCCCGGGACTGGAACGGCTTGCTGAAAACCCTGGAAAAGGATAAGGCGAAAAGTCTGAACACCGAACACAGTCAGGACTTTTTCCACTGGGTCGAAAGCTGTCCCGAAGAATATCTTTTGCGATACCCCACTGCCATCGTGGCGTCCATGGTCAAAATGTTTTCCTTTCATAATATCCCTGAAATCAAACGGATGAAAGGATTGCTTCTGAAGTCATTGGACCGGGATACCGCTCTGACCCAACAGGAGCGCCATGATCTTTTGGGCGATGCCGAGGTCTCGGAAAGCTTTCTTTGCTACAACAACATCTCCGCCATGAGTACCCATCATCGCAGGGCCTGCGCGTTACTCAGCCGCACCTCCCTCAGTGTGGACCCCAAAGGCGCCTGGACCTTTTCCGCTCCCGCCATCTTTATGATGTACCATCGCAGCGTAGGAGGAGCGGACAGCGAGAATGCCGAGATGAAGGAATGCATGCCCTACTATTATCAGGTGTCGGACGGACACGGCAGCGGCGCCGAGCATGGATTTGCCGCCGATTTGTTCTATGAGCGGGGGCAGCTGAACGACGCCGACATCGCCAATCGCATGGCACTGTCCGCGGCCAGGCGGAAAAACCAGTTCAGCGTTATGCTGACTTGTGATTTCCTTTTTATGCGTATGGCGCTTTTTCATGGAGATTTTACGGCGGTAAAAAAACGCGGCCTGGATTGTCAGGAATGGCTGCGCCGAGAGAGGCAGTATACGCTGCTGAATACCCTTGATATGTGCCGGGGATTTCTTTATGCCTTGCTGGGCCATCCGGAGGCTGCCCCCGGATGGCTGTCGGAGGGACGGCTCCAGGAAGCCCTGGTCTTGTTCCCCGCCACACCTATGCTGCACACTTTCTATAACCAGCTGCTGCTGGCCAGGGGAGAATGGACGGCGGTGGCGGCCAGGCGCTGGGAATGCGAAAAGCTGTACGGCGTTTATCATAATGTGCTGTGCCAAATCTGGCTGCATATCCAGCTTTCCGCCGCTTTGGAGCGGATCGGCCGGCATGAGGAGGCCCTGACCGAGCTGCACATTGCGTTGGATATGGCGCTTCCCGACGGCATTGTCATGCCCTTTGCCGAAAACGAAGTTTACCTGACCGCTCTGCTGCGGCAGCTGCAAGAGCAGGGCGTGCATTCCGGGGAGATCGGCCGCATCCTGTCTTTATCCGACGGCTTTCGCGGCGCCAAACAGAAAATACTTTGGGAACATTGGAGCGAACACGAAAACTATGGGCTTTCCCAGCGGGAATTGGAAATCGCCAGGCTGGCGGCCCGGCGGAAAACCAATCCGGAAATAGCGCGGGAGCTGCATCTGGCCGAGGGTACGGTGCGCAACCAGCTTTCGCGGATTTTTTATAAACTGGGTCTCACCGGAGATGGCAAAAACAAACGCCTGGAACTGGAGGCGTTACTGAAATTAAAAAAATAGTGACATTTGCTCACACGACAAATCCCAAACGCTGCGGTACGATTAATTTGTACCGTGGCGTTTCTTTATTTGAGGAGGAGGTGACGGGATGAAAGGTAAGCCCATTACCCGGGTGGATCCTATGGATAATGGCATCCTGCAAGTGACTTTTGACACCGGCAATTCTGTGATCGTAGATATGAAGCCGACTTTCGGCGGATTTCGCTTCGGCGTTTTGCATAAACCCGAGATTTGGCGGGCGGCGGACACCGACGGCGGTTTTATTTACTGGTACAAAAACGGCCTGGCTGTAGCGGAGCTGGCCTACAACGAACTCATGAAGATGACTCTGGGGGAATCATACTAAAAAAGGAGGAATTGATCAAAATGAACTTCAGGCAATCTGACGGGAAAAAACTCATCAGCCTGGTCCTGACCATCTGCATGGTCTTGATGATTCTGCCGGCAACGGCGGGGGCGGCATCGGGGGAGATTGAAATCAATGTTTCCACTGACGGGAACCGCTCCGAGAGTGACTGGGAGTGGGACGCCGCCGGCAAGACGTTTACCCTTAACGGTGATATTAACCAGGATATCAGCTTCAGTGGCGGCAACGACAGTGTGACCTGCGCTATTTACGGGGAGCGTACTGTCAGCGGGGCTATCACATGCAGTGCCGGAGACCTTACGATTACCGGCGGCAGTGCGGATAAATTGACAATAAATACTACGGATGACGCTTGTATTTACTCCAGTTTTGGTGATGTGGAAATCAGCGGCCTTACGGTAGATGCCACCACAGGCGAAGATGGGGGGGCGGCAGTTTATCTGCAAAGCAGCAAAACCTTCATCATGTCCTCCGGGACGCTGAATTTCACGGCGACAGCCGGATCCAATAGCGAGGGGATAAGAGCTTCTAATTACGGCAATATTAACCTCTCCGGCTCGGCAACGGTAAAGGGAACAGCGTCGGGAAGCGCTCTTAGCGGCACAAATGTTACGGTAAGAGGGGACGCTCAAGTGGAGGTGACCTCAACCGAGTCTGTCGGAATTTATGCTGCTCAGCGTCTCACCGTGGAAGGCGGCAGTGTAACTGCTAAGGGCAGCAATGCTTCATTTATAGGCGGCGGAGTCTATACGAATATTGACGGACAGGGTATCTTAGTCACCGGAGGCACTCTGACTACCGGAAGTACAAGCAATACGGACGGCAGCATCACCGGCAAACTTGTGGTAGAGGGCGGCATCGTGACCGTCAACGGTAATATCGAATTTAGTTCCCAGAATAACCCCGGCGAGCTTATCGTCAGCGGCGGAGCTGTTGCAGTAACCGGCACGGTTGAGAACGGGGTCATAGTGACCGGCAGCGGCTCAGCCACAGTGGACAGTGTAAATTATCCTCCTATGACAGTTACCGGTGTTACCGTTTCTCCTGCTGCGGAGACTGTGGCGCCGGGAAGTTTTTCCTTTTTTGACGCTAGCGTGGAGGGTTCTGCAAATGTCAGCCAAAAGGTAGACTGGGAGGTTTCCGGCAGCACCTCTGCTTCTACTACTGTTAACACATACGGAGTACTGATGGTAGGTTCGGACGAACCAATCGGAACGATCCTGACCGTTAAGGCTACCTCCCGGGTCGATAATACAAAATTTGGTACCGCCACGGTAACCGTAGCCGATCCTGAGCCGCCGGTCAGCTTTCCTACCGTAGCGGGGATTCCGGTCACCGATGCCAATAAGGACAATATCACCGGACCGGGTATTTCAGGTACGGTCAGCTATGATCCAAGCACCAAAACCCTTACTCTGAATAATGCGGTGATTGCTCCGGCGGGTTCAAACGACGGAAAGATAAACGCTATCACATCCTCTACAGACATTACCATAGAGCTGATCGGAAATAATGTGCTGGGCACCCCGCCGGCAAATCCTGCGGATGTGGATGATTATACTATTGGGAGCGGGATTAGCGCTCAGGGAAAAGACATTAAAATAAGCGGCTCCGGTAATCTGACGATCTATAATCATGTCAGCGGCATTGAAGGTAAAAATGTGACCATAGAGATGACCGGAACCCTGACCGTGCAGGAATATGGAACCGGAGCGGCCTGCTGCCTGAAAGCAGACGGCGGAACCCTCACCATTAACCGGGGTAACCTGCAGCTGTCCTCGCAGGTTTCTAACGGCCTGTACGGGAACAGTATCGTAATAAACGGCGGCACCATCACTGCCCAAACCAAAAGTACCGACCATTTTGCTTTTAATACCGCCCCCACCTTCAGCTCCGGCTATGCCCACAAAGTCTCAGCCGGAAATACCGCCGCTGCGGCCCGGGAAGTACAAAACCCGGCGGCTGCTGCCTTTACCGGCAGCAAATATGTACGTATTGAACCCGGTACTCCCTCCGGCGGCGGAGACGGCGGCGGAGGGAGTACAGATGGAACGCCGTCGACCACAGTTTCCGGCGCTACCGCTACCGCTGCCGTTACGCCTGCCGTAAGTGCGGATGGGAAAGCTACGGCGTTGATTACTGAAGCACAGATGAGCACAACCATAAGCCAGGTCCGGGAAGCTGCGGCAAAAAGCGGGGAAAAAGCTCAAATCGAAATTAAGCTTAATCCTCCGACAGGAACCGCCGCCCAACTAACCGCCGCGGCTGCTACCCTGACGGCTGCTTCTGTGCAGGATCTTGCCGCGGCCGGGATAGACCGCCTGACCTTATCCAGCAGCCTGGGCAGCGTGACCTTTGATGGAGCCGCTCTAAGCACGGTGGCCGCCGCGGCTGCCGGAGATGTAACCATATCCGTGGCCAAAACGGACCCGGCCTCCCTGCCTGACCAGATCCGGCAAAGGATAGGAGACCGCCCCGCCTATGATTTCAGCGTTACCGGCGGGGGAAATACTATCTCTCAATTTAACGGTGCGGTTACCGTGGCCATCCCTTATGTACCGGC
>JAYFQF010000007.1:0-3095 GCA_034927285.1 Peptococcaceae bacterium
GAATTTGCATCTGACGATGCTGAACTCATTTTAGTGGCTATCCTGTCAATGCACCATGGCTGCGGTGACCTTGCACCACTTTAGCGGTTTGGCTGCACCATTCGTGCGGTCTACACGCACCGTTTCAGGCGGCGTATTCACGCCGCAAAACCGTAATCGAGTATAGCCCGGAAACGGGCCAGGCCCAGGAATACCGCAACCTGGCAAAAGCCATCGACGAAAATACGATGTTTACCATCCCGAAGCCCATGAGCCAGGAGCGCCTGGAAGAAATCCTGCTGGAGTACGGCTTGCTGGAATCTGTGGAGGACTACACCATATAGCTTTTCTGAACTTAGATTTCACCTCATCATTCATTTTTATAAGAACTCCGAAGCGGCGTAAGCGGCACTCATCTGCGCCGCCCTACGCCGCAAATTTCCGGGGACTGTAAAAAGTGCTGTGCCAGCGCTCATCTGCGCCGTCACAGCACTTTTTACAACTCATTGCTTATCCTATCCTCTGCTTTGACCGTTTACTTTTCTCCGCTTATGGCCGCTATACTTCAATTCTTGAAGCTGGCCGCCGCCGCCACCGCTAACTCATCGCAGCGGTTATTATAAGGATTGTCGCTATGCCCCTTCACTTTGATCCAACTGATCCGGTGCTGTTCCGACAAAGCCAACAGACGCTGCCAAAGATCCTGGTTTTCTACCGGCTCTTTTTTGGCATTTCTCCAGCCGTTGGCCTGCCACTTGCCCAGCCAGCCCTGCAAAAAGGCGTTGACTAAATAGGCGCTGTCGCTGTACAGCTTTACCTGGCAGGGCCGCTTCAGGGCTTCCAGAGCCTGGATCGCCGCCATCAGCTCCATACGGTTATTGGTGGTCCGGGCTTCACCCCCGGACATTTCCTTGCTCTGGTCCTGCCACATCAGGATAGCTCCCCAGCCGCCGGGACCGGGATTGCCGCTGCAGGCTCCGTCGGTATAAATCGTGACTTCCGTCATTTTACCTCCGTATTTGCCTTCTCCGGGACGTCAGGTTCGTTATAGGATACGATGTCCAGACTGGGCACCACCTGCACCCAGGTCCTGCCGAACTTACGGCACATCTCGTTGCCGGCTTCATCCTTAAAAATCAGGGGAGCCTCGGCAGACTCCTTGTTCCAGGTGCCTTTAATGATCCGGTTTTCCACGACACAAACCGCCGGGCCGCTGCCGATCACATCCACGGAAGACGTAAGGGGTTTCGTATTCCGGGCTTTGATATCGCATTCCATAATGAAGATGGTATCTGCCACCAAGGCTTCGCCTTCCAGGGTGTAGGCCGGCTCCCCCTTCATGTAACGGCGGTATTGCCCGCCATCGGGGCCCAACCCCTCTTCCCAGACATATTCCACATTATACCCGGCCTTGCCCTTGGAATAGGTCAGCGTTACCCGGCCGCTTTCCAAAGGCTCGCCGTCAAAGGTCAGGGCGTAGGCCGGCAGTTTGGGCGCCGTCAGGTCATAGCCCTTTTTCTGAGCCATTTCCACCAAAGTATCCGTAGTGGTATAACAGTTATGAGGGGCCTTACGGTCCTTGGTCCGGTAAAACTGCTTGGCTGTGGCTTTCATCCCGTCGATATCGTTGACTTTCAGCTGATTGATGCTGGAATAGCCGTCTGTGGAACCGCCGACATGGACGTAAATCCCGCCCAGGCCTTTGGCCAGTTGGGCGAAATAGTATCTGGCGCTGCGAATCGGGCCCACCTTTTCCACCGCGTTATTATAGAAAAGGGCCATGTAACGGGTAATCCCCCCCTCCGCCTCGATCTCAAACACCACATCTGCCTTATCCAAGCCGCTTTGAGGCCGGGCGTCAACCATATTGTCGATCATGACCAGAAAAGCGCCGGGCAGCTCCGGGTCATCTTCCGGGATTTGAGGCTCCGGCTCCTCTTGAGGCTCTTGGTTGGGATCCACCGCCGGGGGTTCCTCTTTTTCTTTTCCACAGGCAGATAAAAAAGACACGGCGCTAAGCGCCAGGATAACGATCAATAGTAAAGCCAAGGCTTTTTTCATTTAGGTACTCTCCCTTTGCTATTCTGGATCATATGATAATAAAGTAAATTCTTAATAGAAACGAGGGATCAAGATGTATAACGGCATATATATCCATATTGAGCGGGATCATCGCCGCCTCCATCTCTGCGACCGGGGCGAAGTGATTTTTACCTGCCCCTGCGCCGTGGGCAAAACTTCGACCCCTACGCCCCTGGGGAATTATCGTATCGCCAACCGGGTGATCCTGGATGGTCAGCAAGTCTACGGCACCCGCTGGATGGGCCTGGATAAGCCCCGTTACGGCATTCATGGCACCAATAACCCGGATTCCATCGGCAAGGCCATCTCTCTGGGCTGCATCCGGCTGCAAAACCGGGACGCAGAGCGGCTGTATGAGCGGATATCCGTCGGTACGCCGGTAAATATTACGTTCTAGAGATGTTTCATAAGGCTGACGGTCAGACTTCAGCTTCTATTGGCCAATGAGTTCAGTAATCGCCGGCTCAGCACAGGCCGGCGATGAACGATCATATCCCGGAAACATCGTATATTTTATCACAAAAGTTTCTATAACGCTATGAGGATTTCCTGGCTTGTTTATAAAAGCCCAAGGTCAAAACCTCATGACGAACTTGTCTGGCTTCACGAGAGGCCAGACATTCTTTTTTTGCAATAGTAATTTGGTGGTCAGATTTCAGTTCCGCGGAGGAGGCAGACTTACCCACTGCTGCTGAATCTGAGGCGGCACCGATTTCAAGCCGCTGGCTCCGCGGAGGAGCCAGACGGGCCTAAGCCCGGAGGAAAAGGCCTTATTATCGATTTCAATCCGCTGGCTCCGCGGAGGAGCCAGACCGAGAGTCGACGCCATAGATGTACTTGTTGCTAAAATTTCAATCCGCTGGCTCCGCGGAGGAGCCAGACGCAAGACTGTGACTCTGAGTGTTGAGACAGACGGAATTTCAATCCGCTGGCTCCGCGGAGGAGCCAGACGAGGGTGCGGCCCCAGACCTGGTCCGTTGCCTATCATTTCAATCCGCTGGCTCCGCGGAGGAGCCAGACTAGGACAAACCACC
>JAYFQF010000029.1:0-14137 GCA_034927285.1 Peptococcaceae bacterium
TTTGATATTGCACTCTCGTCCGAAATCGATATTGCTGGTTTCGTTGAAAAACTAAATTTTAGGCCTCGCAAATGCTTAGGCTGGAAATCGCCTCATGAAGTCTTCTTTAATCAATCGTTGCACTTGACTTGACAATTCAAGCCTAAAAGCCCCAGCAGCAGGGAAAGGACCGTGGACATGATGGCTACGTCCCGTACCTGATCGGCAAAAGACAGGAGATCATCTTTTCCCATCATGCCGATCAGCGCCCAGCGGTCGTCTTCAAAGGGCGTATTGGTGTTATATAGTTTAAAGTCGATGATACTGGCGTATACCGGCCGGTTTCCTTTACCGGTGGCCAAAGAGTACAGATTGTCATAGACCTGTTTCTCCACAGTGACCTGAGCGGTATCTTCCAGGCGGTAGCGCACCGGGCCGTTTGCGCATATCTGCCGGTAGGTTTTTCCGCCGTCGTTGGTGACGGCCAGGAGATAGGCCCCGCGGCGGTCCGGGCCGATTTCCGTATATTTCAGCTGAGAAAGCAGATATTGCTCAGTGATGTCCACGCCCATCACGCCAAAAACCGTGCCGGAGTCATCGATCAGCGGCACAGAATAAGTAATGACATTGCCGTCCGTCCCGCTTAAGCTGAAGCTTTCGCTCCAGTAGCCAAAGTTTTGGCTGTCCTTATTTTCACAGTCTCTGGCGGCCAAAAGCGGCCGGAAAAAGAATTGTTCATCGGCCTGGCCGCCGGTTTGGGAAAACTTAAAGCCCGCGCGCCAATAACTGTCCAAAGCGATATTCAAGGCCTTGGAGATATGAGGCATGCCCCGCTCCAGCAAAAGATCGCTGTCGTCGGAAGAATTATCCCCGGGGTCCAGATCCCGGAGGTAAAATCCCGCCCGTCCCGCCTGGCCGCTTTTATTGGCCGGCCCGTCCAGCACCAGAAAAGCTCCGGTTACAGAGTTTTTCCGCAGCAGGTAAATCAGCTCCGGGGCAACGCCCATGACAATCCGGTCGTTTAAATCCGCATCGGTAAAAATATCGGCGGTCCCGGCGCCGTTGTCCTCCAGGATGCCGTCGATGAGGCTCAGGATATTTTCTTCGCTGTCCTGGAGATTGGACCATTTATGGATCATTTCGTTTTCCAGGTATTGCTGCCGGTTCAGCACCCGTTCATTTAATATATCGTAGGCATTATTTTCAATATGAATGGTGACCTTTCCCTGCCAGAAGAAGAAAAAATAGAGGACGGTCTGCATAAGCATTACCGCCATAATGGGAAGCATGAGTTTTCCTAAAATCCGGTTACGCCAAAAAGGCCGCCGCTTGTGCAAGAAACTCTTCCTCCTTCCCATTCTCCGCTCATCTTCTCAGCATATCGTATTCTTCTTCAGCCTACGGCCGCTTCCAGTTCCCGGGTAAAATCGGCCAGCCATTCCTGAAAAGCCTGGTCGGTAGCCACCCGGGCCACCGCTTTCTGCCGGGAAAGCCCCTGGTCCATCAGACGGCGGACCTTTTCCCGGTCTTCTGCAGCCCGGTTTTGCAAAGAGAGGTTCACCACGCTCCTGGCCTGGTCCCCTTTTTCAAAGGCCTGGTTGGTATAGAGCTGATACCGGCCGTTTACCATTTCTATGCCTGTAAATAACGCCTGTTTCAACGGGGTAACGATCTGCTGGTTATCCGCGGCTTGCTCCAGGGCCTCCTGGGTATTGGCCGCCTTGGTCACCGGCAGATATCCGGAGCACAGGCAAAAACGGAGGTTTTGTTCCGGCCGGGTAAACCATTTTAAAAAAGTCACAGCCGCGGCCTCCCGCCGCGTCTCGGATTTGGTCACCACCATTCCCGCACCCTGCTGCACGGCCAAGGGTTTGGCGCCGGCAAAATTCGGCGGGGGATATACGGCGGACTCCACTTCATAAGCTTCCCCGTCGCTGAGGGTTACCGTGCCGGGGAAATAAGGCGCGCCGGCGCTGGAGCCCACCAAGGCCAGGATATCGCCGGTTTTGGCGTCGTCGCTGCGGAACCTGCCGATAGCGGTATAGTACCCATTGACATACGGCACATAATAATTATCCCAAAGCCTGCGCATGATTTCTTCGTCGATCCTCAGGAAAACCTGGCCGTCGATAACGTCGAAAAGTTCGCTGCCCAGCTGATAGCTGCCGATCAGCAGGTAATTTGCCAGGGCGTCCCGTCCGAAGAAGGCTTTCCCGTCATCCTTTTCCGGCGTCAGGCTGTCGGTCCAGCGGTAATACTCCTCCGCCACCTCCGCCAGGCCCTCCCAGGTGGCGAAACTCTCCACCGAAGCGCCGGTGGCTTCAGCAAAGGGCTGCCAGTCCGTGGTATTCAGCATAAATACCTCCGTGGATTTGGCGATGGGAAAAATCACGGTCTGCCCGTTTTTGCTGAAGCGGCCTTCCTCCATATAGGCCGGGATATAGCTGTTTTTTTCCTCTTCCGTCAGATAGGCGCCGATATCGGCGGTCATGCCCCGGCGATAGATCTCGTAGGCGGTATCGGCGTATGCCGCAAAGACGTCGGGGACTTCTTCGGCCCCCACGTCCTGGTTGGCTGCGGCGATGACCTGCCGGCTCAGGTCGTTGACGTAGCCCTTATTGTATGCCTCCACTACGATCCCCTGCTCAGCCCCTACAGTGTCGTTAAACTCCGCTACCAAATCGTCAAAGCTTTGCTTTTGTACGCCGTTATAATAATGCCAGATAGAAATAGATACCGGGGCTTTACTGCTTTGGCCCGTCCTTTTGTCGCCGAGGCAGCCGGACAAAACAAAAGAGACTGACAACACAACCGCCGTCAGTCTTAAGAGCAGCTGCCCGGATTTTTTCATGAACATACTTCCTTCCATTCTTGATAGGCGTCGCGAATAATTATAACACTATTAATAACTGTTATCAATCTTCTGCCAATTTTGGTTCCGGCAGGAAATTAACTGAAAATAGCGAAGAAACCTACCGCCTGTAAGCTCCGGATTTTCAGGAAGCAGGCACAGGGGGGATCCCCGGGCCGCCGATCCCCAGGGCCTGCCGGCAGGCCAGCAGGCCCTCCACCTCTTGTGGACCCAGTGACTTTGCCGGCGCCGGCAAAGTCCCGGTCAGCATCAGCAAAACCGCATAATACTCCAGAGTCTCCATCCTGTACCAGGCCTCCGTCAGACTGCGTCCCCAGGTCAGGGCGCCGTGATTGGCCAGAAGCAGGGCGTTGTAATCACGGCAAAAAGGCGCTATGGCATCCGCCACCTCCCGGGTGCCGGGCAAAGCAAAGGGAGCCACCGGCACCTGTCCCAGCTGTACCACGGCCTCGGCCAGGACCGGCTTGTCCAGCGCCAGCCCGGCGCAGGCAAAAGCGGTGGCCGCCGGGGGGTGGGCGTGGACTACGGCTTTTACTTCAGGATTTTCATCGTAGACCCGAAGATGCATCAGCAGTTCGGAAGAAGGCTTGCCGCCGCTCTTTATCCGTCCCAGGCGGTCTGTCTTCACCAGCTGCGCCGCGGTCATAAACCCCTTGGAGACGCCGGTGGGAGTGGTCCACAGGCTGTTGGGGCCCACCAGGCAGCTGATGTTGCCGTCGTTGGCCGCTGCAAAGCCCTTGGCATACATGCGGCGGCCGATCTCCAGGATTTCCTCCCGGGCCTCCTTTTCGGCCGGGTAGGGCTGCCGGGTTTCAGTGCAAGGCTCCCGGCTTCCGGTGCAAGGCTCTGCTTTTGGGAAACCAAGCTCTGATTCTTTTCGCTCCGGGTCCTTCCGTTTTTCTCTCATCCGCTTCCTCCTTATCCTGCCGTCTCAACAGCCTTTGCCTTTTTCCCGGTCCCTGTCCGGCGGCCGCCGCAAAACTGCCAGGTTCTCCCGGTAAGGGGGCCGGATCACTCCAAATTCGGTCACGATACCGCTGATCAGGTTATGATCCGTTACGTCAAAAGCCGGATTATAAATCTTTACTCCCTCCGGGGCCATGGGTTTTTCATACCACATGCCCCTCACTTCTTCCGCCGGCCGCTCCTCGATGCGGATTTCCCCGCCTTCCGCCGTTTGAAAATCAATGGTGGATCTGGGGGCGCAAATATACATGGGTATACCGTAATGCTTCGCCAAAATAGCCAGGCCGCTGGTACCGATCTTATTTGCGGCGTCGCCGTTGGCCGCCACCCGGTCGGCTCCGGTAAATACCGCCTGGACCCAGCCCTTGGCCATAACGGCGGCGGCCATATTATCACAGATCAGAGTCGCGTCTACGCCGGCCTCCTTCAACTCGTAGGCCGTCAGCCTGGCCCCCTGCAAAAGGGGCCGGGTTTCGTCCACAAAAACCTTCAGGCCATAGCCTTTTTCCTGGGCCAGATAAATCGGCGACGTGGCCGTACCGTAGCGGACGCAGGCCAGCCGGCCGGCGTTGCAATGGGTCAGGATGCCCCATCCCGGCGAGATCAGCCCAAGGCCTTTTTCTCCGATGGCCCGGCAAACATCAATATCCTCCTGATAGATGGCCAGAGCTTCCGCTTTCAGTCCAAGGCAAAATTCCCGCAGAAAAGCGGCGGTCTCTTCCGGATCAAAAGCCCGCTCCCGGCCCGGGGCCTTTTCCGCCGCCGCCCCCCGACCTTGTCCCGATTCTGTCAAAGCTGAAAAGGGTTTTCCCGCCCGGCGGGCCAGGCAAAGCCCCGCCCGCTCCATCCGGTCCAGAGCCCAGCCCAGATTTACCGCCGTAGGCCTGGCCGACTTAAGACTGGCCTTTGCCTCGCTTAAGTCTTCAAAAAAGCGTGCCAGCGCTTCCCTGCCCTTTTCCCTGCCGCCGGCGGCAGACAGCCCTTCCCGGGCCGTACAAGCCAGCTGCCGGGCCGCCAGATAATAGCCGAAGCCTGCCGCCACCCCCAGAGCCGGCGCGCCCCGGACCTGCAAAAGGCAGATGGCCTTCCGGATTTCCTCCTGGCTTCTCAGCTCCAAAAAAACCTCTTCTCCCGGCAGCCTGGTCTGGTCGATAATCCGGATGGCGTCCCCGGTCCTGTTCAGCGCCACCGTGTCGTAACCGGACTGATTTTGCTTTATTTCGGGAACAATAACCATCGTTATGATATCCTCCCTCATTTTATAATATATTATCATACCAGGAGGGGATTTACACCGGGAAACTCTTCTCCCGGGGATGAAAATTTGCCCGCCTGTTCTATGGGCTTTGCCCGCCGTATCCTTTGATCTTTTTGGCCGCGTCCTGTCGGAGGTTTTCCGCCGGGTTTGCCGCGCCGTTTTTATAGGAGGCATAAAATGAGTATCAGCATCTCCCCAATCAGCTTCACCTTAAATGGCGAAAGCCGCGTACTGACGGACCAGGAATGCCAAATGACCCTTTTACAGTACCTGCGGGGCAAAGCCTGCCTGAAAGGAACCAAAGAAGGCTGCTCCACCGGCCACTGCGGCGCCTGTACCGTCCTGATCGACGGGAAAACGGCCCGGGCCTGCATCACAAAGACCTCCCGTCTGGAAGGAAAATCCGTCACTACCATCGAAGGCCTGGCGGCTCCCGGAGAACTGCACCCTATCCAAAAAGCCTTTTTAGATACCGGTGCCATCCAATGCGGGTTCTGCACCCCGGGCATGATTCTGGCCGCCAAGGCCCTTTTGGATCAGACTCTCACTCCCAGCCCCCAGGAAATTGAAAAAGCGTTCAAGCATAATTACTGCCGCTGCACCGGATACGTAAAGATTATCCAGGCTGTGGAGCTGGCGGCCGCAAGGCTCAGGGGGGAGGAAGACCCCTGCCCGGAAAACTGGGAGCGCACCCGGGTATTCCGCCAGCAGGAAGACGGCGATCCTGTGGAGATATGTGAAAATCAGGCGGCGGAAAAAACCGCCGGCGACGTTCTGGGCCTGCCTCTTTGGGATGCCGACGGTCCGGCCAAGGCTCAGGGCACCCTGAAATACGCCGACGACATCGAGCTGCCGGGCACCCTTTACGGCGCTCCGGTCTGGTCGGGTCATGCCCACGCCCGGGTACTTTCGGTGGACACGGCGGCGGCGGAAGCCCTGCCCGGGGTCCTTGGGGTTCTGACCGCCCGGGACGTTCCCGGGAAAAATGCCTACGGTCTGCTGCAGGCGGACCAGCCGGTGTTTTGTGATACGGAAGTCCGGTTTTGCCGGGACGTAGTGGCCCTGGCCGTAGCGGAAAGCCCGGCGTCGGCCCAGGCCGCCGCTGCCGCCGTTAAGGTGGAGTATGAGATTTTACCGGCGGTATTCGATATGAAAGAAGCCAAAGCCAAAGGTCAGATCCATAAAGAGCTCTCCCATACCGTGGGAGATCCCGACGCCGCCGCCAAAGAACCCGGACTGCTTAAGCTGTCCGGGCACTTCACCACGCCTTATGTGGAGCACGCTTATCTGGAACCGGAGTCCTGCAGTGCCTGCTATAGTCCGGAAAAGGGCCTGACGGTTTATGCGCCCACCCAGTCGCCCTTTGAAATGCGCCGGATCCTTTCCGGCGTAATGGATATGCCCCAGGAAAAAATCCGGATCATCGTTACGCCTATCGGCGGCGGGTTCGGCAGCAAAGCCGACCCTACCCTGGAAGCCGCCGCCGCCGTTGCCGCTTACCGCCTGGGCCGCCCGGTAAAAATCACCCTGAGCCGGGAAGAGTCCTTAGGCACCAGCACCAAACGCCACCCTTATGAAATGGATTATGAGGTGGGCCTGGACAAAGACGGCTTCCTGCGTTATTTCAAGGCGGAACTTTTATCCGACGGCGGTCCCTATATGAACCTGAGCGCCCGGGTCATCGACCAGGCCTGTATTTTTTCCGTAGGCCCTTACCGCATGCCCAACGGCCGGGTCAGCGGCCGGGCGGTCCGGACAAACAACCTGCCCGGCAGCGCCTTCCGGGGTTTTGGGATCAATCAGGTAAATTTCTGCATGGAAACTCTGCTGGACGAGGCGGCGGAAAAATTGGGCATCGACCCCTTTGAGCTGAGACTCAAAAACTGTTTTAAACTGATGGATCAGACCCTGTCCGGCGAATATCTGCAAAAAAGCCTGGGCATCCGGGACTGTCTCCTGATCTGCCGGGACGCCACCAGGGAAGCGCTGGCCAAATATGCGGAAAAATACCCTCAGGGCGGTAAGGTCCTGGGCTGGGGCATGGCCAGCGGCTTCAAAAACGTCGGCGCCGGCAAGGGCAAGGTGGACGACGCCGGCGCCATTATCACGGAAAAAGCCGGCGGCCGCCTGGAGCTCAGGGTCTCCGGCATCGACATGGGCCAGGGCTTTCGCACCGCCATGCTGCAGTTGGCGGCGGAGGCTTTGGACTGGGATCCCGGCTTGATCGACGTCGTCAACGGCGACACCGATCAAACCCTGCATCACGGCAACGCCGTAGGCGAGCGCCAGACCCTGATCAGCGGCAGCGCCGTGGTGGGCGCCGCCAAAGCCTTCAACGAAAAGCTGGCGGCCCGCCAGGCCGGCGGGATTTCTCAGGAACCCCTTTCCGCATCTTATACTTATGTGGCTCCCAAAACCTTTGCCCTTTATGATGTGGAGGGCCGGGCCTCCGTTTCCCCTTACGAATATCATAATTATCCCGCTTACGCTTACGCCGCCCAGTCGGCCATCCTGGAAGTGGATACGGACACCGGAAAGGTCCGGGTCCTGGAAGTGGTCTGCGCCCATGATCTGGGCCGGGTCATCAATCCCCATGTGGTGGAAGGCCAATTGGAAGGCAGCTGTTCCATGGGCATCGGCTATGCCCTGTCGGAGGAAATGCCTGTAACCCAGGGCCGGCCGGCGGTAAAATACTACGGCCAGCTGGGTTTGCCAACTATTGACGAAACGCCGTATTATGATATCCTACTACTGGAGGATCCTGATCCTACAGGCCCCTTCGGCGCCAAGGGCGTGTCGGAGGTAGCCACGGTGCCCATGACGCCGGCGGTGATTAATGCCATTGCCAACGCCTGCGGCATCCGGCTCCGCAGTCTGCCGGCCCGGCCCCAGGATGTGCTTGCGGCGTTAGGCGCGAAGGATCAGGTCCGCTGAATCCAGAAAATAAGGAGTTTTTCCTTCATGACCAAACGGGCACTGATCGCCATGAGCGGCGGCGTGGACTCCTCCGTGGCCGCCTGCCTGATCAAGGAGCAGGGATACGAGGCCATCGGCATCACCCTGAAGCTTTTTAATAATGAGGACGTGGGGGAAAGCAGAGAGAAAACCTGCTGTTCCTTGGACGATATCCAGGATGCCCGCCGGGTGGCGGAAAATTTGGGGTTACCCTACTATGTGCTGAATTTCAAAGAAAGCTTCGGCGATCAGGTCATCGGCCGTTTCGTGGAGGCGTATATAAACGGCGCCACCCCTAACCCCTGCATCGACTGTAACCGCTACATCAAATTCGACAGGCTTTTGGAGCGCAGCCGCCAGCTGGAATGCGATTATGTGGTCACCGGCCACTATGCCGGGATCGCTTATGACGCAGGCAGCGGCCGCTATTTGCTGAAAAAGGGGCTGGACCGGTCCAAGGACCAGAGTTACGTCCTTTATTCTCTGACCCAGGACCAATTAGCCCATACCCTGCTGCCTTTAGGCCAACTGACAAAGCCGGAGGTCCGCGGGATTGCCGAAGCCCACGGCTTTATCAACGCTCAAAAGCGGGACAGCCAGGATATCTGCTTTGTTAAAAACGGCGACTACGCCCGGTTTATCGAAGAGTATACCGGTAAAAACTTCCCGCCGGGGGATTATGTGGACCGGGAAGGCCGGGTGCTGGGCCGTCATAAAGGCATCATCCGCTATACCATCGGCCAGCGCAAAGGCCTGGGGCTGCCCTTTGATCCCCCCTTATTTGTTTACGCAAAAAACGTCCGGGACAATACTATTGTCCTGGCGCCGGAAGCCGACCTTTATACCCAAACCCTGGAGGCCGCGGATATCAATCTCATCGCCTGCCCCCGCCTGGAACGACCCATGCGGGTAACGGCCAAGGTCCGCTATAAGCAGCCGGCCCAGGCTGCCACGGTAGAACAAACCGCCGCGGACCGGGTTCGGCTGACCTTTGACCAGCCTCAAAGGGCCATCGCCAAGGGCCAGGCCGTGGTCTTTTACGACGGCGACGTGGTGGTGGGCGGCGGCAGGATCCTCTGAAAGCCCGGCGGTCCAATGAAAAAAGAGCGCGGTGCCTTTATTCCGGAGGAGGCATAATTTAAAAAGAATAAAAGGAAAAGAGGCTTCCCCCGGCGAACCATCCTCGCCGGAAGAAAGCCTCTTTTGTTTTATCGATCGTAATTTACGGCCTTAATTTCCGGCGCCCCTTAATCCACCTTGGGCAGGGTGGCAAAGCCCCGTTCAAGTTCTTCGTCCGTGGGGATATAGTCGTTCATGGAACCGTCGTTATAGGCCATATAAGCGGCCATATCAAAATATCCGGTGCCGGTAAGGCCGAAGAGGATCGTCTTGGCTTCCTTCCTCCCCCTGCAGGCCAGGGCCTCGTCCATCGCAGCCCGGATCGCGTGGGCGGATTCCGGCGCCGGCAGGATGCCCTCGCAGCGGGCAAAGAAGCTGGCCGCGTCAAAAACCCTGGTCTGCTCATAAGAGCAGGCTTCCAGATAGCCGTCATGGTACAGCTGGGACAGGATACTGTTCATTCCGTGATACCGCAGGCCGCCGGCATGGCCCGGCGCCGGCATGAAGCCGCTGCCCAGGGTGTACATCTTCAAAAGGGGCGTGGTTTTCCCGGTATCGCCAAAGTCGTAGGCAAAGCGTCCCCGGGTCAGACTGGGGCAGGAAGCCGGTTCCACGGCGATGAAGCGGATATTGTTTTCGCCTTTGATTCTGCCGGCCATGAAAGGCGCCAGAAGCCCTCCCAGATTGGAACCGCCGCCGGCGCAGCCGATGATCACGTCCGGCTCCACGCCGTATTTATCCAGTGCCGCCTTAGCCTCCAGCCCGATGACGGACTGATGCAGCAGCACGTGGTTTAATACGCTGCCCAGTACATAGCGGCTGTCCTCTCCTTTCAGCGCCACTTCGATAGCTTCGGAGATGGCGCAGCCCAAAGAGCCGCCGGTTTCCGGCATTTCCGCCAGGATGCGGCGGCCTGCCTCGGTGGTGTCGGAAGGAGAAGGGATCACCCTGGCGCCATAAGTTTCCATGACGGCCTTCCGATAGGGCTTTTGCTGGCTGGAAACCTTCACCATGTAGACGTCCAGGTCCAGGCCGAAGTAAGCGCAGGCCATGGATAAAGCGGTCCCCCACTGACCGGCTCCGGTCTCTGTGGTCACCTTTTTCAGACCCTGTTTTTTGGCGTAATACACCTGGGCGACAGCGGAGTTCAGCTTATGGGAGCCGGAAGTGTTGGAGCCTTCGAATTTATAGTAAATCCGGGCCGGCGTATCCAAGGCTTTTTCCAGGGAGTAGGCCCGGACTACCGGGGAAGGCCGGTACATTTTGTAATAATTCCGGATCTCCTCAGGGATTTCGATATAGGACCGGGTGGTGTTCAGCTCCTGTTCGATCAGCCCGTCGCAGAAGACCGGCCGCAGATCCTCGGCGGTGCAGGGCTTCAGGGTGCCGGGATGCAGGAGGGGCGCGGGTTTGGTTTTCATCTCCGGACGAAGATCAAACCAATATTTCGGCATCTCCTCTTCGGTTAAATAGATTTTGCAGGGTATGTTCCGATTTTTTTCTGTCATGTCAAGCATCCTTTCTGAAGCGTATCCCGCTTCGGTTTTTTGTTTTTGGGAATAAAAAAAGACTTTCATCCCGAAATGGGACAAAAGTCGAAAAACACTTCTGCGGTACCACCCACATTGGCCCAAAGGCCCACTTTGCTCACGCACCAACATGCGCGCCTTCCGGATAACGGGTAAGGTCCCCGTCGGCTCCTACTTTCCCGGTTTTCCCCGGGATTTCAGGCCGCCCTCCTGAGTCCATTCGACGCAGCTTCCCTCACCGCACTCTCACCGACGGCGGCTCTCTTTGGATTTCAGCAAGCGGGTACTTCTCTCTTTCAACGGTTTGATCCGCTATTGGATTATGGGCTAAATACTACAACTCCCTTTCTGAGTTGTCAAGTGGCTTTTGGTAAAAAAATCAGCTTCCTGCTGAAAAAGCCGGCCCAGCGCCAAAAAAAATTTTGTCTTTTCCTTTCAGGCCCTGTTCAATGCCGACAGATGGGCGATCATTTTTTCCATGCTTTCCCGGCTGATCACATGTTCGATATTACAGGCGTCGGCCTCCGCCACGGTTTCCTCCACCCCCAGGACTTCCACAAAGTAACGGGTCAGAGCCTTGTGCCTGCCGTAAACCTCATTGGCCTTGACCCGGCCGGTCTCCGTCAGCCGGATCAGCCGGTCCCGGTCCATGGTGATATAGTTCTGTTCTTTCAGCAAAGTCATGGCCCGGCTGATGCTTGGCTTGGAAAAGCCCAAGGCGGCCGCCACGTCCACCGAACGTACGTACCCGTTTTTTTCTTCCAGCATCAAAATCGTCTCCAAGTAATCTTCCCCGGATTTATGCAGAGCCATAAACATCTCTCCCTAATTGAATAATAATTACTTATATTTATTTTACCATAATATTGGTCCCGGCACAACCGTTTTAAGCGGAGAAAAGCCGGGCCCGGAGAGTTGCTCAGGCTCCAGGGAAAACTCAGCGATATTTCTTCAATTTGTCATATAAACAGGTCAGCGAAATCCCCAATTCTTTAGCCGCGGCCTTTTTTCCCTCCAGAGTCTCGCCGTGGCGTTTCAGCGACGCCAGAATCATCCGCTTTTCCATGGCGCTGATGCTTTTTCCTTCCAGCTGCTCCAAAGGAACCGTCTCCGCAGGATAGAGGACCGAAACCACATCCTCCCGGGTAATCAGGCTGTCGTCCCCCATGATCATCAGCTTTTCCACCAGGTTTTCCAGCTCCCGGATATTTCCCGGCCATTCATAATCCCGCAGCTCCTGGATGGCCCCGGCGTCCAGGCGGGGTATCTGGTTTTCGCTTAAGGGCTCCATTCCGTTGATCCTTCCTCCCGCCTCCCGCAGCACCCGGGTAGGAAAGGTCTTTCGCTCATACCAATCCCTTTCGCAATATTTGCGGATCATCTGCCGGGCCAAAAGGGGGATATCCCCCCGCCGCTCCCGCAGCGGCGGCAGATGAATGTGGATCACGTTCAGCCGGTAATACAAATCGCTGCGAAACTGCCCCTTTTCTACGGATTCTTTCAGGTTTTTGTTGGTTGCGGCGATGACCCGGACGTCCACCCGGATGGGATGTACGCCGCCCACCCGCTCCACTTCCTTTTCCTGCAGCACCCGCAAAAGCTTGGCCTGCAGATATAGATCCATGTCGCCGATTTCATCCAGAAAGATAGTACCGCCGTTGGCCAGCTCAAATTTGCCCATCTTGGTCTTGACCGCCCCGGTAAAGGCGCCCTTTTCATAACCGAAAAGCTCGCTTTCCAAAAGCGTGCCGGGAATGGCGGGACAGTTCACCTTGATAAAAGGTCCCTTGGCCCGGCAGCCGAACTCATGGATGCCGTGGGAAAACAACTCCTTGCCGGTACCGGACTCGCCGGTAATCAGCACCGTGGACATGCTGTCCGCCGCCTGCTTGGCCTGGCTGACGCATTTTTTGAAGTTCGGCGCTTCCCCCACCAGATCCATGAAAGAATATTTGGGCTGGTTCATGGAATGGATTTCCTCTTTCAGCGAGGCGATCTCTTCTTTGCTGCGATCCAGGATCTGAATCATTTTCTCTACCAGATTGGCGTCGTTAAAAACGGTTACCGCCCCCACCAGCCTTCCGTCGTTGATCAGTGGCGAGGCGTTGGCGATGATCGTCTTGCCGTTGGTCACATGGTTATTTCCGAAAACCGCTTTGCCGGTGCGCAGCACTTCGGCCAGGCTGCCGTCGGGGGACACCTCAAAAACGCTGAAGCCCAGCCGGTCTTTGGCCGGCACATTGAGAATCTTGGTAAAAGCGGCGTTTACATAAGTGATGATGCCGTTTTCATCCACCACCTCGATTCCTTCCTGAGCCGCTTCCATAGCGGCTTCGGCCTGGCGGTACTTTTGCTCGTTTTTCACCAGCCGGACGAATACCGGCGCCAGAAATTCGCTTTGCCGGGAATCGTAAACCAGGCTGCCGGAGGACCGGGCCATCTCCAGATAATCCAGGGTATCCGTCAATCCCAGGGTATCGATAATCAGGTCAAAATCCGGCCGGCTCGCTTCCATCAGGGAAAGGGAAGAACAATATACCGGCACCGGGCTTTCCTGAAACCAGAGAACCTCTTCATTCTTTGCCGACGGGTCCAGCACTGCCGCAAGCTCCACATCATGCACCAGCTTCAGGCCCCGCAGCACCTCCAGCTGCTGGCTGAAACGGCCAATCAATAAAAGTCTGGATTTTTTTTGCATTGGCATTCTCCTTTCCCGGATGGACCGCTTCAAAAGTTTGCAAAATTCGGATTTCCTCCCCTAATTAAAGCAAACTCAAGACTAAAATGCAATGCGCACTCCCGCTAAGATTTTGTTCACCTCTTCACATTATTTCACTTTCTGATAATTTTCTATTTCGAAAATAGAAATTGCCTTTCTACCTATATTTATGCGGTTTTTCGCGAAAAAGTCGGCTTATCTCCCTTGTCCCGAATTCCGATTCCTGGAATTTCCTCTGTTATGGACATTCCCTTAACCCGCGCTAAGATTTCAGCATTTACCGGCGGTCCGGCATTATTTTTTCTTCCGGCAAATCAGGCACGCTTTGTGCAATATTCAGAAAGTGTCATGCATACGTTGTATTAAATCCGGCGAATGGAGGTGATGACATTTCCTTTTTCTGCAGTCTGGGATTCCGGGTTTTCTATCCGCATTAATGACAGGAGGAGTATTTTATGATTATTGTTCTTGTACCATTTTGTGTCCTGCTTGCTATTATCCTGATTAAAAAGATCCCTTACATTGGCGGAAATATCACTGCCGGCCTTCTGATCACCGGACTTCTGGCTCTTTTGATGGGCGGGATTTATAACCCCATCCAATGGCTGACCGCCTGGGTCGACGGCATCGACCGCATCGCCTGGGTCATGTGCCTCACCATCTTCGGCAGTCTCTACGCGGAAACCCAGGTCCGCATGGGCACCATGGATACCGTCTTAAACGTGATGCGGGCCAAATTC
>JAYFQF010000056.1:0-13975 GCA_034927285.1 Peptococcaceae bacterium
GATCGCGCCGTCCGCGCCGGTGGCGCCGGGGGGTCCGGTGGCGGCGGTAGGGCCTGTGGGTCCGTTAGCTCCGGCGGCGCCGGTGGCGCCGGTGGGGCCCGTGTGACCGATAGTTCCGTCGGCGCCTGTGGGGCCGGTGGGGCCGGTGGCGCCGGTAGGTCCCGTGGGACCGATAGTTCCGTCGGCGCCGGTGGCGCCGGTGGCGCCCGTAGCACCCGTAGGGCCAGCAGCGCCGTCGGCGCCGGTAGCACCGGTGGGGCCGGTGGCCCCGGCGGGCCCGGTAGGACCAGTAGCGCCGGTAGCACCCGTAGGACCGGTGGCGCCGGTAGGGCCGGTAACCCCGTTGGCGCCGGTGGGGCCGGTGGCCCCGGTAGGCCCGGCAGGGCCGGTAGCACCCGTAGGGCCGGTAATGCCATTAGCGCCGGTAGGGCCGGTGGGGCCTATGGGGCCGGCAGGGCCGGTAGCACCGGTGGGACCGGTAACACCGTTGGCGCCCGTGGGGCCGGTGGGACCAATCGGGCCGTCAGGGCCGGTAGCACCCGTGGGGCCGGTAGGACCGTTGGCACCCGTAGGACCGGTGGGGCCGTTGGCGCCCGTGGGACCGGTAGCGCCGGTAGGGCCGGTGGGGCCTATGGGGCCGGTAGGGCCGGGATAACCCATGGGCCCCCGGGGTCCGGTAGGACCGGGAACGCCGGGGCAACCCTGAGGCCCTCTGGGCCCGGTAGGGCCAGGGATCGGTCTACCACAGTTATTGCCACCGAATCTGCCGCAGTCGTCGTTTCTGTCATAAGGATAGGGACTCATTGCATACGCTCCTTATTGTTTTGATTTTGTTCGATGGGATTATAAATTCATCTTTTTCTTCACATTTTAATATATTCAATTTTAGAAAAAATGTGACGTTCTGTGTTTTGTTTATTGCGTCCCTGTGTCATTCTTTCTTTTTAACAGAAAATTTTCCATTGCATCAATTTCCAGAGCCTGGGCCTGTCCCGCCGGCCCTGAGTTCTTCATTTGCAAATTATTCCAAATAATATTATAATTAATTTTACAAAATATCATTGGGCGAATTTGGTTATGTTACCGCAAAGGAGGTTGGTTATGTCGAAAAAGTATGAAGTCTTATTCTCTCCGGTCAAGATCGGCAACGTCGAGGTAAAAAACCGTATTGCCATGATGCCCATGGGCGTCTTCTCCCCCAGGCTGATGGGTACGGACGGCGCGTATACCAAGGACGGCGCGGACTATTACATTGAACGGGCAAAGGGCGGTACAGGGCTGATTGTCACCGGGCTGGTGCCCATTGTAAGAAACCCCGTTTTTTTCATTCTTCAGGACCCGGATTCCTATATAAAAAAGACCAGGTACCTGACAGAAGGAATACACAGCTGCGGCGCCAAGGTATTCATCCAGCTTACGGCCCTGACCGGCCGGGCAGGCCATGGTTATCCTTACCCGGCTCCCGCGCCGATTCAGAATGTATGGGATCCCACTCAAACCAATCCCGGCATAACAAAAGAGGAGATCAAGGAGTATATCCATAACTTTGCCGAGGGGGCTTACCTGGTGCAGCAAGCAGGCGGCGACGGAGTGGAGATCCACGCCGTTCATGAGGGCTATCTCCTGGATCAGTTTGTCATCTCCTGCATGAACCTGCGAACCGATGAATACGGCGGTTCACTGGAAAACAGGCTGCGGCTCCCCGTGGAGATCGTCCAGGCCATCAAAGCCAGGTGCGGCAAAGACTTCCCGGTCTCTCTCCGTTACAGCGTCCGGAGCTACATGAAGGGGTTCAACCGGGGCGCCCTGCCCGGAGAAGAATTCCAGGAGATGGGCCGGAACCTGAAGGAAAGCCTGGTCATTGCCAAAAAGCTCCAGGAAGCAGGCTACGACGCCCTGAACTGCGACAACGGCACCTATGATTCCTGGTATTGGGCCCATCCGCCCATGTATATGCCTAAGGCCTGCAATCTGGACGATGTCGCAGAGATAAAAAAGGCCGTGGATATCCCGGTCATCTGTGCAGGCCGTTTTGATGACCCCGATCTTGCGGAAAAAGCCATTGCCCAGGGTTATATGGACATGCTGGGTATGGGCAGACCCCTTTTGGCAGACCCGGAAGCGCCCAATAAATTTGCCGCCGGCATGCTGGACCAGGTACGTCCCTGCATCGCTTGTCACCAGGGCTGCCTGGGCCGTATTTTCCAAGGTAAAGATATCAGCTGTGCCGTGAATCCTGCCTGCGGCCGCGAAAAGAGCTATGCCCTCGCCAAGGCCGGCAATCCGAAGAAGGTTCTGGTAGCCGGCGGCGGCCTGGGGGGGATGGAAGCGGCCCGGGTCTGCGCCCTGCGGGGCCACCGGGTGGACCTCTATGAAAAAACCGGCGAATTGGGCGGCGTATTTGTGGCGGCGGCCAAGCCGGATTTCAAGGATGATGATAAACGGCTGCTCAGCTGGTATAAAAAACAGATGAAGGACCTGGATATCCAGGTCCGCCTGAACACCGAGGTCACTAAGGACCTGGTGGCCGGAGGCGGCTACGATGAAGTCTTTATTGCCACCGGAGCCATCGAGCGCAGGCTGGATGTCCCCGGTCTCATGGGGCCCAACGTGACCTATGCGGTGGATACGCTGCGGTATACAGAAGTCAAAGGGCAAAATGTGCTGATCATCGGCGGCGGACTCACCGGCTGTGAAATCGCCTACTCCCTGGGCCGTCAGGGCAAAAACGTCACCATTGTGGAAATGACCGAGACCATTCTGAACGCCTTCGGGCTGTCGGCCGCCAACTACAATATGCTGATGGAACTGCTGGATTACTACAAGGTGCGGGTCATTAAAAACGCTGTGGTGGAAAAATACGAGGACGGTAAAGCCACCATACTGGAAACGATAAAAAACTATCCCAATATCGCCAATCGCGCCCAGCATATGTTTGCCTTGGGACCCAAAGGTATGCCAAACCGCCTGGAAATACCGGCGGATCATATCGTCATATCGGTAGGATATAACAGCAACGACGCCCTTTATCAGGAGATAAAAAGCGGCAATGTCCATCTGATCGGCGACGCCAAGTGTCCCGCCAACGTGATGGATACCATCTGGACCGCCTATGATGCCGCAAAGGATGTCTGATCCCTGCGTTAATTCACTCCCTGGCTCTTGATTTACCGCAATCGAAGAAAAACAAAAACGGACTCTTTTGAGCCCGTTTTTGTTTTCTCTTTCAAGGCAGCCGCTGTTTATCTCCTGCTTGCCAAATACTTTTTAGTATTTCTCGGATTCACCGGAGCATCTATCGTATTCGCCGCCGGCTTCCGGCTCTTCCTGATCATCTTGATCATCCTGATCCTCTGTTTTTTCCGCCTGGGGAGACAGTTCACCAGGCTCTGGCCGGCTATCCGCTTCCTCACCCGCCAGTTTGAATTTCCCTACTTCTTTTTGCAGGGTCTGGGCCTGGGCGGCCAGCTCTTCACTGGAGGCGGAACCTTCCTCGGCTGTGGCCGCATTGGTATGAACAACGGCAGCCACCTGCGACAGCCCCTGGGTGATCTGCTCGATGGCGGTGGCCTGCTCGGAGGAAGCCACTTCAATCTGATGAATCGTTTTGTTTACAAGTTCCGTCTTATCAACGACGCCACGGAGGATCTGGGCCGCTTCCTCAGCCGCTTTTTCTCCCTCTGTGACGGTCACGGTGGAATTCCTGATCAAATCCGCCGTCTGCTTGGCTGCCTCGGCGGATTTGGCGGCCAGATTCCGCACCTCGTCGGCCACTACCGCGAAACCCTTGCCGGCATCACCGGCCCTGGCGGCTTCAATAGCCGCGTTCAGAGCGAGAATATTGGTCTGAAAAGCGATGTCCTCGATCACCTTGGTGATATTCGAGATCTTCTCAGAAGACGCCCGGATCTGGCCCATGGCGGAATTGAGGTTTTCCATGTGGGTATTGCCTGTGTTCGCTCCGGTATTTGCTTCTCCTACATACGCCGTGGCCTGCTTGACATTTTTGGCGTTTTCATCGGCCTGCTTTGCTACCGTAGTAATGGAAGCGGTCAGTTCCTCGATGGTGGCCGCCTGCTCCGCCGCCCCTGAAGCCAGGGCCTGTGAGGAACTGGACACCTGTGAGGCGCCGGAATTCACCTGCTCTGCCGCCGTATTAATAAGCAGCAGGGTCTGGTTGAGATCTTTCCGGATCTTCTGCAGCGCCAGGCCGAGAACATCCTTCTCCGAGCGCAGGGGCACTTCCTTGGTGAAGTCGCCGTTACTGATGCTTTCGGCGATAAGAACCTGATTACGGATACTGTTCAGCATTTCGGTAAAGGCCACCGCCAACTGGCCTGTCTCATCCTCGGATCTGATCTGCTCCAGATCAACATCCACCTCCATCTGGCCCAGGGCGATTTGACCGGCAGCGGAAACCACCTGCCCCACGGGTCTGCTGATCAGCTTTGCGATCCGCAGGCCAAGGAATATCGCCGCCACGGAACCAATTACGACAAGCGCGGTTAAAACAGCCATCAGTATCAGCGCGGTTGTGTTATTAGTCTCACTGATTCCCTTGGCAGAAGCCATGCGGTTAGCTACCAGCTGATCATAATTACTGAAAAGTCTCTCGATATTGTCGGAGGATGCGGTGGCCGCAGCGTCTGCCGCGGCCCTATATCCGGATTTCGATAATTCGAAGGTCTTCTGCATCAGGGGATCAAAATTATCAACGAATATTCCGGCCGCTTCATCAAACAGCGTAAAGGAATCGGGATTGGTAAGCGTTTCCCGGTAAACAGCCGATTCGGCTAAAAAGAGCTCTTTATTGGCCTGATAATCCTGCTCATAGCTTTCAATCCTCTGAAGATGACCGGCGTTTATTACAGCATTTTGGGAATCCACCCGCATTTGGTACAGGCTTTTCGTTGCGTTGATTAAATGAACCACGGGAGCCATCTCGTTTTCGTACAACTTTTTATCCATTCGGGAAATCGTTGCCATTCCCACACCGCCAACAATTTCAACGATCAGCATGATCACAACTGCGCAAAGGAACCCTGTCAACAGCTTACGGGTAATACTGTAATCTTTGAACCGTTTCATCATCAAATCCCCCATTTTCGTCAGCATTAGATTTAATATGATTCCCTCTTGAATAGCCGTAAAGAAAAGGGCCGCCCGGCCATAAAAAGATCAAGTCCGCAATATGAACAGATGTGCAAACTGGATTATTATGCCAAGTTACAAATTCGTGAAAAATATCCATTTTCCTTCTTCAATTGACACATTTTGATTATATATTTCCTGACTTTTCTTGTCAAACTGAAAACAGGAAATTTTGTCCATTTATTACAGAGCCGTTAAATGGGCTCTCACAAGGGCCGGGTGAAAGCACAAGCGGGCAGATAATAGGCAGAAATCGGCAGGCAAAAAGCGGAAAAGCCGGGCAATAAACTGAAAAAAAGCTGACGTCCCCCATCAATCGGTTCAATTGAGGGGAGGCATCAGCGGGCTTAGCCTATATTCACTGAAAATCCTCGGGGAAAACTTTCTTTCTAGCTCCGGACCCCGGGCCCTTTGCCCGGAAGGCGAATAACCCCAATCCGGCTTAAAATGCCTGGTCCAGATCGTAAATCAGATCTTCCACGTGCTCGGTGCCGATGGAAAGGCGGACGGTATTCGGCTTGATGCCGGAGTCCAGCAGTTCCTTTTCACTCATCTGGGAATGGGTGGTGCTGGCGGGATGAATTACAAGAGACTTCACGTCGGCCACGTTTGCCAGCAAAGAGAAAATCTGCAGCCGGTCGATAAAGGCTCTGGCCTCGTGGGCGCCGCCTTTGATCTCGAAGGTGAAAATGGAGCCGCCTCCCGCAGGGAAGTATTTTTGATACAGCTCATGATACGGGCTTTCCGGCAGGGAAGGATGATTGACTCTTTCCACCTGGGGATGGTTCTTGAGAAAATCCACGATCTTAAGGGTATTTTCCACATGACGTTCTACCCGCAAGGAGAGGGTTTCAAGCCCCTGCAAAAACAGGAAGGAGTTAAAGGGGCTAAGGGCCGCTCCCGTATCCCGGAGCAGGGTTACCCGCGCCTTGGTGATATAAGCCGCCGCTCCGGCGGCATCCGTAAGGCACAGGCCGTGATAGCTGGGGTTGGGTTTAGAGAGTCCGGGGAATTTTCCGGAGGCCGCCCAATCGAACTTACCCCCGTCCACAATGACTCCCCCGATGGAGGTTCCGTGTCCGCCGATGAATTTTGTGGCGGAATGGACGATGATATCTGCGCCGTACTCGATGGGCCGCAGCAGATAGGGAGTGGCGAAGGTGTTATCAACCACCAGGGGAATTCCCTGCTGATGAGCCAGGTTTGCCACAGCCTGGATATCAATAAGGCTGGAGTTTGGATTACCCAGGGTTTCAATGAAGATGGCCTTTGTATTGGGCCGTATGGCACCTGCAAAGCTGCCGGGGTCATCGGGATTCACAAAGGTGACGTCGATGCCGAAGTCCTTGAACGTATGCTCAAATAAATTATAGGTGCCCCCGTAAAGCGTATTGGCGGAGACGATATGGTCGCCGGTGCGGGCGATATTCTGGATCGCATAGGTCACGGCCGCCGCGCCGCTGGACAGGGCCAGGGCCCCGATGCCGCCTTCCAGTGCCGCGATGCGCTTTTCAAACACATCCGAGGTGGGATTCATGATCCGGGAATAAATATTGCCGGGCTCGGTAAGGCCGAAGCGGCCGGCTCCCTGGGCGCAATTTGCGAAGACATAGGACGTGGTCTGATAAATGGGGACGGCTCTTGCATCGGTGGCAGGATCAGGATTTTCCTGACCGGCATGAACCTGAAGGGTTTCAAATTTGTATTTTCTCTTTTCTGCCATTTGGTTCATTCTCCTTTCGACTTGTTCCTTTTTTGTTTTCATATATTTCATATATATTTAATATGAATATCATTATATCTTTCCAGAAGCAAAAGTCAATAGGAGCAAACCCCGGTTTTTATTTTATTTTAAAGAAAAACCGTTCCGGATCCCAGTCCAAAATCACAGCTTAAATTTTTGTTTCTCCACAAGGTCGGCAAGCGTGATATGATCAATCACGCCGTTGATGGCCTCATCCAGCTGTTTCCATACGTCCAGGGTAGCGCATTTGCCGCTGCGGGGGCAGCGGTTCGGCTCGTCTTCCATGCAGGCCACAGGCACAAGACTGCCTTCGATCAGCCTCAGGATCATGCCGACGGTATATTCCCCGGCAGGCCGCGCCAGTTTATATCCGCCCTGGGAACCGCGGCTGCTTTTCACATAACCCGCCCTGCTTAACACGGAGATGATTTGTTCCAGATATTTTCCGGAGATCTCCTGCCGCTCGGAAATGCTCTTTATGGTTACGTACTGCTCCGGATCGTTCTGGGCCAGATCCAGCATCAGACGCAGCGCGTAACGGCCTCTTGTAGATATCTTCATCAGATCACATCCTATCATTTTTCAAAAGCTCGTCATAAATAATATGGATTCAACAAGAAAGCGTTTATTCCTTCATTTCCGTGAAATTGTCCAGCCCGCCAGGTCCTTGACCACCTCTGAAGCCAAAATAAATCCGGCCACCGGCGGGACAAAGGAAACGCTTCCCGGCACCTGCCGCCTGGCGGAGCATTTTCTTTTTGTTCCCGGAGGACAGATACAGTGATATTTACAGCTCAGATTCTCCTCTTCATGGGGCGTCAGCGCCGTTTCCTTTGAATACACCACTTTGAGGGAGTCTACCTTCCTCTTCCTCAGCTCGTGCCTTAAGACCTTGGCCAGGGGGCACACGGAGGTCTCATAGATATCCGCCACCTCAAACTGGGCCGGATTGAGCTTATTGCCCGCTCCCATACAGCTGATGATGGAAATATCCCGGGCTTTGGCCCTTTCGATCAGCGCCAGCTTGGAGGAAACGGTATCAATAGCGTCAATAATATAATCGTATGGGGAAAGGTCGAACTCATCGGCGTTTTGCGCCGTATAAAAGCACTCGTGAATCCCCACCGAGCATTTCGGATTAATCTCCAGTATCCGTTCTTTCATGGCCTCAACCTTTTTTTGCCCCACTGTTTTATGGGTGGCCGGCAGCTGCCTGTTTATATTGGTCAGGCAGATCCGGTCGTCGTCGTACAGATCAATGGCGCCGATGCCGCTTCTGGCCAGGGCCTCCGCCGCATAAGAGCCGACGCCCCCGACGCCGAAGACCGCCACAAAAGAGGACTTCAGCTTTTCCATGGCCTCTTTCCCCAACAAAAGCTCAGTCCTGGAAAACTCGTTTAACATACCCGGTCCTTTCCCGCCCGCTTTTATTTTTGTACACTTTCCCTCTCTGCTTTCGATAAGGTTTCATTCATGCTGCCTGTCCGGTATCCCCGGATATCCAAAGCGACATACACAAACCCGATTTCTCTGAATTGATGATAAACCCGCCCGCGTATCTCCCGGTCCAGCATTTTTGCATAGCCGGTCTCGTCGGTTTCGATCCGGGCCAGTTCCCCGTGGAAGCGCACCCTGATCTGATGGAAGCCCAAATCCAACAGGTATTGCTCGGCCACTTCCACCATCCGCAGCCTTTCAGGGGTAATGGATTCTCCATAAGGGAACCGTGAGGACAGGCAGGCAAAAGACTGCTTATCCCAGGTGGGCAGCCCGAGTTCTTTCGAAAGCCTGCGGATTTCCTCTTTATGAAGACCCGCCTGACGCAGGGGGCTTAACACCCCCTGCTCTGCCACTGCCTTAAGGCCGGGGCGGAAATCCCCGGAATCGTCGGCGTTGGAGCCTTCCAGTACATTGCCGATCCCCTTTTGTTTTGCAATCCCTTTTATTTTTGTAAAAAGTTCCGTTTTACATAAGTAACAGCGGTTAAGGGGGTTTTGGGAAAACCCGTCGATATCCAGTTCTTCCGAATCCACCACTTCGTGGCAAATAGCGTATTGCCTGCAAAAGCTTCGGGCTTCGGAAAGCTCCCTTTCAGGAAAGCTCAAAGAACGGGCCGTCACCGCCAGGAGTCTGTCGCCCAAAATAGTTTTTGCGGAATGAAGCAGGAATGTGGAATCCACACCCCCGGAAAAAGCTACGGCGGCCCGGTCCAGCCCTTTTAATATCTCCCAAAGCTCTTTCTGTTTTTCATAGATCAACTCCATAGAATCCGACCTCCTTAATCAGCTGAACCGCCGGGCCTCATTTCATCAAAGTCCCGTTTTTTTCAGCGCCTGGACGATGTCCTCAATAATGTCTTCCGTATCCTCAAGGCCTACGCTGAATCGGAAAAAGCCCTGATGGAAAGCCTCGGGATAGATTCGCCATGGTGATGGGGCGTCTGATGGCCCCGCTTTCTTTATCCACACCATTGCCGGCATGTACGGCTTGGGTCAGAAAACCCGGCGCCTTTTTATCTTTTAACATAGTGAATCTCCTTATTTCACAAAATCTTTCCTATAAATTATATTGATATAGTATGATTAAATGGGTACGCTGTCAAGCCTCTGCAAAAAATGCCGGGGATATATCTTCCAAAAAAATACCGGAGATAACGCTTTCCGCCGGCGGCTCCCGGCCGGCCGTAAATCGATGCGTTCCCGGCAGGTTTTTACCTTAAGAGAGATAAAATGCGAGCGTGCGCAACACGCTTTCAAAACGGTTTGCGCACGCTCTTCGAAGAGGGGAGAAATTAACGAAAAAAAATGATTTACAGGATGATTTACTCGGAGAACAAAGGAGTGGACAAATAGCGTTCCCCGGTGTCCGGAAGAATAGCCACAATCACTTTCCCGGCATTTTCCGGCCGCTTGGCCAGCTCTATGGCGGCCCAGGCGGCGGCGCCTGCGGAAATACCGATCAGCAGGCCCTCGGTTCTGGACAGCTCTCTTCCGATTGCAAAAGCGTCCTCATTTTTTACCCGGATGACTTCATCATAGACGTCGGTGTTCAATACGCTGGGCACAAACCCGGGCCCGATGCCCTGGATCTTATGCGGTCCGGACTTGCCGCCGGACAATACCGGGGAAGCGTCCGGCTCAACGGCGACGACCTTGACCTTGGGGTTTTTGGATTTCAGAAATTCACCGGCTCCGGTGATCGTGCCGCCGGTACCGACGCCCGCCACCAGGAAATCCACCTTTCCTTCGGTATCCTCCCAGATTTCGGGGCCCGTGGTTTTTCTGTGGATTTCCGGATTGGCAGGATTTACAAACTGTCCGGGGATAAAGCCATGGGGAATCTCTTTTGCAAGCTCATCGGCCTTGGCGATAGCCCCCGGCATACCCTTGGAGCCCTCGGTAAGAACAAGCTCCGCGCCGTAAGCCTTCAGCAGATTTCTGCGCTCAACGCTCATGGTCTCGGGCATGGTAAGAATGATCCTGTATCCCCGGGCTGCGGCCACCGAGGCTAGTCCGATGCCGGTATTACCGCTGGTCGGCTCGATAATGACCGATTCGGGATTCAGCAGGCCTTTGGCCTCAGCGTCTTCAATCATGGCCTTGGCGATTCTGTCCTTTACGCTTCCGGCAGGATTGAAATATTCCAATTTCCCTATCACGGTGGCATCAAGTCCATGCTTCTTTTCGTAATTAGTAAGTTCAAGCAGCGGCGTGCCTCCGATGAGATCAGTAAGGCTCCTGTAAATTTTTGCCATAAGTTTTACCTCCATCGTATATAATATTTTTAATACAATTCATATATGTTTTATTTGATATGTTCATCATATCGCTTCCACCGGACTTTGTCAACAGGGTTTCAAAAAAAATCTTAATCCCGGCAGATCGTTGTCCGCCGGTATTCTATTGACAAAGTGCCGGTTTTCCCCTATCATTGAATACATACTAATAATGTATGAAATGAGGCAAAAATCATGAGGATTTCAGCTAAAGGACGCTACGCACTGGCCGCCGTTATCAGTATGGCACAAAAACATAACAGCGGCGAATACATTACGGTGATCAGCATTTCTGAAAGGCTCGGCATATCCAAGATCTATCTGGAGCAGGTATTTTCCCTGTTAAAACGGGGCGGCCTGGTCCACTCCATCAAGGGTGCCCAGGGCGGATATCAGCTTGCCCGAATGCCCCGGCAGATAACCGTATTGGACGTACTTTCAGCTGTGGAAACTTCATTATTTGAAAAAGCGGAAGACACTGTCCCGGAGAAAGCTCCGGACATTGAAAAAGCCATGCGGTTATCTGCGTTTGATATCCTGGACGAATCGGTAAAAGACGCTTTGGGCAAGGTCTCTTTGGAGGATCTGGTCAATGAAGCGGAAAAACACAAAGAAGAGCATGCGATAATGTTCTATATTTAGAAAGCAGGAGAATGACGATGGATTTTGATACGCTTTGCATACATGGCAGCCGCGGCAAATATGACACGACGGGCGCCGTCAGCGTCCCGATTTTTCAGTCCGCCACCTTTGCCCATCCCGGAGTTGGGCTAAGCACGGGATACGATTATTCGCGAACGCAAAACCCTACCCGGGAGCACCTGGAAAAAACCCTGGCCAAACTTGAAAGCGGCGTCGAAGCCCTGGCCTTTTCCACCGGCATGGCGGCGGTTTCCGCCCTCATGGAGCTTTTTTCGCCGGGAGATCATCTGATCGCTTCCGACGATCTTTATGGAGGCACATACCGGCTTTTTCAGCAGATTTCTGCAAAGAACGGCATTTCCTTCAGCTTTGTCGCCACCTCCGACCTGGCGGCGGTAGAAAGGCAGATCCGGCCGGAAACTAAAGCGGTCCTGATCGAAACTCCCACAAACCCCATGATGCAGGTCACCGACATCGGCGCCGTTTCCAAGCTCTGTAAATCCCGGGGACTGCTGCTGGCGGTGGACAACACCTTTTTAACGCCCTGCTTTCAGAAGCCCCTGCTGTTGGGCGCCGATGTGGTGATCCATAGCGGCACGAAATACCTGGGCGGGCACAACGATACGCTGGCGGGCTTTTTGGTCGTCTCCGACGGTGACCTGGCGGAACGGCTGCGCTTCATTTATAAGACCACCGGAGCCTGCCTTTCCCCCTTTGACAGCTGGCTTTTAATCCGAGGCCTGAAGACTCTGCCGGTCCGGATGGAACGCCAGCAGGAAAACGCAATGAAAATTGCCGGCTGGCTTTGCAAGCAGGATAAAATCAAGGCGGTTTATTATGCAGGCCTGCCTTCCCATCCGGGCTTTCAAATTTCCCAAAAGCAGACCACCGGTTTTGGCGCTATGATTTCCTTTGAAACGGACAGCCGGGAAACGGCGCTTCGGATCCTGGAACGTGTATCGGTCATCCAATACGCCGAAAGCCTCGGCGGAGCCGAGAGCCTGATTACCTATCCTATGCTGCAGACCCATGCCGACGTGCCCAAGGAAGAACGGGAGGCCAAAGGGATCAACGAACGTCTGCTTCGTCTTTCTGTGGGCCTGGAATCCGCCGACGATCTGGTGGCGGACCTGAAGCAAGCCATAGAAAGGGGTTAAGCATGACATATTCCTTCCATCAGGTTATCAGCCGACGGGGCACCGATTCCCTGAAATATGATTTTGCCGCCAAAAAAGGCAGGCCGGAAGACATTTTGCCGCGTTGGGTGGCGGATATGGACTTCCAGTCCCCGCCTAAGGTCCTGGAGGCCCTTGAGGAAAAAATCCGCCACGGGATTTTCGGCTACAGCGACGCCGCCGGAGATGATTATTTCCAGGCATTAGACGCCTGGTATTCGGACCGTTTCGGCTGGCAGCTTTCCCCCCATTGGCTGGTCAAAACTCCCGGCGTTGTTTTCGCCATCTGCGCCGCCATCCGCGGGCTGACCCAAGAAAACGACGCCGTGCTGATTCAGCAGCCGGTTTACTATCCTTTCCTGGAATCGATACTGGATAACGGCCGCCGGCCGGTCATAAATCAGCTTGCCTATAACCAGGGAAAATATGCTGTGGATCTGAAAGACTTTGAACACAAGATCGTCCAGAACAAAGTGAAGCTTTTTATTCTGTGCAGCCCCCATAATCCGGTGGGACGGGTCTGGACCAAGGACGAACTGACCGCCATGGGCAACATTTGCATCAGACACGGCGTCACCGTCATCGCCGATGAAATCCACGCCGACTTCGTCTATCCGGGATACCGTCATCAGGTATTTGCGGGGATCCGGCCTGATTTCTCCGACATCGCCATTACCTGCACGGCCCCCAGTAAGACCTTTAATCTGGCGGGACTGCAAATTTCCAATATCTTTGTTTCAAACCAGGACATCAGGCGGCGCCTGCGGCAGGAAATAGACAAAACCGGATACAGCCAGCCCAATCTGATGGGCCTTGTGGCCTGCAGAGCGGCCTACCGGCATGGAGCCCAGTGGCTGGAGGATCTGAAAGGCTATCTTTCTCTGAACCTGGCTCTGGTCAGAGATTTTCTGAAAAAGGAACTTCCCCAGATCCGGCTTGTGGAGCCGGAAGGCACCTATCTCCTTTGGCTTGACTGCCGGGCTTTGGGGCTTTCGGATCAACAGCTTGACCATCTGATCCTGCATCAGGCAGGTCTTTGGCTGGATTCAGGACCCATGTTCGGCGCGGGAGGAGAAGGGTTCCAGCGCATGAACATCGCCTGCCCAAGGCCGGTCCTTCAAAAGGCCCTGACTCAGCTGAAAAAGGCGGCCGCCTCCCTTCCGGCTTCCGCGGGAGCTTAAAAAGCCGGGGACCCGGACAGTGCCGAAGCCGAAAGCCCAGCAAAACGCACATCCCAACCGGCAGATAAAAGCGGCGGCATGCATAGATTTTGCAGCCGCCGCTTTTTCGTGTGCTTATTTATCTGCTTATTAATTTCCCCTGCCTATTGTTTTTTCAAGGAAAAAGAAAATATGATCTCCCGTTTACCGGCTTTTCGGAAGGGTGATCCTGAAACGGCTGCCCTGACCCGGCCGGCTTTCCGCGTTTATGCTCCCCCCATGGGCATTAATAACACTTTTTACCACGGCAAGACCGATACCGGCGCCG